>NZ_CP092365.1:3267969-3921563 GCF_022370835.2 Mycolicibacillus parakoreensis
AGTACTTGAGTCAAAACCACCGAGAACCGGCATCGATGCCGTACCCGTCGGCTACGAAGTCGCGGCTGGCGAACTTCTTGCCGGGGTCGACGGCGACGGCCGGCGTTATCTATTAATCCCTCTTTTGCCCGGAGAAGCGGCTCGCGTCGATACCCGGGGTCGGGCTGTACATGTGATACGAGTACAACACGCCGGTACTCATTATTTAGCAGTATTGTGTCTTTCCGCAGAGCTCCATACCATTTTTACACAGTTCAGCCGTGAGCTCGTCGGCTCTGTCTGCAACGCAGATTCTCCGGCACGCGCTGCCGGGGAACTGTTTGAGCGATGGAAGGCGCTCTTTTCCGACACCATTCAACGCGGAATAATTAGCGAGGAGCGCCTCATCGGCCTTCTAGGCGAACTGCTCACCATAGAAAGATTTTTAAACCAAGGTGCGCCTGCCCGCCTTAGCTATTGGCGCGGTCCTTTTGGTGAAGCACAAGACTTTAGAACATTGCACATCGCGCTAGAGGTGAAAGCGACATTAACTCGAGATGGACGCATAATAGGTGTTTCGGGTATCGATCAGCTCCAGCCGCCACCAAACTCGAGAATTTACCTTGTACACTATCGGTTTGAACGCGACCCAGGAGGGTTCAATATCGCCGACGTGAACGCGCGCATCCTTGCCTTGGGTGCTTCAACTAACGACCTTGCCTCCGGGTTAGCGGAGAACGGCGTCTTTCTGGACGACCTCGCCCCTTATCTCGAACGACGTTACCGCTGTATCGAGACACGTTGTTATGATGTCATGCAGTCTCATTTTCCGAGAATTACCCGCGATTCGTTCGTCGGAAGCAATATCCCTCCTGGTACTCTTAGATTTTCATATTCGATTGACCTAACTAACGAACCGCCGCTACCGCTAAGCCCAGCGGAAGCAGATTTAACACTTCGAGAGATGGCAGTGGATGCTACACATGGAATGGATTCCTGAGTCATTCCCGCGTGCCGGAGGTTTAGCGGCGGCGGGTTTCTACAAGCTGCTTGGTCGACCAAGCTTAGACCCGCTCACCGTCTTGGTCCGCGAGACCGCTCAGAACAGTTGGGATGCGCGGCAGGATGACGACGAGACGGTTGGATTCGCCATCCAAGGCTGGATCCAAACTAAGGCTGAACAGGAAGCGCTGCGCGCCGAGATCTTCGTTGACGCGCATAACGCGACGGGTACGTATCTCCAGCGGGAACTCACCAGACCCGAACTCCTCGGTCTCTATATCTCGGATCGAAACACGAAGGGGTTAAGCGGGCCACTTCAAGCCGACGAGGCCGACCCAGACAATACTTACGATTGGGTCGACTTTGTGCTGAATGTGGGAAAGGCAAATACCCAAGGCCATACCGGGGGAACGTACGGCTTCGGCAAAACAATCTCATACATCGTTTCTGCTGCAAATGCCGTGGTAATACATTCAAGAACGGTACATCGCGGTAAACTACAGACACGACTAATCGGCTGTGCTATTGGCGAGGAGTTCACACGACGGCGCAGGTTGTATACCGGTCGCCACTGGTGGGGTGTGGCGGACGATGGCGCGCCGAAACCCGTCACGGGGCGAGCTGCCGACCAACTCGCAGAACTCATCGGGATGCCGGCCTTCGAACCGCGCGAGACAGGAACTAACCTCCTCATCATCGCTCCGGATTTCGCGGGACGAACTCCCGAGCAGGCTATGCGGTTTATTGCCGAGTCCGTGACTTGGCACCTCTGGCCCAAGCTGATGAAACGCCAAGGTAAACGCCCGATGGAGATAGATATCTCATGGAACGGCGAAACCATACCGGTACCACGCCCACAGGATCGTCCTCCCCTACATGGTTTTACCCAGGCGTTCCAGGCAGTTCTCGATGACGGAGTCGGCAGAGGATCTCCTGTTGGCTTGCGTATCGACACGATCAATTGTCAACGTCCGAAAACTGTTGTCGGAGAACTAGTGACAGTCCCACTGGTACAACGGGAACGAGCAGTAGTTGATGACGGCTCTGACCCCGCGAGTGGTGATACGCCAGGCCCCGCGGCCATGATCACTGGTGATTGTCACCACGTTGCACTTCTACGCACCCCAGAACTTGTTATCGATTACCTCGAAGGCCCAGCCCCTCCTGAAGGTGGGGTCGAGTGGGCTGGTGTATTTCGTTCAAGGGATGAGCACGATGAGCATTTTGCGGCCGCAGAGCCACCAGCACACGACTCGTGGGATCCTTCACTCCTACCGAAAAGCCATGGACGCACAATCGTCAACGTTGGGTTGCGAGAAATTCGAAATGCTCTTGATAACAGATGGGGCCAGCGCAAGCGGCACACCGATCAAGAAGCATCGAGCACGGCGTTGGTCGCCCATGAACTCGCGCACCTAGTCAGGTCAATTGAGGCCAAAGGACTGGGGGGACGTAACCAACGCGAACCTACTCGGTCGCGGCCTGGCCGCGGCAAGCCGCGGGTTGACGTCGTCTACACTGCCCCGATCCTCGTCGGCGATGATCTGGGGACGCTCGCCCGCCTCAGAATCTTCCCGACTCCGCGTTCAGCTGGGACACGGCTGCATGTGCAAGTCGCGGCTGCCCTAGACGGCAAAGATGCCGATCGGGAATTGGACTCAGCGCTGTCATTGATCGAAGCACGCTTCAATGACACCACGCATCACGTGAGTGGGTTAAACGATGTGTTGAGCGTCAATCATGATGAGCCACTGGAAGTCGATCTGATCGTGAAGCGTGGGCCAGAAACGACAGTACTTTTTGAAGTGGATTCGGAAGCGATCTGATGCGAGTACCCGTCGTCCCATTCCTCACGCCGCCCGAAGCAGCTATTAGCCACGGAGGGTGGTCTCTCAATACTGTCGACGGTGACATCGATCTACCAAGTGAGATCCCGCATTGGGACTACCAGACCGTACTTGCGCTTGCAGCCCCTGTGTCGGTCGACAGACGAACTGTAACTGAGACATGCCAGCTTGACTGGGAGAGCGGCCTCGCCGTTCTCGTGATGGCTCGCTCGAGTCACACCAGCACTGAGCTTGTAGCGGCAAGACTTAACGTCCCACTGAACGAAACCTTTGATCTCGCGGTCGAGATCAAGCTGGAGGGACGACAGTTGGGCGGACGGCTCACACTCGAAACCTTGCTGGTTCTGACGCATCCGAAACCAGCGAGCGTTCTCGCTCCTCAACATCCCGGCAGCATTCTATGGCGGGAAACCCACTGGACCGACCTAGAGGGCGCCGGCGCTCAGTTTCCTACGGACACGGTCGACTTCGCGCAGGCAGGTCGGGATGCGCGAGCAGGTTGGGAACTGCACATCGAATTGGGTGATCTCGACGCATCTTTCATGTCTGCTGCGCGCTTGACATTGAATTCGGGTCATCCAGCGATCGCTAAATTATTACGGGGAGAAAAGGACGATGGGACCAAACAGCTCCTAAGGACGTTAAACTGGGACCTCACGCGTCAAATGGTCCGCCTTGCACTGAGAAATGAGGAGATCACCTTCATCGATGTTGACCCGGAGGCCTTGACCGTAGCCGGTGTTCTACGGAACCTCGTCGCGTCCATTTGGCCCACGCAGAGCATTAGCACCCTACGGCGCTGGTTCGAACAGGATCCGTCACGTATCGAACTGCACCTCCAGCACCATTGCAGGCTTTTGACGTGATCGACGGTCACTTTCTCTACCCGCGGCTGCCCCGGGCAGCCGCGGAGAAACTTTTGACGGAAAGAGCAGAAGCGTCGCTCTCAGAATTGTACGATATGGCGGATCTGCAGAATTCCGAAGCTGCGCCTTCCGCCACCGGCGGCCATCCGGTTCCGATCGACAGGCTGTGTGACGTTCAGACGGCTATACGAAACGTCGCCAAACAGGCAGGCTACCCCAACGAAATAGCAGGGTCGACCCAAGCCTTCGACCGACCGTGCGGAACGGCCTTGTACCAGCTCATGGACATTGTGCCTGCCGACGCCGCAGAAGAGGGGGTCTGGTCATTTATAACGGTGATCCTCGTACCTGAAATCGGGCCTTGGCGATTTCCGCGTAAGCCCGACGACCGAATGCTTGGCCGCCGCCGGAATGTCTTACGCCGACTTTGGTGGCGTGCTTGGGCACTTGGACCACACCTAGATTATGCTCCCGATAGTTGCGCGCCTCTGGGCGAGGACGAATCGGTTCAGATTATGGAACGCCCCTCGCTGGGAGGCAACCGCAGAACAGCTCGAGCCCTCCAAGAAGCACTCTGGCGTGCGGAAAGGTCCGGCCTGCCGGTGCCACGTTCGGAGCTGATGCGCCAACTGGCACGCCGCCTCAGAGCTACGAAATCACATATTTCCTTGGATGCAATCAGCGACGATCAACTCGTCACCATGCTTGACCACATTACTGACATGTCCATCCGCCACCTCATAAAAATTAACTTTGCGTCCGAGACACAAAGTTAATTTTTCGATCGGTTGTATATCTAGCCGCCTATATTCTGATGTCAATCCATAACCGTTGGTAGACGCCTATGCTTATCGAGCAAGTCAGCATGGTTATAGTGTTTGCGTTAGCCCCAGATTGCTGAGACCGTCCACATATGGAGGAAGTTTATAAATTGACTGTGCACAGAGATCTGCATCCCGTCGCGACCGATGGGAGGCAGCTGGAAGCGACTTTCGACTTGAGCTGTGAACCTATCTTCAGCATCACCTATTACCACAAGGCTGGTGCGCGAAGCAGTTGGAGGTCTGTAAACGCTGACTATCATCCTGGTCTCGAACTGTTGTTAGCCCGCTTGGCGATGCTCGACGCAAAGATCTTGGATATCACAGTCGATTCGAGTGTCGCCCGTAAGCTGCCGCTGCAGGACCGTCGTCTTGACTTAGTGTTCCCAATCCACCTTGGTTCTAATGTAGATGTTCAGGATCTTCGACTAAAGATTACGCGTTCCCAGAAATCAGTCGCGCGTCGGCCCAGCGCGAAACCGGGCGGGGGGAACGATCAAAAAACCATTAGGTTGGTGTTTACATGCCAAGCCGCCATGGCCACTCTGCGCGCCGTCTTGGTGGGGAATTATGATGGTTCACAAGCATAGTGCGTGGCTGTCTCATCCCATTCAGGTGCGATTACGGGACGTGACTCCCGTTGCCGTTAGCGCCAATGCCCTACCTTGTAGTGCCTCCCTAAACTGCTCAAAAATGCACCACCGCCAGTGTTAACGCGACAACGCCGCATGCTTGCGTCCAAGAGCAGTCGGCAGCGCCCTACTATGCACTACCACCAGCTCCCGGTTCGCCCGCGTCAACGCCGTATACAACGGCCCTTGATGCCCACGGTTCTGCCGGAACGCCGCCGGCTCGACCACAACCACCGCGTCGAACTCAATACCCCGCGCCGAGTCGGGGTCGAGGACGGTCACCTCTCTGCCGTCGCGTTCCCAGGGGCTTGAGTCGTGCATAGAGCCGACCCAGCCGCGGGCACGTAGTGTCCTTCTAGCCACACCCGTGTCGGGTCCGATGACTGCGACTGTCCCCAGCGGGTAGGCGTTCAACAAGCGCTCGACCTGGTCGACGGTCGCGTCACCGAGCTCCGCCAGTCGGACCTTCACGACCGTCGGCACGGATCCGTCCTGCTGGAACGCCGTGATCGCCCGCTCACCTGCCGGGAGCAGTCTTGTCGCGAACTCCAGGATCGGCCGGGTGGAGCGGTAACCCATCGCCAGTTGCCGAACCGGGGTGTCCTCGGCGATCGCGATCAGGTCGAGGATCTCGGGCCAATTCGTGGGGGTGTGGTTGGATCGGCGCTGGTTGAGGTCGCCGAGCACCGTCCAGGTGTCAGCCACGTTGATCTCATCCAGGAGCAACCACCCGAGCGGCGTCACATCCTGCGCTTCATCGATGACGATGTGGGTGATGCCAGCCAGATCAGCCGGCGGACTCACTTCCCACTGGATATAGGCGAGCAGCGGAGAGTGCGCCCGCATCATCAGGGCGTGTTTGTACTCGGGTAGGCCGCTGAGGTATTCGCTCCATTCCGGATCACGGGCGACGGCTTCACTGTTCGTGCGCATGTACTCATACACCTGCTCCGGGGACAACGCCGCCCCACCACTAGACGTCCGGACCCGCCGGATGGCGGTGCGAAGGAACCGCACCAGTTTCCAGTCCACGTCGCGCGAGGTGCTGGAGATATCGCCTACCGGCTGGAAGTCCAGACCGAGGATGTGCTGCCACAGCTCGGGCAAGGACAACACCCGAATCTGGTTCGAGCCGGGTGCGAGACGGTTGATCACGTCGATCACATGCTTGGAATAGCCCGGAGTCGGTCCGATCAGCAAGAGGTTGCCGTCGAGTTTCTTCTCGGCCGGAGTGTCCTCGTTGACCAGGTAGGCGGCCCGATGCGCTGCGATGATCGTCTTCCCGGTTCCGGGTTTGCCCTCGATGATCATGCTGTCCTGTGCCGCGACGGTCACCAAATCGTATTGATCCGGTTGCAACGTCGCGAGAACAGAACTCAGGCCCTTAGTGCGAGGCGCCTGCAACTGGGCGCGCAGCGCCTCCTCCGCACGGATGCCCGACGGCGCATGGTCGTGGTCGTGCACCTCGTCAGCCGGTGCGTCCGCTGCCGGCGCCGCCGGCTTCGGCACATCGCGCACCGGAGGCTTCGGCATGCTCGGCGGCGCGGGGATCGTCAACCCGCGCTTGGCGAACGGTCGGTCTGGAGCATCCGAGCGCACCACCTCGTCGGAGAGATCGACGAGTTTGCCGTTGCGGTGGACAAAGGTGCGGATGACGGCGACGTCGTCGCACAGTTTGTGGTGGTCCTTGCCGCGGAAAAACGTACAGGCGATCGGTGCGGTCCAACTGAAGACCTGGGTGCCGTCGAGTTCCGCGTGGTGCTCGCCGATGTAAAAATCGGACTGGCCCTCCAGCACCCATTCGTCCGGACCGACCAGGGCGACCCGGCCCGCCAACTCCCCGCTCTTCACCTCCCGTCGCGTCGGCACCCCGGTGCCGGTCCACAAGCTGTTGCGGGGTCCTTGATAGGCCGAAGAGCGCTTCGTCTTCTCCTGCATCGCGTTAGCGTATTGCTTCTCCGCGGTCCGCTCGTCCTCGAGCTCAAGATCCTTGTGCGCCGTCGTACTCATCGATCCCTCCACTACGCCACAATCTCGATCACACATGCCGCGAGGGGTTCCAAACGAATCTCGGGCTGAACTTCACTTCGTAGATCCGCGCACAGCGAGCTGTAGCGCTCCTGCGCCCGTCGACGCTGACTTTCGAACAGCGCTATTACTCGATCACCGCGCTTTCGGTGCCGCGCGGTCGCGAGGCGGTTTTCGATCGCCGCCATTTTGCGACTGTGCTGCTGCTCCAGGGAGATCGCCCGGGATTCCCGGAGCCCTTCGAATTCGTGACGTCGCCGTTCCTGTTCCTCCAGATGCCGACGATGTAGTTGGTTGTGGGCCCGCTCTGCGAGCCTCTCCAGCCGGTCAATGTTCGGAAGTGGAGCATCGGCGAGCCTTCCTTCGGCGAGGGCCGCCAGTAGCGCATTGCCCGGCCCTTCCCCCGCGTCCCGGCCGGACTCGGTGACCGCAGCACCCCAAATTTCATCTCCGCCAGGCGATGCCGAAACCGCTTTAGCCATGACCACAACGTAGATACCGGGACTGACATTCTCGGTTGCGGTCGACAGCCTCAGCGACGCGAACCGGGCCTGCCGATGCCCGGGAACCGCTGCCGCCGCCATCGCCAGTGGGCTCGTGGCAGTGAGGAGTTTTCCGCCACCGGTGCGGGCCAGCTCCTGGTCGAGGACCAGCGATATCGGGATCTCGCTGCGAAGCTGCGTGGACAGGTCACTGGTCTCGGCGCGGGTGCGTTGCGCAGTTTTGGCCAGTTCGTCGACGCGGCCGGCCATGACCGGGTTGCCGTACAGTTCGGCCGTCCGGTTGTCGTCCGCGAGCCGGATGCCCGACGCACCGTCCACGCGTGCCCAGTCATCGAGCAGCTGTGCAAGCTCGTGCTGTCCGATGTAGCGACCGGTGCGAATAAGCTCGTCTTCCAGGCCGGCGACATCGACGTCGTTGCTGACCAGCAGGGCACTGGAGGCGTCGGAGACGTCCTGCAGACCGGCACGCTGCTCCTCGATGGCGGTCTCGACTTCGTGAATCTTTTGCGCACGCTGCTCCGGCGTCAGAGTGAAATCGAATCCCGCCTCCAACACTTTGGGGGCGTTGGCGGCGATGATCGGCTCAAGGGCCCCGATGGAGGATTCGAAGATCCCGATCCGCTCCAGGAGCCGAGACAAGATGCGTTCGTCGATGGTGGCGTCGTTGACGAAGTTCACCACCAGCATGGTTTCTTCGAGCTGACCGATTCGGTCGATGCGACCGATCCGCTGTTCAATTTCCATCGGGTTCCACGGCAGGTCGTAGTTGACGACCGCCGAGCAGAATTCGAAGTCGAGCCCCTCGCTGGCAACCCGGTTGGCTAGGACGAAATCGTAGCTTCCGTCCCGGAAGTCGGCCATGATGCGGCGACGTTTCTCCCGGTTGACACCACCGTGCATGACGGCTATCCGGAATTCGGCTTGGAGCCGACCGATCAGGTAGGCCAGCGTCGGCCGCGAGTGGGTGAATACCAATGCGCGGCGGCCCTGCTGCTGCAACGTGCGCAGCACTTGGCGGAGGTGATCGAACTTGGTGTCGACGTCCTCAGGGAGGCGGCGCGCCGCGGCGACCAACCCGGCATGAGGTTCCACGCGGACGGCCGGGGCATCGGAGTCGGCATCGGTAATGGCTCCGAAGGACTGCGGGTCGAGTACAGCGCGTCGCGCCATCGGTAGGCAGGCGCTGGCAAGGCGCAGCGGCATCTGCATCGCGAAATGCAGCGGCCTTCCCATCGCGGCTGCACGGTCCTTGCACCACTCCAGATACTCGGTGTAGAACTCGGTTTCGGCCGGAGTCCACGTGACCTCGTAACGGTGCAGCGTCCGCTTGGATTTGCGATCGTCGACGTCGATTTTCTTGGTTCGGGTTATCACCGTGGACAACGTGTTGAGGTCGGCAAGATAGCGTTTGGCGTCGACGACATCGCGCGGAGTCAAACGTTCTTTGTCCAGGATCTCTGCCAGGAAGCCGAAATCGGGTCGCTGCATCAACGGCGCGCCGAGTGCCGTCGTTCGGAGTTCTTCGAGCTTGCTACACAGCTCGCGGCCGTCGACGCCCTTCTCGACCAGGCGCGCCGCGACCGCATTGGTGATGCGGTTGGGCTCCAACCGCATTTCGAGATCACGGATATCGCCGTAGTCGCCGGGGGCCAGCAGTTCCAGGAGGTTGAGCAGGTCTTCTTGGCGCAGGTTGATCGGAGTCGCGGTGAGGAAAACCAGGTTGTCGGCCCAGTCGGTGAGTCGTGTGCCCAGCGCGTAGCTCTTGGTGTCCTGGTTACGCATGGAGTGTGCTTCATCGACGATGACCAGATCGAACTCCGGGGGCAGCTCGTCCAACTCCTCCATGCCGGCCCACGTGCGCAGCCGCTCGATGCTGCCGATGTAAGCCTGTCGGCGCGGAAGACGGTTCTGGCGGTGCTTTTCCAAAAAGGTGCGCAGCGTACTGCTGTCGAGTTCGGTCAGGTCGAACTCGAAGCGGTCGTCCATCTCCTCCTTCCACTTGCCGACCAGGCCTGCCGGACAGACGATCAATACCTTGTCGGCTTCCCTTCGTGCCTCCAGTTCGGTCCAGATCAGGCCGGCTTCGATAGTCTTACCGAGACCGACCTCGTCGGCGATCAGGATCCGGGCTTTGCCGGTTTGCAGCAGCTTGAGCACCGGCTTGAACTGATAGGGCCGGAATGTGGTGCGGGTGGCGCGGAACGAAAACAGGGTGTTGGCGAATTTGCTCTGCAACTTCGCCCGCGTCAATGTGGCGCCGAAGCGGCGCGCCGGCGTCGGCTCCCGGGTGACCCACGCCCGCGGGTCGTCGAGCTCGGGGCGGGCCTTCAGCGATGATTCGATCACGCTCTGCTGGTGGCCCTCGACGATCACCGTGTAGGACCACTGCCCCGATCGACCGCCGAGAAACACCCGATCGCGGATCACGATATCGGCATCACCCGGGTGGGTCACCGCCGCCTCGTTGATCGCGAATCGAGGTGGCGGGACCACATGGGCGTCGAGCCAAAGCTTCTCGGCCCACCCGTACGCTGCCATCAGCGGGTGGTGCTCGGTGAGCTGGTCGACCGCAGTGACCGTCGCGTCCCCCGGCAGTGCGCCGTGAGCGACCTGCATCACCAACGCGCCGCCGTCGATGCTCTGAAACCAATAGATCCCCTCGGGCAGCTCGATCTCGGGCTGGCCCAGAACCCGGCACTCGCCGGCGAAGGAGGCGAGCTCGCGGACCGGACCGTCGAGAACGAGCGCCCGCGGGAATTCACCGCGGTCAAATGCGACGTTGGGCTGCTCCGGGTCCGGGTGATAGCCGAACGAAGGCGAAACTTCCGGCACCGATGAAGCCTGGGATGTCACCGACGCCTCCTCCTGCCTGTGCGCAAACACCGCGAGCGACTACGCGACACGAACGGGTCCCTCGGCAGCTGGAGCGGAATTACCGAGCCGCTCGGTCATCGCCCGCAGCCGTTTGAGGCAGGTCAGGGCAGTGCCCACGGTCGAGTGGAAGTCAGACTCGGTCAACGCACTCCTACGAACTGAGCATTTCCTGTGCGGTTAGAAAGCAGTGTAAATGTACGCACCGACAATTTTCCTCGGGGTGTGAAATATCGGTGACTCCGATTCACCCGGCGAATGGCCGAGCCGGCTCGCCGGGTCGATGTCGGCGACCCTCGACACCCACCGCTGAAACCCCTCACCCCCGCAGCAACGCCCCCACACTGCCCGACCGCCACACCCTGCCGCTCGCGGTGCGCTGCCCGGAGGAGTTCAGCACCCGGGCGGTGGCCGCCTGCGAGACCCCGCAGCCGTCCACCAGCCACCGCACATAGCCGATCACCAGGGGTTTGCGGTAGCGCCACGGCACGTGGGCCGGCGGCAACACCGGCGGTCCCGCGCTCTCCTGCCTGCGGTGATCACCGCCGGCGACCGACGTGCGCTTCGGCCCGACCGTGCGCGCCGCGGCCACCAGCGTCCGTTCGATCTCCGCACTCAGCTTCTTCACCCCGGCGGCCGCCAGGGCGGCGTTGTCCAACGCGTCGACGGCGCGCACCTCGGAGCGCAGCGCCCAGTCGATCTCGTTGACCCCGCTCTCGGCGGGAAGCGCCCACAGCTTGCGCCCCGTGCGCAGGTTGAGCCCATGACGCTGCAGCACCAGGCTGATCCGCCGTGAGTGCTGCTCGCGACCCAAATCCGGGCTCAGAAACGGCACCCAGATGTCCAGGTGATCGGCGATGGCCCTCGCCAGCGCGGCCACCACCGCGGCGATCTCGGTCAGATCGGCGGTGCGGCCGGGTTCCCAAAGGTCAAACGCGTAGATGTCGGCGACCACGAAGCCACGCCGCTGGGCAGTCGCGGTCAGATCCTCGCGGTGTGCGGTGGTGTCGGTGTCCCCGAGCAGCAGCACCGCGGTGTTCGTCGCCGACGGCCCCACCAGTGATGTCATCGCTAGCCTCCCGATGTCGTCAGGCCCCCACCCGGAGGCGCTCTTACCGGTGCCGGTCGGCACCGGTCGCTTCGTCATCCGAGCCACCCACGAGCGTGGGGTTGGCGCGCCGCCCAGTCGGAGCTTGTCGACGGCGACTCATGAAGCTGCCCCTACGGTATCGACGGCCTCTGACATTTCTGCGCCACCGAATCCATCGTTCTCAGCGCCCTTCCCGCAGCGCCGCGTTGATCTCCGCTACCTGCTCATCGACCCGGTATTTGTCACCGCGCAGATAGGCCCAACTCGCCGCGGTCGGCCGCAGTTCAACCAGCCGTCTGCCGTAGCGGGCCCGAAGGATCGCCGCCACCTCCTTGAACCGGCCGATGCCCTCCCAGAATGTCCGCTCGCGGAAGAGCTCGCGATCGCCGTGGCGCACCACCGTCCAGCGCTCACCGTCGACGCTCACCTCATCCCAGTCCAGAGCCAGCTGCTCCCCGTCGAGGTCGGGCAGTTGCTCCCCGTCCCGAAGCAGCGATTCGTACATCTGCCGCCGGTGAGTCATCTGTTCCTCGGCTCGGGGCAGCTCCTTGATGGCCCGCGGGTTGCCCGCCGCCGCAGCCTCGCGGGTCTCGGCGATCGTCGGGAACAAGACGATCAGGATCATGCAGCAACATTTCGGGCAGCACAGATCGAACAGGTCGGCGTGCATGTCCAGATAGGGCATCTGCGGCCCGGTCCAGCCGCAGCGCGGGCAGGTGATCTCGGTGTCGCGTTGGTCGTCGAACTCCCAGTACCTCATGAATTTAGCGCTCACGGTGCCCCCTTTCCTGGGTGCGGATCGGTGTGCTGAGGTGGCGCGTCCAGCTCGCTCAGCCGGTGGACCGGCATCGTGATGCCGTGATGGTCACGCTTCGCCCGTTCCAGCAGTTGCCGGGTGGTCTCGCCGGGGCGCCGACGCAGCGGTGGGCGGCACGCCTCGATACGTCCTGACGTGGCCACATTGAACTGGACAATCGAAACCATTTAGAGCACATGTCATTTCGGCAACCACTCCGCGTACCCGCCGAAACGTTGCGCCGCGGCCATCACCTGCGCGTCGTGATGCCACACCGTGAGGGTCAGATCCTGTCCGGCGATGTCGATCCTGCCGTCGTCGTGGACGGCGGTCACCTTGACCTTGATGACCGGCTGGTCGGGTTCAACGGGGTTGTAGCCGTGAATCCAGTGCATGTGATGGCCGGGTGCATAGGACCCGCGGGGAGACGACATAGGAGCACTCCAGAATGTCCGGGCCTCCGGTGAAGAGGCGCTCTTGTCGCACACCGGTCGGCGGCGACCGCTTCGTCATCCGAGCCACCCACGAGCGTGGGGTTGGCGTGTCGTCCAGTCGGAGCTTGGCGACGACATCTCGTGAAGCACCTCTGATGATAGCGCAGGCGACGGACAGTCGCGGATTCTGTGGTCGAGGCGGGCACACCAGGGACCACCCCCGAGGAGTCCCGCCGACGCTGCGGCATCATGGCATCCGTGTCGCATTACTATCCGGCCATCGCCGAGATCATCGAGACCCTGCAGGTGGAGCGACTCGATGAGCACCGCTTCCGCGCCACCCAGTTGGACAACCCGGCGCACCACATCGTCGGCGGGCACATCGGCGGCCAGGCGGTGATGGCCGCGGCCCTCACCGCACCGGGACGCACCGCGCACAGCGTGCACACCTATTACGTGCGCCCCGGAGACGCCAGCCGCCCGGTGGAGTTGCGCGTCACCGCGATCCGCGACGGCGGCACGTTGGCCACCCGGCAGGTCACCGCCCACCAGGACGAGAAGATCCTGCTGGAGACCCTCGCCTCGTTCAGCACCGAGATCGATGCCCCCGACTACCACCGGCAGTGCCCCGAGGTCCCCGCCCCGGAGACCCTGCCCCCGATGCAGGCGCAGCTGGCCGACTACGCCGACGAGCTCGACGGCCACTGGGTGCACCCCCGCCCGTTCGCGCTGCGCTACATCGACCCGCCGTCCCGGTTGGCCGTCGAGCTGCCCGAGGCGTCACCGCGGCAGCGGCTGTGGTGGCGACCCGACGGCACGGTCCCCGACGACCCGCGGTTGCACACCAGTCTTTTGACCTACCTGAGCGGGGTCACCATGGTCGAGACGGCGCTGGTGATGCGCCGGGCCACCCCGGCCAGCACGTTCAACGCGCTCATCGACCACGCGCTGTGGTTTCAACGCCCGGTGGACCTGTCCGATTGGGTGCTCTCCGACCAGGTTTCCCCCAGCGGGACCGGCGGGCGCGGCCTGGTCAACGCCACCATGTACAACCGCTCCGGCCAGCTGGTGTGCACCGCCACCCAGGAGCTCTACTTCGGCCGCGGCTAGCGCAACGAGCTAGCGCACCCCGGCCGTCAACCGCCGCACCGCCGGCGCGGCCACCGCCAACGCCAGCCCGGCCGCCACCGCCACGCCCCCGATGACCCCGAAGTAGGGAACCTCGTGGGCCGGGTCGTAGTGGCCGGCGAGCATGCCGGCCGCGGTGGTGCCCAGCGACACCGACAGGAAGAACAGCGCCACCATCTGGGTGTGAAACGCCTTCGGCGCCAGCTTGGTGGTCACCGACAGCCCGATCGGGGAGACCAACAGCTCGGCGACGGTGAACAACAACACGATCCCGCCGACCGCCACCAAAGACGCACCGGCGCGCCCGGCCAGCGGCACGAACCCCCAGAACGCCACCCCCATGATCGCCAAACCGAGGGCGAACTTGACCGGGGTGCCCGGCTGGCGTCGCCCGAGTTTCGTCCACAGCGCCGCGAACACCCCGGACAGCGCCACGATGAACACCGGGTTGATCGCCAGCACCCAGCTCGGCGGGATCTGCCAGCCGAGAATCACCCGGTTCACCCGCTGGTCGGCGTAGAGCGCCAACACCGTGAACTGTTGTTGAAACAGCGCCCAGAACACCACGCTGGCGGCGAACAGCGGCAAGAACCCGAGAACCCGGCGCCGCTCCACCGCATCCAGGCGCCGGCTGGACAGGATGACGACCAGGTAGCCGAGCGCGGCCAGCGCGGCGGCCCCGGCCATCACCGTCGCCAGGTTCGCCGCGGTGATCACCCCGTCACCCACCAGCGCGGCGATCACCACGCCCAGCCCGATCACCGCCATCACCACCCGGCGACGCCACTGCCACGCGAGCGGGTTGACCACCTCGTGTGCGGAGTCCGGTAGCCCACGGCGGGACAGCGCATACTGGGTCAATCCGGCGGCCATGCCGAGTGCGGCCGCACCGAACCCGACGTGAAAACCCAGGCGGGTCTGCAACAGCCCGGTCAGCAGCGGGCCGAGCAGCGCCCCGATGTTGACCCCGAGATAGAACAGCAGAAACCCGGCATCGCGGCGCGGGTCGTCGAGTGCGTACAGCGAGCCGACCAATGCGGTGGCATTGGCTTTCACCCCGCCGCTGCCCACCGCGATCAACACCAGCCCACCGGCCAGCCCGGCGGCCCCCGGCACCAGCGCCAACACGATGTGCCCGGCCATCACCGTCACCGCGGAGCCGAACAGCACCCGCTCGCAACCGAATACCCGATCGGCCAGCCATGCGCCGACGATGGTCGCCAGATACACCCCGCCGCCGTAGGCGCCGACGATCCCGGTGGCCACCGTGGTGTCGATGCCCAGCCCGCCGCGGTCGACGGAGTAGTACATGTAGTACAAGACGATGCCCTGCATCCCGTAGAACGAGAACCGTTCCCACAGCTCCAGTCCGAACAGGTTCGCCAGCATCCTGGGATGACCGAAGAAGCTGCGCCGCCGGGGGATTCGGGGTGCCGACACCGGGTGGTGACCGCCGTTCAGCGGAATCGGTTGAGCGACGGGAACTTATCGAACACCCGATCCCGCAGCCGCGGCGGCGCCGGGGGCGGGCCCGCCGGAGCCGCCGGGGCCACATAGGCCGGCTCACCCGCCGGTTCGGCCACCGGCGCAGGCTCAGGCTCAGAAGCCGGCTCGTCGAGGACCGGCGGCGCGGCCGGTGCCGGCTCGACGACCGCCGGCTCCTGCGGGCTGGGCGGGGCGTCCGGTGCCGGTGGCCCCCGCGGCGGGGCCGGTGCGGAGTGCTCCGGGGGCTCGGCGGCGCTGCCGGTGCGCTCCGGCGGCGCAGCCGGCGCGGACCCGCCGGTGGACATCCCGATCGACACCCCGGCGACGGCGACCACACCGGCGGCGAGCGCGGCGATCAGCGCCGGGCGCACCGCTTTGCGCCGCGGTGTCGCCGTGGCCGGTGGCGCGGCGGAAACGGCGCGCGCCGCGGCCAGCGCCACCCCGCGGGGCAGGGCGAACGCCGCCTCGCTGGCGGTGATCACCGGCTGGGTCGCGGTCTGGCCCACCGCCGCGACCACCTCGTCGACGTCACCGGAGCCGAGCACGAAGATCGCATCGGGGCGCGGGCGCACCGCGGCGACCCGGGCGGCGACCTCGCCGATCAGCCCCGGCGAGTCGGGGCGCTCGACGCGCTCGACCGCCAGGCGCTGCGAGCCGACGGTGGCCACCGCGGTGGCGTCGGGCTCGATGTCGCAGACCACCACGAACGGGCAACCGGCCCGCTCGGCGATGCCGGCGGCGAGCACCTTGAGCGCCTCGGTCTGGGTGATCGCCACCGCGCGGGGTCCGAGCCCGTGGGATTTGCACGCCGCGTGCACCGCCATCGCCGCCGACTCGGCACCCGCACACCAGCTCAGCCCCACCGCGTGCAGACGGTGCTCTTCGGCCAGGGCCGCGATCAGCGGATCGGGGTCGAACCCGGCGGCCTCGTCGATCGCCAGCACCCCGCGGTCGACCGCGGCACCGGCGCCGCTGGCCCCGTCGACGAGCACCCAGCGCAGCTCCGCCGCGGCGACCACCAGACCGAGCACCCGGTCCACCGCTCACCTCCGATCCTGCGACGATCCCGCGCCGGCCCCGCCCGAGGCCGCGTCCGAGGCTACCGGGGCACCCCCGGAGCGGACCGAAACCGCCCCCGGGCGACCCGGTAACGTGCAGGTATGGCCTGGTCCCCGGATGTCGTGTGCTGCCCGGGCCCGATCCGCGCCAACGGCGGCGACGATGCTGTCCCCCACCAGCTATCAGGCCGCCCCCCTGTGAAGGAGCCGACGGCCACCGACACGTTCTGACCTGCCGATGCGTGTGGACGGCGACGAGATCGAGGTCACCGGCGACCTGCTGCAGCCGCTGACCCGGCGCACCGGTGATCTGCTGCGGCTGGCCGCCGCGCTGGGGCTGCTCGCTGTGGTGATCGCCAGTTCGCTGATCACCCGCCCCGAATGGGTGGCGCTGGAGAGATCGCTCTCACAGGTGCTCGGCCCGCTGTCGGCCACCCAGGGCCGGGTGGTGCACGTGGCCTACGGGGTGGCGCTGATGGTGCTGCCGTTCGTGATCCTCATCGCGCTGCTCATCGCCCGCCACCGTCGCCTGCTCGGGGCCGCGCTGGCCGCCGCGCTGGCCGCCGCGCTGATCATGTCGATCCACGGCACCAGCATCCACCCGCCGCACTGGAACCTGGATCTGCCGCACGAGCCGGGCAGCGTGCTGGTGCAGTTCCTCGACGACTCCCGCTGGGTGGCGATGCTCGCCGCGCTGCTGACCGTGGCCGGGCCGTGGCTGCCGGTGCGCTGGCAACGCTGGTGGTGGACGCTGCTGTTGGCGTTCGTGCCGGTCCACCTGGCGATCAACGCGGTGGTGCCGCCCCGGTCGGTGCTCGGGCTGACGGTGGGGTTCCTCGTCGGCGCACTGGTGATCCTCGCCGTCGGCACCCCCGCGCTGGAGGTGCCGCTGACCAGCGCCGTGCGCGCCCTGGCCGGGCGCGGTTACGCGGTGTCGGCGCTGACGGTGCTGCGCCCCGCGCGCCGCGACGGGCTGCTGTTGTTGGCCAGCGCCACCGCGCCGGAGACCGGGCCCGAGCCCGCGGCGAGCACCGCGGTGCTCCTCGAGCTCTACGGGCCGCATCAGCGCAGCGGCGGGGTGCTGCAGCAGATCTGGCACAAGCTGCGCCTGCAACCCACCGAGACCGCCCCGCTGCACGCCTCGATGCGCCGCATCGTCGAGCACCGCGCCTTGATGTCGATCGCGATCGGGGCGGTCGGGGTGGCCAACACCGCCCCGGTCGCCGCCGACGCGCTGGATCGCGGCTGGTCGCTGTATGCCTACCGGCCCGTGCACGGCACCCCGCTCAGCGAGTGCGCCGACACCACCCCGGTGCGCCGGGTGTGGGAGTCGCTGCGCCGGCTGCACGACCATCGCATCACCCACGGTGATCTGCGCGCCGACAACATCACCGTCACCCACGACGGCGAACTGCAGGTGCTCTTCGGCGGGTTCGCCAACGCCGAATACGGCGCCAACCCCGCGCTGCGCGAATCCGACATCGCCCACCTGCTGGTGACGACCTCCCAGATCTATGACACTGAGTCGGCGGTGACCGCGGCGATCGACGAGTTCGGCGCCGACGCGGTGCTCACCGCGTCGCGCCGGCTCACCAAATCCGCGGTGCCGGCTCGGATCCGTCGCTCGGTGCCCGACGCCGGGGCGCTGATCGCCGCGATCCGCGCCACCGTGATGCAACACACCGGCGCCGACCAGATCGAACCGGCCACGATCACTCGGTTCACCCGCAGCCAGCTGATCCAGCTGGTTCTTCTGGTCGCCCTGGTCTACGTCGCCTACCCGTTCCTCAGCGCCGCCCCCACGTTCGCCTCCCAGATCGTCGACGCCAACTGGTGGTGGGCTTTGGGCGGGCTGGCCGTGATGGCCGGCACGTTCGCCGCGGCGGCCACCGCGCTGTGGGCGGCCGCCGACGGGCTGGTCAGCTGGCGGCGCCTGACGCTGATGCAGGTCGGCAACACCTTCGCCGCGACCACCACCCCGGCCGGGCTCGGTGGGCTGGCACTGTCGACCCGGTTCCTGCAGAAAAGCGGGCTGCCGGCGCTGCGGGCCACCGCCGCGGTGACGTTGCAGCAGGTGGTGCAGGTGCTGGTGCACCTGACGCTGCTGGTGGTCATCGTCTTCGCGGCCGGAAGCTCCACGCAGCTGGCCAGCTTCGTGCCCGACCCCACCGTGCTCTACCTGGTCGCCGGGGCCGCGCTGGGGCTCATCGGCGTCAGTGTGCTGGTGCCGCGGCTGCGCCGCTGGCTGGCGACCTCGGTGCGCCCCAAACTCCAGGAGGTCACCGCCGAGCTGGTGGAGGTGATCCGCCAACCCAAACGGCTGGCGCTGATCGTGCTCGGCGACGCCGGCACCACCCTGGGCTCGGCGGTGGTGCTGTGGATGAGCATCCACGCCTTCGGCGGGACCACCGGGTTCGCCACCGTCGCGATGGTGACGATGGTCGCCGAGACCCTCGCCTCGGCCGCGCCCACCCCCGGCGGGGTCGGCGCGGTGGAGGCCGCGGTGATCGGCGCGCTGGCCGCGTTCGGGGTGCCCGCCGCGCTCGGGGTGCCCGCCACCCTGCTGTATCGGGTGGTCAGCTGCTGGATCCCGGTGTTCGCCGGGTGGCCGGTGATGCGCTGGCTGACCCGCACCGATCTGATCTGAACCGGCCCGCGGGGGTTGCCGGGACGCGGATTGGGGTCGATGCTGATCCCACCAGCGTTCGAGGACCGACGATCAAGGACGAGACCATGGATGTGCTGCGAACCCCGGAGTCTCGGTTTGCGAACCTGACCGGCTACCCGTTCGCCCCGCACTACCTCACCGTCGTCGCCGACGACACCGCCCCGGTGCGCCTGCACTACGTCGAGGAGGGCCCGGCCGACGGCGCCCCGATCGTGCTGCTGCACGGCGAGCCGACCTGGAGTTACCTGTACCGCACCATGATTCCGCCGCTGGCCGCGGCCGGGTATCGGGTGCTGGCCCCGGACCTGATCGGGTTCGGCCGCTCCGACAAGCCCACCCGCATCGACGATCACAGCTACCTGCGCCACGTCCAGTGGGTGGCCGCCTGGATGGAGAACCTCGACCTGCGCGACGTCACCCTGGTGGTGCAGGACTGGGGCTCGCTGATCGGGCTGCGCATCGCCGCCGAGCACGGCGAACGGGTGGCGCGCATCGTGGTGGCCAACGGGTTTTTGCCGACCGCTGAGCGCCCGGTGCCGTTCGCGTTTCGGGCGTGGCGGGCGTTCGCCCGCTACACCCCGGTGCTGCCGACCGGCCGGCTGGTGACAGTCGGCACCGTGCACCCGGTGTCGGCGGCGGTGCGCGCCGGCTACGACGCCCCGTTCCCCGACCGCCGCTATCAGGCCGGGGCGCGCGCCATGCCGCGGCTGGTGCCGACCGACCCGGACGATCCGGCGGTGCCGGCCAACCGGGCCGCCTGGGAGGTGTTGGGGCGCTGGGACAAACCCTGCCTGGCACTGTTCGGGGCGCGTGATCCGATCCTCGGGCGCGCCGACCGTCCCCTGATCGCGCACATCCCCGGTGCGGCCGGACAGCCGCACGCCCGCCTCAACGGCGGCCACTTCGTGCAGGAGGACTGCGGTCCCGAACTCGCCGAGCGGATCGTGGCCTGGCAGAACCCCCACCGGTGAACCGCGTCGACCGCGTCCGGGCGCGCACCCCACCGCAGTGGACCTGCATCGGCTGCGGCGGACCCGCCCCGTTCGTGTCCTGGGCGCGTTACCGGCGCCCCGACGGGTCGGTGTATGAGTGGCGGGCCCGCCCGCACCGCAAACACGCGGGCCCGCGCCGCGCGGTGCGCGACACCGATCCCGCCGCGCCGCGGCGGTGGTGGGCGCCGCACCGGCTGGCGTGGTGGCTGGCCGTGCTGTTCCTGGCCGGTTCGGCGCTGTTCGCCGTCGGGGCGGCCGGATCGCTGACCCCCGCGCTGTTCGGCGGCCAGTGGCGCATGTCGCTGTTCGCCGAGAGCTGCTATTTCACCGGGGCGCTGCTGTACACCGCGGCCACCTACGGGCTGCTGCTCGAGGCCCTCAACACCGATCCCGACGTCGTGCTGAACGGCTCGGCGGCGCAGCGCCGCCGGTTCCGCTGGTTTCTCACCTCGCCGGCTGAGCTCACCCGGCTGGAGGTGGTGATCCCGGTGGTGTTCCTCATCGGCTCGGTGACGTTCAACTACGAGACCACCGGGGCGCTGGGCCACCTGCTGCACCTGGTGCCCCGCCTCGGCCTGTGGCAGGCCACCATGGTCGGATCGGTGCTGTTCCTGCTGGCCTCGGCCCTGCAGTTCATCGAGGCCGCCCACGGGTATCTGCGCCTGGATCTGCGCAACGTCTCCTGGTGGATCGGGGTGGCGTTCGTGGTGGGCTCGGTCGGGTTCGTCGCCGGTTCGCTGCCCGGGCTGGGCACCCCCGGGCTGCCCGACGCCGACCTGGACGCCGGGGCGCTGATCGTCAAGGCCGGGTTCCTCGCCGGGTCGCTGGCCTACCTCGCCGGCAGCTACCTGATGCTGCCGGAGTTGGTCACCCAGCTGCGCTCGGCACCGACGCCCGAGGCCGCCTGATCGCGCCGCCGACCGTATCCTGCCCCGAAGAACCGACCCGGGAAAGGATCCCGATGAGCAGTCCGCACCCGTTCGACCGCGCCCTGGACCTCGAGCCCACCGGCGAGCCCGCCGGCGAGCCCGCCGACACCGTGCGCGGGCGCACCCACCCCGCCTGGGCGAACATGGTCGGCCCGTTCGGGGGGATCACCGCGGCGACGCTGCTGCACGCCGCGGCCACCCACCGCGATGTCGCCGGCGACCCGGTGGCGTTGACGGTGAATTTCGCCGGGCCGATCGCCGACGGGGCGTTCAGCGTCACCCGCCGCGCGGTGCGCACCAACCGCAGCACCCAGCACTGGACACTGCAACTCACCCAGGGCGACGCCGTCGCCACCACCGCCACCGCGGTGTTCGGCGCCCACCGCGACACCTGGGCCGACACCGAGATCACCGCCCCGCCCGCACCGGCGCCCGATCAGGTGCCGCGCGGCGGGCTGGCCGACTCGATCGCCTGGGCCCAGCGCTACGACATGCGGTTCACCGAGGGCCCGCTGCCCACCGACGGCACCGCATCGGCGTCGTCGACGACCACACTGTGGGTGCGCGACGCCGCGGGCCGCCCGCTGGATTTCCCGGCGCTGGCCGCGCTGTGCGACGTGTTCTACCCCCGGGTGTTTCTGCGCCGCGGCGGGTTCGTGCCGGCCAGCACGATCTCACTGACCACCTATTTCCACGTCGACGCCGCCGGGCTGGCCGACCTCGGCGACGACTACCTGCTCGCCGATGCGCACGCCAACCGGTTCTCCCGCGGCTACTTCGACCAGAGCGCGCACCTGTGGTCGCGGGCGGGCCAGCTGGTGGCCAGCACCCATCAACTGGTGTATTTCAAAACCTGAACCGACCCGTCACAACCCGGTCACACTGCGCGCGTCGGCGTCGACGCCGCACGACGGAGTCGATAGCTTCCCGTTGCCACGACAGATGGGAAGCCCGATGCACCAGGCCGACACCCACGGCGCACTGCACCGCACCCTGCTGGCGGTGCTGGGGGCGCTGCTGCTCACCGCGACGGTGGTGACCCCGACCGCGGTGCCGACCGCCGGGGCCTTCTCCCCCGACGGCCTGCCGGTGGAGTACCTGCAGGTGCCGTCGGCGGCGATGGGCCGCGACATCAAGGTCGAGTTCCAAGGCGGCGGCCCGCACGCGCTGTATCTGCTCGACGGGCTGCGCGCCCAGGACGACTACTCCGGGTGGGACATCAACACCGCCGCGTTCGAGTGGTACCACGACTCGGGGCTGTCGGTGGTGATGCCGGTCGGCGGCCAATCCAGCTTCTACACCGACTGGTACAAACAGGCGTGCGGCACCGACGGCTGCCAGACCTACAAATGGGAGACGTTTCTCACCCAGGAGCTGCCCGCCTACCTGGCCAGTGAGAAGGACGTCTCCACCACCGGCAACGCGGTCGTCGGGCTGTCGATGTCGGGCGGCACCGCGCTGACGTACGCGATCTGGCACCCCGAGCAGTTCGTGTTCGCCGGGTCGCTGTCGGGATTTCTGAACCCGTCCAACGGCTGGTGGCCCACGCTGATCGGGTTCGCCATGAAAGACGCCGGCGGCTACAACGGCGCCGACATGTGGGGCCCGGCCGCCGATGTGGCGTGGCAGCGCAACGACCCGACCGTCAACGTCGCCCGGCTGGTCGCCAACAACACCGCGGTCTGGGTGTACTGCGGCAACGGCACGCCCTCGGATCTGGACACCGCCGGCGGCGACGCCGGGGTCGCGTTCAGCGCCCAGATGTTGGAGAACATCACGGTCAGCTCCAACAAGGACTTCCAGAAGAAATACCAGGCCGCCGGGGGACGCAACGCGGTGTTCAACTTCCCCTCCAACGGCACCCACAGCTGGGGCTACTGGGGCTCACAGCTGCAGGCGATGAAACCGGACCTGCTCAAGGTTCTCAAGGTGGGTCAAGAGGAAGAGCAAGAGCAGGAGACTCCCGCGCCCACAACCGAACCCGCCAACCCCGATGCCGTGAACCCGGCCGACCCGGCCAACCCGGCTGTTCCGCAGACCCCCGCCAACCCCGCGAACCCGGCCAACCCGGCCAACCCGGCCGTTCCGCAGACCCCCGCCAACCCCGCAAACCCGGCCAACCCGGCAACCCCGGCGAATCCCGCCTACCCCGCCACTCCGGCCCAGCCGGCGAACCCCGCCTACCCGGCGTACCCGGCGAATCCCGGTCGGGCGCAGACCCCGGCCTATCCCGCCTATCCCGCGAACCCGGGCCTGGCGCAGGCTCCGGCCTACCCCGCCTACCCCGCGCCCGCAGCCCCGCGGGTCTCCCCCGGCGTCGCCGTGCGCTGAGCGCGTCACCCCCCCCCCCGTGAGTGTGCACCCACGGCGATCCGTTGTGCGCCTACGGTTGCCACCGGTCGACATTCAGCGCCCTGAACACACAAAGCTCACCCCCGCACAGGGTGGGATCGCTCACACTTGCCGCCCGCATGCCGTGCGGGTGCCCCGCACCGCCCGGTGATCGGATACAGTGGCCACCAACGTCGGCAACGCGCCGACACGTCGTGGAACGCTTCATCATCACCTAGCCCGGCGCAGACACTGCCGCCCGATCGATGATCCGTGCTCCCGCACAAGCTTTTTTCGCGGCGATCGATTTTGCCCACCGGCAATCTCGCCACCCTGTGCCGCCCAATGGTGCACCAGCGCCCGGCACACCCGATGCCTGAAAGGCACTCCATTTACATGACTTCGCAACCGTCCTTCGCCGACCTCGGTGTTCCCGCCCCGATCGTCGGTGCGCTCACCGCTGCCGGGCTCACCGCCCCGTTCCCCATCCAGGCCGACACCCTGCCCGACACCCTGGCCGGCCGTGACGTGCTGGGCCGCGGCAAGACCGGAAGCGGCAAAACACTCGCGTTCTCGATCCCGCTGGCCGCGCGGCTGGACACCGCCGCACCGGCACGCCCGACCGGGCTGGTGCTCGCCCCCACCCGCGAGCTGGCCACCCAGATCACCGCCGCCCTGGCACCGCTGGCCGCCGCCCGCGGCCTGCAGGTGACCACGATCTTCGGTGGGGTGAACCAGAACCGCCAGGTGGCCGCGCTCAACGGCGGTGTCGACATCGTGGTGGCCTGCCCCGGCCGGCTCGAGGACCTGATGCGCCAGAAACTGGTCAGCCTCGACGCGGTGCGCATCACCGTGCTCGATGAGGCCGACCACATGGCCGACCTCGGATTCCTGCCCGGTGTCACCCGCATTCTGTCGGCGACCCCGAAAGACGGTCAGCGGCTGCTGTTCTCGGCCACCTTGGACAACGGCGTCGACAAACTGGTTCACCGCTTCCTGCGCAACCCGGTCTCGCACGCCGTGGACGAGGCCACCTCCCCGGTCGCGGCGATGACCCATCACGTGTTCCACGTCGCCGACACCGCGGCCAAAAAGCAGCTGGTGCAGCGGCTGGCGTCGGGCACCGACCGGAGAATCCTGTTCATGCGCACCAAACATCAGGCCCGCAAGCTGGCCCGCCAACTCACCGAGGCCGGTATCCCGTCGGTCGACCTGCACGGCAACCTCTCCCAGAACGCCCGCGACCGCAACCTGGCGGCGTTCACCGCCGGCACCGCGAAGGTGCTGGTGGCCACCGACATCGCCGCCCGCGGGGTGCACGTCGACGAGGTGGGGCTGGTGGTCCACGTCGACCCGCCGGTCGAGCACAAGGCCTACCTGCACCGCTCCGGGCGCACCGCACGGGCCGGCAGCTCCGGTGACGTCGTCACGGTCGTGCTGCCCGAACAGCGCAAGGACACCGCGTCGCTGCTGCGCAAGGCCGCCATCACCGCGCGCCCCCAGCAGGTCGACGCCGACTCCGCGCCGGTGACCGCCCTGGTCGGCGAGGTCGCGTCGTACCAGGCGCCCGCCCCCAGACAGCCCGCCGCGGCGACCAGCCCACCGCGGCGCCGCCGCGGACGCGGGACCCAACGCACCGGGGCGGCACACCAGGGGCAACCGGCACGCCGGGCGGCGCGTCGCCGCACCACCGGTGCCCGCCGCCACACCACCTCCACGCCCGCCACCCCGTAGCCCACGCCCCGCGGGGTGTGGCGCCGAGCCCCCCGCCGTGGCCTTGGCCTTGTGCGCCCAGGGCGGGTTGTGCGGCCACGGCGAAGGCTTGTGCGGCCAGGGCGAAGGCTCGTGAACCCACGGCGTGGCTTGTGCAGCCACGGCGCCGTTCGGGGTGCATCGGCCGCCGTCAGCGCACAAGCCTGGGCTCGACGCGCCCCTGGGCCACGCGATCCTCGGCCCACGCGACCCCGTGGCCCACGCAGCCCACGCAAACCCAGTGCCCACGCGCAGCCGGCCCATGCAAGCCCACGCGAACCCGCGCAGCCCCCGGGGCCGACATGCCGGTCTGCCACGACAGTTGGGAAACCGCGCGCAAAGTCGGTAAGCAGGACAGCGACCGGTAGACCGCTGAAGAATTCGAGGCCGCCTCCGCGATGACCGCCGACACCGCCGACAACGACACCGCCGACACCACCGGCCCCGCCGCCCGCTTCGACACCGCCGCGCTGATCACGCTGCCGGTGCGCCTGGTGGTCGGCTGGACCTATTTCTCCGCGTTCTGGCGGCGGGCGGCCCTGGAGAACAAACTCGACCCCGACGTGCCGGGCTACATCGGGGAGAAGTTCAACCATTTCCTGCCCAACTCGCTGGGGATCGGCCCGATCATCGAGCACCTGCTGACCCACCCGGGTCTGCTGCACGCCGCGATGGTGGTGTTCACCATCGCCGAGGGCCTGGTCGGGGCGGCGATCATGCTGGGACTGTTCACCCGGCTGATGAGCCTGGGGGTGTTCTCGTTCGCGTTCGGGATTCTGCTCTCCGCCGGCTGGCTGGGCACCACCTGCCTCGACGAATGGCAGATCGGCATCCTGGGGGTGGCCGCCGGGTTCATGCTGTTCCTGTCCGGCGGCGGGCGCTACTCACTCGATCATCTGCTGGCGCGGCGCCGCCCCGCGTTGCGCGAGCACCGCGGGTTCGCCTGGCTGGCGTCGGGGCCGATCCCGCTGCGCACCCCCGCGGTGCTGGGGGTCACCGCGGCGATCGCCGCGTTGACGCTGCTGACCAACCAGTACTTCCACGGCGGGGTGTACGGCCCGCTGCACAACAAGTCGGTGGCCCCGCAGATCGAGATCACCGACGCCACCCTCACCGGTGACACGCTGCGCTTCTCGCTGTATCGCACCGAGGGCGCCGACGTGTACGGGGCGTTCCTCATCGGCGTCGACGTCCTCGACACCGCCACCGGCCAGCACCTGGTGCACCTCGACGGCGACGACCTGGCCGCCCTGGACCCCGAGGTGATCGACAACCGCTACATCGCCGCCGTCAGCCCCGGCGCCCACGCGCTGGTGGTGCCGCTGGGGGCCAAGGCGCAGCTGAGCCTGCCGACCGGCCCGCCGAGCCCCGGCCACGACTACACCCTGATCGTCACCGACATCAGCGGCGCCGCCTGGCAGCATCCGGTCGCGCTGCGCTGAGCCCCGCGGCGTGTCAGACCCCGCCGCGAGCATGGGGGCATGAACGCACGCACCGTCATCGATGTGGCGCTGCTGGCCGGCGCCGCGCTGCTCACCACGATGGCCCCCGCCCCGCCCGCGCACGCCGACGCGCCGTGCGCGGCGGTCGACACCTGCCGCTACCTGCCCAACCCGTACTACGACGGCCCCTTGATGCCCACCTGGGACCTCCCGGGCTACTACGGCGGGTGGACCACCGGCCCGGTGCTCTGCGACCCGGTCGCGGTCACCTGCCGCGGGGTCGCGCCGCGGACCTGACCGCCGGCGCGACCTTGCGGCCGGGGACCGCATGCAGCCTCCCCCAGCCACGCCCACCGGCCCGGTAACCTCAGCCCGGCAGACCAGCACCGTTTGCGTCGACGCCGCGGCGCCGACAGGTGTACGACCGGACCGAAAGACACCATGCGAGTTGACGGGCGCGACATCGCCGTTTCCGGCAGCTTGCTGCAGCCGCTCAGCCGCCGCACCAACGACATCCTGCGGCTGGCGATCGCCACCGTGGTGCTCGCCGCGGTGATCGCCAGCTCGCTGATCACCCGCCGGGAATGGATCGTGCTGGAACGCTCGGTGGCCCGGCTGGTCAAGGTGCTCTCCCCCACCCAGGCCAACATGGTCTATCTGGTCTACGGGGTGGCGATCGTGGCGCTGCCGTTCGTGATCCTGATCGGGATGATCGTCAACCGGCAGTGGCGGCTGCTCGGCGCCTACACCGTCGCCGCGGTCGGCGCGTTCGTGTCGCTGTCGGTCGGCGGCAACGGGTTCGCCGCGCCGCGCTGGCACTTCGACCTCTCCGACCGGCTGGACACCATGCTGGCCCAGTTCAGCGACGATCCGCGCTGGATCGCGATGCTCGCCGCGGTGGTCGCGGTCTCCGGGCCGTGGCTGCCGCCGCGCTGGCGGCACTCCTGGTGGGCGCTGCTGCTGGCGTTCATCCCGATCCACCTGGTGATCAGCGCGGTGGTGCCGGCCCGTTCGGTGCTCGGTCTGGCCACCGGCTGGTTCGTCGGGGCGCTGGTGATCCTCGTGGTCGGCACCCCCGCCCTGGAGGTGCCGCTGGACGGGGCGATCCGGGCGCTGTACCGGCGCGGCTACCCGGTGGCCAGCATGACGGTGGTGCGCCCGGCCGGGCCGGGCCCGCTGGTGCTGGCGGCCGCCTCCACCACCGACGCCGAGGCCACGGTGCGCCTCTACGGGCCCAACCAGCGCAGCGGCGGGGCGCTGCGCCAGATCTGGCGCAAACTGCGGCTGCGCGACACCGAGACCGCCCCGCTGCACGCCTCGATGCGCCGGGTGGTCGAACACCGGGCGTTGATGATGGTCGCCGCCAACCAGCTGGAGGTCGCCAACACCGACACCCTGGCGGTCGCCGCCTTGGACCGCGGGTGGACGCTGCACGCCCACACCCCGCCGCGCGGGGTGCCGATCGGTGAGTGCACCGACACCACCCCGGTGACCGCGATCTGGTCGGCGCTGCACGATCTGCACGCCGAGCAGATCGCCCACGGGGATCTGCGGGCCTGCGAGATCACCGTCGCCGACGGCGCGGTGCTGTTCGGCGGGTTCGGCAGCGCCGAGTACGGCGCCACCGACGCCCAACTGGACTCCGACATCGCCCAGCTGCTGGTGACCACCGCGGCGCTGTATGACCCCCGCTCGGCGGTGGGCGCGGCGATCGGCGTCTTCGGCCGCACCGCGGTGTTGACCGCCTCACGGCGGCTGACCAAGACCGCGGTGCCCAAACGGCTGCAGGTCGGCCTGCCCGACGCCAAGGCGACCATCACCGCCACCCGCGACGAGGTCAAACGCCAGACCCACACCGACGAGATCCAGGCCACCACCGTCAACCGGTTCACCCGCACCCAGGTCATCCAGCTGGTGCTGCTGGTGGCGCTGGTCTACGTGGCCTACCCGTTCATCAGCACCCTGCCGACGTTCTTCACCCAGCTGCGCACCGCCAACTGGTGGTGGGCGCTGGTCGGGTTGACCGTGTCCTCGCTGACCTACGTGGGGGCCGCGGCCGCGCTGTGGGCCTGCGCCAACGGCGCGGTGAGCTTCCGCAACCTGACGGTCATGCAGGTGGCCAACACCTTCGCCGCCACCAGCACCCCCGCCGGCATCGGCGGGCTGGCGCTGTCGACGCGGTTTCTGCAGAAGGGCGGGCTGACCACCGCCCGGGCCACCGCGGCGGTGGCCCTGCAGCAGTCGGTGCAGGTGATCGTGCACGTGGCGTTGCTGATCTTCTTCAGCGCCGCCGCCGGGGTCTCGGCGGACCTGTCGCATTTCGTGCCGAGCGCCACCCTGCTGTATCTGGCCGCCGGGGCGCTGCTCGGGGCGATCGGCACGTTCCTGCTGGTGCCCAAGCTGCGCCGCTGGATGGCCGAGGCGATCGGCCCGCGGCTCAAGGAGGTCTCCGCCGACCTGCTCGAACTGGCCCGCGAACCGCGGCGGCTGGCGTTGATCGTGCTCGGCGCGGCCGGCACCACCTTGGGGGCCGCACTGGCGCTGTGGGCCAGTGTGGAGGCGTTCGGCGGCGGCACCACGTTCGTCACGGTCACGATCGTCACCATGGTCGGCGGCACCCTGGCGTCGGCGGCGCCCACCCCCGGCGGGGTCGGGGCGGTGGAGGCCGCCCTCATCGGGGGGCTGGCCGCGTTCGGGGTGCCCGCCGCGGTCGCGGTGCCCTCGGTGCTGCTCTACCGGGTGCTGACCTGCTGGCTGCCGGTGTTCGTCGGCTGGCCGGTGATGCGCTGGCTGACCCGCAACGACATGATCTGACTCGGCGCCCTGCCACGCCCAGCGCCACGCACAGCGCCGCGATCAGCCCGGTCCGGCGCCGTCGGCGGCGAAGGTGCGGCTGATCGTCGGCTCGGCGTACCCGGCGGCGACGACCGCGGCGCGCACCGCCGCGCCGATCGCGCGGGCGCGGGCCTCGGGCACCAGCGCGATGACGCTGCCGCCGAACCCGCCGCCGGTCATGCGCGCCCCCAGCGCCCCGGCGTCGACCGCGGTGTCGGCGATGAGGTCCAGGTGGGCGGTGGTGATCGCGAAGTCGTCGCGCATCGAGGCGTGCGAGTCGGTCCAGATCCGCCCGCCGGCAGCGAAATCCGCCTCGGCGAGGGCGGCGACGAAATCGAGCACCCGACGGTTCTCGGTCACCACGTGCCGGGCGCGCCGGGCGTCGAGCGGGTCGCGCACCCGCTGCAGCGCACCGAGGTCGTCGACCTCGCGCAGCGAGGTCAGCCCGAGGTCGGCGGCGGCGCGTTCGCACGCGGCGCGGCGCGCGGCGTACTCCCCGCCGGCGTGTGCGTGGCGGGCGTGGGAGTCGATGAGCAGCAACGCCACCGCGTGGCCGTAGGGGTCGAAGCCGACCGGGCGCACCGTCAGGTCCCGAAAGTCGATGAGCAGCGCCGTGGCCGAGGCCCCGTACAGCGCGGCGAGCTGGTCGAGCAGACCGGTCGGGACGCCGACGTAGTCGTTCTCGGCGCGCCGGGCGATGCGGGCCGCCTCGAGGCGCTCGAGGGTGTGCCCGGCGGCGGTGCTCAACGCGCCGAGCACCGCGCACTCCAGCGCCGCCGACGACGACAGCCCCGCCCCGATCGGCACGTCGGAGGCCAGCGCCAGCGACCCGCCGGGCACCGCATATCCGGCCCGGCGCAGCGACCAGATCACCCCCGCCGGGTACGCCGCCCACCCGCGCACCGCGCCCGGGGTGGTGTGAACCGGGATGCGCACCGCGTCGTCGGCGTGGTCGCTGTAGACGGTGACGGTGTCGGTGTCGGCGTCGCCGGCGATGAACGTGGCGACGGTGCGCTGCGGCACCGCGATCGGCAGCGCGACGCCGTCGTTGTAGTCGGTGTGTTCGCCGATCAGGTTGATCCGCCCCGGCGCGGCGTAGCGCACCGTCATCGCGCCGCCTCACGCAGCCGGGCGGCCACCGACTCGGGGGTGACGTCGACGATGAACGCGTCCATCGCCGACTCCGAGCCGGCCAGATACTTCAGTTTGGTCGCACTGCGCCGGATCGAGAGGAACTCGACGTGGAAGTAGCCGTCGCGCTGCGCCGCGCTGTCGCGGTACTGGTGCAGCGCGGCCATGTAGGGCAGCGGCGTGTCGTAGAGCGCGTCGAAGCGGCGCAGCACCTCCCGGTAGAGCGCGGCGAACTCGTCGAGTTCGGTCTCGGTGAGCTCGGTGAGGTTGCGCACCCACCGGTTGGGGTACAGGTGGACCTCCACCGGCCAGCGCGCCGCGAACGGCACGAACGCGGTGAACGCCGCGCTGCGGGCGATCACCCGCGTGCCGTCGGCGACCTCGCGGGCCAGCAGGTCGGCGAACAGGTTGCCGCCGTGGCGGTCGCGGTGCTCGCGGGCACGCGCCAGCATGGTCGCGGTGCGCGGCGTCAGGTACGGGTAGGCGTAGATCTGGCCGTGCGGGTGCGACAGCGTCACCCCGATCTCCTCGCCGCGGTTCTCGAAGCAGAACACCTGCTCGACGCCGTCGACGGCCTGCAGTGCGGCGGTGCGCTGACGCCACGCGGCGACCACCAGCCGCGCCTGGGCGGGGGGCAGGCCGGCGAACGAGCCGGTGTGGTCGGCGGAGAAGCAGATCACCTCGCAGCGGCCGTGGCCGGGGGCGGCGTGAAAGCCCGGGGTGTGCGGTGTGCTGATCGCCCCGGCGCCGGCCAGGGCGGGGAACCGGTTTTCGAACACCACCACGTCGTAGTCGGCGGCGGGCACCTCACTGCTGGCCCCGCTCGGCCCGGGGCACAGCGGGCACCGGTCGGCGGGCGGCTTGTAGGTGCGGTCCTGGCGGTCGGCGGCGAGGATCACCCACTGCCCGGTGGTCTGGTCGTAGCGCAGCTCGCTGGGCTGCTCGCGGCGCGGCGGCAGCGGGCGCCGGTCGGCCACCGGCGCCGGGACGTGTCCGGGCAGCGAGAAGAACAGCAGCTCACGCCCGTCGGCGAGGGGCCACGCGGTGGGCTCGGTCACGGTTGCGAAGCGTAGCGGCCTGCACGGTGCACCATGGGGCGGGGCACGCGCACCGGCGGGTGCCCGGCGGGTTCGAGGCGAGAAGGGGTGCGGTGGCCGGTCAGAGTCAGCGTCTGGGCACCGGCGGCGGGGCGCTGAGCCCGGTGCTCGGGCGCACCCTGATCGAGCGGGCCCGCACCTGGGCGGTGGGCTCGGATCCGGGGCTGCTGCGGCTGCAGATGGCGATCCGGACCACGATCGCGCTCGGGGTGGCCCTCGGGGTGCTCTACCTGCTGGCGGTGGCGACCGGGGCGCCGGTGACGGTGGCGGTGCTCGGCGCGGTGGTGGCGATGATCTCGGCGCGCGCGGTCAACGAACCCGATCCGCGCCGCCAGCGCGTCACGCTGCTGTTGCTGCCGCTGCCGGCGGCCGCCTCGATCACCGCGGCCAGTCTGCTCGGCCCGCACGTCATCGCCGCCGACGTGGTGTTCGTGGCGGTCACCTTCGTCGCGGTGTATGTGCGCCGGTTCGGCTCGCGCGGGATGGCGCTGGGCATGGTCGCGGTGATGACCTACTTCTTCACCCTGTTCTTGGAGGCCACCCCCGCCGAGTTGCCGTGGCTGATCGTGGCGGTGACGGTCGGCGCCGCCTGCACCCTGCTGATCAGCGGCTATCTGCTGCCCGAGCGCCCCGAGCGGGTGCTGCACCGCACGGTGCGGGCGTTGCGCGCCCGGATGGCGATCGTCACCGAGACCGCCGCCGACGCGGTGGCCGCCGGCCCCGACGACCGGCGTCACCGCCGGCGGCTGGCGGTGCGGGTGGCCCGGCTCAACGAGACCGCGCTGATGGCGCAGAGCCAGATCGAGGAGAAGGTCGACCCCGCGCGGGTGTGGCCCGGGGTCGACGGCGCGGATCTGGCGCTGCGGCTGTTCGACGCGGAGCTGACCTTCGAGCGGATCGCGATCACCGCCGGGCGCGCCGCCGGCACCGATTTGACCGCCGCGACCCGGGCGGCGGTCGCCGCGGTGCTGCGCGGGCTGGCCGCCGAGATGCGGGTGCCCGGCTCGGCCGGGCTCGACCGCGTCGATGCCGCAGCCCGGGCCCTCGTCGACGCCGACCGCGCCCGCACCGACGACGCCGAGGGGGACCCGGCGGGCCGGGCGGCCCAGGTGTACGCCCGCCGGGTCGGCATGGCGGTCACCGACGCCACCGCGGTGATCCGCCGGATCCGTGAGCTCACCGAACGCGGCAGCACCACCCCGGCCGCCCCGCTGAGCGCCCCGCCGGCGCCCGACCCGGCCGACGGCGACGGCCTGTCGCCGACCACCCGGCAGGCCATCCAGGTCACGGTCGCGGTCTCGCTGGCGATCGTCGCCGGGGAGGCGCTGTCCCCGGCGCGCTGGTACTGGGCGGTGATCGCGGCGTTCGTCACGTTCGCCGGCACCACCTCGTTCGGGGAGACCCTCACCAAGGGCTGGCAACGGCTGCTGGGCACCGTGGCGGGGGTGCCGGCCGGGGTGCTGGTGGCCACCGCCGTGTCGGGGCGCCCCGGCGCGGCGGTGGCCCTGATCTTCGTCTGCCTGTTCGCCGCGTTCTATCTGATGAAGGTGTCCTATGCGTTGATGATCTTCTGGATCACCACCGTGCTGGCGTTGCTCTACGGGCTGTTGGGCCAGTTCAGCGTCGACGTGCTGGTGCTGCGGATCCAGGAGACCGCGATCGGCGCGGTCATCGGGGTCGCCGTGGCGCTGCTGGTGTTGCCGGCGCGGACCAAGACCGCGATCCGCGACGAGGCGTGCGCGTTTTTGACCGCGCTCTCGGAGTCGGTGGACACCTCGGTGGCCGCCCTGGCCGGCGACGCGGTGCACCCGACCGATCAGGCCCGCCGGGTGCACCACCAGCTCCAGCAGTTCCGCACCACCGCCAAACCGGTCACCGTCGGCATCGCCGGGGTCGCCGGACGCAACACCATGCGCCGCAGCCTGCGGCTGGTCAACGCCTGCGACCACTACGGGCGGGCGCTGGCGCGCGCCGGCGCCGGGGCAGCCCGACCGTCACGGCAGCCGGTCAACCTCATCGCCGCGGCCGCCGCCCAGACCCGCGCCAACATCGACGCGCTCATCGCCCATCTGCAGCGCCGCGAGCCGGGCGAGCTGCGTTCGGCCACCGACCTGCTCGACGCCGCCGACGCCCTCGCCGGCCAGAACGCCGGCCAGAACGCCCAGCCCGACGCCGAGGCCGACGCCGGGTCGACGCGGCGGGTGCGCGGGGCGGTGCACGCGCTACGCCAGATCGACCGGGCCCTGCTCGACGCCGCCGTCGACCTCGGGGTGCCGACCGTGCGCCTCTGGTAGCCCGGCCCGGGCGTCGAGGTAGGCGTCGAGGTAGGCCAGCGCGGCCTTGGCGGCGCGCCGCAGCGCCCCGAACTCCCCCAGGTAGGCGGCGAGCCCGCCGACGCCGGGCAGCACCGACAGCCGGCGGAACACCCGCCGCGGCTGGGGGCGACGGTCGAGTTCGTCGCCGATCTCGCGCAGCACCGCCGCCAGATGCCACCAGGTGCGCACCAGCGTGAGCGGGCTGCGCGCGGCCCGGGCGCCCGCGGCGGGGCCGCGGGCGGGCGCGGCGTGGCGCTCGGCGACGTCGCGGTCGAGGCGGCGCCCGCACAGCACCGCGGCGAGCAGCTGGATCTGCACCGCGGGGTCGTCGACCCCGTGTTCGCGGGCGAGGGCGCACACCACGATCGCCTGGTTGGCGAAGCCCAGCATCGGCTGCACCGGCAGCAGCGCGCCCAGCACGCCCAACGACCGGGGCGAGGCGACCGCGACCGTGTTGAGCGCACCGACGCGGCGCACCCACCAGGCGGCGCGGCGGCGCACGTCCATGCCCGACCACGCCCGGGTGCCCGGGGCGTGCGCGGCGTTGAGCAGCCACGCCGCCCGGTCGAGCGCCGGCTCGAGTGCCGCAGGCGCGCTCTCCCCCGGTACGCCGGTGTGGGTGCGTGCCTTGAGCCCCAGCGGGTCGGCCTCGGTGAGCATCCCGAGCAGGGGGCTGATCAGCCGGACCGCACGGCCCAGTGCGGCCGCGACGTCGTCGTCGCCGAGCACGGTGCGGGAGGAACGCAGCAAACCCATGACCCGATCCTGCTCGACGCGCCGGGAACACACCGAACACCCACCCCCCACGGCCGTTTCGATTGTTTCAACTCGGGGCGTCCGGGTAGACTCGGGGCCATGCCCACCGCCGCCGACCTCGCCGACCGGATCGCCGACCGGGCACGGCGTGACACCGGGTTCGCCGAGGTGCTCGACACCTTGCTCACCGCACCGACCACCCCGTCGGGGACGCTGGAACGTGTTGGCGCCCAAGCGCTCAACGATCAGCGCCACGCCGCGCTGGTCGCCGAGTTCACCGCCGGGGCGCTGCCCACCCCGGCCGTGCAGCAGCGGCTGGGCTTCGGTTCGCCGCAGGCGGTGCACCGGCTGCGCAGCCGCGGCAAGCTGCTCGGTGCGGCCGTGGGCAACCGCACCTGGTTTCCGGCCTGGCAGTTCGACGGCGACCGGCTGCGCGCCGATCTGCCCGAGCTGATCGAGCTGCTGGGCCGGTTCAGCACCGACGCGCTGGCCGCCGACCGGATCATGCGGCTCAGCCGCGACGACCTCGACGGCCACTCGATCGCCGAGGCGCTGGGCCACCGCGACCTCGCGGGCACCGCGCGCCGGCTGTTGATCGCCCTCGGTGCCTGAACTCGCCGCCGGCTACCGCCGGGCGCTGCCCGTGACGCGGCCCACCGGGCTGGCGCGCCGGCGTCTGCCGGCCGGCACCACGCTGTGGCGGCTGGAGGCCCACGGCCCCGAGCACTGGGACTGGGCGGGCTTTGCCACCCCGCGGTTCCGCTTCGACCCCGCCTCGGGGGCGTTTCGCACCCGCTACGCCGGGTCCACGCTGCCCGGCGCGGCCCGGGAACGCTACCGGGGCTCCGGGCTGTTGATCCCCGCCGACCACGCCGAGCAGCGGGTGATTCGGCTGGTGGCCGCCCGCCCGCTGCGGGTGCTGGATCTGCGCACCGAACGCAACCTGGATCTGCTCGACCTCGACGACCAGATCAGCACCGGCCAGCATCCGGCGGTGTGGCGCACCTGCCACCGGCTCGCCGACGCGGTGCGGCGGTGGTGGCCGGCGACCGCCGCCGATCCGCATCCCCTCGACGCGCTGGTGTACCGCTCCCGCACCACCCCGGAGACCTCGCTGAACGTCGCGATCTTCGGCACCGCGGCGTTCACCGCCCGGTCCTGGGCGCTGGGCCGGCGCCACGACCTGCTGGCCGAGCTGGTGCTGCACCACGGGTTCACGATCGGCTGGGAGCCGGGCGGCTGAGCAGCCGGGGCCGCAGCCGCGCGAGCGGCATCGACGCCTCGGCGCCGACCTGTTCGGCGAGACGCTCGGCGTACTCGATCAGCCCGGCGACGTCGACGCCGTGGCGCGCCGGTGCGGCGGCCAGCCGCCCGGCGCCGCGGCGCAGCAGCGCCGCCGCACCGGTGGGGTTGCCGCGCTGGATGTGGGTGATGCCCACCGCCAGCTGGGCCAGTCCCTGCCAGAGCATCCGTTCGGACGGCGGGCCGGTCTTCCACGCCGCCTCCAGCACCTCGTGGGCGTGAAACGCCCGGCCCTCGTCGAGCAGGCGTTGGGCGTAGTCGAGGGTCTGCGCCGGCGCCAACCGCAGATCCTCGGGGATGCCGGGCACCCCGGCGCTGCCGCGCGGCAGCGGGCGGCCCAGCGCGTCGCGGGGCCGGGCGTTGCGCGGGCGCCCGGATTCGTCGCGGTCACGTTCGGCCATAGGTCCATCATGCCCGGACTCGTAAACTCTCACAGGTGACGCATCTTCGTTGGCGCGCGGCGCTGGCCGCCGTGGCGCTGTGCACCGCCGGTTGTCAGGGCGCGCCCTCCCCCGATTCGGCGGACCCGCCGGCCACGACGTCGGGCCCGATCGGGTTCTGCGCGCAGCTCGGCGGGCAGTGGAACACCCCGGCGCGGCGCTGCACACTGAGCGGCAACGCCGAGCACACCCACGTCAGCGTCACCTACCCGATCGAGCTGCTCGACGACCCGACCGCCGGTCCGGCGCTGAAAACCTTTGTGCGCGAGTTCTATCACCAGCACGCCGAGTCCGGCGGCGCCGCGCAGAACGCCGGGACGAGCAGCGCCACGCTCAAACACACCGTGTTCCACCACGGCCCCGACATCACCTCGGTGCTCTTCGACGGCGACTGGTACGTCGCCGGCGAACCGCACCCCAACCGGGAGTACACCGCGTTCACCTTCGACTTCTTCGCCGGGCGCCAGATGCAGCTCAGCGACCTGTTCTGCCCCGGGGTCGACCCGGTGGCCGCCCTGCCGCCGCTGGTGCACGACCAGATCGCCGACCAGCTCGACGACGACGGCCCGCTGACCGTGGCCGGCTTCGAACCGGGCGCATCCGGGGGCAGCAACTACAGCGACAACTACCGGGCCTGGATCCTCGACGACGACGACCTGGTGGTGTACCTGCCCGCGGCGCGCACCGGGCCGGTCGACGCCGGCATGGTCCGCGCCCGGGTGCCGCTGACCGAGCTGCAACCGCATCTGCACGACGGGGGTTGCCCCAGTTAAGCGGTGCGGCCCGCCCCGATCTGATGGAATACGCCCATGGCACGCCCGTTCACCGAAACCGAACGTCAACAGTTCCTCGCCGACCCGCACATCTGTGTGCTCTCGGTCGCCGCCGGCGACGGCCGCCCGCCGGCCGCCATCCCGATCTGGTACCACTACAGCCCCGGCGGGGTCATCACGATCAACACCGGGGTCGCCAACCGCACCGCCCGACTGGTGCGCGCCGCCGGGGTGGTCACCGTGACGGTGCAGCGCGAAAAGCTGCCCTACCAGTACGTGGTCGTGGAGGGCACCGTCATCGAGGCCACCACCCCGGCACCGCTGGAGGCCCGCGAGAAGATCGCGGTGCGCTACCTCGGCGAGAAGGCCGGCCGACAGTTCGCCCGCTCCGGCGACGACGCCGACGCGGTGCTGTTCACCATCCGCCCGGATCGCTGGCGCAGCGTCGATTTCACCGGTGACCTCTGACGATGACCGGACCCGAGGGCCGGGCCCGCCCGACGGTGCGGGCCCCGGCGGCGGTGCTCGCCGTCGCGCTGGTGGTCCTCGGGGCCGTGGCGGCGGCGACCGTGGCGGTGCTCGCCGACACCGATCGCCGCGGGCTCTCCGACGACACCGCCCGCGACCGCGTCGTCGAATCGGCCCGCCGGGTGGTCCACGTCGGCGCGCTCCTCGACGTGCAGGGGCGGTTCCGCTTCGCGCCGTGCTCCGAGCAGCCCGACACCGCGCCGCCGCCGACCGGTGAGAACCCGGGACCGCCCTACACCGGCCGGGTCGACATGACCTTCGCGATCCCGGGGCACACCACCGCGCAGTCCTACCTGAAGAACGTCGCGGTGCTGCTCGGGGTCGGCGGCTGGCAGACCGCGACACTGGCCCCCGACAGCGACCGCTGGACCACGGTCAAAGACGGGGTCGCCACCGTGCTCTCCCCGGTGCCCGACGATCCCGACCGCGGCCGAGCACTGGTGGTCGGCGAGTGCGACAACTGGACCGACCACCGCGGCGAGCGCGGCGAGGACATCAGCGATCAGCTGTGGTGAGTGCGGAGGGCGACCCGCGTGGTGCTCGTGGTGCCAGGTGCAGGATTCGAACCTGCGTAGGCTTACGCCGACGGATTTACAGTCCGCTCCCATTGGCCGCTCGGGCAACCTGGCGGGGTGCGCTAAGCAGACTACAACGCGCCCCGGACGCCCCCACAGGCGGCCATGGGGGCGCCGCGACCGCGACACGCACCGAAAGGGGACTCATTTCCATGGCGGATTCGTCGTTCGACGTCGTCAGCAAGGTCGACCGGCAGGAAGTCGACAACGCGCTGAACCAGGCCGGAAAGGAACTGGCCACCCGGTTCGACTTCCGCGGCACCGACACCTCGATCGCCTGGAAGGGCGAGGAGGCCGTCGAGTTGAGCAGCTCCACCGAGGAGCGCCTCAAGGCCGCCATCGACGTGTTCAAGGAGAAACTGGTGCGCCGCGACATCTCGATGAAATCGCTGGAGCTCGGCGAGCCGCAGGCCTCCGGCAAGGGCTACAAGGTGCTCGGCACCATCAAGCAGGGCATCGCCGGCGAACACGCCAAGAAGATCACCAAGCTCATCCGCGACGAGGGCCCCAAGGGCGTCAAGGCCCAGATCCAGGGCGAGGAGGTGCGGGTGTCGTCGAAGAAACGCGACGACCTGCAGTCGGTGATCGCGCTGCTGAAAAAAGCCGACCTCGACGTGGCGCTGCAGTTCGTCAACTACCGCTGACCGGCGCGAACCGCAGGATCGCGGCGAGCTCGGCCCCCTCGGGGATGTCGGCGCGGCGCACCGCGAGCACCCGGGCGCCGCTGAGCAGGGCACGCCGGGCGATCTCGTCGACCAGGCCGTAACCGGGCTCGCCGGCCTGCAGCGACACCGCCCCGGTCTGCGGGTCGAGGGTGCCGGCCACCACCGTGTCCATGTCGATGAGCATGGTGGCGATCTGGCCGTAGGTGGCGGCGCGGGCGGCGTCGGCCAGGTCGGTCAGGGCCCGGCCCTGCTGGCGGCGCTCGGCGAACACCCGGTGCCACTCGGCGATCCGGTCGGCGTAGAACCGGTCGAGCAGCGGGCGGGCGTCGGTGCCCAACTGGCCCGCCGACCGGGTTTCGGGGCTGCCGGCCAGCGTCGCGGCCAGCAGCTCCGGGTAGGTGTTGACCTCCCGGTAGATCGAGGCGATCGGCTCGGCGGCCGCCAGGATCAGCGGCACCGCCCCGTCGGGCAGCACCGCGCGCAGCGCCCGGTCGATCGCCCGCGCGTACTGGCGGACCCGCAGCTGGCGTTGGTCGGAGCCCGACAGGCCGCCGAACTCGCTGCGGCCGGTGATCGCCGCACGCCCGGCGTGGTCGGCCGCGCTGGTGGGCAGGTCCGGCACGTCGCGTTCCCGGGCGGGGGCGTCGCCGGAGAGCTCGATGAGCCGCACCGAGTTCTCGGCCAGCGCCAGCACGAACGCACTCTGCGGAAACGTCGTGGCCCGCAGCAGCGGTTTGAGGTGCAGTCGGTCGGCCACCACCTCGACGGCACCGAGCCGGTTGGCCAGCCGGTAGGTCACCACCGTGTCGGTGGTGGCGTAGAGCACCAGCGAACGGCACTGGTGGCGCCAGAACCCCGGGTCGGTGAACTCGACGAACCGGTCGGCGAAGACCCGCCGTTGCGTCTCGTCGGTGATCCGCTCCAACACCGCCTTGGCCTGGTTGCGGAAGGTGGTCAACGGCGCGTCGGGGTGCTGCGGCTTGTCCTCGGTGGGGGTCACGATCGTCACGCAGGTCCGCCCCTGCACCGACGCGAGGACCTCGATCTCGCGGACCCCGGGGACATCGTTGTGCAACATGGCCGCCTCCTCGGGGGCCGACGACGCGACCGGCCCGCCTGCCTTCGACCCTAGCCACTCCGGCGCGACGGTGTGTGGCCCCGACACCCCCGGGATGCCTATCGTGGTGATCGAGACCACACCCGGAAGTGAGGACCGCGATGACGGTGACCCCGCACCCCGCCGGCGTGCAGACCGGCGGCGACGGCGACTGCCTCGACGTGCTCATCGTCGGCGCCGGGATCTCCGGGATCGGGGCGGCCTACCGCATCACCGAACGCAACCCGGCGACCCGCTACGTGATCCTGGAGCGGCGCGCCCGCATCGGCGGCACCTGGGATCTGTTCCGCTACCCGGGGGTGCGGTCGGACTCCAGCATCTTCACGCTGTGTTTCCCCTACGAGCCGTGGACCCGGCCCGAAGGGGTCGCCGACGGCGACAAGATCCGCGAGTACCTGGCCGCGACCGCCCACAAATACGGCATCGACGAGCACATCGAGTACCACAGCGAGGTGCGCGCCGCCGACTGGGATTCGAGCACCGACACCTGGACGGTGCAGGTCGACCAGCACGGCCACCGGCGCACCTACCGGGCCCGGTTCGTGTTCTTCGCCTCCGGCTACTACAACTACGAGCACGGCTACACCCCGCAGTTTCCCGGCGTCGAGCAGTTCACCGGCACCGTGGTGCACCCGCAGCACTGGCCGCAGGACCTCGACTACACCGGTAAACGGGTGGTGGTGATCGGCAGCGGGGCCACCGCGGTCTCGCTGATCCCGGCACTGGCGCACACCGCCGCCCACGTCACCATGCTGCAGCGCTCTCCGACCTACCTGATCTCGGCGTCGAAGTTCAGCGCGTTCGCCGATGTGCTGCGCACCGTGTTGCCCCGGCGGGTGGCGCACGCGATCATCCGGGCGCGCAACGCGGTGTTCGAGGGCATCATCTGGGTGTTGGCCCGCAAGACCCCGCCGCTGATGAAGTGGCTGCTGCGCCGCCAGGCGGTCACCAACCTGCCGCCCGGCTACGCCGTCGACGTGCACTTCAAACCCCGCTACCAGCCGTGGGATCAGCGGCTGTGCCTGATCCCCGACGCCGACCTGTACACCGCGATCAGCGAGGGCCGCGCCGAGGTGGTCACCGACCGCATCGAGTGCTTCGACGCCGACGGCATCACCCTGCAGTCCGGCGCCCACCTCGACGCCGACATCGTCGTCACCGCCACCGGGCTGAGGCTGCAGGCCCTCGGCGGGGCGCGGATCTCGCTGGACGGCACCGAGATCACCCCCACCGACCGGTTCGTCTACAAGGCCCACATGCTCGACGACGTCCCCAACCTGTTCTGGTGCGTGGGCTACACCAACGCCTCCTGGACGCTGCGCGCCGACATCACCGCCCGGGCCACCGCGAAACTCCTCGAGCACATGCGCACCCGCGGCTACACCCACGCCTACCCGCACCTGGGCGGCGAGCCGATGGCGGAGAAACCGGCCTGGGACATCCAGGCCGGCTATGTGCTGCGCGCGCCGCACGCGCTGCCCAAATCGGGCACCAAACGCCCCTGGAACGTGCGGCAGAACTACTTCGCCGACGCGCTGGACTACCGGTTCGACCGCCTCGACGAGGCGATGGTGTTCGGGCGCTGCCCGCGGCCGGCACTGGCCGGCTGAGCCGGCGCGGGCCCGGCCGCGCCTCCGGTCGGTGGGCAGCCCAGTTTGCCAACCCGCCGGTATAGCGCCGCGCACCCCCATACGCTGAGTGCCATGTCAGCTGCCATCCGCACACCGAAGGTCGTCGTTCTCGGCGGGGGATCGTGGGGCACCACCGTCGCCTCGATCTGCGCGCGCCGCGGCCCGACACTGCAGTGGGTCCGCTCGGCGGAGACCGCCGAGGACATCAACACCCACCACCGCAACACCCGGTACCTCGGCGAGGAGGTGGTGCTCAGCGACACCCTGCGGGCCACCACCGATTTCACCGAGGCCGCCCGCTGCGCCGACGTCATCGTGATGGGGGTGCCCTCGCACGGGTTTCGCGGTGTGCTCACCGAACTCGCCGCCGAGCTGCGCCCCTGGGTGCCGGTGGTGTCGCTGGTCAAGGGCCTCGAGCAGGGCACCAACCTGCGGATGAGCCAGATCGTCGAGGAGGTGCTGCCCGGACATCCGGCCGGGATCCTGGCCGGGCCCAACATCGCCCGCGAGGTCGCCGAGGGCTACGCGGCGGCGGCGGTGCTGGCCATGCCCGACCAGCATCTGGCGGCGAACCTGGCGGGGCTGTTCCGCACCAAACGGTTCCGCACCTACACCACCGACGATGTGGTCGGTGTGGAGATGGCCGGGGCGCTGAAGAACGTCTACGCGATCGCGGTCGGCATGGGCTACTCGCTGGGGATCGGGGAGAACACCCGCGCGATGGTGATGGCGCGCGCGGTGCGCGAGATGTCCAAGCTCGGGGAGGCGATGGGCGGCCAGCGCGACACCTTCGCCGGCCTGGCCGGGATGGGCGATCTCATCGTCACCTGCACCAGCAAACGCAGCCGCAACCGGCACGTCGGTGAGCAGCTCGGCTCCGGCAAGACCGTCGAGGAGATCATCGCGGCGATGAACCAGGTCGCCGAGGGGGTCAAGGCGGCCAGCGTGATCATGGAGTTCGCCGGCAAGTACGGGCTGAACATGCCGATCGCCCGGGAGGTCGACGGGGTGATCAACCACGGCTCCACCGTCGAACAGGCCTACCGCGGCCTGATCGCCGAAACCCCCGGCCACGAGGTGCACGGCAGCGGGTTCTAGCCGATCGGCAGCCGCACCCGGAACACGGTGTGCCCGCCGGTGGATTCGACCGCGACGGTGCCGTGATGGGCCTCGGCGATCGCCGCGACGATCGGCAGCCCGAGGCCTGCGCCCTGGGCGTGGCGCGAGCGGGCGGCGTCGGCCTGCACGAACCGGTCGAACAGGTGCGCCAGCAGCGCCGGGTCGATGGCCGGGCCGTCGTCGGTGACCGTCAGCTCGACGTGGGTCGCCCCGACGGTGACCGCGGTGGTCACCGTCACCCCGGCCGGGGTGTGCACCCGGGCGTTGGTCAGCAGGTTGGTGATGAGTTGCAGCAGCCGGTCGCGGTCGCCGCTGACGCGCACCGCGGCGTCGGGCAGCCGGTGGATCCAGTGGTGGTCGGGGCCGGCGACCGCGGCGTCGCCGACCGCGTCGCTGACCAGGTCGGCCAGATCGACCTCCTCGGTGCGCAGATCCTGGCGCTCGTCGAGGCGCGACAGCAGCAGCAGATCCTCCACCAGGGCGACCATCCGGTGCGCCTCGGCCTCGATGCGCCCCAGCGCCTGCTCGCTGGTGGCCGGCAGGGTGGCGCTGTCCTGGCGGGTCAGCTCCGCGTAGCCGGAGATGACCGCCAGCGGGGTGCGCAGCTCGTGGCTGATGTCGGCGAGGAACCGCCGGGTGCGCCGCTCGGCGTCGGCGAGTTCGGCCAGCGCGGCGTCGACGTTCTCCAGAAGCAGGTTCAACGTCTGGCCGACCACACCGACCTCGCTGGCCGGGTCGGTGTCGCGCACCCGGGTGGTGATGCGGTGGTCGGGGTCGGCCAGCGGCAACGCGGCCACGTCGGCGGCGGTGGCCGCCACCCGGCGCAGCGGACGCAGCGCGTAGCCGATCACCAGGATCGTGCCGAGCGCGGTGACGAGCAGCGCCACCACCACCAGCGCCGCCACCACCAGCATCTTGGCGGTGAGCAGCTGGGTGGAGCGCGTCAGCGAGATCCCGGCGACCAGCCGGTGGCCGTCGACGGTGCGGCTCTGCACCCGGTAGTTGCCGGCGGCGCCGAGCGACACGGTGCGCGCGACCCCGTCGGTCCACCGCTGGGCCGCCAGGGCGGCGGTGAGCTCGTCGTCGGCCGGGCGCGCCTCGCCGTTGGCGAACACCGCGGAGTTGATCACCGTCGCGTCGTCGAGCACGGCGATGAGGTTGCCCGGGCCCTGCCCGACGAAGTGGGTGAGCGGCTCGTCGCCGGCGCGTTCGCGCCGCTGCGCGAAGGCGTGGCTGAACGCGGCCAGCGAGCGCGACACCTCCGCGTCGTTCATGGTGGTCACGTAGCTGCGCAGGCTCAGCACCGAAAACCCCCCGAGGGCGAGCACCACCACGCTGACCACCGCGCAGACCCCCACCACCAGTTGGGTGCGCACCGTGCGCGGCCACCGGCGCCACCGCCGGCGCCGCCGCGCCGGGCTCATCGCGGCGGCCGCAGCAGGTAGCCGACGCCGCGCACGGTGTGGATCATCGGCTCCCGCCCGGCGTCGATCTTGCGGCGCAGATAGGAGATGTAGAGGTCGACGATGCTGGTCTTGCCGTTGAACCCGTAGTTCCAGACCTGTTCGAGGATCTCGGTGCGGGCCAGCGCCCGGTTCGGGTGGCGCATCAAAAACCGCAGCAGATCGAATTCGGTGGCGGTCAGCGTGATGTCCTGCCCGTCGCGGCTGACCTCACGGCTCGCACCGTCGAGCACCAGCGCCCCGACGGTCAGCCGCTCGGGCACCGGGGCGCCCAGCAGCGCCGAGCGGCGCAGCAGCCCGCGCAGCCGGGCGACGAGCTCTTCGAGGCTGAACGGCTTGGTCATGTAGTCGTCGGCGCCGGCGGTCAGCCCGCTGACCCGGTCGGTCACCGAGTCGCGGGCGGTGAGAAACAGCGTCGGGGTGTAGGGCTCGGCGTCGCGGACCCGCTGCAGCACCTGCAGGCCGTCGATGTCGGGCAGCATGATGTCGAGCACCAGCACGTCGTGGTCGCCGGCGCCGATCTTGCGCAGCGCCTCACGGCCGTCGTGGGCGACCTCGACCGTCCAGCCCTCGTACTGCAGGGCCCGTTCGACCAGGCTGGTCAGGTCGGGTTCGTCGTCGACCAGCAGGACCCGGATCGGTGAGCCGTCGGGGCGTTGCATGCGGGGCAGACGCCCCAGGATGGCCCGCCGCCGGCGGGGCCCGCCGTCCGGCGGTGCGGTTGCCATGGCGACATTCTGCGGGGCGGGCGAGGACAACCGCCAATTCGTTAACGAAGAATTCACCTCACCGACGATTTTGTGGCGCGGCTCACCGGCGATATGTGAATTCTCTATGCATCGGTGGCCTGGGTTTGCCCGCCGGTTTCCCCCGCCCCTAGCGTCGCAGAAAAGCGCCGGGGAACGGCTTGGCGCACAGGCCGGATCACCATGAGCGAGGAGACTCTCATTCTGCAGGTTGAGCGCCGCACCCAGACCACGGCGGGCTCGGCGTCGACCGAGCGGCTGCGCGCGGTTCTGCGCTACGACCTGCCGGCGTCGCTGGTGGTGTTTTTGGTCGCGCTGCCGCTGTCGCTGGGCATCGCGGTGGCCTCCGACGCGCCGGTGCTGGCGGGGCTGATCTCGGCGATCGTCGGCGGGATCGTGGCCGGGGCGCTCGGCGGCTCGGTGGTGCAGGTCAGCGGCCCGGCCGCGGGGTTGACCGTGATCGTGGCCGGTCTGGTCGCCCAATTCGGCTGGGCGGTGACCTGCGCGATCACCGTGGCCGCCGGGGTCGTGCAGGTGCTGCTCGGGTTGAGCCGGGTGGCGCGCGCCGCGTTGGCGATCTCCCCGTTCGTCGTGCACGCCATGCTGGCCGGCATCGGGATCACCATCGCCCTGCAGCAGGCCCATGTGCTGCTCGGCGGCGAATCGGCGAGTTCGGCGTGGGACAACCTGCTCGGCATGCCGGCCGCCGTCGCGCACGCCGACCCGGTCAGCGTCGTGCTGGGCACCCTGGTGATCGCGATCATGCTCAGCTGGGGCCGGCTGCCGGGGCTCGCGGCGCGCATCCCCGGCCCGCTGGTGGCGATCGTGGCGGTGACCGCGCTGTCGGTGGCCGCACCGGTCGAGGTCACCCGGATCACGCTGGACGGCTCGCTGCTCGACGCGATCACCCTGCCGGAGCTGCCCGACGGCCACTTCGGCGCGGTCGCGGTGGGGGTGCTCACCGTGGCGATGATCGCCAGCATCGAGAGCCTGCTGTCGGCGGTGGCCGTCGACCGCATGCACACCGGCGCGCGCACCGACTTCAACCGGGAACTCATCGGACAGGGCTCGGCGAACATCGTCGCCGGCACCCTCGGCGGGCTGCCGATCACCGGGGTGATCGTGCGCAGCGCCACCAACGTCGGCGCGGGGGCGCGCTCGCGCGCCTCGGCGATCCTGCACGGGGTGTGGGTGCTGCTGTTCGCGGTGCCGTTCTGCGCGCTGATCGAGCAGATCCCGACCGCGGCGCTGGCCGGGCTGCTGATCGTCATCGGTGCGCGGCTGGTCAGACCCGGCGACATCCGCACCGCGTGGCGCACCGGCAACCTCACCGTCTACCTGGTCACCCTCGCCGGGGTGGTGTTGATCAACCTGCTCGCCGGGGTGCTGCTCGGGCTGGCGCTGGCGATCACGCTGACCGGGTGGCAGGTGGTGCGCGCCAAGGTCGCCACCGAGCAGATCGACGACACCGAGTGGCGACTGCGCATCGAGGGCGCCTGCACGTTCTTGTCGCTGCCCAAGCTCACCGCCGCGCTGGCGACGCTGCCGCCGGGCACCACGGTGCGCGTCGAGACCTCGACGATCCTGTTCGACCACGCCGCCCAGGACGCCCTCGACGACTGGCAGCACCAGCACTGTGCGCGCGGTGGCACCGTTCACCGCGACACCGGTGCGGCGGTGGCCGTCTAGTCGGCGCTAGTCGGCTTCGATGCTGACGTGCAGCTTCTTGCCGCACGCGAGGGCCAGACGCTCCAGCGTCTCCACGCCGGGCACCCGGGCGCCGCTCTCCCACGACGCGATCGCCGACTGACTGGTGCCCATCGCGGCGGCCAGATCCGACTGGGTCATCTCCGCACCGACGCGGGTGACGTACACCAGCTGGCTCAGGTTCGTCGACCAGCCGGCATCCCGGTAGGCGGAATCGTAGAACTTCGGTTCGCTGCGGGTGATCATGGGGATACCCCCTTCGCTTCCGCTGACGCAACGTCCCCTTATCATATCTGGCCCGATATATTTTGGCCAGGGGTACAATTTTGCGCCACCACCGGGCGACGGCGCCGCCCGGACAGCGAAATCCCGCGTGCCGGCACCGATTTCGCCGGGAAACGACGCGCTTTAGCGCCCCGCCATCTGCTCCAGCCGGCGGATCCGGTCGGCCATCGGCGGGTGAGTGGAGAACAGCTGCCCCATCTTCTCCCCCACCCGGAACGGGTTGGCGATCATCAGGTGCGACTGGTTGGCGAACTCCGGCTCCGGCGGCAGCGGCGCGGCCTGCACCCCGTCGGAGATCTTGCGCAGCGCGGAGGCCAGCGCCAGCGGGTCGCCGGTGAGCTCCGCGCCGGACTGGTCGGCCTGGTATTCGCGCGAGCGCGACACCGCCATCTTGATCACGCTCGCCGCGATCGGGCCGAGCAGGGCGACCAGCAGCATCGCGAACGGGTTGCCGCCCTGACGGTTGCCGCCGAACATGCCGGCGAACATCGCCATGTTGGCCAGCCCGGTGATCACCGACGCCAACGCCCCGGCCACACACGAGATCAGGATGTCGCGGTTGTAGACGTGGGAGAGCTCGTGGCCGAGCACCGCACGCAACTCCCCCTCGTCGAGGATCTGCAGGATCCCGGTGGTGCAGCACACCGCGGCGTGGCGCGGGTTGCGTCCGGTGGCGAACGCGTTGGGGGCGTTGGTGTCGCTGATGAAAAGCCGCGGCATCGGCTGGTGGGCGACGGTGGCCAGTTCCCGGACGATCTTGTACATCACCGGGGCCTGCACCTCGGTCACCGGTTGGGCGCGCATCGCCCGCAGTGCGAGCTTGTCGCTGTTGAAGTAGCTGTAGAAGTTCATCGCCACCGCGAGGGCCACCGCGATCCACATCGCCGTCGGCCCGAACATCCGTCCGACCACCACGATCAGCCCAGACATCACCGCCATCAGCACAAACGTCTTCGCCGTGTTGTGGTGCGGATGCCATTTCATAACCGGTCGCCTCCTCGCGGGACTACTGCTGATTAAACGCCATCGGGTGCGAGGAGGTTCCGACGCTCAACCGTGGCGGGTGACGGTGTAGTCGACCAGGGTCGCCAGCGCGTCACGGCCGGCGCCGGCCGGCAGCAGCGCCAGCTCGGCGCGGGCGCGCTGCGCGTACTGCGCGACGGTCTGCTTGGCCCGCGCCATGCCCGCCGAGCCGCGCAGCAGCGTCAGCGCCTCGGCGACCGCCGCGTCGTCGTCGATCGGGCCGACCAACAGCTCCTTGAGCCGGGCGGACTGCGGGCCGGGGTCGCTGAGCGCGTAGAGCACCGGCAGGGTGTGCACGCCCTCACGCAGATCGGTGCCGGGCAGTTTGCCCGACTCGTCGGGGTCGCTGTCGATGTCGATGATGTCGTCGGAGATCTGAAACGCGGTGCCCACGATGCCGCCGAGGCGGGCCAGGCGCTCGATCTGGGCGTCGTCGGCGCCGGAGAACGTCGCCCCGAAACGCCCCGACGCGGCGATCAGGCAGGCCGTCTTCTCATAGACCACCGTCAGGTAGTGCTCGATCGGGTCGGCGTCGTCGGTGCTGCCGCGGGTCTCGCGCATCTGACCGGTGACCAGCTCGGCGAACGTCTCGGCGATGATGCGCACCGCATCGGGGCCCAGCCGCGACACCAGCCGCGAGGCGGTGGCGAACAGGTAATCCCCGGCCAGGATCGCGATGCTGTTGCTCCACCGGGCGTTGGCGCTCTGTGCGCCGCGGCGCATCTCGGCGTCGTCCATCACGTCGTCGTGGTAGAGGGTGGCCAGGTGTACCAGCTCGATGACCGCACCGGCGACGGTGACCTGCCAGGCGTCCGGATCGGGGCCCAGGCGCGCGGCGAGCACGGTGAACAGCGGACGGAACCGTTTGCCGCCGGCGTCGAACAGGTGGGTGACCGCCTCGGTCATCAACGCGTCGCTGCTGCGCAGCTCGGTGTCCATCAACTCCTCGATGCGCCCCACCGCATCGCGGACGCTCGCGGCGAACGCCGGGTCACCGAGGTCGACGCCGGCCACCACGTTCACCGGTGTACTCACGGCTCCAACATACTGGTGAACCATGGACGACTCTGCGACCGGCGTGCCCGACGACGCCGCGCTGGTGGTGGTCGGCGCCGGGCCGGCCGGATCGGCGGCCGCGGCGTGGGCGGCGCGCGCCGGACGCGACGTGCTGCTCATCGATTCGGCACCCTTCCCGCGCGACAAGGCCTGCGGCGACGGGCTCACCCCGCGCGCGGTGGCCGAACTCGACCGGCTGGGCCTGTCGGGGTGGCTGGCCGGCCACGTGCAGCATCGCGGTCTGCGGTTGAGCGGATACGGCGGCGACGTCGAGGTCGCCTGGCCGGGACCGTCGTTCCCGTCGACCGGCAGCGCGGTGCCGCGCACCGAGCTCGACGAACGGATCCGCCGCGTCGCCGAGGACTGCGGGGTTCGAATGCGGTTGGGCGTCAAGGCCGTCGGGGTCCACCACGATGCCACCGGCCGGGTGCGCTCGGTGCAGCTGGCCGACGGCACCCAGGTGCGCTGTGCGAGTCTGATCGTCGCCGACGGGGCCCGCTCCCCGCTGGGCCGGGTGCTGGGCCGGCAGTGGCATCGCCAGACCGTCTACGGGGTGGCCGCGCGCGGCTACCTGGCCTCCCCGCGCCACGACGAGCCGTGGCTGACCTCGCATCTGGAGCTGCGCTCGCCCGACGGCGCGGTGCTGCCCGGCTACGGCTGGATCTTCCCCCTGGGCAACGGCGAGGTGAACATCGGGGTGGGCGCGCTGTCGACCACCAAGCGGCAGGCCGATCTGGCGCTGCGCCCCCTGATGCGCTACTACGCCGAGCTGCGCCGCGAGGAGTGGGGCTTTCAGACCGATCCGCGCGCGATGCTCTCGGCGCTGCTGCCGATGGGCGGGGCGGTCTCGGGGGTCGCCGGGGCGAACTGGATGCTGGTCGGCGACGCCGCGGCCTGCGTCAACCCGCTCAACGGCGAGGGCATCGACTCGGGTCTGGAGACCGGGCGCCTGGCCGCCGAGTTGCTCGATCACCCCGATCTGACCCGCGCGTGGCCGGCGGTGCTCGCCGAGCGCTACGGGCGCAGCTTCTCCCTCGCGCGGCGGCTGGCGCTGCTGTTGACGTTCCAGCGGTTTCTGCCGGCCACCGGGCCGGTCGCGATGCGGTCCTCGGCGCTGATGACGGTGGCGGTGCGGGTGATGGCCAACCTGGTCACCGACGAGGACGCCGACCTGGTGGCCCGGCTGTGGCGCGCCGGCGGGCTGGGCTCGAGGTGGATCGACCGGCGCCGGCCGTTCAGCTGAGGCGGGGCCGTGGCTAGTCGATCCGCGTGACGCCGGCCCCGTGTTCGACGGTCAGGGTTTGTCGGCGGCGTGCAGGGCGACGATGCCGCCGGTGAGGTTGCGCCAGCGCACCCGCGTCCAGCCGTTGGCGCCGATGCGGCGGGCCAGCGCCTCTTGGTCGGGCCAGTCCCGGATCGACTCGGCCAGATACCGGTAGGCGTCGGGGTTGCTGGAGACCGCGTCGGCCATCGCCGGCAGCGCCCGCATCAGGTACTCCTTGTACACGGTGGCGAACAGCGCACTGGTGGGCGTGGAGAACTCGCAGACCACCAGCCGCCCGCCGGGCCGGGTCACCCGGGCCATCTCGCGCAGCGCCAGCGGGTAGTCGACGACGTTGCGCAACCCGAAGCTGATCGTGACCGCGTCGAACACCCCGTCGGCGAACGGCAGCCGGGTGGCGTCGCCGGCGATTTTGGGCACCGCCCGGCGCGCCCCGGCCGCCAGCATCCCCACCGAGAAGTCCGCGGCCACACACCGGGCGCCGGACTTGGCCAGCTCCACGGTGGACACCGCGGTGCCGGCCGCCAGATCCAGCACGGTGTCGCCGGCGTCGCTGCCCAGGGCCGCGCGGGTGGCGCGACGCCAAAAGCGGTCGCGACCCAACGACATCACGGTGTTGGTCAGGTCGTAGCGGCGCGCCACCCCGTCGAACATCGACGCCACCTCGTGGGGGTCTTTGTGCAGGGTGGCTCGGCTCACCGCAGAGACGCTACCGGGTGGGCCACCCCGCGGCGCCGCGGCGTGGCGCAGGCCTGCCGGTAGTGCTCGACGAGCTCGCCGCCGGCGCCGGTTCCGACGCGGCCCGCCGGCCAGTAGTGCAACCGCGGAATCCGATGGGCGACAAGATCGTTGAGCCCGGTCTGTCCGACGGTCAGGGTGCGGGTGGCCCGGCGGTACAGGTGGCACGCCGCCGGTCCCGCCCGATCGCCGTACTCGACGGCCACCACCGGCACCCGCAGCCGGCGGGCCGCCCGCAGCCCGCCGTAGCCGAGCAGGCCCGGGCCGATCAGGTGCACCACGTCGGGGCCGAAGCCGCGCAGCACCCGGCGCAGCCGCGGCCACGGCAGGCCGGTCGGGGCCCGCCCCGCCCGCCGCAGCGCGGGAACCCGATGCACCCGGATCCCCTCGTAGACCCGGTCGGCGGGCGGCGCGCCGCGCGGGGTGTCCGGAGCGATGAGCAAGATCTCGTGATCGGCGTCACGCAACTCGTCGACCAGGTGCAACACCGCAGCGGTGACCGGGTCGCGGGTCGGCAGGAACCGGTCGGTGACGATCGCAACACGCATATTGCCGATGCTGATGGCAACGGGTGTCGATAAGGTTGCGGGCGAGGATACGGCACACGGCCACCACGCGAGCATCGCGTGCCCGGCCGGGTCGGCGGCACGACACCGACGAGAAACGAGGTCAGATCATGCGGCACCTGTGGGCGGCGATCGCGGTCGCGCTGAGCGGTGTGTTCGCCATCGCCGCACCGGCGCACGCCGACACCGCACCGGCCACGGTGCTCGGCGCCGACGGTTTCAGTGTGATCGTCGGCGCCCCCGACGCGCCGGTGCAGCTGGAGATCTTCTGCGAACCGCAGTGCCCGATCTGCGCGCGGTTCGAGGACGCCTCCGGCGACGCGCTCTCCCAGCGGCTGGCCGGCGGCGACCTGGCGATCACCTACCGGTGGGTGACCTTCCTCGACGACAAGCGGCACAACGACACCTCCGCGCGGATCGCCAACACGTTGCTGCTGGCCGCCGACCCCGGAACCTCGGCGCCGTCCTACCAGGGGTTCGTGACCGAGATGTACCGCGAGCAGAACGGCAGCGCCGACCCCCCGTCGGCGACCCAGCTGGCGACGATGGCCGCGCGCAACGGGGTGTCGGGCCTGGCGATCGCCCGGATCGCGATCGATCTGCCCGCGGTGGACACCGCGGTGATGAACAGCACCAACATGACCCGACTCGAGCAGGTCAACCCGGAGAACCCGGGCACCCCGGCGGTGTACGACCTGAACACCAACGAGGTCGTCGACGCTCAAGGCCCCGGCTGGCTCGACTCCCTTTTCGCGTCGTAGCGGTCCACCCGTACCTCCACCCACGCCAGTAACGCCAGCAGGACGGCGGCCACCAGCCAGCCGACCACGGCGACCGACCCGGCCGGGATGATCGCCAGCACCGCGCTGCGGTGCTGCACCCGCACCAGGTCGGGGTCGGCTTTGTCGTATTCGACGTAAATCCGCATGCCGGTGGCTAATTCGGAGGGATAGAGCACCCCCAGCTCCGGCCGGTAGGTGACCCGGTCGGGGGTGACGAACTCGATGGTCGACCGGCGCGGCCCGGCGTTGAGCACCTCGGCCTGCGCCACACCCATGTTGTGGTCGATCGTCAGGTCGTTGCGCCAGGCGCCGGCGACCAGCAGCGCCGACTGCAAGGTGACCAGCCCGGCCACGATCAGCACCGTGATCCGCGACCAGCGCAGCACCCGGCGGCCCCAGCTGTCCGGGGCGTCGGCGCCGCGGCCGTGGATCAGCTGCCGCCCCAGGTTTTTCGCGCGGGTCACGACGGGGTCGAAACGGTCGAGGTTCATAACGCGGCCTTGATCGCGGCGTGCAGCATGCGCAGCGAAGAGCGGTCGGCTTTGACCTCCAGCACCCGCATGCCGGCGCCCGGTTCGGCCAGTGCGCCGGCCAGCTCACCGACCTCCACCTGACGGGATTGCACGTGGTGGGCGCGGCACAGTGCCCCGATGTCGACGTCGTGCGGGGTGCCGAAGATCCGCGAGGAGACGTCGGCGAAGCGGGGGTCGCCCTGTTCGAGCAGCTCGAAGATGCCGCCGCCGTTGTCGTTGGCGACCACGATCGTCAACCGCTGCGGGGTGGGCTCGGTCGGCCCGATCAAAAGCCCGGAGCTGTCGTGCACGAACGTCAGGTCCCCGATGAGGGCGATGGTGCGCCCGCCGGCGCCGTCGCGTTCGTGGGCCAGCGCCGCGCCGATCGCGGTGGACACGGTGCCGTCGATGCCGGCCACCCCGCGGTTGGAGCGCACCGTGACGTCGGGGGTGGCCAACCCGACCAGCGCGGCGTCGCGCACCGGGTTGGACGCCCCGAGCACCAGCTGGTCGCCGGGGCGCAGCGCCGCGGCGACCGCCGCGGCCACATGCAGTCCGGTGGTCAGCGGGTGCGCGGCCAACTGCTCGTGCACCGCGGCGAGCGCGGCGCGGTGCACCTCGGCGCAGCGGCGCAGCCAGGCCGGGTTCGGGGTGCCGGTGAGCACCGCGCGGGTGCCGGTGGCCTGCGAGTTGCCCGACACGTCCGGCCAGCGCGGACCGGTGGTCAGCGCGTACACCGCGACCTGCGGGTCGGCCAGCAGCGCCGAGACCGGGCGGTGCAGGGTGGGCCGGCCCAGCATGATCACCTGCTGCGGGCGCAGCAGCGGCAGCGCCAGCGGGTGCAGCGCGGTCGGCGGGACCCGCCCGGCGAACGACGTCGGTTCGGCCACCGTCGGCAACCCGGCCAGCTCCGGGTGGGGTCCGGCCCCGTGCCCGGCGATGACGACGGTGTCGACGCCGACGTCGATTGCCAACGGCTGGTCGAAGACCACCGGCGGGGAGGCGGTCCACGGCGCGCCGTCGGGCCGGCCCCGCGGATGCGCCCCGCGCTCACCGTCGGGTTCGTGGGCGGGCACCAGCGGCTCGCGCAACGGGATATCGAAGTGCACCGGACCGGCGTTGGCGCTGCGCGAACCGGTGGCCGCGGCCAACACCCGGCAGGTGGCCGAGCGCCAGGTGCCGTTGAGTTCGGCCGTCCGCTCCGGTGCGTCCTCGGCCAGCCCCAGGTTGATGGTGGCGCGCACCTGGGTGCCGAAGTAGCCGAGTTGTTCCATGGTCTGGTTGGCGCCGGTGCCCAACAGTTCGTAGGGCCGGTTGGCCGAGAGCACGATCAGCGGCACCCGCGCGTAGTTGGCCTCCACCACCGCCGGGCCCAGGTTGGCCACCGCGGTTCCCGAGGTCATCGTCACGCACACCGGGGCCCCGGCACCGACCGCCAGCCCGATCGCCAGGTAGCCGGCGGTGCGTTCATCGATGCGCACGTGCAGCCGGATCCGCCCCGCGCGGTCGGCGTCGGCCAGCGCGAACGCCAGCGGCGCGTTGCGTGAGCCCGGGCAGAGCACGACGTCGCGCACGCCGCCGCGGATCAGCTCGTCGACGACGACACGCGCCTGGATCGTCGAGGGGTTGCTCACCGGTTCAGCCTAAGACGTCGCACCCACCGCGGTCGGCGCGGTTCACCGGTGCTCGGCGAAGAAGTCCAGTGCCGCGGTGTTCACCGTCTCCGGCGCCTCGATGAAGCCCAGATGGCCGGTGTCGGGGATCAGCTGGAAACGGCCCGAGGGGATCGCCTCGGCGACCTCCCGGCCCAGATGCGGTGGGATCACCACGTCGTCGGCGAACCCAAGCACGAGCACCGGGGCGCCGATCGCACGGTAGGCGGGCAACCGGTTGGTCTGTGGGGCGACGTTGAGCTGGCAGGCCGACCCCGGGGTGGGGGCGTTCGGCCACATGGTGAACATCGCGATCCAATCGGCCACGGCCGCATCGTCGTTGAGCGTCTTGGGCGAGAAGCTCTCCAGCAGCCGCGCTTTGGCATCGTATTCGGCCGGCAATTGCACACCCGAAGACGCCAACTGGGCTTCGGCGGACCGGAAGAAGCTGCGGGCCTTGTCTTCTCGACCTCGTGTGGCCATCAGCACCGCCGAGTGCACCAGGTCGGGTCGGGCCAGCATCAGCTCCTGGGCGATGTAGGAGCCCATCGACACCGCGACGAGGCGCACCGGGCCGCCGACGAGCTCGTCGATGAGCGCGGCGGTGTCGGCCACCATCGTCTCGGTGGTGAAACCGTCGGCGTCGGCGGTGGCGCCCACGCCGCGGTTGTCGAAGGTGATGGTGCGGTAGCCGGCGAACTGGAACGCCTTCACCTGGTAGAGATGCCAGCCGCGCCCGGCGCCGCCGCGTCCGGCGATGAACACCACGGTGCCGGCCGCACCGGATCCGCGATCGTCGTAGGCCAAAGTGGTCACGGTGGTGACGCTACGCGATCCGGTGAGGCGGCCGTCACCGCGCTCGCGTCGCCAAAACGTCGTGGCAGCGCCGGATCCGCTCGATCCACCACTGCCGGCGCGCCGCCGGGGCGGCCAGCGCGGCCAGCCGCGCCGGGTCGGGGGTGACCGCACGCACCGGCAGCGCGCCGTCGACCGGGACGGCGGGCTCGGCGACGTCCTCGACGAACAGCCCGCCGGTGCCCAGCCCGCAGGCGTGGTCGAGCCGCGGCAGGGCGGCGGCGGCCGCCAACGCCGCCGCGATCCCGACCGCCGAGTCCAAGGCGCTGGAGACCACCACCGGGATGGCGATCTGCGCGGCGATGCCCAGCAGGGCCGCGGCCCCGCCGAGGGGGGCGACCTTGAGCACCGCCACGTCGGCGGCGCGGGCGCGCACCACCGCCAGCGGGTCGGCGGCTTTGCGGATGCTCTCGTCGGCGGCCACCGGCACCGCCACCCGCCGGCGCAGCTCGGCCAACTCGGCGACCGTCGCGCAGGGTTGCTCCAGGTACTCCAGCGCGCCGGTGGCGGTCAGCGCCCGCGCCGCCGCGACCGCCTGCGGCACCGTCCAGGCGCCGTTGGCGTCGACCCGCACCGCCGGGACCTGCGCGCGCACCGCCTCCACGCGGGCCACGTCGTCGGCGAGGGTCTGGCCGGGCTCGGCGACCTTCACCTTGGCGGTGCGAGCCCCGGGGAACCGCGCGAGCACCGCGGGCACCCGCGCGGCCGGCACCGCCGGGACGGTGGCGTTGATCGCGATGTGGAAGCGCCGCGGCGGCGGTGGGCCCCGGTAGGCCGACTGCAGCCCGGCAGCCAGCCACGACGCCGCCTCGCCGTCGTCGTATTCGAGGAAGGCGCCGAATTCGCCCCAGCCGGCCGGGCCGTCGATCACGGCGAGCTCGCGGGTGGTGATGCCCCGAAACCGCACCCGCATCGGCAGGGCCACCACGTGCACCCGCTCCAGCAGGTCGTCGAGGGCGGGCAGCATGGGTCCATCGTGCCCCCTACCGGGGTGTTCGCCGGGCGGCCCCCACCGGTATTGCAACACGTTCTAGTGTGGGTCCATGAGCGATGAGCAGCTACGCAACCCCGTCCACACCGGGCACCTGCTGGCCGGCGCCCTGCAGCGCCACCGCGACAAGCCGCTGTTGTTCCTCGGGGAGACCACGCTGACCGGCGGAGAGCTGGCCGACCGGATCAGCCGGTACGTGCAGGCGTTCGAGGCGGTCGGCGCCGGCACCGGCTCGGCGGTGGCGCTGCTGTCGCTGAACCGCCCGGAGGTGCTGATGATCATCGGCGCCGGCCAGACCCAGGGCTATCGGCGCACCGCGCTGCACCCGCTGGGCTCGCTCGACGACCACGCCTATGTGCTGGCCGACGCGGGGATCAGCTCGCTGATCATCGACCCCACCCCGGCGTTCGTGGAGCGCGCGGTCGGTCTGCTCGAGCGCGTCGCCTCGCTGCGCCAGATCCTCACCCTCGGCCCGGTGCCCGCGGAGCTGGCGGAGGTCGGCGTGGATCTGACCGCCGAGGCGGCGAAGTATCCGGCGCGCCCGCTCAGCGTCGCCGACCTGCCGCCCGATCACATCGGCGGGCTGACCTACACCGGCGGCACCACCGGCAAACCCAAGGGCGTCATCGGCACGGTCGGGGCGATCACCGCGATGACCACGATCCAGCTCGCCGAGTGGGAGTGGCCGGCGAACCCGAAGTTTTTGATGTGCACCCCGCTGTCGCACGCCGGGGCGGCGTTTTTCACTCCCACCGTGGTCAAGGGCGGCCAGATGGTGGTGGTGCCCAAATTCGATCCGGGTGAGATCCTGCGGATCATCGAGGAGCAGCGGATCACCGCCACGATGCTGGTCCCGTCGATGCTCTACGCGTTGCTCGACCACCCCGACTCGCGCACCCGCGATCTGTCATCGCTGGAGACGGTGTACTACGGCGCCTCGGCGATCAACCCGGTGCGCCTGGCCGAGGCGATCGAGCGGTTCGGCCCGATCTTCGCGCAGTACTACGGTCAGTCCGAGGCCCCCATGGTGATCAGCTATCTGGCCAAGGCCGACCACGACGAGAAGCGCCTGTCCTCCTGCGGGCGGCCCACCCTGTTCGCGCGCACCGCGCTGCTCGGCGAGGACGGCGCCCCGGTGGCCCCCGGTGAACCGGGCGAGATCTGTGTGGCCGGCCCGCTGCTGGCCGGCGGGTACTGGAACCTGCCGGAGGCCACCGCCGAGACGTTCCGCGACGGCTGGCTGCACACCGGCGACATGGCCCGCGAGGACCCCGACGGCTTCTGGTTCATCGTCGACCGGGTCAAGGACATGATCGTCACCGGCGGGTTCAACGTGTTCCCCCGCGAGATCGAAGACGTCATCGCCGAGCATCCGGCGATCGCGCAGGTCTGCGTGGTCGGCGCCCCCGACGACAAATGGGGGGAGGCGGTGACCGCGGTGGTGGTGCTGCGCTCCGACGCCGCCGGTGACGAGGCGGCGGTGGCGACCATGACCGCCGAGATCCAGGCCGCGGTCAAGGACCGCAAGGGCTCGGTGCACTCCCCCAAGCAGGTGGTGGTCGTCGACGCGCTGCCGCTGACCGGGCTGGGCAAACCCGACAAGAAGGCCGTGCGCGCCCGCTTCTGGGAGGGCACCGGCCGCGCCGTGGGCTGAGCGCAGCCGCCGGGGCGCCCGGCGGCGGGCCCATACCGGCGGTGCTGACTGAGATCGACGCCCCAGCGGACATGGACCCCCGTATAGCGGGGCCGTGTGTCCGCTGAGGCGTCGATCTCAGCAGTGACCCCGGGTATCGGCGCCCGCACCACGCGGCTGCGCGGCGGCGCGGGGCTCGCCGAACGGGCGCGGGGCTCGCCGAACGCCCGTGGGGGGCGCCGAACGCCCGTGTAGCGTCGACCGCTGTGAGCGACACCCCCTTTGACCCCGCCCTCTGGGAGCCGGTGGCCGGGTTCACCGACCTGACCGACATCACCTATCACCGCCATGTCGTCGACGGCGCGCCGCAGCCGACGGTGCGGGTGGCCTTCGACCGCCCCGAGGTGCGCAACGCGTTCCGCCCGCACACCGTCGACGAGCTCTACCGCGCACTCGATCACGCCCGGATGTCCGCCGATGTCGGGGTGGTGTTGCTCACCGGCAACGGCCCCTCGGCCAAGGACGGCGGCTGGGCGTTCTGCTCCGGCGGCGACCAGCGCATCCGCGGCCGCACCGGCTACCGCTACGCCGCCGGGGAGACCGCCGACACCGTCGATGCCGCCCGCGCCGGCCGGCTGCACATCCTGGAGGTGCAGCGGCTGATCCGGTTCATGCCCAAACCGGTGATCGCCCTGGTCAACGGCTGGGCGGCCGGCGGGGGCCACAGCCTGCACGTGGTCTGCGACCTGACGCTGGCCAGCCGCGAGCACGCCCGGTTCAAACAGACCGACGCCGATGTGGGCAGCTTCGACGGCGGCTACGGCAGCGCCTACCTGGCGCGGCAGGTGGGCCAGAAGTTCGCCCGCGAGATCTTCTTTTTAGGCCGGGCCTACAGCGCCGAGCAGATGCACCACATGGGCGCGGTCAACGCGGTCATCGACCACGGCGAGCTGGAGCGCGTGGCGTTGGAGTGGGCCGGCGAGATCAACGCGAAATCCCCGCAGGCGCAGCGCATGCTGAAGTTCGCGTTCAACCTGCTCGATGACGGCCTGGTCGGCCAGCAGCTCTTCGCCGGGGAGGCCACCCGGCTGGCCTACATGACCGACGAGGCCGTCGAGGGCCGGGATGCGTTTTTGGAGAAACGCGACCCCGATTGGAGCGCGTTCCCGCGCTACTTCTGAGCGCTACTTCCGAGCGCTCAGCGCCCGCGGTGCGCCACGTTGCCGCCCGAGCGCGCCGCCGGCGAGCGCGGCGGCGACGGGGGCGGCAGGCGCTGGTACTGGTTGCCCGGCTGCGGTGCGGTGTGCGGCGGCGGGTCGGCCTGGATCAGCGCGTTGAGTTCGGCCGCGGCGGCGTCGGCGATCGCGGCGCGCTCGGCCTCCAGCCGTTCGGCCTCGGCCTTGAGGTCGTCGAGTTCGGCGGAGAGCCGGTCCTGCTCGCCGCTCAGCCGGGCGCCCTCGGCGTTGATCCGGTCGGCCACCGCCGGCGGCGCGGTCCGGTTGGGGTAGGAGTCGACGGTGGCGTTGTGCTCGTCGATGCGACGCAGCAGGTCGTCGGTGCGCTCCTTGAAATCGCCGAGTTTGATGTTGAGCTCGGCCAACGCCGTGTTGTAGACCACGATGCGCGAGCTGAGCTCGGCGGAGTAGCGCGGATCGGGGTCGAACGGGGTCGGGTCGGCGCCGACCGCCGGGCTGGCGATCAGCGACGCCAGCAGCGCCGCCAGCGTGACCACGGCGAGCCGCGCACGGCGCCGCACCCCGAGCGGGGTCATCGGTCGGCTACGTTCGCCGCCACCTGCTCGGCGAGGGCGGTGGCCGCCGGCCGGCCGTTGCCGACCTGGCAGACCGCGCTTTGCACCACCCACGCCCCGGTCAGCCGCGCCTCACGGAAACAGGACCAGTTGTGGCTGCCGTCCTGCGCGGCGGTCCAGCGCGCCGCGGTCTGGTCGGGCTCCCCGTCGAAGTGGAACGTCCACGTCGAGGTCGACTCGTCGAGCGCGTCGGTGGCCGTGGCCCGCGTGTCCCCGGTGCAGTCGCGCACCCCGGCGACCAGCGCGTCGAAGACCGTCCGCGCGGCCGCCTCGTCGGGGTATTTCCCGGCGGTCTGGGTCACCGAGTGATCCCAGTAGTCGGCGGCCTCCTGCATGGTGACCAGGTGATACTGCGTCCAGCCGGGGGTGTAGACCGCGGTCGTCGACGGCCCGGCGGCCACCGCGCAGTCCTTGGGGTCGACCGTGACCGGTTCCGGCGGGGCCACGTCGGCGGTGGTGTTGGCCAACTCGGCGCCGACCAGCTCACCGACCTCGGTGGCGCCGACCGCCAGGGCCGGGACGGCCTTGACCGCCGTGCCGTCCACCAGGTGGGTGCACCCGGCGCTCAACGCCAGCGCCACCACCGCGGGAATCGGCCAGCCCCAGCGTGCGCGGTCTCGCATCCGCCCGATGGTAGCGGCGCGCGCGGCCGGGCGGGCCGAAGTTCCCGACCGCTTTCCGCGCCCGGCCGGCGCGGCTAGAGTCGCGATGTGCCCAGGATCAGCGCCTCCTCCGTCGGGGAACACCGCGAGCAGATCCAGCAGCGCATCTTCGACGCGTTCGCCACCCTGATGGCCGAGCAGAGTTTCGACGCCATCACGATGGCGCGCCTGGCCGCCGAGGCCGGGCTGGGCCGCACCGCGATCTACCACCACTTCCCCAGCAAGGAGGCGGTGGTGGTGGCGTTCGCCTCCCAGGAGACCAGCCGCTACATCACCGGGCTGACCGAGGTGCTCGCCGACGTCGACGACCCGGTGGAGCGGCTGCGTCTCTACATCCGCCACCAGGTCGACGCCGGGGAGAAGTTCCACATGGGGCTGGGCCGCCAGCTCTACGGTGCGCTCTCCCAGGAGACGATGGGCGCGATCCGCGACCACGTCGCCGCGATCGAGGCGGTGCTGCGCGAGATCCTGGCCCGCGGGGTCGCCGCCGGGCGGTTCACCGTCGACGACGAGGCCGCCACCATGTCGCTGATCCACGCCTGCCTGGCGCCGCGGGACCTGCCGGCCGACCTCGTCGAACGCTTCGTGGTGCGTGCGCTCGGCGCGACCCCGTAACGGCCGGGCGCCGGGCCCGCGGGGACGGCATTGACGGGATTGACAAGTTGTCAGTATGATTTTGACATCTTGTCACCCACCTTGCGGTCTGGAGCCCCATGCTGAACACCCTCGACGTCACCCGCCCGTTGTCGGTCGCGATGCGAGAGGGGACCACCGCCGAGCACGACGCCGCCGAGCACTCGCGGTTCATGTCCGCGCTGCTGGCCGGGCGGGTCAACGCCGACGGCTACCGCGACTATCTGCGTCGGCTGCGGATGGTCTACGTCGCCCTGGAGGACACCGTGCGCGCCCACCGCGCAGACCCGCTGGTCGCCGCGGTCTACGATCCCGCGCTGGAGCGCCGGGCCGCGATCGACGCCGACCTGCGACACTGGGACCCGCAGGCCGACCCGGCGACCCCGGTGGACTCGCCGGCCGCCGCCGCCTACCGCGACCGGATCGTCGGCGCCGACTGGGGTGGGGCGCTGGTCGCCCACCACTACACCCGCTACCTCGGTGATCTCTCCGGCGGGCTGGCGATCGGCAGGATCTTGGGCCGCGCCTTCGGCCTCGCCGACGGCGCCGGGCTGGCCTTCTACGCGTTCTCGATGCGCCCCAAGCCGTACAAGGACGGCTACCGGGCCCGCCTCGACGGGCTGGGGCTCGACGCCCAGCAGGTGGACCGCGCGGTCGCCGAGGTGAAGACGGCGTTCACGCTCAACCAGCGGCTGTTCGCCGAGCTCGGTGCGAACCTGGATCAGTACCGGCGCTGACGGTCCCTAGACTGCCCGGGGTGACGAGAAATCCGCTGCGCCGCCTCACCGACCCGTTCATGCTCGCCGCGATGCGGCCCCCCCTGGCCCCGCAGCTGCGGCTGCACAACCCCGCCGCGCACCCGGTGGACCTGGCCGGAAAACGGGTGCTGCTGACCGGCGCCTCGTCGGGGATCGGGGAGGCCGCCGCCGAGCAGTTCGCCGCCCAGGGCGCCACGGTGATCGCGGTGGCCCGCCGCCGCGACCTGCTCGAGCAGGTGAGCGCCCGGATCACCGCCGCCGGCGGGGACGCCGCCGCGATCGACGCGGACCTGTCGGACATGGCCGCCATCGACGCCCTGGTCGACGACGTCACCGACCGGTTCGGCGGGGTGGACGTCCTGGTCAACAACGCCGGGCGGTCGATCCGCCGCCCGCTGGAGCAGTCCCTGGAGCGCTGGCACGACGTGGAACGCACGATGGTACTCAACTACTACGCGCCGCTGCGGCTGGTGCGCGGGCTGGCGCCGGGCATGCGCGACCGCGGCGACGGCCACATCATCAACGTCGCCACCTGGGGAGTGATGACCGAGGCGTCCCCGATGTTCGGGGTGTACAACGCCTCCAAGGCGGCGCTGGCCGCGGTGAGCCGGGTGATGGAGACCGAGTGGGGCCGGCTCGGGGTGCACTCCACCGCGCTGTTCTACCCGCTGGTCGCCACCCCGATGATCGCGCCGACCAAACAGTTCGCCGACCGGGCCGCTCTGAGCGCCGAGGAGGCCGCCGCCTGGATGGTCACCGCCGCACGCACCCGCCCGGTGCGGATCGCCCCCCGGCTGGCGGTGGGGATGCGGGCGTTGGACGTGGTCGGCCCCAGCTGGGTCAACGCACTGCTCAAAGGACAGCCGGAGAGCCGTCCGGGCACCTGACGGGAGGACACCGATGGAGATTCTGGCCAGCCGGGTGCTGTTTCGCCCCCGCGACTACCGGCGTTCACTGCGGTTCTACCGCGACGAACTCGGGTTGGCGATCGCCCGCGACTACGGCGCCGGCACCGTGTTCTACGCCGGCCAGTCGCTGATCGAACTGGCCGGTCACGGCGACCCGCCGCTCGGAACGCCCCCGTTTGCCGGCGCGCTGTGGCTGCAGGTCCGCGACGTGCGCGCCACCCAGGCCGACCTGGAGGCTCGCGGGGTGGCGATCGCCCGGGAGGCCCGACGCGAACCGTGGGGGCTGCACGAGATGCACGTCACCGACCCCGACGGGATCACCCTGATCTTCGTGCAGATACCCGAGGAGCATCCGCTGCGGCGCGACTCCAGGTTAACCGCGGGGTAACATCGGGCAACGAATCGGCACACGCCCTTCGCTTTTGCTCGGTTTTGTTCGACTTTGAGCCCCGCCTACCCGCAGAATTGAGCCCGTGAGTCTCGAGCTGTTCTTGTTGATCATCGTCGTGATCACGGCACTGGCCTTCGACTTCACCAACGGTTTTCACGACACCGGCAACGCGATGGCCACCTCGATCGCCAGCGGGGCGCTGACCCCCAAGGCGGCGGTCTCGCTGTCGGCGGTGCTCAACCTGCTCGGCGCGTTTTTGTCCACCGCGGTGGCCGCGACCATCGCCAAGGGTCTGGTCGACGCGAACCTGGTCACCCTCGAGCTGCTCTTCGCCGGGCTGGTCGGCGGCATCGTGTGGAACCTGCTGACCTGGCTGCTGGGCATCCCGTCGAGTTCCTCCCATGCGCTGGTCGGCGGCATCATCGGCGCGATGATCGCCGCGGTCGGCGGCCACGGCGTGCTGTGGACCGGGGTGGTCTCGCTGGTGCTGGTGCCCGCCGTGGTCGCCGCCACCGTGGCGATCCTGGTCGCCGCCGTCGGCACCGCGCTGGTGCACCGCATCATCCGCGGCCTCGAGGAGAACCGCACCGAGCGGGGTTTCCGCCGCGGCCAGATCGGGTCGGCGGCGCTGGTGTCGCTGGCGCACGGCACCAACGACGCCCAGAAGACGATGGGCGTGATCTTTTTGGCGTTGATGTCCTACGGCGCGGTCTCCACCTCGGCGACGCTGCCGCCGCTGTGGGTGATCGTCGCCTGCGCCACCGCGATGGCCGCCGGCACCTACATGGGCGGCTGGCGCATCATCCGCACCCTGGGCAAGGGCCTGGTCGAGATCAAACCGCCGCAGGGCATGGCCGCCGAATCCGCGGCCGCCGCGGTCATCCTGCTCTCCAGCCACTTCGGCTACTCGCTGTCGACCACCCAGGTGGCCACCGGCTCGGTGCTCGGCAGCGGGGTCGGCAAGCCCGGCGCCCAGGTGCGCTGGGGGGTGGCCCGCCGGATGGTGACCGCCTGGCTGGTCACCCTGCCGCTGGCCGGGGTCGTCGGGGCCACCACCTATCTGCTGGTCGACGCGATCGGCGGCTATCTCGGGGTGATCCTGGGCTTCGCGCTGCTGGCGTCGGCGTCGCTGGCGATCTGGCTGCGCTCGCGGCGGGTGCGCATCGACCCCAGCAACGTCAACGACGACTGGGAGGGCAGCCTCACCGGCGGGATCGACCCCACCGCGGTGCCCGACGCCGCGCCGCTGCCGGGCGGCGGGGGCGCCGGGTTCGCCCCCGCCGAGCGTGCGCGCGCCCCCCGGCAGGTCGGCGCGCGGTGAGCGCCTGGTTCGACTACACCGCCACGCTGAAGATCCTGGCGTTCGGCGTGCTGGTCGGCGGTGCGCTGCCGGCGTTGTTCGCGGTCGGGGTGCGCCTGGGCGCCCCCGCTGCCGACGGGGCGCCCGGCCGCCGCCACCCGGTCTGGGTGGCGCTGAGCTGGGTGGTGTTCGCACTGGTGGCGGCCGCCGTCGTGGTCGGCGTGCTGTTCATCGCCCGCGACTTCCTGGTCCACCGGTTCGGCTGGCACCTGCTGGGTGCCGATCCGGTCGGTGCGGGCACGTAGCATCGGGGGGATTGTGTGCCCGGGATATCGCGTGCCGTGGAGCGGGAGTTGACGCTGTGAACCGATTCCTCGACGCCGTCGTCGCGTGGCTGCGTGCCGGCTACCCCGACGGGGTCCCGCAGACCGACTACATTCCGCTGCTGGCGTTGCTGTCGCGGCGGCTCACCAGCGACGAGGTCAAAGAGGTGGCCAGCGCGTTGATGCGCCGCGGCGACTTCGACCACGTCGACATCGGGGTGACGATCACCCAGATCACCGACGAGCTGCCCTCGGCCGACGACGTGGCCCGGGTGCGCGACCGGCTGGCCGCCAAGGGCTGGCCGTTCGACGACCAGCGCGACCCCGCCGGCGGTCCCCCGCGGGAGCACCCATAGGCGCCACGCTGCGCGCCGTCACGACCCGGCCCGGCCATGCCGTGTCCGATCTGCTGCCGGTCGTGGCCGACGTGCTCGACGGGCGCGGCGCGGCGCTGCTGCCGCTGGCCCCCGGCGTCGCGCCCGCGGCAGCGCTGCGGGTCGGGGCGCCGATCGACCCCGACATCGCGCTGGTGGCGACCACCTCGGGCACCACCGGTGCCCCGAAGGGGGCGTTGCTGACCGCCGCGGCGCTGCGCGCCGGCGCCACCGCCGCCCACGCCCGCCTCGGCGGGGCGGGCCGCTGGCTACTGGCCCTGCCGGCCCACCACATCGCCGGGATCCAGGTGCTGGTGCGCAGCGTGCTGGCCGGCAGCGCCCCGGTCGAGATGGATCCGAGCGCCGGATTCGACCCCGCCGGGCTGCCCGGCGCCGTCAGCGCCCTGGGATCGGGGCGACGCTACACGGCGCTGGTCGCCGCCCAGCTGGCCAAGGCGTTGGGCGACCCGGCGGCCACCGCCGCGCTGGCCGAGCTCGACGCGGTGCTGCTCGGCGGCGGCCCACTGCCGGCGCCGGTGCACGCCGCCGCCGCCGACGCCGGGATCACCGTGGTGCGCAGCTACGGCATGAGCGAGACCGCCGGCGGCTGCGTCTACGACGGGGTGGCGCTCGACGGGGTCCGGCTGCGCATCGGCGCCGACGGCCGCATCCACCTCGGCGGTGCCACCCTGGCGCGCGGCTACCGCAACCCGCCGCACCCGGATCCGTTCGCCGAGCCCGGCTGGTTCGTCACCGACGACCTCGGCACGGTCGACGCCGCCGGGGTGCTGCACGTGCTCGGCCGCGCCGACGAGGCGATCAGCACCGGCGGGCTCACCGTGGTGCCCCAGCCGGTGGAGGCCGCCCTGGCCGGCCATCCGGCGATCGCCGACGTCGCGGTGTTCGGGGTCCCCGACGACCGGCTGGGCCAGCGGGTGGTGGCCGCGGTGGTGGTCGCCGACGGGCGGCCCGCACCGACGGTGACCGCGCTGCGCGAGTATCTGGCCGCGACCCTGGCGGCCACCGCCGCGCCCCGCGAGCTTCATCTGCTCGACGCGTTGCCCCGCCGCGGGATCGGCAAGGTCGACCGCGCCGCGCTGGCCCGCCGGTTCGGCCGCTGACCGCGCCCGCGGGCGCTTCACGGCAGCGCGAACGGCAGCTCCACCCCGTCGTGGGCCACACAGTGGGTGCAGGACCGCTGCGCGGCGACCCGGTCGATCGCGGCGCGCACCAACGTTTTCAACGCCCCGATGTTCTTGGCGAACTCGGCGAACACGTCGACGGTGCGCACCCCGGCGCCGACCTCGATGCCGGCGTCCAGGTCGGTGACCAACGCGATGGGCGCGTAACACATCTCGAGTTCGCGGGCCAGCACCGCCTCCGGGTAGCCGGTCATGTTGATCAGTGAGAACCCGGCGTCGGCGAACCAGCGGCTCTCCGCGCGGGTGGAGAACCGCGGCCCTTCGATCACCACCATGGTGGCCCCGTCGACCACGTCGGGGCCGGCGGTGGCCGCGGCGCGCAGCGTCGGGCAGTAGGGGTCGGCGAACTCGACGTGGATTCCCCCGGAGTCGAAGTAGGTGTCGGCGCGCCCGCGGGTGCGATCGACCAGCTGGTCGGGGACCACCACGGTGCCCGGGCCCCACCGTGCGGTGAGGCTGCCGACCGCGCACGGCGCGAAGATGCGCCGCACCCCCGCCGCGCGCAGCGCCCACATGTTCGCCCGGTACGGCACGGTGTGCGCCGAGAACTCGTGGTCGGCGCCGTGGCGCGGCAGGAACGCCACCTCGTGGGCGCCGACGGTGCCGACGGTCAGCGGCGCGCTGGGCGCGCCGTAGGGGGTGTCGACGGTGACCGTGCGCGCGGCGGGCCCGAAAAACGAGTAGAAGCCGCTGCCGCCGATCACTCCGAGCATGCCGCTATTGTTCCCGGTGCGCCGGCCCGGCGCCGGGCCGGGCCCCTCACCGCTTCGCCGGCCACCACATCCGGTGCCCCAGCAGGCTCATCGCCGCCGGCAGCAGATAGGTCCGCACGACGGTGATGTCGAGCAGCAACCCGATCCCGATGGTCGACCCGATCTGCACCAGGTTGAGCACGGTGCCGCTCATCAGGGCGAACATGGTGATCGCGAACACCGCACCGGCGGTGGTGATCACCCGCCCGGTGCTGCCGAAGCCGCGGATGATGCCGCTGATCACCCCGCCGTCGGACTCCTCGCGGATCCGCGCGGCGAACAGCATGCTGTAGTCGGCGCCGACGGCGACCAGGGCCATGAACGCCACCGGCAGCACCGACCAGTCGACGTCGATGCCGATGAGGTGCTGCCAGATCACGACGGTGACCCCGGCGGCCGAGGCGAACGACGCCACCACCGCGGCGATCATCAGCAGCGGGGCGACGAGGCTGCGCAGCATGACGATGAGCACCAGGGTCACCGCGAGCACCGCCACGACACCGAAGAGCGCGAAATCGCGCCACGTCTGCTGCAGGTGGCTCTGCGACAGCGACGCCAGGCCGGTCGATTCGATCTCGGCGTGCTCGAGCACGGTGCCGGTGGCGGCGTGGCGGGCCGCCTCCACGACCGTCGGCACCGCGGCCAGCGCCTCGTGGCCGTAGGGGTTGACGGCCCAGACCGCCATCATCCGGGCGGTGCGCCCGTCCGGGGAGATCAGCAGGCGCTCACCGGCGGTGAACCGCGGATCGTGTTGGGCCTGCGGCGGCAGATAGAACCCGCGCCCGGCCCCGTCGCGGGTGTGCTCGGAGAGCCCGTGCAGATAGCGTGCGGCGCGGTCGAGTCCGGCGTTGAGTTCGGTGGTCAGCGCCACCATCGTGTCGGTGCCGGCCTTGACCTCGTCGAGGCCGCCGCGCAGCCGCCCCATCCCGTCGGCGAGCTCGCTGATCCCGGCGCTGAGCGCGTCGAGTTGGGCACCGGCCTGCTCGGGTCCGCGCTCACCGAGCCGGTCGAGCAGCGAGCGCAGGCCGTCGAGCGTGGCGCGCAGGTCGGGCAACGCGGCCACCGCCGCGGCGACGACGTCGTCGGGCACCACCGGGGCGAGCGCCTGCGCGCCGGTGACCGCCGCGAGCACGCGCCCGTCGGTGGCGTCGTTGAGTTCGACGAAGGCGCGCCGGGCCCGCAGGCACTGCGGGTCGGCGGCGCACTGCGGACCCGGATCGACGGCCGTCAGCGGGTCGAACACCGCGTGCAGTCCGGCGGTGGCGTCGCCCACGGCGTCCTGCCCGGCGGTGATCTCGGCGGCCACCGTCTCCAGGGCGGTGGTCGCCGTGGTCAGCGTGGCCACGGTCGCGGCCACGTCGAACGCTCCGCCGGAGAGCGACTCCAGGAGCCGATCGGCCGACCCCAGGGTGGTCAGCAGGGTGCGGGCCAGCCCGGTGACGTCGTCCACACCGCGGGTCAGCGCCGGCAGGCGCCGCTGCGCCTCGGCGGACCCGTCGCGCAGCTCGGTGACCCCGGCGGCCAGCCGGCGCAGCTGCGGGAGCTGATCGTCGATGCGGTGGCCGGCGTCGGTGAGGCCCTCGGCGACCTGACCGGTTTGGAAACCGATCGCGGTCTGGGCCAGCGGTTGGCCGTCGGGCCGGGTCAGCGAACGCACGTAGGCGATCTCGGGCAGCGCGCCCACCCCGCCGGCGATCAGGTCCAGGGCGGCCAGGTCCGCGGTGTTGCGCATGTCGTGATCGGCGCGGATCACCACGAACTCCGGGTCGACCTCGTCGCGGCCCCAGTGCCGCTGCACCGCCTCGTAGCCGCGTTTGCTGTCGGTGGCGCGCAGCTGCATGGCGTTCTCGTCCATGTTCGGCCGAAACGTCAGCAGCGCCGAGCTGGTCGCGAGCAGGAACACCAGGGTGCCCGCCGCCAGCGCCGGCGCGCGGCGCACGATGCGCGCCCCGCGGCGGCGCCACGCCCGCTCGTCGAGGGGCCGCGGTTCGGCGCGCCCACGCCGGCCCCACACCGCGATCAGCGCCGGGGTCAGCGTCAGGCTCACCGCGGCGGTGATCGCGATCGCCACGGCGATCGGCGGTCCGGCGGTGCGGAACATGCCGATCTTGGTGAAGACCATCGCCATGCCCGCCCCGGCGATCGTGAGCGCTGAGGCGACGACGATCGCCGCGGTCCGGGCCCCCGCGGCGCCCACCGCCGCCTCGACGGCCACCCCGCGCCGCCGGCCCTCGTGATAGTTGGCCAGCAGGAAGATGCCGTAGTCGGTGCCGGCGCCGAGGACCATCGCGGTGGCCAACGCGATGGTGAAGTTGGAGACCGGCAGCATCTCGGTGCCGCCGAGCAGCGAGATGACCGGCCGGGCCACCCCCAGCGAGGTGCCCACCGTCAGCAGCGGGATCAGCGCGGTGATCAGGGAGCGGTAGACCACCACCAGCAGCAGCGTGATCAGCGCCACCGACACCATCGTGATGATCACCAGCGACGTGTCGATGGCGGCGAACAGGTCGGAGAACGTCGGCGAGGGGCCGGTGAGGTTGACCACCAGCCCATCGGGCCGCGGCAGCTCGGCGATGAGGTCGCGCACCCGCTGGGTGGACTGGTGGGCCCGGGAGGATCCGACGTCGCCGGTGGTGGCGATGAGCAGTTCGATGGCCTGGCCGTCCGGGCTCAGGCCCAGCTTGTCGAGACCGGGGTTGCCGAACAGGTCCAGCACGTAGGCGACGTCCTCGTCGTCGTCGGCCAGCCGCTGCACCAGCCGGTGGTAGTGGTCGACGTCGGCCGGGCCCAGCACGCGGTCGGCGGAGAGCACCACCGCGCCGACCGCCGTGGAGTCCGGCACCCCGAAGTCGCGGGACATCTCCCGCAGGGTGGCGGTGGTCGCGCTCTCCGGGGTGAACGGCGCGGAGTGCTCGGCCACGGTGCGCTCCAGTTGCGGCACCGCCAGGTTCAGCGCCCCCACCAGGGCGAACCACGCGATCAGGACCCAGCGCGCGTGCCGCGAACAGGCCCGCGCCAGGCTCCCCGCGGCGGGCAGGTGGTGGGTGTTGGCCATGATCGCCCTCCGGTCGCGGCGCGGCACGCCGATGTATTATGCTAGGTAACATAGCATAATAATGGGCTATGCTGGTCGCGACGGTGGTGTGCGGTCGATCACGGGAGGACGACGACGGGTGGGAACTCGCAGCGATACGCGCAACCGGATGCTGGTCAGCGCCATCGAGCTGCTGCGGGAACGCGGCGCGGGCGCGGTCACCGTCGACGCGGTGCTCGCCCACAGCCGGGCGCCACGCGGGTCGGTCTACCACCATTTCCCGGGCGGACGCGAGCAGATCATGGCCGAGGCACTGCAGATCGCCGGGGACACCATCGGCGCGTTCATCGAGCAGGCCACCACGATCGACCCCCACACCGCCCTGGACCGGATGGCCGCGTTCTGGTCGTCGTCGCTGCGGGCCTCCGATTTCCGCGCGGGCTGCCCGGTGGTCTCGGTCGCCGTCGGCGCCGCCCCCGACGACGCACCGCTGCAGGTCACCGCCGCCGCCATGCTGGAGCGCTGGCACGGGGTGCTGCGGGCGGCGCTGATCGAGGTCGCCGTGCCGGCCGAGCGGGCCCGCCGGCTGGCCCACCTCACCGTCGCCACCCTCGAGGGCGCGGTGATCCTCTGCCGCGCCCGCCGCAGCCTCGAGCCGCTTGAGGACGCGGTCGCCGAACTGCACGAGCTGCTGGCCACGGTGGTGCCCGCCGGGTGAGCCGGCGGCGCCGCGGCGGCGCCGTGACAGGATCGGGACGTGGCCAGTCTCGCCGAGTGGATCGCCGGTGCGCGTCCGCGCACCCTGCCCAACGCGATCGCCCCGGTGATCGCCGGCACCGGGGCGGCGGCCTGGCTGGGTGGGGCCGACGTCGGGCGCGCACTGCTGGCGCTGCTGGTGGCGGTGGCGCTGATCGTGGGGGTGAACTACGCCAACGACTACTCCGACGGCATCCGCGGCACCGACGACGAGCGCACCGGGCCGGTGCGCCTGGTCGGTGCCCGGCTGGCCGCCCCGGCGGCGGTGCGCGCCGCCGCGGCGGGGGCGCTGTCGGTCGCCGCGCTGGCCGGGCTGGCCCTGGCGCTGCTCGCCGCCCCGTGGCTGATCGCGGTGGGGGTGGTGTGCCTGGCCGGGGCGTGGCTGTACACCGGCGGGTCACGCCCGTACGGCTACGCCGGGCTCGGCGAGGTCGCGGTGTTCGTGTTCTTCGGTCCGGTCGCGGTGCTGGGCACCCAGTACACCCAGGCGCTGCGCATCGACGCCGTGGGTGCGGTGGCCGCGGTCGCCGCCGGGGCGCTGTCCTCGGCGGTGCTGGTCGCCAACAACCTGCGCGACATCCCCACCGACGCCGCCGCCGGCAAGATCACCCTGGCGGTGCGCCTCGGCGACCGGCGCACCCGGAGGCTGTTCGCGCTGCTGCTGGCCGGCGCCGGGGCCGCCACGCTGGTGCTCACCGCGGCCACGCCGTGGTGTGCGGCCGCTCTGGTGGCCACGCCGCTGGCGTGGCGCGCCGCGGCACCGGTGCGCGCCGGGCGCCGCGGGGCGGCGCTGATCCCGGTGCTGCGCGACACCGGCCTGACCCTGCTGGTGTGGGCGCTGGCGGTGGCCGCGGCGCTGAGCTGGGCGCCGGGCTGAGCGCCGGTCACGACGACCGGTCGGCCTCCGGGGCGTCGGCGTCGGCCTCGGCGGCCGCGTCGGTGGCGTTCTCGGCGGCGCCCTCCCCGCGCAGCCGGGCGTGCAGCTGCTCGCGGTCGCGGCGGCGGCGCTCCCCGAGCGCGGCCAGATCGGCGGTAGCCCGCCGCCGTTGCGCGCCGAACAGCCAGATCCCCAACGGCAGGCCGATGATGAACGCGAACCCCAGGGCCACCACCAGCGGCAGATCGTCGACGCCGATCAGCCGCGCCACCCCGTAGATCAGCACGGTGAGCGCGGCCACCAAACCGAGTCTCAGCAGCGAATACACCACGATGTCGACGACGGCCCGCAGACCGGATTGCGCACGTTCACCCACGGCTGCAGCCTACGTGGCCCCTCGGCGGCGCAGGTATATTCGACTCCAGGAGGTGTTCCGTGATCTACCTGCTCCTCATTCTGGCGCTGGGGACGCTGGTGTACCTTGGCTGGCGCGCAACCCAGGCGCAGCACCGCCGGCCGACCCGGGTGATCGGCCCCGACGACGACCCGGAGTTTCTGGCGCGGCTGAGCCGCGGCGACACCGACCCCCGCTGACGGCGACCGGCGCGCACCTGCGCGCCGAGCGGACCGCTCACACCCGGATCAGACGAAGTGCTCGTTGGTGCGGTCGATGTTGGGGAAGCCGTCGGCGACGGTGGCCGCCAACTCCAGCAGCGCCTCGTGGGTCTCGCGTTTGAGCCGGGCCAGATCCACCTCGGCCCCCTCCTCCAGGTGCGGGTCGAACGGGATGAGCCGCACCGCCCGGCAGCGCTGCGAGAAGTGGTCGACGACCTTGCGCATGTCGACCTTGCCCGAACGCGGGCGCACCGCGTTGATCACCGCGATCGAGTTGCGCACCAGCTCCTGGTGGCCGTGGGCGTCGAGCCAGTCCAGCGTCGCCGAGGCGCTGCGCGCGCCGTCGACCGAGCCGGAGCTGACCACGATCAGCGCGTCGGACTTCTCCAGCACCGCGGTCATCGCCGAGTGCATCAACCCGGTGCCGCAGTCGGTGAGCACCAGGGAATAGAAACGCTCCAGCACCTCCAGGGTGCGGGTGTAGTCGTCGGCGCTGAACGCCTCGGAGACCGCCGGGTCGCTGTCGGAGGCCAGCACCTCCAGGCGGCTGGGCCCCTGGTTGGTGTAGCTGCGCACATCGCTGTAGCGGGCGATCCCGTCGGCGTCGCGCAGCAGGTGGCGCACCGTGGCCGCGGTCTCCAGCGGCACCTTCTGGCTCAGCGTGCCGCGGTCGGGGTTGGCGTCGATGGCCACCACCCGGTCCCCGCGGATCGACGCGAAGCTCGCACCGAGGGTCGCGGTGATCGTGGTCTTGCCGACCCCGCCCTTCAGCGACAGCAGCGCAAGCCGGTAGCAGCCCTGCAGCGGCTTGTTGGCCTGCACGGTCAGGGTGTTCTGCCGGATCGTGCGGGGGCTCTCCCCGACGTTGATCAGATGCCCGGACAGGTTGTAGAGAACGCGGCGCCATCCCCCCGACGGGGGTGGTTTGACCTGGCGCAACAGCGTGCTGGTCGACAGGTCGGCGTAGCGCGCCGGCAGGTGCGCCTGCGGCGGGGCCGGCAGCAGGTCGGTCGGCGGCGCCGGCTGGGCCGCGGTGGCCGGCTCGGGCCCGCCGCGCAGGAAATCCGGGTGCGGCTCCGGGCGCGGCGGCTCGGGCCGCGGCGGCTCGGGCCGCGGCGGCTCGGGCCGCGGCGCCTCGGGGCGCGGCGGCTCGGGGTGCGCCGAGGTGTCGACGCCGCCGTGGTAGACCGGCGGCGGCGGATCCATCGGCCGCGCCATGCCCACCGGCGGGGTGCTGGTCCACTCCCGGGTCGAGCCGGGCTCGGCGAACCGCTGCTCGGAGCGGAACCCGCCGTAGCCGGGGCCGGCGTCGCGGCGGATCGCCTGGCCGAGGATACGGGTGTGGTCGTCGTCGGGCGTGCCGGGGCCGCCCTGCGTCGGTGTCTCGGACACGATCAATCCCCCTGGTTCACCAAAATCGTCTGTCTTCGCACGATAACGCAGTTGCGGCGGTGACCGCCGTCTCAGCCCACCCCGGCGTAGGAGTGCAGACCCGCGGTGACCAGGTTGACGAAGAACAGGTTGAACACCATCGCCACGAAACCGGCCACGTTGATCCAGGCGGCCTTGCGGTCTCGCCACCCGGCCGTCGACCGGGCGTGCAGGTACGCCGCGTAGATCACCCACGCGATGAACGACACCGTCTCCTTGGGGTCCCAGCCCCAATAGCGGCCCCAGGCCTCCTCGGCCCAGATCGCCCCGAAGATCACCCCGAACCCGAAGACCGGGAACGCGAAGATCGTCGTGCGGTAGGCGAGCCGGTCGAGGGTCTGCGCGTCGGGCAACCGCTGCACCAGCCGCGCCAGCGCCCCGGGGGTCTGCGGCTCGCCGAACCGGGAGGTGCGCGCCAGGAACAGGATGGAGGCCACCCCGGCGACGACGAACACCCCGGACCCGGTGGAGACCACCGAGACGTGGATCGGCAGCCAGTAGGACTGCAGTGCCGGCATCACCGGGGCCGCGGTGGCATACAGCCAGTGCCCGGAGATGCCCAGCAGGATCAACACCGGCACCAGCACGAACACCCACAGCGGCCGGTAGCGCGGCTTGCGCAGCATCACCGCGCCGGTCACCAGCCCGGAGAAGCAGGTCAAGTTGATGAACTCGTACATGTTGCCCCACGGCGGGCGCAGGGTGGCCAGCCCGCGCAGCGCGATGCAGGCGCCCAGCAGCGCGATGCCGACGTAGACCAGCGCCAGCCCCGCGCCGCCGACCCGTTCGGCCAGCGGACGGGCCGGCGCGGTGGGCACCACCCCGGGGGCGGCGGGGTCGTCGACGGCGATCGCCCCGGCTCCCACCGCGACGCGCTCGCGCGCCTCGACGCGCCGGCCCCCGGCGTAGGCCAACTCCACCGCCAGCAACACCAGGGCCAGTACCAGCACCACCAGCGCGGAGGTGTAGGACCAGTCGGAGTAGCGGGCCAGCCCGACGTCGATGTGGGTGGTGTTCACGGGCGCCACTCCTCGGTGCCGGCGGCGTGGTTCATCTCGGCTGGACCTTCCTGACCTTCCTGCGACGGTGCCTGCAGCCCGGCCAGCAGCCGGGCGGTCAGTCGCTCGAACTCGTCACCCCAGCCGGCGTTGTCGGTGCGGGCCAGTCCGCCGAGTTCGACGTTCACCGTACCGGGCGCCGCGGCGCCGATCCGAATCCAGACCCGGCGGCGACGCACCACCAGCGACAGCACCAGCCCGGCCATCATCGTCATCGCGAACACCAGCACCCAGATCTGGCCCGGATCGTGGGAGACCTGCAGGTTCACGAACGGGACCGCGCCGTCGAAGCGGATCACGGTGCCGTCGTCGAGGCGCATCTCGGGGGTGCGCAGGTTCAGGTTGGCCCGGCCCACCTTGACCAGTCGGCCCTGCTCCATCATCCGGTGGTCGAGGGTGAACAGCGACTGCGGGCGCCCGGTGTCCAGCCCGGTGTCGCCGCGGTAGACGTCGATGGCCACCGCGGGGTCGCCCAGCGCGGGGAACGCCGAGGACAACAGGGTGCCGTCGAGCTGCTCGGTCGGCGCGAACAGGCCCTGGATGGCGATCTGGTGGTGGCGACGTTCGGTGGCGTCGGGGTAGGTCCCCGCCGGCGGGTCGAACCGCAGCGCCCCCGACGACAGCAGGGTCTGCTGGTCGTCGGGGCGGAACTGCACGGTGGCGGTGCGCCGCTGGCCGTCGGGGAAGATGACGGTGAACGTCGGCGCGTAGCCGTGGCCTTGCAGGTAGACGCGGTTGCCGCCGATCCGCAGCGGGTGGTTGACCGCCAGCCGGTAGCCCACCCAGGTGTCGGTGAGAAGGTCCTCGCCGCTCTGGTAGTCGATGTCGGCGGCATACGCGGTGGCCTGCCCCGACGGCAGGTAGTCGGCGTCGAAGTCGTTGACCCGCAGACACATCGGGTCCAAATCGGTGCCGTCGACGGTCAGCCCGGCCCGGAACGAGTCGAACGCCGCCGGCGAGGCGGAGCAGAAACCGGGCCCGCCGTCGGCGATGACGATGGTGGAGCCCTCGTAGCCGAAGAGTTTGCCGGCGGCCACCGCGATCAGCAGCCCGAGCAGCGCGAAGTGGAAGGCCAGGTTGCCGAACTCGCGCAGGTAGCCGCGTTCGGCGGCGATCTCGGTGCCGGTGTCGGTCCGGCGCACACGGCGCCGCCAGCCGCGCAGCCGGCCGGCCAGGGTCGCCGCCAGCGCGTCGGGCTCGCCGGCCAGCCCGGCGGCCCCGGCGTGTTTGGGCAGCCGGGCGAGGTTGCGCGGCGCGGGCACCGGGTCGGCGCGCAGGCTGCGCAGGTGCTCGACGGTGCGCGGGGCCAGACAGCCCACCAGCGAGGTGAACAGCAGCACGTAGATCGCGGTGAACCAGAAGCTGCCGAACACGTCGAACATCTGCAGCCGGTCCAGCCACGGCCCCACCGTGGGGTGGCTGTGCAGGTACTCGTCGACCTTGCCGGCGTTGAGGCTGCGCTGCGGCAGCAGCGCGCCGGGGATCGCCCCCAGCGCCAGCAGGAACAGCAGCACCAGCGCGGTGCCCATCGAGGTCAGCGACCGCCAGGTGTTGCGGGCCCGCTGCCCCACCCGGGTCGCCGCCCCGGCGATCGCCGACGGGCTCATACCGGCAGCCTCACGTCGGAGACCAGCGCGTCGCGCACCCAGGAGATGAACTCGTTCCACAGCCCGGTGACCAGCGCCGCGCCCACCACGATCAGCAGCGCCCCGCCGAAGATCTGGATGGCGCGGGTGTGGCGGCGCAGCCAGGCCAGCCCGGCGACCGCACCGGCCGAACCCAGCGCGAGCAGCACGAACGGGATCCCCAGCCCCAGGCAGTAGGCGAGCACCAGCACCACCCCACGGGCCACCGAGGGCCCGTCGGTGGCGCTGGCCACCGCGATCACCCCGGTCAGGGTCGGCCCCAGGCACGGCGTCCAGCCCAGGGCGAACACGGCGCCGAGCAGCGGGGCGCCGGCGGCGGTCGACACCTGCCGCGGGCTGAACCGCACCTGGCGCTGCAGGGCCGGAACGTACCCGACGAACACCAGCCCCATCGCGATCGTGATCACCCCGCCGAGGCGCTGCAGCAGCACCTGGTTGGTGATCAAGGTGGTGGTCATGCCCAGCACCGCCACGGTGCCCAACAGGAACACCACGGTGAAGCCGGCGACGAACAGCGCGGCCGAGCCGGCGACCCGCCACCGGTGGCGCACGCTCACCGCGCCCGGCGCGGCGGGGGTCTGCTCGGCGCCGACGACCGCGGCCAGATACGACAGGTAGCCGGGCACCAGCGGCACCACACACGGCGAGGCGAACGACACCAGTCCGGCCAGCACCGCCACCGCGGCGGCCACCAGCAGCGGCCCGGTGGCGGCGGTCTCGGCGAACCCGGTCATGACGGCTCCGGGGTGCTCGGCTCGGCGGCGACCCGCTGCACCACCGGCAGCAGGTCCTCGGCGAGCAGCTCCCGCAGGAACACCGCCGCCACCCGGTGGTGGCGGTCGAGCACCAGCGTCGACGGCACCACCGACGTGGGATATTTGCCGCCGAAGGCGATCAGGGTGCGCAGCGCCGGGTCGTAGATCGACGGGAACGTGATGTGGCGGTCGGTGACGAAGTCCACCGCGGCGGCCCGGTTGTGGTCCTGCACGTCGATGCCGAGGAACGCCACCCCGTCCTCGCGGGTGGCGTCGTAGACCTGCTGCAGCTCGGTGATCTCGGTGCGACACGGCGCGCACCACTGCCCCCACACGTTGATCACCACGACGTCGCCGTCGAAGTCGGTCAGGCTCAGCGTCGTGTCGGGGTTCGTGAGGTCGGGGCCGCTGATCGGCCCGGGGCGGCTGCGCTCGGCCGGCGGATCGTAGAAGATGTCGGTTTTGCCGCCCGGGGAGACGAATTCGAAGGTGCCGCCCTGCACGACGGCGTCGTCACCGGTGGAACACCCGCCGGCCGCGAGCACCAGGGCGGCCAGCAGCGCCCCGCCGATCCGCCGCGTCATGGTCAACAGCCGTCCGCCGGCTCGCTGTAGTCGACGTCGACGACCCGCTCATCCTCGAAGATCAGCGACGTCACCGACGCCACCGCGCACTGCCGGCGCCGCGGGTCGTGCCAGAGCCGCTGCCCGCTGAGGAACTGCCGGGCGGTCCAGACCGGCAGTTGGTGGGAGACGCAGACCGCCTCGTGACCGGCGGCGCGGGCACGCGCCCGCTCGACCGCGGCGACCATCCGTGCGGCGATCTGGCGGTAGGGCTCCCCCCACGACGGGGTGAACGGGTTGCGCAGCTGCCACCACACCCGCGGGTCGCGCCAGGCGCCGTCCCCGGGTGAGACCCGTCGGCCCTCGAAGAAGTTCTCCGACTCGATGAGGTCGGCGTCGGTGTCGACCGCCAGCCGGTGGGCGGCGGCGATCGGGGCGGCGGTCTCCTGGGCGCGCTGCAGCGGGGAGGCGATCACCGCGACGATGTCGCGGTGCGCCAGCGCCTCGGCCACCGCCTGCGCCTGCGCGCGTCCGCGCTGCGACAACCGGAATCCGGGCAGCCGGCCGTAGAGGATGCCCTCGGGGTTGTGCACCTCGCCGTGGCGGATCAGGTGCACCCGGGTCTGTTCGGTCATCGGGGCGGCTCCGCTCCGGCCGCGGCGGCCGCCGCGGCCGGCAGCGCCGCCGCGATCGTCTCGAACGCGGCGTCGTCGAGGGCCGCGGAGACGAACCAGGCCTCGAACGCGCTGCACGGCGGGTAGACCCCGGCGGCCAGCAGCGCGTGGAAGAACGGCGCGAACCGCCAGGTCGCACTGGCCCGGGCGGCGGCGAAATCGGTGACCGGCGTGTCGGTGAAGAACACGCTGAGCATGTTGCCGGCCCTGGGGATCTGGTGGGCCACACCGGCTTTGGTCAGCTCTGCGGAGATCAGCCCGGCGAGCCGGTCGGCGGCGGCGTCCAGCGTCGCGTAGACCTCGGGGGTGGCGTTGCGCAGCGTGGCCAGCCCCGCGGCGGTCGCGATCGGGTTCCCCGACAGCGTGCCGGCCTGATACACCGGCCCGAGCGGGGCGAGGCGGGCCATCACCTCGGCGCGCCCGCCGAAGGCCGCCGCCGGCAGCCCGCCGCTGACCACCTTGCCGAACGTGAACAGATCGGCGTCGACCGGATCGAGCCCGTACCACCCGGCGGCGCTGACCCGGAATCCGGTCATCACCTCATCGAGGATGAGCAGCGCGCCGTGCTCGGCGGTGATCGCCCGCAGCGCGGCGTTGAACCCGTCGACGGGGGCGACCACGCCCATGTTGCCGGGGCTGGCCTCGGTGATCACCGCGGCGATCTCGTCGCCGTGGCGGTCGAACGCCTCGGTCACCGCCGCGATGTCGTTGTAGGGCAGCACCAGGGTGTCGGCGGCGCTGGCGCCGGTCACCCCCGGTGAGGCCGGCAGCCCCAAGGTGGCGACCCCGGAGCCGGCGTCGGCGAGCAAAGCGTCGACGTGGCCGTGATAGCAACCGGAGAACTTCACCACCTTGGTGCGTCCGGTGAACCCGCGGGCCAGCCGCAGCGCACTCATCGTCGCCTCGGTGCCGGAGTTGACCAGCCGCACCTGCTGCACGGGCGCGACCCGGGCGATGATCTCGGCGGCCAGTTCGGTCTCGGCCGCGGTGGGCGCCCCGAACGACACCCCGTCGGCCGCGGCGCGCTGCACCGCCTCGACCACCGCCGGGTGGGCGTGGCCGAGGATCATCGGCCCCCACGAGCAGACCAGGTCCACGTAGCGGTTGTCGTCGGCGTCGGTGAGCCAGGCACCGCGGGCCGCGGTGATGAACCGCGGGGTGCCGCCCACCGCGGCGAACGCCCGCACCGGGGAGTTGACCCCGCCGGGGGTGACCGCGCAGGCACGGTCGAACAGTTGCGCCGATGCCGCGGTGACCTGCTCACTAACCATGGCGACCAGTGTCCCAGCCGCGCCAAACCGGTCGACTACAGGGTGTAGCAGAGGGGGCGGCGCCGCGCCGCGCGCACCCCTGCACGCACCACACGTACCGCACGCCACCGCACGCCACCGCACGCCACCGCCACGCGTTGAGCCGCACGTTTGCGTGCGCCCAAGCGCCGAAAACGCACCCAAACGTGCGGCTCGACGAGCTGACCCGGTTGTGACCGGCCGGTACGACGGGTTGGATGGGGTTATGCAGTTACCGCAACGGCTGGCGAGGTTCAACCGCCATGTGACCAACCCCATCCAACGGCTGTGGGCCGGGCGCGCCCCCGGGTTCGGGATCCTCGAGCACACCGGGCGGCGCTCCGGCACCGTCTACCGCACCCCGTTGAACGTGTTCCGCACCGACGACGGGGTGGCGATCGTGCTGACCTACGGGCCCGACCGGGACTGGCTGAAGAACCTCAAAGCCGCCGGCGGCGGGCGGTTGCAGCGCCACGGCCGGACCATCGAGGTCACCGACCCCCGGGTGGTCAGCAAGGCCGAGGCCGCCGAGCAGGTCAGCGAGCGGACTCGGCGGCTGTTCGCCCGGCTGCCGTTCGACAACGCCGTGTTGCTGACCGCGACGGGCCGGCGGTGAAGTTCTCCCAGCGCCGCGCCGAGTTCAACCGGGTGGTGACCAATCCGCTGTTCCGCCCGATCTCCGGCTGGGTGCCGCTGTGGTCGATCCTCGAGCACACCGGGCGCCGATCCGGCAGGACCTACCGCACCCCGGTGTCGATGTTCAGCACCCCCGACGGGGTGGCGGTGGCGTTGGTGTACGGCCCCGACCGGGACTGGCTGAAGAACCTGCAGGCGGCCGGCGGCGGGAGAGCCAAGATGTATGGCACCACGTTCCCGGTCACCGACCCGCGGGTGGTGCCCACCGCCGAGGCGGTCGCGCAGATGAAGACGCCGTGGGCCCAGATCCTCGGCCGCGCCGACGTGGAGTACACGCTGCTGCTCACCCGCGGGTGAGCCGCCGGCTCACTCCAGCAGCCGGCGCTTCTGCTCGAGGAACTCCTCGCCGGTGAGCACACCCTCGTCACGCAGGTGGGCGAGTTGGCGCAGCTCGTCGGCGATCCCGGTGCGGGCGGCGGGGCTGGCCACCGTCTCGGCCACCGCCGCGGCGGCCGCCTCCTTGGCGACCTGCCCGACCTTGCCGCCCTTGCCGACGCCCAGCGAGCCCGCAGCCGGGCTCACCCCGCCGGCCAGAGCCCGCCCGAGCATGCTGGCCATCGCCAGGTCCCGGAACGCCGCCCCGGAGGCACCGCTGACCGCCGGGCCCGCGGCCGACATGGGCAGCGCGGCCGCGACGGGGGCGATCTGCGGCACGGTGGCCCCCCACGCCGGGGGCACCGACAGCCCGGCGTTCTGCGCGGCGTTGCCCATCGCCCCCTCGGTCCACGGCCACATGCCCGGACGCCACCAGTCGGGGCGCGGGCGGCCCATCACGTCGAGCATCTCGTGATGCTCGGCGTGCAGATGGTCCAGGCGCCGCTCGTTCTCCAACACCCCGGGCACCGCGTCGATCCAGGCCCCGGCGGAGACGATGAGCCCGGCCAGTGACGCGACCCCGCCGCCGACCCCGGCGATCAGCCCCAGCAGCCCGGCCAGATCGGGGATGAGGAACTCGGCGAGATCCGGGAACGGGATGGTGATCCCGCCGGGCAGCGTGATGTCGAGGGGGGCGATCTCGGCGGCCGGGCCGGCCAGGGCCTGCGACGCCGCGCTCCCCCCGGCGTCGCTCATCCGCGTCAGCACCTGCTGGGCGCCGACGGTGCCGACGTTTTTCACCGCGTCGCCGGCCTGGGCCGCCTGGCCCGCCTCGTTGGTGGTCTTCGGCGGCGGCTGGAACGGCTCCATCTGCACCGCGGTGAGCGAGGAGATCGTGTAGGTGGCGAACATCGCCACATCCTGGGCCCACATCGCGGCGTACTCGGCTTGGTTGGCGGCGATCGCGGCGGTGTTCTGCCCCAGCAGGTTGGTCGCCACCAGCGTCGCCAGCTCAGCGCGGTTGGCGGCGATCGCCGGCGGCGGCACGGTGGCGGCGAAGGCGGTCTCGAACGCCGCGGCCGCCGCCTTGGCCTGGATCGCGACCTTCTCGGCCTGCCCGGCGGTGGTGTGCAGCCAGCTCACGTACGGCGCGGCCGCGCTGGCCATCAGCACCGACGACGGCCCCATCCAGGAACCGGTCAACGCCGACACCACCGATTGGTAGCCCATCGCGGTGGTGTGCAGTTCGGAGGCCAGCGTGTCCCAGGCCGCGGTCGCGGCCAGCAGCGGCCCCGAGCCGGCGCCGGCGTACATCAACCCGGAGATGACTTCCGGCGGCAGACCCGCCTCACTCATGTCCCCTCCATCGGTTTGCTGTGACGGCGGTGACCGATTCGGTCACTTCGTCCGTATCCGCGCCAAGCCCGGCCTGACCACAGACTATATCCCGGTGCCCGACCGGCCGCGCATCAAATAGTTGGTAGCTGCGGCCCCGGGTGGGCGACGCCGGTCAGTCCGCCGATTCGCGCAGCGCGGGCGGCAGGCTGGGCAGGAAATGGGCGGTGGCGAAGTCCCGGATCGCCGCGGCGCTCTCCAGCGGTTCGCGGCTGGGCAGCAGCACCGCCATCATCGCGTAGCGGGCGATGGTGTCGGCCAGCGCCACCACGGTGGGCGCGCCGATCCGGTCGACGAACCCGGCCGGGAAGATCACCTGCAGCGCCGCGGCGACCCGGTCGACGAACGCGTCGTAGTGCTCGGCGGCGAGCTGCAGGGCCAACGCGGGCTCCTCGGTGACCATCGTGTTGAGCACCCGGTGGCGGCGGAACCGCAGGATCGCCGCGGTGAACGCCTCGACGTAGTAGTTGGTCTGCCCGCCGGCGTCGGCCAACTCGGCGGCGATGTCGGCGAACAGCGCGGTGTTCTCCCGCTCGATGACCGCGGCCACCAACTCGTCGCGGTTGGCGAACCGGCGATAGATGGTGGTGCGGCTGATCCCCGCACGGCGCGCCACGTCCTCGAGGGCGACCCGGCGCACCCCGTGCTGCTCGAACTCGGCGACCGCGGCGTCGAGGATGACCGTGCGGGTCGGGTCGGTGTCGGGACCCGGCCGGTCAGCCGCGGGCGAAGCCGGCACGCGCAAACTTGTTGTAACGCACTCGCATCGGCAGATGATCCCACACCCAGTTCACCGGCCGCGACCGGCAGACGGCGGCAAGCCGTTGGTAGCGACGCTCCTGGGCCGCGCTCCACGGCAACCCGAGCATGGTGCGCGCCCGCGGCGGCAGGCCCCCGGTGGTCAGGAACGCCGCCAACGGGTTGAACACCACCGACACCACCCGCCACACCGCCGGGTGCACCCCCTTGGGGCGGGGGAAGCCCTTGGTGACGTAGCCGACCGCGTAGGTGGCGGTCTTGTGGGCGACGAGGACCTCGTCGAGCATCCGGTCCCAGTAGGCCTCGAAGCCGGCGTAGTCGGCCGGCATCCCCCGTTCGCTCACCCCGTAGCGCCGATACCAGGTCTTGGACTCCAGGTAGAGCTGTTCCTTCTCGGCACGGGTCAACCGTTTGACGAACGTGTCGGCGAAGTACAGCACCTGGTCGAAGAAGGTGGCGTGCGCCCAGTAGTAGGTGTCGGGGTCCAGGGCGTGGTAGCGCGATCCGTCGGGCATCTCGCCCTTGATGTCGAGGTGGAAGTCGCGCACCTGCTGGCCGGGGTTGTCGTCGTCGGCGCCGTAGGCGGTCATGAAGATCGGCGGCAACGACCGGCGCAGGCGCGCGGCGGTGTCGGAGAAGAACACCGAGTGGTCGAGCACGCCCTGCCCGAGTTCGGCCAGCATGTTCTCCAGCACCCCGGGGCGCGGCCCGACCAGAAACATCCGGTTGTCCCCGAAGTAGCGCCAGACCAGCGACTCCGGGCCCAGCGGCAGGGCGTCCGGGGCGGGGGCCGGGGTCGCGGGCACGCGAGGGTTCTCGATCAACTCCGTCATGAGACACAATGTTACACAATTCGTATCTTGTACCGGTATGGACCTGTTGCGCCGCCGTTGCGGGTCCGTTGCCGCCCCTTGCGACGATGCGCAGGTGGATTCGCTGACCCGTCGTGACATGTTGCGTCTGGGCCTCGGTGCCACCGCCGGCCTGTGGTCGCTCGGCGGGTTGTTGGGTCCGGCGACCGCGCACGGCGCCCCGCCGGAACCGTCGGCGGCGGGCACGGTGCTGCCCACCCGCGACTCCGGCTCGTTCGTCTCGGCCGCGCGCGCCGGAAAGGAGACCAACTGGATCATCGCGCGCCCGCCCAACCAGACCGGCCCACTGCGCCCGGTGATCGCCCTGCACGGGATGGACTCCGATGCCGCCGAGGTGATGAGCCTGGGCATCGAGGAGCAGTTGGCAAAGGTGGTGGCCGACGGCGGTTCTCCGTTCGCGGTGATCGCCGCCGACGGCGGCAACTCGTTCTGGCACCGCCGGGCCTCCGGCGAGGACTCCGGGGCGATGATCCTCGACGAGCTGCTGCCGCTGATGGCCACCAAGGGCGTCGACACCTCCCGGGTGGCGTTCATGGGCTGGTCGATGGGCGGCTACGGCGCGCTGATGCTCGGCTCCCAGCTGGGCCCGGCACGCACCGCGGGGATCTGCGCGGTGAGCCCGGCGATCTACCTGACCTACTGGGGGGCGCCGCCGGTGGCGTTCGACGGCATCGACGACTGGCGCACCAACACGGTGTTCGGCCGCCCGGAACTCAACGCGATCCCGCTGAGGGTGGACTGCGGGATCGGCGACGGCTTCTACGTCGCCACCCGCCAGTTCGTCAACCATCTCGACACCCCGCCGGCCGGGGGGTTCACCCCCGGTGGGCACGACGCGGCGTTTTGGCGCAGCCAACTCGCCGACGAGCTGGCCTGGCTGGCGTCGTAGCGAGGCCGGGGACCCCGCCGCCGCGAAGGGTTGTGCGCCCACGGCGAAGGGTTGTGCGCTCACGGCGAGGGGTTCACGGGGTTGTGCGCCCACGGCGAAGGGTTCACGGGGTTGTGCGCTCACGACGAAGGGTTGTGCACCCACGGTGCGTTTCGGGCGCCGTGGGCCGCCCCCACCGCACAACCCTCACCGCGGGGCCCACACCACGGGGCGCCCACCCACCGTGGCGCCCACGCCACCGGGCGGTTCAGTGGGGCAGGTTGACCGGGTTCATCGGGCTGATCGGGTTGACCGGGTTCATCGGGCTCAGCGGGCTGGCCGGGTTGTTCGGGTTGTTCGGGTTGTTCGGGCTGTGGATGTTCGCCGGGTTGGTGGGGCTGTTGGGTCCGTACGGCCCGACGTTGCAGACGGCGTTGGCGTTGGCCATGCAGTCGCCGGGGCTGAACGGGTCGGGGTCGGCCGGGTCGGCGCCGGCCGCCCCGGCGGTCAGCAGTGCCGATGACCCCAAAGCCACCACCGCCACGAAGCCGGTGAACAAGCGACCGCTCCTCGTCGAATTCCGCATCACCAAACCCCTTCCGCGATCGTGGCTATGACGCTACGCCCGGCCCCTGGGAAGAGCATGTGAACACCGACGCCTCCGTCAGCGGAAGCGGCGCAGCCGCAGGCTGTTGAGCACCACCAGCACCGACGAGCAGGCCATCGCGGCCCCGGCGATCATCGGGTTGAGCAGCCCGAGGGCCGCCAGCGGGATCGCGGCGACGTTGTAGCCGAACGCCCAGAACAGGTTCACCCGGATGGTGCGCAGCGTGCGCGACGACAGCCGCAGCGCGGTCGGCACGGTGCGCAGGTCCCCGCGCACCAGGGTGAGGTCGCCGGCCTCGATGGCCACGTCGGTGCCGGTGCCCATCGCCATGCCGATGTCGGCGGTGGCCAGCGCCACCGAGTCGTTGACGCCGTCGCCGACCATCGCCACGGTCGCCCCGTCGGCCTGCAGGGCGGCGACGGCGTCGGCCTTGCCGGTCGGCAGCACCCCGGCGATCACGTGGGCCGGGTCGATGCCCACCTCGTCGGCGACGCGCCGGGCCACCGCCGCGGAGTCGCCGGTGAGCAGCACCGGGGTGATGCCCATCGCCTGCAGTTCGGCGATCGCGGCGGCGCTGCTGGGTTTGATCGTGTCGCCGAGGGTGATCGTGCCGCGCACCCGGTCGTCCCAGGCGACGTCGACCACGGTGCCCGACCGGGCCGGCGCCGGGGTGAGCAGATCCACCCCGGCCAGCGTGCCGGTGCGCGACACGCTGACCCGCCGTCCGCCGACCGTGCCGCTGACCCCGGTGCCGGGGTCGTTGACGAACTCGGTGACCGCCGCCGGGGCCAGGCCGCGCTTTTTCGCGGCGGCCACGATCGCCGCGGCCAGCGGGTGCTCGGAGGCCGCCTCGACCGCCGCGGCGTGGGCCAGCACGGTCGCGGCGTCCTCACCGGGGTGTGCGGTGACGTCGTGGACGGCCATCGCCCCGGTGGTGACGGTGCCGGTCTTGTCCAGCACCACGGTGTCGACGTGGCGGACGTTCTCCAGCACCCGGGGCTCTTTGATGAGGATGCCCAGTTGGGCGCCGCGGCCGGTGCCGACCAGGATCGCGGTCGGGGTGGCCAGGCCCAGCGCGCACGGGCAGGCGATGATCAGCACCGCGACCGCGGCGGTGAACGCCGCGGCGGCCGAACCGCCGGCCACCAGCCACCCGAGCAGGGTCACCGCGGCGACCACCAGCACCGCCGGCACGAACACCGCCGAGACCCGGTCGGCCAGCCGCTGCACCGACGCCTTGCCGCTCTGGGCGTCGCTGACCAGCTTGGCCATCCGGGCCAGCTGGGTGTCGGCGCCGACCCGGGTGGCGCGCACCAGCACCCGCCCGTAGGTGTTGAGCGCCCCGCCGAGCGCCTCGGCGCCGGGCCCGACGTCGACCGGCACCGATTCACCGGTCATCGCCGAGGTGTCCAATGCGGAGGTGCCCGCGGTGATCACCCCGTCGGTGGCGACGCGCTCGCCGGGGCGCACCACGACGATGTCGTCGACGTGCAGCTGCTCGATCGGCACGCGCACCTCAGCGCCGTCGCGCAGCACCACGGCGTCCTTGGCGCCCAGGGTCAGCAGCGCGCGCAGCGCCGCGCCCGCCGACCGCTTGGCGCGCGCCTCGGCGTAGCGGCCGGCCAGCAGGAACGCGGTGACCGCGGCGGCGACCTCGAAGTAGACGTGACCACCGCGTTCGGTGGCACCGGTGACCAGCACCACCGTCGACCACAGGTAGGCGGCCAGCGTGCCCAACGAGACCAGGGTGTCCATCGTGGAGGCGCCGTGGCGGGCGGTGACCGCCGCGGCGCGGTGGAACGGGTAGCCGCTCCAGACCACGATCGGGGTGCTCAACGCGAACACCAGCCACTGCCACCCGGGGAACTGCCAGGCCGGCACCATCGAGAGCGCCACCACCGGGGCGGCCAGGACCGCGGCGACGATCAGCCGCGCCCGCAGCTGATCCTCGGGCACCTCGGGGTCGACCGGTTCGGGGCCGGCGCCGACCACCGCGGCCTCGTAGCCGGCGGCCTGCACCGCCTCGATGAGCTGGTCGGCGGTGACCGCGGCGTCGTGGTCGATGTGGGCGCGTTCGAGGGCGAGGTTCACCGTCGCGTGCACCCCGTCGAGCCGGTTGAGCCCGCGCTCGACGCGGGCGGCGCACGAGGCGCAGGTCATCCCGCGCAGCGCCAAGTCGGTCGTGCTCATGACACCACCCTACCCCTGATACCCTATGGGGTATGAGACGGCCGGGTGCGCCGCCACCGCGCCGCCCCGGTCACCGCCAGCACCCCGCCGAGGGTCACCAGCAGCAGCGTCACCGCCAGCAGCTGCGGGTGATAGACCGTCGAGTGGGTGACCGGCTGACCGTCGATCACCGGGGCGACCGCGATGACCGTGCTCACCCGGGTCCAGACGAGCAGCCCGCCGGCCAGCGCCACAGCGCCCAGCCCCAGTTCGACCAGCGACCGCTGCCGTGGGGTCATCGCGGCTCGATCCCGGCGTCGAGGTCGTCGGGGCGGCTGGTGTCGAACGGGCCGGTGTACGGCGGTGCCAGCGGGGCCAGCGCGGCGCGCAGCCCGCGGTGGTTGCGCGCCCAGGCCTGGGCGTTGCGGTTGTGGCTGAGCCGCAGCCCGATCCCGGTGCGCCCGCGCGGCACCCCGGTGAGCTCGCCGAGGGTGCGCGCCGAGGTCCATTTGGGCGGGTCCTTGGCCCGGTTCGGCGCCGGCGGGTAGAGCCCGACGATGTCGGCGACCGGGAACATCTCGGTGCCCTGGCGCAGCGTGTCGGCGGTGAGTTCCACCCGGGTGTGGATCCGCGCGGCCTTGACCTGCACCGCCAGCATCCCGGTCACCACCACCAGGAAGGTCAGCGGCACCAGCGGCTGATAGCCGTAGCCGCTGGAGACCTGGATCCACAGCATCGTGCCGGCGGCCAGCGGCCCGAGCAGCACCCACAGCCAACTGGCGCCGCTCTCGTAGAACAGCGCGCCCGACGCGGGTCCGGAAGCTTCGGTGGTCATCGCCAGCCAGGGTAGCCGGTGGCACCGGCGGCGCGGGGCGTGTGCCCGGCGCTCAGACCAGCCAACGGGCCGCCTCGGTGGCCCAGTAGCTCAACACCAGATCGGCGCCGGCCCGGCGGATGCTGATCAACGATTCCAGCACCGCCGCACGCCGCTCGATCCAGCCCGCGGCGGCGGCCGCGGCGATCATCGCGTACTCCCCCGACACCTGGTAGGCGGCGAGCGGCACCGCCGAGCGCGCCGCCGCGGCGGCGACCACGTCGAGGTAGCCCAGCGCGGGTTTGACCATCACCATGTCCGCGCCCTCGTCGAGGTCGAGGTCCACCTCGCGCAGCGCCTCGCGGACGTTGCCCGGCTCCTGCTGGTAGGTGCGGCGGTCGCCCTGCAGGCTCGAGCCCACCGCGTCGCGGAACGGCCCGTAGAACGCCGAGGCGAACTTCGCGGCGTAGGCCAGGATCACCGTCTGGTGGTGCCCGGCGGCGTCGAGCCCGTCACGGATCGCGGCGACCTGGCCGTCCATCATGCCGCTCGGGGAGACGACGTGGGCGCCCGCCTCGGCCTGGGCGACGGCCAGACGCACGTACTCGGCGAGCGTGGCGTCGTTGTCGATGCCGCCGCGCTCGTCGAGCACCCCGCAGTGCCCGTGGTCGGTGAACTCGTCGAGGCAGGTGTCGGCCATCAGCACGGTCGCCGCGCCGAGGTCGGCGGCCAGGTCGCGCAGCGCCGCGTTGAGGACGCCGTGCGGGTGCGCGCCCACCGATCCGGTGGCGTCCTTGTCGGCCTCGCACGGCACCCCGAACAGCATCAGCCCGCCCACCCCGGCGGCCACCGCGTCGGCGGCGGCGCGGCGCAGCGACTCCCGGGTGTGTTGCACCACCCCGGGCATCGACGCGATCGGGCGCGGCTCGGTGATCGAGTCGGCGACGAACAGCGGCAGCACCAGCTGACGCGGCTGCAGCGTCGTCTCGGCGACCAGCCGCCGCAGCGCCGGGGTCGAGCGCAGCCGACGCGGACGCTGTCGCGGGAAACCGCTCATCTCACCCGCTAGCGCCGCCGGGTCTTCTTGCGCGGCGGCGGCAACGCCCCCTCGGCGCGCAGCCGGGCGGCGTGCTCGGCCAGCGCGTCGACCAGCGGACCCACCGCGGCGGTCTCCGGGCGCACGTCGACGCGCAGCCCGAACTCGGCGGCGGTCTCGGCGGTCTTCGGCCCGATGCAGCTCACGATGGTGCGCGCATGCGGCTTGCCGGCGATGCCGACGAGGTTGCGCACCGTGGAGCTCGAGGTGAAGCAGACCGCGTCGAACCCGCCGGTCTTGATCATCTCGCGGGTGGCCGCCGGCGGCGGCGCGGCGCGCACCGTGCGGTAGGCGGTGACGTCCTCGATCTCCCAGCCGCGCTCCCGCAGCCCCTCGGCGAGGGTCTCGGTGGCGATGTCGGCGCGCGGCAGCAGCACCCGGTTCACCGGGTCGAACACGTCGTCGTAGGGCGGGAACTCCTCGAGCAGCCCCAGCGAGGACTGCTCGCCGGCCGGCACCATCTCCGGTTCGATGCCGAAGGCGCGCACCCGGTCGGCGGTCGCCTCGCCCACACAGGCGATCTTGACCCCGGAGAACGCGCGGGCGTCGAGGCCGAACTCGCTGAACTTCTCCCACACCGCGCGCACGGCGTTGGTGGAGGTGAACACCAACCACTGGTAGCGCCCGTCGACCAGGCCCTTGACCGCCCGCTCCATCTGGGCGGGGCTGCGCGGCGGCTCCACGGCGATGGTGGGCACCTCGATCGGCAGCGCCCCGTAGGTGATCAGCCGGTCGCTCATCTCGCCGGCCTGGTCCTTGGTGCGCGGCACCAGCACCGTCCAGCCGTACAGCGCCCGGCTCTCCCACCAGTTCAGCTTGGCCCGGTTGTTGACGGTCTTGCCGATGGTGACCACCAGCGGACCGCTCTGCGGCGTCCCGGCCGCCGCGGTCTGCTCGGCCAGCTCGGTGCCGGCGAACACGTTCTGCTCGGTCAGCCCGTGCAGGGTGGACTCCACCGACCGCTGCGAGCAGGTGGTGCCGACCGCGGTCACCACACACGGGGTCTGCTCGGTGAGCCCGTAGTCGATCAGGGTGCTCGCCGCGTCCGGCAGATGCGAGGCGGTGGCCTGCAGGATCAGCGGGCCCGGCGCGGCGGCCAGCGCCGCCCAGTCCACGTCGCCGCGCACGTCGGCGACGGTGTGCGAGGACCCCAGCGGCAGCCCCGCGTAGGTGGGCACCGCGATCGCCGGGGGCAGGCCCGGCACGATCTCGAACGTCAGGTTGGTCCGCGCGACCGTGGTGACCTCGGTGACCACCGGGTCCACCGACAGCGGGTCACCGGCGACCAGCCGCACCACGTCGTCGCCGGCGCGGGCCGCGGCCACCAGCGTCTTGGCCACCTCGGCGGGCCCGCCCAGCGCGGGGCGGACGTCGGCGCCGCAGGGCGCCTCGGCGTTCCGGGCGGCCCGGGTGCCCGCCGCCTTGTCCTTGCCGGCCGGCGCGCCCCGCGCGTCCCTGGCGTCTTGGGCGTCCCTGGCGTCCTTGGCGTCCCTGGCGTCCTTGGCGTCCTCCGCGGGCGCGGCGATCGGCGCCGGCGGCAGGTCGATGCCGACCAGCGCCAGGATCGACTCGGGCACGTCGGGGTCGGTGAACACCACGGCGGCACGTGCCAGTGCCGCACGGGCCCGCGTGGTCAGCAGCCCCGGGTCGCCCGGGCCCGCACCGACGAACACGATCCGGCCCGGCTTGGGTTTACGGCCTCGCGTACTCACTTGGCGAGCCATCTCCTAACTCCATGTCTCCTCGCGCGCGGTGCCCTTACCGCGCGTCCGCCATGAGCTCGCGCGCCCCGAGTTCGAACAACTCCGCGGCCACCGAGAGCCCCAGCTCCCGGGCCCGCCCCGGAGTGTCGACCCCGGACGCGCGGATCACGTCGGATCCATCCAGCGCCGCCACGCAGCTGCGCAGCGACAGCTCTTCGAAGACCCGGCCGTCCTCATCGATGGACTCGACCATGTCGGCGATCGCGCCCACCGGTGCGGAACAACCCGCCTCCAGTTCGGCGAGCAGGGACCGCTCGGCGGTGACCTCGGCGCGGGTGTCGGCATCGTCGAGCGTCGCCAACAGCGCCGTCAGCTCGGTGTCCTCGGCGCGGCACTCCACGGCGAGGGCACCCTGAGCCGGCGCGGGCAGCACCTGCACCGGCTCCAGCGTCTCGGTGACCTCGTCGAGGCGCCCGATCCGGGCCATGCCCGCCCGGGCTACCACAATCGCGTCGAGCTCACCGCTGCTGACCCTGTTCAACCTCGTAACCAGGTTGCCTCGCAGGGGGCGGATTTCCAAACCGAGACCCAGTGCTCTAAGCTGTGCGGCCCGTCGCGGGGCCGAGGTGCCCACCACCGAGCCGGTCGGCAACGCCCCGAGCACCAGCCCGTCGCGGGCGATGAGCACGTCGCGGGGGTCTTCGCGGCGCGGGACCGCCGGCAGGGCGAAGCGCGGATCGACCTCGGTGGGCAGGTCCTTGTGGGAGTGCACCGCGGCGTCGACCCGGCCGTCGAGGATGGCCTCGCGCAGCTCGGCGGTGAACACCCCGACCCCGATCGTGCCGACCGGCTGCATCGACTGGTCGCCCTTGGTGTTGATGACCACCAGCTCGACCTCGTGGCCGGCGGCGGTCAGTGCGTCGCGGACACTGTTGGCCTGGGTGGTGGCCAGCAGACTGCCCCGGGTCCCTAACCGGATCATTGCGCCCTATTTCGGTGTTGCTCGGCGTTAGTCGGCGGACCGCGTTTCGGTACCGCCCTCGAATTCAGTGGGTACGGTCGGCAGCTCGCCGGCGCTGGCCAGCGCGTCGGCGACCTGCGGGTTGAGCTCGAACAGTTCGCGCAGCGCCTCGGCGTAGCTGTCCCCGCCCGGCGAGCCGGCCAACTGTTTGACGCGCACGGTCGGGGCGTGCAGCAGCTTGTCGACGACGCGGCGCACGGTGCGCGACACCTCGTCGCGGTGGGTGCTGTCCAGGCCCGGCAGGCGTCGCTCCAGCCGCATCATCTCGGCCTCGACGACCTCGGCGGCGCGCTGCCGCAGCGCGGTCACCGTCGGGGTGACCTCGGCCATGCGCTGGCCGGTCAGATAGGTGGCCACCTCGGTGCCGACGATCCGGCGGGCGGCCTCGGTGTCGGCCGCGGCCGCCCGCGCCGACGGCTCGCGCTGCACCCGCTCCATGTCGACGACGACGACCCCGGGCAGGCCGGCCACCGCCGGGTCGACGTCGCGCGGCATCCCCAGGTCGCAGATGACCAGCGGGCCGGTGGCCGCACCGCGGTCGGTGTCGGCCAGCGCGTGGTGCACGTCGGCCAGCGAGACCACCGGGCCGACCGCACCGGTGCAGCTGACCACGACGTCGGCGGCGCCCAGCGCCGCGGCGATCTGGTCGAGGTCGCCGACGTCGGCGCCGACCGTGGCCGCACCGATCTTGTCGACCAGGCGCTCGGCACGCTCGTGGGACCGGTTGAGCACGTGGATGCGGCCGATCCCGGCGCGGGTCAGGTGGGCGACGGTCAGCGCGCCCATCGAGCCGGCCCCGATCACCACCGCGGTCTTGCCGGCCAGCCCGCCGAGGTGGTCCTCGGCGACGCCGAGGGCGACCGAGACCACCGAGGCGCCGGCGGCGTCGATGGCGGTCTCGGAGTGCACCCGTTTGCCGACCGCCAGCGCCCGCTGGGCCAGCTCGTGCAGCACCCGCCCGACGGTCCGGTTGCTCTCGGCCAGCGCGTAGGCGCGCCGGACCTGCCCGAGCACCTGCTGTTCGCCGACCACCGCGGAGTCCAGGCCGCTGGCGACCGCGAACAGATGCTGGACGGCGGCTTCGCTGTAGCGCACGTAGGCGTACTGGGTCAGCGCCCCGACGGCCATCCCGGAGTGCTCGGCGAGGACCTCGCCGATCACCGCCAGCCCGCCGTGGAAGGCGTCGACGACGGCGTAGACCTCGACCCGGTTGCAGGTCGACAACACCATCGCCTCGCTGACCAGCGGGGACTGCAACATCCGGTCGACGATTTTGACCTGGTCGGATTCGTCGGTGCTCAGCTGTTCGAGCACCGCGACCGGCGCGCTGCGGTGGGACACCCCGAAGAGCAGGACGCTCACGGCTGCTTCACCTGGCCTGCTCCCTTGCACTCACCGGTGACAAAACTGACCTCCACGGTAAAGGTTTACCAGTTAGGCCACCAAATTTGCCGACAACCCCGGGTGCGGGCGGCTATCGGCCCAGGTCGGCCCGCAGCCGGGGTTCGTCGATCTCCCAGTAGCTGTGTTCGCGACCGTCGAGCAGGATCACCGGCAGCCGGTCGCCGTACTCGGCGCGCAGCCCGGGCTCGCCGCCCGCCGCGGCGGCGTCGACGTCGGTGGCGAGCAGGGTGAAGCCCAGTTCGGCGGCGAGTTCGGCGAGCCGGGCCTGCGCGCGCACACACATCGCGCACCCTTGGCGGGTCAGCAACTGCACCTCATGGCCGGTCACCTCCCCAGTGTGGCACCGGTCGCGTCGCCGCCGCCAACGCCGCGCGCCGGATAAAGTTGAACCGGCACCGGCGTCGACCGACGGAAGGAGGCGGGTGATGGCCGCTCCCGAGCAGGACAGCGCTGCCGGGAACGCCAGCGCCGAACGGGCGCTGGTCGACCTGACCACCGGCTCCGGGGACCCCGGCGCGCAGGGCGCCGCCGGCGAGGCGCCGGTCGATCTGACCGCCGCCGCGTTCTTCGACGTCGACAACACCCTGGTGCAGGGCTCGTCGATGGTGCACTTCGGCCGCGGGCTGGCCGCCCGCAAGTTCTTCACCTACGGCGACGTGGTGCGCTTCCTCTACGCCCACGCCAAGTTCCAGCTCACCGGCTGGGAGAACAGCGACGACGTGGCCGCCGGGCGGCGCAAGGCGCTGGCGTTCATCGAGGGCCGCACCACCGCGGAGCTCGCCGAGCTGGGCGAGGAGATCTACGACGAGCAGATCGCCGACCGGATCTGGCCGGGCACCCGGGACTTGGCCCAGATGCACCTCGACGCCGGCCAGCAGGTGTGGCTGGTCACCGCGACCCCCTACGAGTTGGCGGCCACCATCGCCCGCCGGCTGGGGCTGACCGGCGCGCTGGGCACCGTCGCCGAATCGGTCGACGGGGTGTTCACCGGCCGGCTGGTCGGTGAGATCCTGCACGGCGCGGGCAAGGCGCACGCGGTGCGGTCGCTGGCGATCCGCGAGGGGCTCAACCTCAAACGCTGCACCGCCTACTCCGACAGCCACAACGACCTGCCGATGCTGTCGCTGGTGGGCACCGCGGTGGCGATCAACCCCGACGCCCGGCTGCGCGACCTGGCCCGCAAACGCGGCTGGGAGATCCGCGACTTCCGCACCGCCCGCAAGGCGGCCCGCATCGGGGTGCCGTCGGCGTTGGCGCTGGGTGCGGCCGGCGGGGCGCTGGCCGCGGCCGCCTCCCGGCGGCACTGAGCGGCGCCGCCCACGGCGCGCGGCCCGCTGGCCCCGCGGCGCGGTTGATAAGCTGCGCCCGCTGGCCACCAGCACAGACCCCCGACGAGATGACGGCACCGACTATGGCAACGCAGCTGCAGACCGCCGATGGGATCATCGGCACCCACTACCGCTACCCCGATTATTTCGAGGTGGGCCGCGAGAAGATCCGCGAGTTCGCCACCGCGGTCAAAGACACCCACGTGGCGCACTTCAGCGACGACGACGCCCGGGCGGCCGGCTACGACGCGGTGGTGGCCCCGCTGACGTTCCTGGCGGTCGCCGGCCGGCGGGTGCAGTTGGAGATCTTCACCAAGTTCGACATCCCGATCAACATCGCGCGGGTGTTCCACCGCGACCAGAAGTTCAAGTTCCACCGCCCGCTGCTCGACGGCGACCGGCTGTACTTCGACACCTACCTCGATTCGGTGCTCGAGTCGCACGGCACGGTGATCACCGAGATCCGCAGCGAGGTCAGCGACGCCGACGGCAACCCGGTCATCACCAGCGTGGTCACCATGATCGGCGAGTCCTCCCGCCAGGACTCCGACCCGGAGGCCACCGTCGCCGCGATCGCGGCGATGCGCGCCAAGAAATAGCCCGCGCGGCCCGGCGCTCAGCCGAAGAACGGGTTGCGCCGGCCGGCCAGCAGCCGATACAGCGTCTGCTGGATGGTCTCGCGGACGTGGTCGGTCAGCTCGAAGGTGACCATCGGGTCGTCGGCCGCGCCCTCCTCGTAGTCGGCGGTGGGGATGGGCTCGCCGAACGCGATGTGCCACTTCGACGGCATCGGCAGCAGCCCGGCGGCCCCGGCCAGCGGGAACAGCGGGGTGATCGGGAAGTACGGCAGCCCCAGCAGGCGGGCCACCACCTTCAGGTCGGCGACCATCGGGTAGATCTCCTCGGAGCCGACGATCGAGCACGGCACGATCGGCGCCTTGGTGCGCAGCGCCGCCGAGACGAATCCGCCGCGGCCGAACCGCTGCAGCTTGTAGCGGTCGTGGAACCGCTTGCCCAGCCCCTTGTAGCCCTCCGGGAACACCGCGGTCAGCTCGCCGGCCTCCAACAGCCGCTGCGCGTCGGCCGCGCACGCCATGGTGTGCCCGGCCATCCGGGCGCCCTGGCTGATCACCGGCAGGTCGAAGACCAGGTCGGCGGCGAGCAGCCGCAGGTTGCGGCGGGCGGGGTGTTCGTCGTGGACGGCGACCGAGGCCATCAGCCCGTCGACCGGCAGCACCCCGGCGTGGTTGGCCACCACCAGCGCCGCGCCGGTCTCGGGCAGGTTCTCCACCCCGGAGACCTCCACGCGGAACCAGGAGTGGAACCACGGCCGCAGCAGCGGCAGGATGACGTTCTCGTTGAAGTGCGGGTCGAAGCCGAACTCGTCGACCCGGTAGTCCCCGGCGACGCGGCGCCGCAGGAACTCCGCGACGGTGGAGATCCGCTGCGCCAACTCGCTGGGCGCGGCCACCGCGTCCTCGGCGTCGCGGTGGCGGTCGATCTCCCCGACCACCTCGGCGAGCTGATCGGGCGGGGGCCACTGGCCGGCGCGCGACAGCAGCGACGGGTGCTGGCGGGCCGCGTCGGCGCGTTGGGCGGCGCGCCGCTGCGCGGCCGACCGGCCCGAATCTGCGCGCAGCGGAATGACTTTCGCCTTCCGGTCACCCGCCACGCGGATACCTCCCCGTTTCAGCCCGTTTCAGCCAGTGTTGGCTCGTCTCAGCCGGTGCGAACCGCTCTCACCCGTGTTGCCGACGACGCGACCGTTCAACGACCCCACCGTTGCGCCGCCGCGACGACCCGATTCTCCATCGAGCGTACCCACTCCGGATCGATGATCGGAGCCAATCCGCGACCGTTGACGTAGTCGTCGAACGCCTCGACGGTGGTCCACTTGGGCTCGAAGCCGAGTTCGGTCCGCATGCGCGTGGTGTCCATCACCCGGCCGTAGCTCAGGTAGTCGAATTGTTGGCGACTGCTGTCGCTGTAGCGATTGGCTCGTCGCAGCGAATCTATCATCCGCAGGCCCGTCTCGGGTACGGGAATGAGCACGCGACCTGCCCGTTGGATCGCCTGGGTCATCATGATGATCCCGGCGGCGCCGATGTTGAAGGTGCCGGCCTTGCCGGCCATGGTGGCGTGCTCCAGGGCGCCGAGGGCGTCTTGTTCGTGCAGCAGCTGCAGCCGGGCGTCGCGACCGAACACCGTGGGCACCAGCGGGCCGGCGAGGAACCGCGACAACGTGGTGTCCATGGCCGGGCCGATCATGTTGGCCAGCCGCAAGATGGTGACCGCGATGTCGGGGCGGCGCCGGCCCAGCCCGCGCGCGTAGCGCTCGATGTCGAGGCTGTCGCGGCCGAAGCCCTCCCCCAGCGGGCGGTGGCTGGTGCTGTCCTCGGTGAACATCACCGGGTCGTGCGAGCTGGCGCCGTAGATCTCCGAGGTCGACTTGAGCACCACGCGCCGCACCGTCGGCGCCTTCTGGCAGGCGGCGAACAGCTGCATCGCGCCCATCACGTTGAGTTCCTTCAGCGCCGCCCCAGCACCCGCCCGCGGGGCGTAGGAGGCGGCCGCGGCGTGCACCACGGTGTCGACGTCGCCGTTGCGGATGACCTTGGCGATGAACGGGTTGCGGATGTCGGCGCGCACGAACTCCGCACGGCCCATCCGACGCAGCAGGTCCTTGCTGGGGGCCACCGCGTCGACCGCGATGATCCGGTTGATCAGCGGGTTCTGGGCCAGTCGCGCGGTCAGGTACCCGCCGAGAAACCGGCACGCGCCGGTGACCAGCACCACCTTCGGGTAGTGCGGGGCGTCACCGGTGTCGGTCGGGGGCCCGGGCGAACTCACCCGGTCAGCTTAATGGGGCGCGCACGCCGCGCCGAGGCCCGCCGGGGCCCGGGTGGCTACTTGCCGAGTTTTCTGCGCTGGACCCGGGTGCGACGAAGCAGCTTGCGGTGCTTCTTCTTCGACATGCGCTTGCGCCGCTTTTTGACTACTGAACCCATAAACTCTGCTACCTACATCCTGCCCGTGACCGGCTCGACGATTTCGACCCGCTCACTTTACCCAGGCGGGTGCGCGGAACGAAAAACCGCACACCGTGCCCGACCCGCCCCCGGGCACGCCAAAGCACCCGGGGTCGCCGTGAGGCGAACCGCCCGGGTGGTCGTGCCGCGTCGGACGTGACGCGCGACCCGGTGTGGTTATCCGGCGTCGAAGAAGGAGCTCTCCAACAGATCGTGCACGGCCTTGGCGTGCACCCGGAACGACCGGCCGACCCGCACGGCGGGCAGTTCACCGTTGTGCACCAGCCGGTACACGGTCATCTTCGAAACCCGCATCAGCGCCGCCACCTCGGCCACGGTCAGAAACTGTGTCCGGCCTTGCTGGCCCTCCGGCGTCGCGGAATCCCGTGCCGGTTTGCCACTAGCCGAATCCCGCGCCGACGGCCCGTTCATTGACGTCATCGCAACCCAATCCAATCAGGCGTACGCAGTCCCGACGGCTTCCCCTCCGCGGGCCTGACGCACACATACTCCCCAGGAGAATAGCGGTACCAATGGGGTTACTGCGACGGGTGTGGGGTATTTGAGAGTAAAACTTATGAATTACCCGTTTGTAACTCTTACCTGTTCAGAGTGGGTTTTTGCGGCCTGAACGGCGGCGTCGACGGCGCTGCGCAGCCCCGCGCGCTCGAGTTCGCGCAGCGCAACCGCGGTCGTCCCGCCGGGCGAGGTGACCATCGCCCGCAGCTGCACGGCCGCGGTGTCCATGCCCGCCGCGGCGGCGGCGTCGGGGTGCTCCAACCGGTCGAGCAACATCTCCGCGGCCCCGGCCATGGTCTGCACCGCCAGATCGGCGGCCACCGCCCGGGTCAGGCCCGCCGCGACGCCGGCGTCCACCAACGCCTCGATCATCAAGAAGAAGTAGGCCGGCCCGGACCCGGAGATCGCGGTCACCGCGTCCATCTGCGCCTCGGGCACGATGAGCACCCGTCCCACCGCCTTGAACAGCGCGGCGATTTCGTCGAGTTGCTCGTCGGTGGCGAACCGGCCCGCGGCGAGCACGCTGACCCCGGCGCCGACCTGCGCGGGGGTGTTGGGCATCACCCGCACCACCGGGGTGCCGGCGGGCAGCTTGGTCTCCAACTGGGCGCTGGGGATGCCGGCGGCGACGGTGACGACCACCTGCTCGCCACTGTGGTCGGAGGCGGTGATCGCCGCGGCGGCCTCGGTGATCACCGCGTCGACGTGCTGGGGTTTGACCGCGACCAGGATGACGTCGGCGTTCTCCACCGCGTCGGCCAGCGGGGCGACCAGCACCGCATAGGTCTCGGTGAGGTACCGGGCGCGCTCGGGCCGGGCCTCGACGACCACCAGGTCTTTGACCTGCCGGCCGCTGCGCAGCAGACCCGACAGCAGCGCTTCGCCCATGTTCCCGACGCCGATGATCGCAATTCTGGCCATGGCCGCAAGCATGGCAGACCCACCCGGCGTCGGCGCGCCGGACACCGCCGCGCGGCCGCGTGGCTGCGTGGCCGCGCCCTCGCCCAGCGTGGCCGCGTGCCCCCCGGCCCAGCGTGAAGCCAGGTTCACGTTCGCCGCCGAGCGTGAACCTGGCTTCACGCTCGCCGGGCAGGACGCTCGCCGGGCGGACGCTCGCCGGGCAGGCCGCTCGCCGCGCCCTCGGGCTAGGCCGGCGGTGCGGGCACCATCGCCAGCTGCCGGGTCTGGGCGACGATCCGGCCGCGACAGTCGACCACCAGGTGGTCCTCGTCGAACCAGTCGACACCCACCTCGGTGGTGGTGCAGATGACCCGCAGCCATCCGTCGGCGGGCATCCCACGCAGATAGGCGGTGAGTTGCACCGTCGGCGCCCAGCCGGGCCGCTGCAGGGCCATCGTCACCGGCGCCGAGGCGTCCCCGCACAGCAGCGCGAACAGCACGTCGGGCGCGGCCCCCTTGGGGCGCACCCACATCTCGATCACCGGCGGCCCGCCGTCGGAGCGCGGCGCCAGGGTGGTCAGCGCCGGGCGGATGTCGCAGCCGTGGGCCAGGTGGACGATCTCGGCCATCGGGTGCCCGGGGCCGATCGGGGCGAGCCCCGGCGGCGGCTCCGGGATCATCAACGACACGATCGGGTTGACCGACAGCAGCGGTGCGGCGTCGTGCTCGGGCTGGCCGAGGGTGATCACCGCGTGCACCGCGGTGCGCTCGTGCTGGTCGAGTTCGACGTCGACGACGCTGACCCGCCGGCCGCGTTTGCGCACCCGGGTGCGCAGCTGCAGGGCGCCGGGGTCCGGGGCGCGCAGGAAGCTGCCGGAGACCGCGACCGGTTGGATCGGGCCGTCGGCGGTCGCCCCGAGCGCGGTGCGCGCGGCGTTCGCGCAGAGCGCCAGCATCGCCCCGCCGTGCACTTTCGGGCCGATCGTCCAGTGCTCGTTGAGCTCCCCGCCGAACCGGGCCTGCCCCGGGTCGGGTCCGGTGCCCAGCGGGGTCAGCCGCATGGCGTCGCTGAACAGCGCCGAGGGGTTCATCGTGTCCTCTCCGGCCGCCGGCGGGGCCGGTCAGCGCATCAGGTGGGTGCGGGCGAACTCCAACGATTCCACCAGCAGCGCCTCGCGTTCCTGGCTGGTGCGGGCCTGGGAGGTGGTGACCTCCAACACCACGTGACCGGTGAAGTCGCTGGCCGCGAGCATCTGGCAGACCTCCACGGTGGGCTGGCCGCCGCGCCCGGGCACCAGATGCTCGTCGGCGGGCAGGCCGTTGCCGTCGCACAGGTGCAGATGCACCAGCCCCGAGCCCATCGCCCGGGCCATCGCGACCGCGTCGGTGCCGGCGGTCGCGGTGTGCGACAGGTCCAGCGTGTAGTGGGCGTGATCGCCGTCCAGCGGGTTGTAGGACGGCGCGAACGCCGAGATCGCCGCCCCCGGCCCGCCGCCGCGGCGTCGCATCCGCTGCAGGGACTGCTCGGCGCCGAACAGCCGGTCGGCGCGGAACGGGAACATGTTCTCCACCGCGACCATCACCTCGCTGCGCTCCTCCAGCTCGGCGACCTGGTCGCTGAACCCCTCGGCGTAGCGCCGCTGCCAGCGGAACGGGGGGTGGACCACGACGGTCTGGGCGCCGAGCTGCTCGGCGGCGCGCACGCTGCGCTCCAGCTTGCGCACCGGGTTGGCACCCCAGACCCGTTGGGAGATCAGCAGGCACGGCGCGTGCACCGACAGCACCGGCACCCGGTAGTGCCGGGAGAGCTTGGCCACCGCGCCGATGTCCTGGCTGACCGACTCGGCCCACACCATCAACTCGACACCGTCGTAGCCGAGCCGGGCGGCATACTCGAAGGCGGCCTCGGTCTTCAGCGGATAGACCGAGGCCGTCGAGAGGCCAACTTTGATGGCGGGACGCACGGTCGCCTCGGCGGGCCGGCTAGCCCGACAGCCACAGCACGAGCGGCCCCAACGTCACCAGCAGCCCGACCGCCACCGCGATCAGCGTGCTGGTGATGTCGACGGTCTTGCGCACCGCTTGGACCGCGGCCACCAACCCGAGCGTGACGAGCACGGTCAACACCAGCGCCACCACGCTGTTCCACCGCCAGAGCTGGTCGAAGGCGATGAACAGCCCCGCCCCGAACACGACCGCCAGCAGCGACTGCGCCACCCCCCAGACCCCGCGGGCCACCCGGGCGAGAAGCGACTCCGGCGCCTGCTCGTCGCGCTCGTCGTGCCAGGGGCCCTCCTCGGCGTCGCCGTCGTGCTCCGCGGAGTCCGTGTCGGCGTCCCAGTCGGTGTCCCAGTCGCTGTCCCCGTCGCTGTCCCCGTCGGTGTCCCGGTCGGCAAAGCCCCACTCCGCGGAGCGCGCGCGGCCCGCAGTGGGCTCGGCGGTCGCGTCCAGCAGCGAGGCGGTGCCCGCGGCGGCCGCGGGGTCTCCCTGGCCGTCGTCGGTCGGCGCCGCCGCCGCATCGTCGCCCTGCTCGTCGGCGCCGCGGGCGGGACGGGCGAACCGGCTGCGCAGCGCGCCGAGCAGCCCGCGGCGGGCCGGCCGGGCGGGCGCCTCGGCGTCGGTGGGCCCGTCGTCGACGGTGTCCAGCAGGTCCTCGTCGGGGTCGGCGCCCAGACCCAGGTCGGCCATCGAGACCGCCGGGAACACGTCGACCGGGTCGGGGCTCATCTGCTCGGCGTCCGACCCGCCCTCGCTGCGGTCCCCGCCCCGGTCGGCCTTGCGGTCCGGCAGCGGATGCGGGCTGCGTTGCGGGCCGGTCTTGCCCGGGGCGTGCGGCGCGGACTGCGGCCAGCGCGGCTGCGGCTCGGAGAACCGGACCGGGTCCTCGCGCTGGTCGCTCGCCGCCGCGGGGCGCGCGGCCGGTGCCGCCTCGTCGGCGGGGGTCTCCTCGGCGCCCTCCTCGACGGCGTCCTCGACGGCGTCCTCGGCGGTCTCGGCGTCGTCGGGGGCCTCGGGATCGTCGGGGTCGCGGATCACCGGGATCTCCCCGGTCAGCTCGGCGACCGAGACCGCGTCGGCGTTGCCGCGCCGACGCCGTTTACGTCCGGTCACCGGCGGGGACCCGATGTTGCCGTGCCGGGCCAGCAGCTCGGCCACCGAGATCGGCCGCGTCGGCTGGTCCTCGGGTGTGTCACTCATCGCGCGCCGCCTTTCGACCGGCCGCCCTTGGCGCGGCTGGTCGATCGTCCCCCGGACTCTCCCATCGGGATCTCTACCAGGGCGGTCCCGTCCGCCTCGCTGTCGAGTTTGCGCAAGATCAGACCTTCACGCAACGCCCACGGACAGATGTCCACGGTCTCGATTGACAACGCTCGCATGCTCGCCTCGGCCACCAGGGCACCCGCCACGATCTGTGGCGCCCGGTCGGCGCTCACCCCTTCCAATTCCGCACGGTCCGCGGTGGTCATCCTAGAGATGAACGATATGAGTTGTCTGAGACCGCTGGCCGTCAACGTCCGTTTTACCCGGGGACCCGCCCCCGAGGGGGCCGCTCCGGTCAACCGGGCCAACGACCGGAACGTCTTCGAGCTCGCCACGGTCAGATCCGGCGGCCCCGCCTCGAGCACCTCGACGCTGGCCTCGGCCAGTTCGCTTTGCAGCCAGTCGCGCAGCATCGCCACCCGCCGGCGCCCCGGCGGGTCCTCGGGCAACCACTCGCGGGTCAGTCGGCCGGCCCCCAGCTGCAGCGACAACGCCACGTCGGGGGCCTCGTCGACGCCGCTGCACAGCTCCAGCGAGCCGCCGCCGATGTCGATGTTGACGATGCGCCCGGCACTCCAGCCGTACCAGCGGCGCACCGCCAGAAACGTCAACCGCGACTCGTTGACCCCGTCGAGCACCTGCAGCTCCACCCCGGTCTGGTCGCGCACCCGCGCCAGCACCGCGTCGGAGTTCTCCGCGTCGCGGACCGCGGAGGTGGCGAAGGCCATCAGCTCCGCACAGCCCGAGCTGGCCGCGATCTTGGCGAACTCGTCGACGGTGGAGATCAGCTTGTCCGCGCCGCGCTTGGTGATCTTGCCGGAGTTGTCGATGGCCTCGGCGAGCCGCAGGGTGGCCTTGGTCGAACTCATCGGGGTGGGGTGACCGCCGCGCCGGGCGTCGACCACCAACAGGTGAACGGTGTTGCTGCCCACATCGAGCACGCCCAATCGCACGGAATACCAACCTAGTGGGTCGGTGAGATCAGGCGAAACTCCCGGTCCGGCGATTTGGTCTACGGTGGAGATTTGTGGCACCGCAGTCCTTCGATCACCCGCACGAAGTCGGGTTGGACTTCACCCGCGAATGGGTGGAGTTCTACGACCCCGACGATCCCGAACACCTCATCGCCGCCGATCTGACCTGGCTGCTGTCGCACTGGACCTGCGTGTTCGGCTCCCCGGCCTGCCGCGGCACCGTCGCCGAGCGCCCCGACGACGGCTGTTGCTCGCACGGGGCGTTCCTCTCCGACGACGACGATCGGGCCCGCCTCGACGACGCGGTGGGCACCCTCACCGACGCCGACTGGCAGTTCCGGGACAAGGGGCTGGGCAAAAAGGGCTACCTCGAGCTCGACGAATACGACGACGAACCGGCCTGGCGCACCCGCAAGCACAAGGGTGCCTGCATCTTTTTGAACCGGCCCGGGTTCGCCGGCGGCGCCGGGTGTGCGCTGCACATCAAGGCGGTGAAGCTCGGGGTGGAGCCGTTGACGATGAAACCCGACGTGTGCTGGCAGCTGCCGATCCGGCGCACCCAGGACTGGGTGACCCGCCCCGACGACACCCAGATCCTCAAGACCACGATCACCGAGTACGACCGGCGCGGCTGGGGCTCCGGCGGGGCGGATCTGCACTGGTATTGCACCTCCGACCCGGCCGCCCACATCGGCGCCCGGCCGGTGTACCGGTCGCTGGCCGCCGAGCTCACCGAACTGCTCGGCGAGAAGGCCTACGCGGAGCTGGCCGCGATCTGCGCCCAGCGCGCCGAGCAGGGGCTGGTGGCGACCCACCCGGCGACCCGCGCCGCCGAGTAGACCGAGCCGAGCAGACCGGGTAGCCACCCCCGGGGCGCGGTCGGCGACGCCGGTCTACTTCAGGTAGCCGAGCAGGGCGCCCCGGTCACCGAACAGGTCGCGACGCCACCGCTCCAACAGCGCGGCGGTGTCGATGTCGTCGGGGTGGAACCCGGGGCGCAGGTAGACGGCGAGATCACGCAATATCCCGTTGAACAGTTTTCCGCGGAACAGCTTTCGCGCTTCACGCACCAGCCTGAGCGGCTGCCGTCGGGCCACCGGGTCGCGCGCCAGCGAGATCGCCAACATGGCCAAGGTCATCGGGATGGTCGCGGCGATGGACGCCGCCATCACCCCGATGCGCATCCGCTCATCGCCGCCCACGGCGCGGTAGACGTCGAAGGCCACCGATTTGTGTTCCAGTTCTTCCAGCGCGTGCCAGTTGAGCAGGTTCCACACCTCGGGGTCCCCGGGGATGGCCTGGACCTCGTCGAGGGACAGCACCCGTTGGGCCACTACCGCCGTGTAGTGCTCGGCGGCGGCGGTCATCGCCAGGTGCACCCGCCCGGAGATCCGCGATTCGAAGCGCAACCGACGCTGCTCCATCGCCGCGGAGTCCCACCAGCCGATCGGATACCCCATCTCGATGAGCGTGTCGTTGAGGCGACGGTGCTGCTGACCGTGCATCGACTCCTGGCCGATGAACCCGGCCACCCGCTTCTTCAACTCCGGGTCGGTGATGCGGTCGGCGAACCGGCGCACCGACCGGATGAAGGCCTCCTCCCCGGAGGGGAACGCCCCGGAGAGCCCGGCAACGAAATGGCTGAACACCCGGTCGTCGTCCACGAAGTACCTGCCGTAGCCACCGCCGGCGGCGCCGTCGCCGAACCGGAACCGCACCCGGCGGGTCCTCGGATAGCCGGGGCGAGGACCCGACGTGACCTCCAGTGAGCGCTGCGGCACCTCCACACCTGTAATCGTAGGGCACCACAAGACCCCACCCGCTGATCAGAGCACCGACGGCCAGCAGGCCGGCACAGCCGGCGGCGCGCTACAACTGCAGCCCGAACCGGGCGGCCACCCCGCGGCCCAGCCGGTACAGCGGGGCGCCGACGTCTTCGTAGCGCGGCCCGATGACCCGCGGGATCGCGTCGAAGACCCGGGCGTCGGGGCCGATCAGCACCCGCGGCTTGTTCTTCTCCACGCCGCGCAGAATGATCCGTGCCGCCGAGTCCGGCCGGGTGATCGCAATCAGGTCGAATCCCTTGCGCACCTGTTCGCGGTCCACGTCCTCGGGCACCCCGCGGGCGTTGACCGCGATGTTGGTCTTGATCCCGCCCGGGTGCACACACGTCACGCCCACCGGGTATTTGGCCGCCCGGACTTCTTGCCGCAACGCCTCGGTGAACCCGCGCACGGCGAATTTCGCCGAGTTGTAGGCGCTCTGCGACGGGACGCCCATCAACCCGAACACCGACGAGACGTTGACGATGTGGCCGTCACCGGAAGCGATCAGGTGCGGCAGAAACGCCTTGGTGCCGTACGTGACGCCCCAGAAGTTGATCCCCATCAGCCATTCGAAATCATCCCACTGCATGTCGATGACGTTGGCCGACAACGCCACCCCGGCGTTGTTGAACACCAGGTTGACCCGGCCGAACCGCTCGGTGACCGCGTCGGCGTGCGCGTAGACCGCGTCCCGGTCGGCGACGTCGAGCGCGGACCCGACCGCGGTGACGCCGAGTTTCGCGCATCGGTCGGCGGTCTCGGTCACCGCGTCGAGGTCGATGTCGGAGAGCGCCAGAAGCGCGCCGCGCTCGGCGAGTTTGACCGCGAGGCTGCGTCCGATGCCCGAGCCCGCCCCGGTGACCACCGCGACCTTGCCGGTGAAGTTCTTCATCGCTGGTGGCATGCCTTCCTGTATGGGGACCCGCGCTCAGTCGCGGCACGTCCGGCCGGGTTAGCGACCGAAGTCGTAGACCACCCCGGTCATCCGTTCCGATTCCTCCCAGAGCCGGCGCCACAGTCGCCGGTCCTTCGACAGCCGGCTCGACGGGCACGCCTCGGCGGGCCCGCGGGTCTGGCGCCAGCGGGCCGGGCCCCAGTACACGGTCGGGTCGGCGTCGGGCATCGTGGCCGCCAGCAGAGTGGAGTGCACCGCGCGCTGCGGCGGTTGGCCGACCAGTTGGGCGCCGCGTTTGGCCACCAGATCCATCGGTGTCTCGGTGCGGGTGAACAGGTCGGTGCCCGAGACCCCCGGGTGCACCGCATAGGAACGGATGGCAGACCCGGACTCGGCGAGTCGCCGCTGCAACTCTCGGGCGAACATCAGGTTGGCCAGTTTCGATTGTGCGTACGCCAGATTGCGCTGATACCAACGGTGTTCGTAGTTCAGATCATCGATCCACAGTTTCGGCGTCTGCCGATGGGCGATGCTGGACAGGGTCACCACCCGGTCGCCGATACGGTCGAGCAACAGTCCGGTCAACGCGAAGTGACCCAGATGGTTCACGCCGAACTGGGTTTCGAAGCCGTCCTTGGTCCGGCCGAACGGTACGTTCATCAACCCGGCGTTGTTGATCAGGACGTCGATGTCGCCCTGCTCGTCGGCGAACCGCCGCACCGAGGCCAGATCGGACAGATCCAGGGCGGCCACCCGGGTGGCGCCGGCCGCGGCGTCGGCACCGATCCGATCGGCGACCTCGTGCGCCTTGTCCGGGTTGCGGCAGGCCATCACCACCGTGGCGCCCGCGGCGACCAGCGCGCGGGTCGCGACCTCGCCGAGCCCGCCGTTGGCTCCGGTCACCACGACGGTGCGGCCGGTCTGATCCGGCATGTCATCGGGACGCCATGTCATCGCAGTCACCTTACCCATCCGGCGGCGGCCGGGCGCCGGCACTCGACAGAGTGATACATCAGTCGCGACCTCTGCGGGCCGTACCGGCAAGGTCAATCGCGCCACTACCGGGCCCCAGATACCGTGGCGCGGCACTCGCTGCTGAGATCGACAACGCAGCGGACACACTCCCCCCGATTTCACGCCTCTATGTCCACTACGTTATCGATCTCAGTCGCCACCCCGGGTATGGGTGTCCACCCGGGAGATTGTGCAGTCGTCGCTACGGACGGGCGCCCGCCGGGGCCGGCTCCGCACGGCGGCGTGCTCGGCTCGCCCTATCGCCTCGCCTCAGGCTGGATCAGATCAGCGTGACGGCCATACCCACCGACCCGACCTCCGACACCGACTCGCCGAATCCGATGTCGCCCGAACCTCATTGCCGTCCCGGCGAGCGGCTCGCCGCGCCCCCTCTGCGCCACATCAGGAGGGTCGGAATCGACACAACTCAACGGGAAGTCATCGTTGACGTCAACGCCCCCGAGAACGACAAGCAGGCGATGATCAACCCGGGTAGTCCTCCCTGGGAGGGGATCACCGCTGCCGCAGCGAAGGGTATGCGCGATCAGCCCTCGAGCTTGTAGCCCAGCCCGCGCACCGTGAGCAGATGCACCGGGTTGGCCGGGTCGGCCTCGATCTTCGAGCGCAGCCGTTTGACGTGCACGTCGAGGGTTTTGGTGTCCCCGACGTAGTCCGCACCCCACACCCGGTCGATGAGCTGACCGCGGGTCAGCACCCGTCCGCTGTTGCGCATCAGGTATTCGAGCAAGTCGAATTCCTTGAGCGGCAAGGTGATCTGTTCGCCCTCGACGGTGACGATGTGACGTTCGACGTCCATGCGCACCGGGCCGGATTCCAGCACGCCCTCGCCGACCCCGGCATCGTCCTCGCCGCCGCGGCGCAACACCGCCCGGATCCGCGCGATGAGCTCGCGTGACGAATACGGTTTGGTCACATAGTCATCGGCCCCCAACTCGAGGCCGACCACCTTGTCGATCTCGCTGTCGCGGGCAGTCACCATGATCACCGGCACGCCCGAGCGCGCACGCAGCTGCTTGCACACCTCGGTGCCGCTCATGCCGGGCAGCATCAGATCCAGCAGGACGATGTCGGCACCCACCCGGTCGAACTCGGCCAGCGCGGTCTGACCGTCGTTGACGATCAGCACCTCGAAGCCCTCCTTGCGCAACAGGAAGGCCAGCGGGTCGGCCAGCGACTCCTCGTCCTCCACGATCAGCACGCGTGTCATCGGCGGCGCTCCTTTTCGTCGCTGCGCTGTGCATCGGTGTCGATGCGTGTCATCGTCGTTCGTCCTCTCGTTGCAGGCCCTCGGTCGGTTGGTCGGTGCCCGGCATGCCCGCGCTGCGGTAGGCCGGGATCGTCAGGGTGAACGTGGAGCCGGTGCCGGGCTGGCTCCACAGCCGGATACTGCCGTTGTGGTTGGCGGCCACGTGTTTGACGATGGCCAGCCCCAGGCCGGTGCCGCCGGTCGACCGCGACCGTGCCTTGTCGGCGCGGAAGAACCGTTCGAAGACCCGGGCCTGGTCCTTGCGCGAGATGCCGATCCCGCGGTCGGTGACCGAGATCTCGACCGAGTCGCCGCGCCGACGGCGACTGATCGACACCGGGGATCCGTTGGGCGAGTACGCGATCGCATTCGACACCAGGTTAGCCAACGCGGTGACCAGCAGCGTTTCGTCGCCGAGCATCTGCAGGCCGGCCGGGGAGTCGGTGCTCAACGCGATGTCGGCGTTGTCGGCGGCGACCTTGTGGCGCGAGATCGCCTCGGCGACCACCCGGTCGACGTCGACCGGGCCCAGGTCCGGCAGCGGTTCGGCGCCCTGCAGCCGGGACAGTTCGATGAGCTCCCCGACCATCGCGGCCAGCCGGTTGGCCTCCAACAACACCTTCTCGCCGAACCGGCGCACGGTCTCGGGGTCGTCGGCCGAGGACAGCAGCGCCTCGGCGAGCAGGCTCATCGCCCCGACCGGGGTTTTGAGCTCGTGGCTGACGTTGGCCACGAAGTCGCGGCGGCTGGCCTCCATCCGGGCCTGCTCGGACTGGTCGTCGACGAAGACCACCGCGAACCGCCGGTCCTCCTCGGTGAGCAGCCGCGCATAGCCGCGCACCGACATCCGGCCCCGGCCGGCCCGGACGGGTTTGACCGGCGACAGGTCGAACTCGACGTCCTGCCCGCTGCCCAGGGTGCGCTTGGCCGCCTGCCAGGCCCGGTCGTCGAGCAGCCGGTCGCGCACCAGGCCCAGGTCTTGGGCGCGGTCGTTGAGGTAGACGACGTCGCGGTGGGTGTCGACGACGGCGGTGCCCAGCGGCACCAGCGCCACGATGCGCTGCAGCATCTGCGAGACGGTGATCCCGGACTGCTCGGCGGCCGCACGCCGGCGCCGCTCCATGATCCGGGGGGCGATCGTGAGTCCGACCGCGACGCCGGCCGCGCCCGTGAGCACCGCCGCCACTCCGGCCAGCACGCAGGCGAACATCACGGACACGCCCGAATGGTAGCCACCCGCGGCGCCCCATCGCTTCTCCGCGCAGCCAAACCCGCCCATGTCACAGCCCGGGAAGCAGGTATTTAGCTCCCGTTTACGCCCCGTTCGCCCAACTCTGCTCCCGCCGCGGCCGAGCGTGAAGCCAGGTTCACGCTCGCCGCCGAACGTGAACCTGGCTTCACGCTCGTCGCGGGGCGGGCGCCGGGAGGCCGGCGCGGGGAGGCCGGCGCGGGAGGCCGGCGCGGGAGGCCGGCGCCAGCGGGGAGGCGCCCGCCGGGAGTCCTACTTGGCGCCCTGGCTGGCGACGGCGGCCGCCCCGGCGGCGGCGGCCTGCGGGTCCAGGTACACCCCGCCGGGGGTGGTGGGCCGCAGATTCTCGTCGAGGTCGTAGCGCAGCGGGATCCCGGTGGGGATGTTGAGCCCGACGATGTCCTCGTCGGAGACCCGGTCGAGGTGTTTGACCAGGGCCCGCAGCGAGTTGCCGTGCGCGGCGACGAGCACCGTCTTGCCGACCCGCAGGTCCGGGACGATCACGTCGGTGAAGTACGGCAGGAACCGGTCGACCACGTCGGCGAGGCATTCGCTGAGCGGGCCGCCCCCGATGTCGACGTAGCGCACATCGGTGTCCTGGCTGTATCGGCTGCCCGGCTCGATCGGCGGCGGCGGGGTGGCGTAGCCGCGCCGCCAGGTCATGAACTGCTCCTCGCCGTAGCGCTCCTTGGTGGCGGCCTTGTCCAGTCCCTGCAGCGCCCCGTAGTGCCGCTCGTTCAGCCGCCAGCTGCGGCGCACCGGGATCCAGAGCCGGTCGGCGGCCTCCAGCGCCAGCTGCGCGGAGATGATCGCGCGGCGCAGCAGCGAGGTGTAGACGATGTCGGGTGCCAGCTCGTGCTGCACCAACAGCTCCCCGGCGCGGGTCGCCTCGGCGCGCCCGGTGTCGGTGAGCGCGACGTCGACCCAGCCGGTGAACAGGTTGCGCGCGTTCCAGTCGCTCTCGCCGTGCCGCAACAGCACCAACGTGCCCGAATCTGCCATGCCGGACAGTCTCTCACGACCCGGTGGGGCGCCCGTCACCGTCATCGGTGTCGGGGTGATCGGGGCGCAGATGCTCGAAGGCGCGCAGGTTTTTCACCGGCTCGCCGCGGCGGAGCCGCCAGGCCCACTCCTTCTCGATCGAGGAGCGGAACCCCAACTCCAGCAGCGTGTTGAAGTCGAAGTCGACCGCTTCGAGGACCTGGCCGAGCACCCGGTCGATCTCCTCGCCGGTCACCGAGTGCAGCGCCATCCGGCCGATCAGGTAGATGTCGCCGAGGTGGTCGAGGGTGTAGCAGACCCCGTAGAGCCGGCGGTTGCGTTTGAGCAGGAACCGGAAGACACCCTCGTGGTTCTCGTCGGGGCGGCGGCACACGAACGCCTCCACCCGCACCGAGTGCTCCCCGATGCTCAGGATCGTGTTGGTGGTGAGTTTGCGTTCCCCGGGCAGCTCGACGATGAGCCCCGCCGGCCCGCCGTGGGCGCCCTCGTGGTGGCTGTAGGTCAGCCCCGCCGCGTCGAGGGTGTCCTGGATCGTGCGCTGCACCTCGGCGCTCACGACCGCACCCCCGGGCGCCCGGCGAACCGGCGCCCGCGCCGCAGCGCCGCGGCATCGCGCGGGGCGCGGCGCCGGCCGTAGTCGGCGATGGCGCGCCGATAGCTCGCCAGCAGCGCGTCGACGGTGTGCTCCCAGGAGAACAGCCCCGCGTGGCGCACCGCGGCGGCGCGCAGCGCCGCGCCGTCGGCCCCGGTGGCGCGGGCCAGCAGCTCCTCGAGGGCGCGGGCCCAGCGGGCGACGTCGTGGCCGGCCACCAGGGTGCCGCTGACCCCGTCGTGCACCGCCACCGGCAGTCCCCCGACCGCGGCGGCGACCACCGGGGTGCCGCAGGCCTGGGCTTCCACCGCGACCAGCCCGAACGATTCGGAGTAGCTGGGTACGGCGACGACGTCGGCGGCGCGCAGCAGCACCGCCAGGTCCTCGCGGGACTGCGGCGGCAGGAACGTCACCCGGGTGTCGATGCCCAGCTCGGCGGCGAGCGCGTCGAGCCCGTGGCCGGCGGCGCCGGCGGCGCCGGACGGCCCGCCGGCGATCACCACCCGCACCCCGGGCAGCCGGGCGGCCGCGCGCAGCAGGATGTCGGGGGCCTTCAACGGCTGGATGCGCCCCACGAACGCCACCACCGGTTCGTCGGGCCGCAACCCGAGCGCGGCGCGCGCGCCCGCCCGGTCGCCGGGGCTGAACACCGCCAGGTCGACGCCGGGATGCACCACGTCGATGCGGTCCGGGTCGGCGTGGTGGTGGGTGATCAGCTGCTCGGCTTCGCTGTCGGTGTTGACGATCAGCCGGTCGGCCTCGTCGACCACCTGCTGTTCGCCGACGGTGCGCATCGGCGGTTCGGGCACGTCGCCGTCGGCCAGGGCGGCGTTCTTCACCGCGGCCAGGGTGTGGGCGGTGTGCACCAGCGGCACCGCCCACCGGTCCCGGGCCAGCCACCCGACCTGCCCGGACAGCCAGTAGTGGGAGTGCACGATGTCGTAGTAGCCGGGTTCGTGCAGGGCCTCGGCGCGCAGCACCCCGGCGGCGAACGCGCACAGCTGGGTGGGCAGGTCGTATTTGTTGAGCCCCTCGAACGGGCCGGCGACCACGTTGCGCACCAGCACGCCGGGCGCGACCGGCACCACCGCCGGATCGGCCGAGGAGGTGGCCCGGGTGAAGATCTCCACCTCGACCCCGCGGCGGGCCAAATGCAGCGCGCTCTGCAGCACGTAGACGTTCATCCCGCCGGCGTCGCCGGTGCCCGGCTGGGCCAGCGGGGAGGTGTGCACCGCCAGCACCGCCACCCGCCGCGGGGGCGTCGCCGCGTCGGGTGCGGCCAAGGGTTCGCCGTTACGCACCCTGCCATCTTGACAGGCCATCGTCGTGGCGTTCCCCGCCCGGCACCGATCTCACACCTGTGTCGCGGCGTCGGTGCGGCGCATCGCCGCGATCGGGTCGGCGTAGAGCCCGCTCAGCGACACCACCCCGGCGCCGGCCTCCTGCACCTTGTTGCCGAACGCGGTGACCCGGATCCCGCGCGGCGCCAGCACCGAACGGCGGCTGAACGCCGCGGCGACCAGCTCCATGCCCTCGGGGTACTCGGTGAACGCCTGGCCGCCGACCACCAGGTCGTCGGGGTTGAGCAGGTCGCGCAGCAGCGCCACCGCCTCCCCGAGCACCCGGGCGCGTTCGGCGAGCAGGTCGGCGGCGGCGCCGTCGCCGGCGCGCGCCGCGCGCAGCAGCCCGGCCGGGGCCGCACCGTCGGGCAGGATCCGCCGCCGGCGGGCGGCGGCGAGCACCGCGGCGTCGCTGACGGTCGATTCCAGCTGCCCGGAGCCGCCGAGCAGCTCCGAGTCGGCCGGCAGGGTGGCGATGGTGCCCGGCCCGGCGGCCGGGGTGTGCACCCGCCCGCCGATCATCAGCGCGTAGCCGACCGTCTCGCGGGCGTAGACATACAGGCTGGTGGCCCCCGGCGCGGTCGCCCCGCCGGCCTCGGCGACCGGGCGCCGGCCCAGCAGCAGTTCGGCGCCGGCCATCGCGTCGACGTGGGAGGCCACCGAGACCGGCAGCCCCAGCGCCTCGGCGAAGGTGGCCCCGACCGGCGCGTGCGCCCAGCCCAGCCGGGCGTGGTCGACGCGGCCGGTGGCGCCGTCGACGGCCCCACCGATCGCTACCCCCACCCACAGGGGACGGCGCCGCCGCCACCGGGTCAGGTAGTGGCGGGCCCGGTCGGCGAGGGTGGCCAGGGCGGCGGCCTGCGCGCCGTGCGGGGTGGCGGTCTCGACCGCGTCGAGGGTGCGGCCGAGCAGATCGGTGGCCACGATCGCGGTGGTGGTGGCCCCGATGTGCACCCCGAGGGTGACGAACGGGGTGGCGTTGACCTCGACCGGCACCCGGGGGCGCCCGATCGCCCCGGCGGCGACCAGGTCGGCGCGCTCGCGCAGCAGCCCCGCCGCCAGCAGCGCGGTGACCTGCCGGTTGACGGTGGCGGTGCTCAGCGCGGTGGCGGCGGTGACCGCGTCGCGGGTGAGCGGGCCGTGCTGGCGCACCACCCGGAAGACCGCGGCGGCGGCGGTGTCGCTGACCGCCAGGGTGGGCGCGAGCACTCGGTGGTGGCGCACCGCGCGCGGCGCGCGGGTGGGCGACGGGGTGACCGAGGACGGGCTCACGGTGGTGGGGGGCACGGCGGGGTCCTTACTCTGGGTGTCCGGGCGGGGCTGCGGGGGATCCGACCGCATCCGGGCACTCAGAGCTGCCGAGTCAGATGCGGCGGGGTGCGCGGCGACAACACGCGCGCTCCGCGCCACGACACGCGGAGACCCGGGGCATCGGGGTAGGGCAGACCATGCCCGGAATTTACCGCGCCGACCCGCCGCGGGCCAAGTGCCGCCGCCCGGGCCGTCGGCACCCGGGCTCGCGGGCGGGCCGGGCGACTAGCATGGCTGACCGTGACAGCCCGCACCCCCCTGCCGCCGGACGCGCCGGTCGCGGTGGTGACCGGCGCCAGTTCCGGCATCGGCGCCGCGACCGCGACCACCCTGGCTGAGCAGGGGTTTCACGTGGTGGCGGTGGCGCGGCGCGCCGAGAGGCTCGCAGCTTTGGCCGAGCGCATCGGCGCCACCGCGATCCCCGCCGACGTCACCGACGACGCCGCGGTCGCCGACCTGGCCGCCCGGCTGCGCGAGCTGGGCCCGGTCCGGGTGCTGGTCAACAACGCCGGCGGCGCCAAGGGCCTGCAGCCGGTCGCCGAGGCCGACCTGGCGCAGTGGCGCTGGATGTGGGAGACCAACGTGCTGGGCACGCTGCGGCTGACCCGCGCGCTGCTGCCGGCGCTGATCGCCTCCGGCGACGGGCTGATCATCACCGTCACCTCGATCGCGGCGTTCGAGATCTACGACGGCGGCTCCGGCTACACCGCCGCCAAACACGCCCAGAGCGCGCTGCACCGCACCCTGCGCGGCGAGCTTTTGGGCACACCGGTGCGGCTGACCGAGATCGCCCCCGGCATGGTCGAGACCGAGTTCTCGCTGGTGCGCTTCGACGGCGACCGCGACCGCGCCGACGCCGTCTACGACGGCCTGACGCCGCTGACCGCGGCCGACATCGCCGAGGTCATCGGGTTCGTCGTCTCCCGCCCGGCGCACGTGGACCTCGACCAGATCGTGATCCGCCCGCGCGATCAGGCCTCGGCGACCCGGCGGGTCAGTCGCCCGAAGCGTTAGGGACCGCGCGCCGACGCGCCGGTTCATCCGGTGTCGAACGCTTGGTCGCGAAGACGCACCAGCGCGGCACCGGTGGTGAGTTCCGCACGGTGGTCGCGATGGCGCCAGTAGAACCGCACGAGCCGGCGTAACGCCGCGCCGCCCGGTGTGGAGGAATCCGACGCCAGGGTCCAGGTTTGTGCGTCGGCCATGACGAGCACCAGCCTGCCCCTGGCCGGCTGTGGGCGCCCGGGCCGCCGATCGGTCACGTCGCGCACGTCGTCCCAGGCCCCTCGGCGCACCACCCCGGCCTGCATCACGGCGAACCCGTGCGGGTGCAGCACCAGATAACTCGTTCCCCGTGGGCGATCACCTGCCACAGATCCCGCACCCCGACGACGGCACCGCCGGCGGCCACGAACTGGACATCCGTTTGCGTCGGGCCGTCGAGGGCGGGGAGGTCCAGCCGGTCCAGCAGCACGAACAGGACATACAGCACGGCGCTGACCCACGCCGCCCCCGCCCAGCAGGGCGAGCAGAAAGACCGCCGCGGCCACGCCTTTGCCCAAGGGTGCGCCTCCGTTTCCCCGCGGGCGCGATCTACCCGCCGGGGCCGCGACGAGCGGTGGTCGACGGCGTGGTGGTCGGCGTGCCCGACAGGGTGGGCGCGTCGGTGGGGGTGGCCGGCACCGTCGAGGGCATCGAGGTCGGCGCCGGGGTGGTGTCACCCGGCGCGGCCAGCTCGGACATCGACAGCCAGGTGTCCCAGTCCACCGCCCAGTCCCACAGGTCGCCGTCGGCGTAGGACAGCGGGATTCCGGTGCCGGTGACCTCCACCGGGTCGCCGTAGATGGCGCTGGCGAAGTACTGCTCGGCGTCCTCGGTGGACAGGTTGATGCAGCCGTTGGTGACGTTGGTGTTGCCCTGCGAGCCGAGGCTGGCGGGGTTGGCGTGGATGAACTCGCCGTTGTTGGAGATCCGCACCGCCCACCGCTCGTGGATGTTCTCGTAGCCGGCGGCCGGGTTGGACATCCAGAAGTCGGCGTACTTCTCGGTGACCACGTGGATGCCGCTGCGGGTGACGTTGCGCGGCTGGTCGCCCTCGCCGTAGCTGCACGGGAAATCCATGATCACCGCGCCGTCGCGCAGGACCTGCAGGCGGTGCGACGGGGCGTGCGCGCGCACGAGCTGGTGGCGGCCGATCTGGAACTGCAGCGACATGTCCTGGGCCCCGTAGGCGCCGTCCCCGAACGCCAGCCCGTAGAACTTGGCGTCGACGGCGACGGTGGTGCCCGCCGGGTAGTACTCGCGGGTGCGCCAGTGCACCCGCGCGCCCTGCGCCTCGTCGGGCAGCCACGCCCAGCTGCCCTCCACCGGCGGGTCGGTGGTGACCGTCAGCGCCTGCTGCACCGCGGCCTTGTCGGCGATCGGGGCGTCGAACTGGATGATGATCGGCGCGGCCACCCCGACCGTCTGACCGTCGGCGAGCTGGAATCCGCCGTCGATGACCGCGGTGGGATGCACGGTGGCGAACGCGGCGTCGACCGGCACCGCCGCGCCGTCGCGGCCGACCATCGACCCCGACCAGGTGTAGGTCGCCGAGTAGCCCAGCGGTTCGGTGATCGTGTAGACGGTGCGGGTGCGGTCGAGCACCCCGGCGACCTGTTTGCCGTCGGGGTTGGTCAGCGCGACCCGCTGAAACCAGCCGTCGCGGACCTCGATGCTGACCGGGGCGGTGGGCAGCACGTCGGTGGCGTCGGCCTCGGGGTGCAACACCAGCGTCGGCGCCGGCTCCGCGGCGGTGTCCGTGCCGATCGAACTCCTCGAGCAGGCCGCCAGCACGGCCGGGCCGGCCACCCCGACGGCGAGGGCACCCAGCGCGGCACGCCGGGTGATCGGCGAGGGGTCACGGGGGGTCGTCACGGCACACCACGATACCGGGGCCGGTACCGGCGCGACGATGCTGATGAGGCGCTCTGGGCCGTCCTGGGCGGTCCCGGCCGCACAGCCTTGTGCAGCCAGGGCGACGAATCGCCGGTGAACACCACCGTGAGTACACAAGGCTTCGCCGTGAGTACACAAACCCCGGCGCTGCTACAGCGCGCAGCCGACCAGCACCGGTTCGGGCACCAGGGTGATCCCGAAGGCGTCGCGCACCCCGTCGCGCACCCGCCGCGCCAGCGCCAGCACGTCGGCGCTGGTGGCCTCACCGCGGTTGGTCAGCGCCAACGCGTGCTTGGTGGACAGCCGCGCCGGTGCCGCCGCGCCGGGGTAGCCCTTGGTGAACCCGGCGGCCTCCACCAGCCAGCCGGCGGCCAGTTTCACCCCGTCGGGCGCCGGGTAGTGCGGCACCGGCGTCTCGCTGCGCGCGGCGATGCGGTCGAAGACGTCCGCGGCCACCACCGGGTTGGTGAAGAACGAGCCGGCGCTCCAGGTGTCGTGGTCGTCGGCGTCGAGCACCATGCCCTTGCCGGCGCGCAGCGCGAGCACCGCCGCGCGCACCGCGGCCGGGTCGGCGCGTTGGCCGGGCTCGGCGCCCAGCGCGGTCGCCAGCTCGCCGTAGCGCAGCGGGGCCGAACGCCCGGCGGGGTCCAGCGCGAACCGGGCCTCCAACACGATGTGGCGCTCGGAGTGTTTGAGGATGCTGGAGCGGTAGCCGAACTCCAGCCGCGCCGGGGGCACCCACGCGACGGTGCCGGTGCGCCGGTCGAGCAGGCGCACCGCGGTGAGGGTGTCGGCGACCTCCGCGCCGTAGGCGCCGACGTTCTGCACCGGGGTGGCCCCCGCCGAGCCGGGGATGCCCGACAGGCACTCCAGCCCGCCCAGCCCGGCGGCCACCGTCGCGGCCACCACGTCGTCCCAGACGGCGCCGGCCTGCACCTGCACGGTGGCGCCGTCGATGCGGATCGCGGCGGCGGCCAGCTGCACCACGGTCAGGTCGGTGAGGGTGTCGGCGAGCAGCACGTTGGAGCCGCCGGCCAGCACCAGCACCCGCCGGTCGGGGTCGGCGTCGAGTTCGGTGAGCGCGGCGACGATCTGCTCGACGGTGTCGGCGGTGACCAGCTCGCCGGCGACCGGGCCCACCCGCAGCGTGGTCCGCGGGGCCAGCGGCACCGCCCGGGCCACCCGCGCGCCGCCGAACCGTGTGCTCACCCCGGAAACGGTAGCGTGACCAGCTATGCCGCGTTCATTCGACTTGTCGGCCGACTATCCGGCCGCGGTGGAGCGGGTGTTCGCCGCCTTCGGCGACGAACGCTACTGGCTGGCCAGGCTGGCCGACTCCGGTGCCGACGTCGCCACGCTGAACTCGATGCGCATCGACGCCGACGGCACCATCAAGGTGACCACCACCCAGAGCCTGCACCGGCAGCGCCTGCCGGCGTTGGCCACCCAGTTCCTGCACGGCAACCTCGAGGTGGTGCGCCACGAACTGTGGTATCCGGTGCGCGACGGCGCCAGCGACGGCGAGGTCAGCGCCGCGGTGACCTCCGCCCCGGCGTCGCTGTCGAGCAACGCCCGGCTGGTCCCGCACGACGACGGGTCGCGGTTGACCGTCGCCGCCGCGGTGCAGGTGAACGTCCCGTTGGTCGGCGGCAAGATCGAGACGGTGATCGCCGGGGCGCTGGGCGACCTGATGGCCGCCGAGCAGCGCTTCACCGCCACCTGGCTTCGCGGCGCGGGCGATTAGGCTGGCGTCATGCGGATTGCGCTGGCGCAGATTCTCAGCGGCACCGACCCGGGGGCCAACCTCGAGGTGGTGGCCGACTACGTCGGGCGCGCCGCGCAGCAGGGGGCGTCGCTGGTGGTGTTCCCCGAGGCCACCATGTGCCGGTTCGGGGTGCCGCTGGGCCCGGTCGCCGAACCCGTCGACGGCCGGTGGGCCGATCGGGTGCGCGCGCTGGCCGCCGACGCCGGGATCACCGTGATCGCCGGCATGTTCACCCCCGCCGACGCGGGCCGGGTGGCCAACACGCTGCTGGCGGTCGGCCCGGGTGTGGACACCCACTACGACAAGATCCACCTCTTCGACGCCTACGGGTTCACCGAGTCGCGCACCGTCGCCCCCGGGCGCCACCCGGTGGTGATCCCGGTCGACGGGGTCGGGGTCGGGCTGGCGACCTGCTACGACATCCGGTTCCCGGCGCTGTTCACCACCCTGGCCGACCGGGGTGCGGAGCTGATCGCGGTCTGCGCGTCGTGGGGGGCCGGGCCGGGCAAGGTCGACCAGTGGACGGTGCTGGCCCGCGCCCGCGCACTGGACAGCACCTGCTTCCTCGCCGCGGCCGGTCAGGCCGACCCCGGCGAGGCCCTCGCGGCCACGCGCGCCCCGACCGGGGCCGGGCACAGCATGGTGGTCTCCCCGTTCGGTGCGGTGCTGGCCGAGGCGCAGACCGCGCCGCGCCTGCTCACCGTCGACGTCGACGTCGCGGCGGTCGCCGAGGCCCGCCGCACCCTGGCCGTGCTGGCAAACCGCTCAGCGGTTGTTCACGTCGATAAGGCAGAATCGCGCGGGTGAGCACTCCCTCAGGCCCCCCGCCCGGTGATTCGCCCTGGGCGCGCCCGGGCCCGCCCGCCCCGCCGGCCCGGCCGGTCGAGCCGCCCTCGCAGTCGACGACCCGCCGGATGAACGTCGGCGGGCGCCGGGGGGAGCCGCCGACCAACCAGCTCAGCCCGCCGCCGCAGCCCCCGCCGCCGGGCGGGCCGGGCCCGCAGCCCGCACCGCCGCCGGCCCCGCCGGGCGCCCCCGGCGGCGCTGTCCCGCCGCAGCCCCCGCCCCCGCCGGCCGAGCCCCCTGCGGCCTCGGGGGACTCCGCGGGCCGCGGGCCGCGGCGCCGGCTGCGCCACCTGGTCAGCGACCCGCTGTCGATCCTGCTGATTTTGGTCACCGTGCTCGCCCTGGTGGCGGTCGGGGTGATCGGCTCGGAGGTGGTGGCCCGCCGGATCGCCAACGGCAAGGTCTCCGACGCCGCGAGCTGTGAGATCCAAGACGGTGTCAAGGTGTCGTTCGGGGTGACCCCGCCGGTGCTGTGGCAGCACTTCAGCGGCCACTACACCAACATCGGCATCCACAGCGAGGGCAACCAGGTCCGCCACGCCAAGGGCATGACCGTCGACATCAACATCCGCGACGTCGACCTCACCCCGGTCGGCGACTCCAAGGGCACCATCGGCGCGCTGAACGCGGCGATCACCTGGGAGTCGACCGGCATCGCCGAGACGGTGAAATCGGAGATCCCGATGATCGGTGGGCTGGCGGTCAACTCGGTGAACACCAACCCGAACGACGGCACCATCGAGCTCAAGGGCACGTTCAGCCACATCATCGCCAAACCGAAGGTGGTCGACGGCGGGTTCGCGCTGGAGGTGGTGAAGTTCTCCGGGCTGGGGTTCACCCTGCCGCGGGAGAGCATCCAGTCGATGCTCGACGACTTCACCAAGGACCTGACCAAGGACTATCCGCTGGGGATCCGCGCCGACAGCGTCAACGTCACCGACAGCGGGGTGATCGCCCACATGTCCACCGAGAACGCGCCGATCCCGAAAAGCGACAACCCCTGCTTCCAGAACCTCTAGACCCCGGCGCTCAGTCGAGGCCGTCGAGCACCGCCCGGGTGCCCGACAGGCCCAGCCGGGTCGCCCCGGCGGCGAGCATGGCGGTCGCGTCGGGGCCGGTGCGGATGCCGCCGCTGGCCTTGACCCCGAGCCGACCGTCGACCGCGTCGGCCATCACCTCGACGGCGCGCACCGCCGCACCGCCGGCCGGGTGGAACCCGGTGGAGGTTTTGACGAAGTCCGCCCCGGCGTTCTCCGCGGCGCGGCACGCCCCGATCAGCGCCTCCTCACCGGCCCCGCCGAGCAGCACCGCCGATTCGACGATCACCTTGAGCACCGTGTCGGGCACCGCGGCGCGCACCACCGCGATGTCGGCGGTGACCGCCGCGAGGTCACCGGCGAGCACCGCGCCGACGTCGAGGACCACGTCGATCTCCGCGGCGCCGTCGGTCACCGCACGGGCGGCCTCGGCGGCCTTGATCGCGCTGTGGTGTTTGCCCGACGGGAACCCGGCGACCGCCGCGACGGGCAGCGTGGCGCCGGGCCCGTCGCCGGCCGCGTCGCGGGCGGCGATCGCGTCGGGCACCATCGACGGGGACACACAGACCGCGTAGACCCCCAGCTCGATCGCCTCGGCGACGGCGGCCGCCACGTCGGCGACGGTGGCCTCCGGTTTGAGCAGGGTGTGGTCGACGACGGCGGCGACCCGCTCGCGCGCGCCGGGGCTCACCAGGACCGTTCCGGGGCGCCGGGGTTGCATTCGGCGTCGAGCATGGCGGCCTCCGAGACCACCGGACGCCACGGCTCGAGGTTCCAGCTGGGTTTGCCCGGGCGGGCCAGTTCGGCGTAGTCCCAGTGGCAGCGGAACTGCGCGTACATGCCGGGCCCGGCGGCGTCGGGGGCCTGGGCGAGCACCTGCGACCAGGCCCGCTCGCCGGCCGGCGTCGCCCCGGCCCGCACCGCGGCCTCCCGGCCCTCGGCGGTCGGATAGATGCGCAGGCTGGGCCGGCCGTCGACGTGGGCCCACTCGACGCGCCCGATCAGCGGCGCCGGGTCGGCGTCGGTGTCGGCGTGCGCCGGGGCACCCACCGACGCCGCGACGGTGAGCAGCAGGGCCGCGAACATCCGGCGCACGGCGCTACCGGGACTTGCCCTGGATCTCAAGCAGCCGGGGTCGCACATCGACCAGGTAGACGCCGACGGCGCAGGCCGCGATCACCCAGCCGAGGATGAATTGGGGCAGCGCCGACAGCAGCACCGAGGCCCCCAGGATCACCAGCCAGACGGGTTTGGTCAGTTTATCGGTGGCGGTGTAGGCGTCCGGGCGCTGCAGGGCGGCGTGGACCAGCCCGTACAGGGCGGTCCCGAACACCGCGATCTGCAGGGCCAGCAGCACCAGATTCACCGCGTTGGCGAACATCACCGTGCCAGTTTAAACACCGGCCTGAACGCCGGCTCCCCCCGTCACCGGGGGCGACGGGGGGAGCGGTGCACGGTGTGCGGGCGTGGCGAACTACTTCTGGGTGACCTTCTTGGCGGTGGCCTTCTTGGCCGGGGCCTTCTTGGCCGCCGTCTTCTTGGCCGGGGCCTTCTTCGCCGGGGCCTTCTTCGCCGGGGCCGGCTGCTCGTCCTTCTTGGGCAGCTCGACACCGACCAGCTTGGCGGCGCGCTCGCCGACGACCCGGGTCTGCTCGGCGACGTTGCCCAGGGCCTCCTGGGTCAGCTCGACGGCCTGGTCGACGTAGCCCTCGGCCCGCCCGGCGGCGTCCTCGAACGCCGCCTGGTGGCGCAGCCGGTCCAGCGCGGCCTCACCGCGGGCGACCAGGTCGTTGTAGCGGGTGGTGGCGGCCTCCACGTAGCCCTCGGCGGCCTTGCGCAGCTCCTCGGAGGTGAACTTCTCGCGCAGCTCCTCGAACTGCTCGGGCAGGTCCTCCTGCAGCTTGGTCAGCCGCGCGCGGCTCTCCTCCACGCGGGTGGTGGTGGTCGCGCGGGCCTCGTCGGCACGGTCGCGCATGTTGGCCACCAGGTCGCTCACGGTGGCCAGCGCCAGGTCGGCGGCCCCCAGGGCAGCCAGCAGCGGGGCCTTCAGTTCGTCGATGTTCGGGTTCTCAGCCATGGTTGGTCCTTTCTACAGATGGTCGATTTCCTGTGCTTTTGCGCGATCGTGCGGAGTCAGTCAGACGGCGGCTCCTCACGGTCGCTGGTGTTCTGCTGGATGAACGAGGTGTAGATGTCCAACAGAACCTGTTTCTGCCGTTCGGTGATCGCGCTGTCGGTGATGATGGCGTCGCGCACCTCGCTGTTGGGGCTGGGCTCTAAGATCCCGGCCCGCACGTAGAGGACCTCCGCCGACATCCGTAACGCCTTGGCGATCTGGCTGAGCACGTCAGCAGACGGCTTGCGCAACCCCCGCTCGATCTGGCTGAGATAGGGGTTGCTCACACCGGCCTTGTCGGCCAACTGCCGCATTGACACCTGGGCGGCCTCCCGCTGCGAACGGATGAAGCTCCCGATGTCCGACGCCGCGGTGGAGACCACCGTGGCAAGCTTCTCGTCTTGCGACATCGGCCCTCCGCGGCGTCGTCCGATCAATGCTGACGACCCCAGCGTAACAACCGGTGCTAACTTTTGCAAGCACTAGCTAGCGCAGGTCAGAAGGCAAATTGCGCGATTGTGTAGATCACCAGACCGGCGAGGGAACCGACCACGGTGCCGTTGATCCGGATGAACTGCAGATCGCGGCCGACGTGCAATTCGATGCGCCGGCTGGCCTCGGCGGCGTCCCAGCGCTCGATGGTCTCGGTGATGACCGCGGTGATCTCCACCCCGTACTGGGCGACGAGGTGCTGGGCGGCGCGCACGATCCAGTTGTCGACCTTGGCGCGCAGGTCGGCGTCGTCGCGCAGCGCCTCGCCGAGGCGCACCACGGTCTCGGCGACCCGGGTGCGCAGGGTGCTCGACGGGTCGTCGACGCCCTCGAGGACCAGCCGCTTGAGTGTCTTCCAGGCGGTCTCGGCCGCGGCGGTGACCTCCTCGCGGGCCATCAGCTGGTCCTTGACGTTGTCGGCGCGCGCGATGGTGTCGGGGTCGTGCTGCAGATCCTCGGCGAACTCGAACAGAAACCGGGTGGCCGAGCGGCGCAGCTCATGGCCGGGGTCGCGGCGCACCTTGTCGGTGAAGTCCATCAGCTCGCGGTGGATGCGGTCGCCGACCAGCTGGTCGACGAAGCGCGGCGTCCAGGTCGGCGAGTCGCGGGTGACCACCCGTTCGATGGTCTCCCCGGCGTTCAGCGACCACTGAAACGCCCGGTCGGCCAGCAGCTGGATCAACGCCTCCTGGCGGTTCTCGGCCAACAGGGTGGCCAGCATCCGGCCCACCGGCGGGCCCCAGCGCGGCTCGGCGATGCGGCGCACGATCATCCGGTCGATGACCGCCTGCACGTCGTCGTCGCGCAGCATCTCCACCAGCACCCGCAGCACGGTGGCGGTCTCGGCGGCCACCCGCTCGGCGTGCCCGGGTTCGGCCAGCCAGGCGCCCACCCGGCTGCCCACCGCGGCGTCGCGCAGCTTGGTGGCCACCACCTCCGGGGACAAGAAGTTCTCCCGCACGAACGTGCCCAGGCCCTGCCCGAGCTGGTCCTTTTTGCGTTTGATGATCGCGGTGTGCGGGATCGGCAGGCCCAGCGGGCGTTTGAACAGGGCGGTGACCGCAAACCAGTCGGCGAGGGCACCGACCATGCCGGCCTCGGCGGCCGCGCCGACGTAGCCGACCCAGACGGCGGCGGTGCCGTCGGCGCCCGCCGCGCGGCAGAGCAGAAACACCACCGTCGCGCCGAGCAGAAAGCTCAGCGCCACCACCTTCATCCGCCGCAGCGAGGTCAGCCGGGCGGCGTCGGCGACCGGGTCGGCCCCGGCGAAGGATTCGGCGAACGATGCGGTCAGCGCCCCGCGCGCGCCGGCGGGGTCGGGTCGATGCGCCACGGAACCATCATCCACATTCGCCGCCCACCGCGCCGGTCGGGCCCGTCGGGCGCACCCGCGACCCGGCCGGCCCCCCTCCCCGGCGGTGATCCGTAGTATCTAGGGCAACCAGCGAGTGAGAATCGGCGAAGGTGGACCCCGACATCCCGACCAGAACCGCCAAGGCTGACGGCCGCAAACGGCGTTGGCACCGGCACAAAGTGGAACGCCGCACCGAATTGGTCGACGGCACCTTGGACGCTATCCGCCACCGGGGCCGCCACGTGAGCATGGACGAGATCGCCGCGGAGATCGGGGTCTCCAAAACGGTGCTCTACCGCTACTTCGTCGACAAGAACGACCTGACCACCGCGGTGATGATGCGGTTCGCCCAGACCACGCTCATCCCCAACATGGCCGAGGCGCTCTCGGCGCACCTCGACGGCTTCAGCCTGGTGCGCGAGATCATCCGGGTCTACGTCGAGACGGTGGCCGCCGAACCGGAGATCTACCCGTTCGTGATGGCCAACAGTTCGGCGTCGAAGAGCAAGGTCATCGCCGATTCCGAACGGATCATCGCCGGGATGCTCGCGGTGATGCTGCGCCGGCGCATGCAGGAGGCCGGCATGGACACCCGCGGGGTGGAGCCGTGGGCCTATCACACCGTCGGCGGGGTGCAGTTGGCCACGCACTCGTGGATGTCGAATCCGCGGATGAGCTCCGACGAGCTCATCGACTACCTGACGATGCTGAGCTGGAGCGCGATGGTCGGCATCGTCGAGATGGGCGGGTCGCTGGAGAAGTTCAACGCCCAGCCGCACCCGTCACCGATCGTGCCGCCGATGTCGGAGATCCCCGAGCCGCCGACCGCCGCTCAGTAGCGGTATCAGTAGCGGTAGAAGCCCCGGCCGGTCTTTTTGCCCAGCCGGCCGGCCTCCACCATGCGCAGCAGCAGCGGGGGCGCGCTGTAGTGCGGCTCCTTGAACTCGTCGAACATCTTGTCGGCGATGAGTTTGAGGGTGTCCAGGCCGACCAGGTCCGACAGCCGCAGCGGCCCCATCGGGTGGGACAGCCCCGCCACCACCGCCTTGTCGACGTCCTCGACGGTGGCGAAGCCGCCTTCGACCATGCGGATCGCGGCGAGCAGGTAGGGCACCAGCAGCGCGTTGACCACGAAGCCGGAGCGGTCCGAGCAGCGCACCACCTGCTTGCCGAGCACCTCGCCGGCGAACTGTTCGGTGCGCGCGGCCGCGGCCTCGTCGGTGGCCAGGGTGCAGACCAGCTCCACCAGCGGCAGCACCGGGACCGGGTTGAAGAAGTGCAGACCCACCACGCGCTGCGGGTTCTGCGTGGCCGCGGCGATCTTCATGATCGGGATCGAGGAGGTGTTGGAGGCCAGCACCGCGTCGGGGTCGGTGATCACCCGGTCCAGCTCGGCGAAGATCTCGGCCTTGACGGTGTCGTCCTCGATCACCGCCTCCATCACCAGCTGCCGGTCGGCCATGTCGGCCAGATCGGTGGTGAAGGTGAGTTTGTCCAGCGCCTGGTCGCGTTCGCGCTCGGTGATCTTGCCCGCGCTCACCCCGCGCTCCAGCGACTTGGTGATGCGGTTGCGTCCGGCGGTGACCAACGCGTCGGTGGTCTCGAAGACCGTGACCGCCACCCCGGCGCGCGCGGAGACCTCGGCGATGCCGGCCCCCATCTGCCCGGCGCCGACCACACCTACTCGTTCGATTGACACGGCTCTCCTTCGGTCGCGGGCTCCAACACGCCCTGCCCAACATCGCCGGGCGGGGCCCGTGCTGTCAACTTCGCTGCGGTGATCGGTCGCGGTGGCCCACCGGCGGTGGCGCGCGCCGGGGTTGTGCCGGGGTTGTGCGCCGGGGTTGTGCACCGGGGGCGGACCCTTGTGCACCGGCGGCGGCCGCTACCGGCGTGTCGGCACCGTCACCGCACACACCCGGCGCCGGCGGCCGCCGGTGCTCCCGACGGCCGCCGAGGCCCGCGCACCGGCCCGCCTCAGTGGAACTGGCCCTCCTCGGTGGAGCCGGTCAGCGCGGTCGTCGACGAGTTGGGGTCGACGGTGGTGGCGATCCGGTCGAAGTAGCCCGCACCGACCTCGCGCTGATGGCGGGTGGCGGTGTAGCCGCGCTGCTCGGCGGCGAACTCGCGCTCCTGCAGCTCCACGTAGGCGCTCATCTGGTTGCGGGCGTAGCCGTGGGCCAAATCGAACATCGAGTAGTTCAGCGCGTGGAAGCCGGCCAGGGTGATGAACTGGAACTTGAAGCCCATCGCGCCGAGCTCGTTCTGGAATTTGGCGATGGTGGCGTCGTCGAGGTGCTTGCGCCAGTTGAACGACGGCGAGCAGTTGTAGGCCAGCATCTGGTCGGGGAACTCCGCCTTGACCGACTCGGCGAACTTGGCCGCCAGCTCCAGGTCGGGGGTGCCGGTCTCCATCCAGATCAAATCGGCGTAGGGCGCGTAGGCCTTGGCCCGCGCGATGCACGGCTCGATGCCGTTGCGCACCTGGTAGAAGCCCTCGGCGGTGCGCTGCCCGGTGATGAACGGGCGGTCCCGCTCGTCGACGTCGGAGGTGATCAGGGTGGCCGCCTCGGCGTCGGTGCGCGCGATCACCACGGTCGGCACGTCGGCGACGTCGGCGGCCAGCCGGGCCGAGGTCAGCGTGCGGATGTGCTGCTGGGTCGGGATGAGCACCTTGCCGCCGAGGTGGCCGCACTTCTTCTCCGAGGCCAGCTGGTCCTCCCAGTGCGACCCAGCGACACCGGCGGCGATCATCGCCTTCTGCAGCTCGAAGACGTTGAGCGCGCCGCCGAAGCCGGCCTCACCGTCGGCGACGATCGGGGCCAGCCAGTTGGCCACCGAGGTGTCGCCCTCGACCTTGGCGATCTGGTCGGCGCGCAGCAGCGCGTTGTTGATCCGGCGCACCACGGTCGGCACCGAGTTGGCCGGGTACAGGCTCTGGTCGGGGTAGGTGTGCCCGGAGAGGTTGGCGTCCCCGGCGACCTGCCAGCCCGACAGGTAGATGGCCTTGAGCCCGGCGCGCACCTGCTGGACCGCCATGTTGCCGGTCAGCGCGCCGAGGGCGTTGACGTAGTCCATCGAGTGCAACTGCTCCCAGAGCACCTCGGCGCCGCGGCGGGCCAGGGTGTTCTCCTCCACGACGTGGCCCTGCAACGCGACCACGTCGGCGGGGCCGTAGGTGCGGGTGACCCCGGCCCAGCGCGGGTTGTGGTCCCAGTCGTGCTGAATCTGCTCCGGGCTCTTGGGCGTGCCAACAGTGGACATCGGTTGCTCCTTGCTGTGTGTCGCGCACGGCGGCGGGTTTGCCCGGCACCCCCGGGCTGCTAACACCGCAATGGCGTCTCTGGATTGCTAACGCGAGATTGGCACGGAAAAAAGAGCAGGTCAAACGATTTTTATGCTAATTTTGCCCAGCCCGGTCCCCCATTTTGCTAATTCTGCAAAGAACTAGAACGGGTTCCACCAGGGATTAGCTACTGGCAGGTAACACCGGGCTGCAGGTCAACCGGGGTTTTGCGCGGGCTCACCGGGGGGCGAGCGCGGCGACCGCCTTGATCTCGTCGCCGACGGCGTATGTGAGCGTTGTAACAGTGCGGTCGGTCAGCGCCGCGCCGAACCGGTCGGTGGAGCCGGCCGGGTGCACGTGGGAGATGATCTCCAGCTTGTCGCCGAGGGCGACCGGCGCGTCGTGTTCGATGGTGACCCGCAGCGGTGCGGTGAGCAGCTCGGGGTGCCCGGACAGGTAGTCCTCCACCACTCCCCAGTACACCGAGTTGTTGACGTGGTCGAACAGGTCGATGTCGGTGAACCGGATCGGGTACTCGTGGATCTCGGTGGCGTCCTCGCGCCGGCCGGGCTCAAGGTAGGCCTTCCACCGCAGGCGGGTGACGCTGGTGGTGCGCTGCAGCCCGGCCAAAAAGTCCTCCGACATCCGCGCCGGGCCCTGGGTCTCGCGGTTGATGTTGATCCAGAACGCCTCCGATTCCATCAGCCCGCCCCGGCGCCCGTCGATGCGCACCCGCATCTCGCACCAGCGGTTGGAGGTGCCCGAACACCAGCGCCGTACCCGCAGCATGTCCTGGAACTCGATCGGGCGCACCAGGTCGATCATCGTGCGCCGCACGATCCACAGCGGGTGGGTCTCCTCGTGCCCCATCTCGCGCAGCTGATCGGAGCCGATGTCCTGGATGTGACGGGCGGCGGCGTCGAACCGCAACCGGCCGGTGCGGTCGATGTCGGCGACCCGCAGCGGCCACTGCCGGTCGAACACGTCGGGATGCGGGTCGGGGACGGCCATCATCTGCTTGCCCAGCCCGGTCTGCGGCGTCGACTCCGTGCTTGCCATCGCGTGTCCTGTCTGCCTCGTCGCGTCCCGGCCCGGCACCGCCGTACCCGACTCCGGCGCGATCATGCCAAAACGCCCGCCCCACCCTAAACACGTCCCGAAACCCACCGCCGGTGGTGCCAATCCTGCAAAAGCGGGTCTTCACACGCCGGTAGCCTGGTGAGATGGCCAAAACGTTTGTCGGTTCGCGGGTTCGCCAACTCCGCAACGAGCGCGGTTTCAGCCAGGCCGCCCTCGCCCAGATGCTGGCGATCTCGCCGAGCTACCTCAACCAGATCGAGCACGACGTGCGCCCGTTGACGGTGGCGGTGCTGTTGCGGATCACCGAGGTGTTCGGCGTCGACGCCACCTTCTTCGCCTCCCACGACGACACCCGGCTGGTCGCCGAGCTGCGCGAGGTGCTGCTCGACCGCGACCTGGACGTGCGCGTGGAGATGTCACAGATCGTCGAGGCGGTCAACGCCCACCCCGAGTTGGCCCGCGCGATGGTCGACCTGCACCGGCGCCACCGGATCACCACCACCCAGCTGGCCGCCGCGACCGAGGAGCGCTACTCCGACGGCAGCGGCACGATCACCATGCCGCACGAGGAGGTGCGCGACTTCTTCTACCAGCGGCAGAACTATCTGCACGACCTCGACACCGCCGCGGAGGATCTGGCCACCCAGATGCGCCGCCACCAGGGCGAGCTGGCGGTGGAGCTGGCCAACCGGCTCACCGAACGCCACGGCGTGCACATCAACCGCCGCATCGACCTGGGCGAGACGGTGCTGCACCGCTACGAGCCCCGCAGCCGCACCCTGGACATCAGCAACCACCTGTCGTGGGGGCAGCGGGTGTTCAAGATGGCCGCCGAACTGGCCTATCTGGAGTTCGACGAGCTGATCTCGGCGATGGTGCGCGCCGGCAAGTTCACCTCCAAGGACTCCCGCACGCTGGCGCGCCTGGGGCTGGCCAACTACTTCGCCGCCGCTCTGGTGTTGCCCTACCGGCAGTTCCACGACAGCGCCGAGACGTTCCGCTACGACATCGAGCGGCTGTCGGCGTTCTACCGGGTCTCCTACGAGACCGTCGCTCACCGGCTCTCCACGTTGCAGCGCCCCTCCAAGCGCGGGGTGCCGTTCTCGTTCGTCCGCGTCGATCGCGCCGGGAACATGTCGAAACGACAGTCGGCCACCGGTTTTCACTTCTCCTCCAGCGGGGGGACCTGCCCGCTGTGGAACGTCTACGAGACGTTCTCGCACCCGGGCAAGATCGGGGTCCAGATCGCGCAGATGCCCGACGGGCGCAACTACCTGTGGGTGGCGCGCACCGTGGAGCGCCGCGCCGCCCGCTACGGCCAGCCCGGCAAGATGTTCGCCATCGGTCTCGGTTGCGAACTGCGCCAAGCACATCGGCTGGTCTACTCCGACGGGCTGAACCTCACCGGGGACAACGCCACCCCGATCGGGGTCGGGTGCCGGGTCTGCGAACGCGACAACTGTGCCCAGCGGGCCTTTCCCGCGCTGGGCAGCGACCTCGACCTCGACGAGCACCGCAGCACGGTCTCGCCGTATCTGGTCAAGCGCCCCACCGGCACGGCCCGGGTGTAGGGTTCCGGTTCGACGCGAACACTGGACGGATGGCGTGAGATGAGCACTTTTTCGGCCCGCATCCCCGTGGCCCCCGGTCTGCGCGACCTGGGGCTGTTCAACTGGGTGTTCTGCAAACTCACCGCCCGCAAGCAGCGGGTGCCGCAGGCCCATCTGTTCACCACGCTCGGCCAGCACCGCCGGCTGTTGTGGGCGTGGCTGCCGTTCGCCGGGATGCTGCTCGGCGCGGGCAGACTGCCCAAAACCGACACCGAGTTGGTGATCCTGCGCGTCGGGCATCTGCGCGAGGCCGAATACGAGCTGCAGCACCACCGCCGCATCGGCCGCCAGCGCGGCCTCACCGACGCCACCCAGGCGGCGATCTTCGCCGGCCCCGACGCCGACGGGCTCACCGACCGCCAGCGCGCCCTGGTCGCCGGGGTCGACGAGTTGGTGGGCACCCGCACCCTCTCCGATGCGGCCTGGGAGCGGCTCTCCGCTCACCTCACCCGCCAGCAGCTGATCGAGTTCGTCACCCTCGCCGGGCAATACGACGCGTTGGCGGCGACGTTGAGCGCGCTGCGGGTGCCGCTGGATTTCGCCGACTGAACCGACCCCAGGCCCGGTGGACCGACGCGAACGCGAGGTGACGATGACCGCGCCGGACACGACCGTGATCGTCGGACGCTTCGCCGCGGCGGTGACCGGCCGGCGCTGCTGGGCACCGGCGGCACTGCTGATCGCCGTCGGGGTGGCGGTGCTGATGGCGGTGGGCGCCAACACCGCCGGCGAGCAGTCCCCGCAGCTGGTTCCCGCCGGCGCCGACGCCGCGCGCGCCGCCGCGGCCGGCGCGGCGTTCGATGACGGCGCCCGCGCCCCGGTGCTGCTGGTCGTCACCCGCACCGACGGCGCGGCGCTGACCGAGGCCGACCGCGCGGCCACCGCGGCCGCCGCCGACCGGATGCGCGCCGCGCTGCCCGACCCCGCGACGTCGGGCGCGCCGCCGATGATCTCCGCCGACCGGCGCGCGGCGGTCGCGCCGGTGCCGGTCTCCACCGCGCTGTCGGGGTTCGACCTCGACGACACGGTCGCCGCGCTGCGCGACGCGGCCCGCGCCGGGCTGCCGGGCGGGTTGCGCGCGGCGGTCACCGGCGGTCCCGCGTTCGGCGCCGACATCGCCGACGCGTTCACCGGCGCCAACGTCACCCTGCTGGCGGTGACCGCCGCGGTGGTGGCGGTGCTGCTGATCGTGACCTACCGGTCGCCGCTTTTGTGGCTGGTGCCGCTGGCGGTGATCGGCTTCGCCGACCGGGTGGCCACCGCGGTCGGCACCGCGGTCGCCTCGGCGACCGGGTTGAGCTTCGACGGGTCCACCGCGGGGATCACCAGCGTTCTGGTGTTCGGCGCCGGCACCAACTACGCGTTGCTGTTGATCTCGCGCTACCGCCACGAGCTGCGGCGCCACCGCGAGCACCGGGTGGCGCTGGCCGCGGCGGTGCGCACCGCCGGCCCGGCGATCGTGGCCAGCAACGCCACCGTGGTGGCGGCGCTGCTCACCCTGCTGTTGGCGGTGATCCCCAGCACCCGCAGCCTCGGCGCGCTCGCCGCGTGCGCGCTGGTGGTGGCCGCGGTCGCGGTGCTGGTGGTGCTGCCGGCGTCGTTGGCGCTCTGCGGGCGCCGGCTGTTCTGGCCGTTCATCCCGCAGCCGGGCACCGACAGCGACCTCGACGACGGCCTGTGGCATCGGGTGGGCGCGGCGGTCGCCGCGCGCCCGGCGCTGGTCGCCGCCGGTGCCACCGCGGTGCTGCTGGCGCTCGCCGGCGGGCTGGTGGGGCTGCGCACCGGGCTGTCGCAGACCCAGCAGTTCCGGGTCGACGCGGAGTCGGTGACCGGGTTCGACACCCTGGCCGGCCACTATCCGCCCGGCCTGGTTGCCCCCACGGTGGTGATCGCCGCGACCGCGCGCGACGCCGCGGTGCACGAGGCGATCGACGCCACCGCGGGCGTGGTGTCGGCCACCGCCACCGGGGTCTCCGCGGGCGGGCTGACCCGCTGGTCGGTGGTCACCGACGCGGCCCCGGCCTCCGACGCGGCGTTCGCCACGATCCGCGCGCTGCGGAGCGCCACCGCGGCGGCCGATCCGGCGGCGCTGGTCGGCGGGCCCGACGCCGAGGCCCTCGACGTGCGCGACGCGTCGGTGCACGACCGCCGGGTGGTGATCCCGGCGATTCTGGCGGTGATCGTCGCGGTGCTGTTCGTGTTGCTGCGTGCCGTGGCGGCACCGCCGGTGCTGCTGGCGGCCACCGTGCTGTCGGCGCTGGCCGCGCTCGGTGTCGGCGGCGTCGCCGCGCTGCACCTGTTCGGCTTGCCCGCCCTGGACGACTCCACCCCGCTGTACGCGTTTTTGTTCCTGGCCGCCCTCGGGGTGGACTACACGATCTTTTTGGTGGTCCGGGCCCGTGAGGAGACCGCCGGGCGCGACACCGCCACGGGCATGATCCGGGCGGTCTCGGCCACCGGCGCGGTGATCACCAGCGCCGGTGTGGTGCTGGCGGCGGTCTTCGCGGTGCTGGGGGTGCTGCCGCTGATGGTGCTCACCCAGCTGGGCATCATCGTCGGTGTCGGCATCCTGCTGGACACGTTCGTGGTGCGTACCCTGGTGATCCCCGCGATGTTCGTCCTCATCGGCGACCGGATCTGGTGGCCGCAACGACCGTGGGCCGCCGGCCGCGCCGGTGCGGGCCCGAACAGGAGGCAACCCTGATGCGTCCCATGACCCTGGCGGCCACCACCGCCGCGGTGGCCGTCACCGCCGCGGTCGGCGGCGCGGTCACCGCCCCGGCGGTGCGCTCACCCTGGTACGCCCGGCTCGCCAAACCCCGCTATCAGCCGCCCCGAGGGGTTTTTCCGGTGGTGTGGCCGATCCTCTACGCCGATGTCGCGGCGGTCTCGGCCGCCACCGTCGACGAGCTGCGCGAGCGCGGCGACGACGGCGCCGCCCGCCGGTACGGCCGGGCCCTGGCGGTGAACCTGGTGCTCAACGCCGGCTGGTCGTGGCTGTTCTTCGGTCGCCGCCGCCTCGGCGGGGCCGCGGTGACCGCCGCGGCGCTCACGCTCAGCGCCGCCGATGTGACCCGCCGCGCCGCCGCGGTGCGCGCCGGCCGCGGGGCGCTGCTCGCCGCCTACCCGGCCTGGTGCGCGTTCGCCACCGTGTTGTCCGCGCAGCTGTGGGCGGCCAACCGGGGTCGGGTGCGTTAGTCGCGGACCCGGCCGAGCAGATGGCGCAGCGCCGGTTCCAGCGTGGCGTGGCGGAAGGTGTGCCCGGCGCCGAGCAGCCGGTCGGGGGCCACCCGCTGGCTGGCCTGCGCCATCTCGCGGGCCCCCTGGGCGCCGAGCAGCAGCCGCGGGCCCAGCGCCGGCACCGGCAGCACCGTCGGCCGGCGCAGCACCCGACCCAGGGTGCGGGTGTAGTCGAGGTTGCGCACCGGGTTCGGGGCGACCGCGTTGACCGGCCCGGCCAGGTCGGTGTCCCACAGGCCGCGGTGAAAGACGTCGATCAGGTCGTCGATGCCGATCCACGACAGCCATTGGCGGCCGTCGCCGAGGCGCCCGCCGAGCCCGGCGCGGAACAGCGGCAGCTGCAGCCCCAGGGTGCCGCCGCGCGGGGACTGCACGATCCCGGTGCGCACCGTCACCACGCGCTGCCCGGCCGCCGCGGCCGGCGCGGTCGCCGCCTCCCAGTCGACGGCGAGCTGGGCGAGGAAGTCGTCGCCGCGTTCGCTGTCCTCGGTGAGCACGGCATCCCCGGGGTGCGCGCCGTAGTAGCCGATGCCCGAGGCCGACAGCAACGTGATCGGGGTGTCGGCGGCGGCCACCAGCTCCGCCAGCCGGCGGGTCGGTGCGATGCGCGAGTCGCGCAGCGCGCGGCGGTGCGCCTCGGTGAACCGCCCGGCCACCGACGCGCCGGCCAAATGGATCACCGCATCCACCCCGTCGAGCAGATCCGGATGCGGGTCGGCCGGGTTCCACTGCCGCTCCCCCGGGTCGGCCGCGGCCCGGCGCACCAGCCGGACGACCCGGTGCCCGCCGGTGGACAAAAACGCCGTCAACGCCGAGCCGATGAGCCCGGAGGCGCCGGTCACCGCGATCGTGCGCGGCGCAAACCCGGCCGCCGCCGCCCGGGCGTGGGCGGCGAGGTCGGCGGCGAGTTGACGATGCCGGTAGGCGAACATCGGCCGCAGCGCGAACCCCGGGACGACGGTGTCGATGCGGTCGGTCAGGCGGGTGCGGCCGGGGCCCACCTCGGCGAAGTCGTGGGTGTGGCGCCAGCGCACCACCGCCCAGGCCGGCAGCGAGGCCAGCCCGCCGCGCCCGATCCGGTCGACGAAGCGCGCCGGCGGGTCGTAGCCGTCGGGTTGGTGGTCGGCCACCCAGCGCAGCCCGCCGGGCAGCCGCAACCGCGCGCGGCCGTCGGCCAGCGAGGCCGCCTCGGCGATCACCCGCATCGACTGCCACGGCGGGGAGAGCCGGTGGATCGCCCCCGGCCGGGCGTGCCAGGCGAACACCTCGTCGCGCGGGGCGTCGACCACACTCGAATAACTCAGTCCCATACCGGCGACCCTAGGCCGCCGCGCCGCCCGGCGCGCGGGCGCCGTCGGCGCCGGCCGGGCCGGCTCACATGTTGATCATGTGCCCGACCAGCCCGTGGAAGCACTCCTGCAGCGCCTCGGACATGGTCGGGTGGGTGTGCACGTTGCGGGCCAGCTCGGTGGCGGTCAGGTCCCATTTCTGCGCCAGGGTCAGCTCGGGCAGCAGCTCGGAGACGTCGTGGCCGACCATATGCCCGCCGAGCAGCTCGCCGTAGGTCGCGTCGGCGATCAGCTTGACGAACCCGCTGGGGTCGCCCGCGCCGTGCGCCTTGGCGTTGGCGGTGAACGGGAACTTCGCCACCGTGACGTCGTAGCCCTCGTCGCGGGCCTGCTCTTCGGTGAGCCCGAAGCTGGCGACCTGCGGCTGGCAGAAGATGGCCCGCGGCATCATCCGGTAGTCGCCCAGGGGCATCGTCTCCGCCCCGCCGATGGTCTCGGCGGCCACCACGCCCTGCGCCTCGGCGACGTGGGCCAACTGCAGCAGCCCGGTGACGTCGCCGATCGCGTAGATGTGGTCGACGCTGGTGCGCAGGAACTCGTTGACGCCGATCGCCCGGCGGTCGGTGAGCGCCACCCCGGCCTCGTCGAGGCCGTAGCCCTCGACGTTGGGGGCGAACCCGATCGCCTGCAGCACCTTGTCGGCGGTGAGCGTCTCGGTGTCGCCGTCGGCGCTGACGGTGACGCTGACCCGGTCGCCGCCGTCGTCGATGCTCTCGACCTTGGTGCCGGTGCGGATCGTCACGCCCAGCTTCTTGAACTGTTTGGCCATCTCCTTGGAGACCTCGGGGTCCTCGTTGGGCAGCACCCGCGGCAGGAACTCCACGATGGTGACCTCGACGCCGTAGTTGGCCAGCACGTAGCCGAACTCCATGCCGATCGCCCCCGCCCCGGCGATGATGATCGAGTCGGGCAGGTCGCGGGTCAAGATCAGCTTCTCGTAGGTGACCACGTTCTCGGACAGGCTGGTGCCCGGGACCAGCCGGGTGCTGGACCCGGTGGCGATGATCGCGTTGTCGAAGGTGACCTCTTGGCTGCCGCCCTCGTTGAGCTCGACCGAGACGGTGCGCGCGTCGGTGAACCGCCCGTAGCCGTGGATCTCGGTGATCTTGTTCTTCTTCATCAGGTAGTGCACCCCGGAGACCCGGCCGTCGGCGATCTTGCGGCTGCGGTCGAAGGCGACGCCGTAGTCGAAGGTGGCCTGCCCGCTGATGCCGAACATCTCGGCGTCCTTGGTGAAGATGTGGGCCAGCTCGGCGTTGCGCAGCAGCGCCTTCGACGGGATGCACCCCACGTTCAGGCAGACCCCGCCCCAGTATTTGGGTTCGACGATCGCGGTGGTCAACCCGAGTTGGGCGGCGCGGATCGCGGCGACATACCCGCCGGGGCCGGCTCCGAGGACGACGACGTCATAGTGGCTAGTCACCCGTTCACCATAAACTCACCGGGTCGGCGCCGCGCCGCGACCGCCGCGCCCGGCCGCGTTTAGCCCGCCGCCGGCGCGGGTATCGGACCCGTACGAACGCGACAACCGCCGATGTCGCGAAACACCGTCGTCGCCAGCGGGTCCGGGGCGCAATTCGCCCGGGTCATCCGCTACCTTACGGTGTATGCGGAACTGCTCCGCCCGCCGACCACGACACCGATGCCGCTGCCGCAGGACCCCACGCCCCAGGACGACGAAAGACGCCAAGGACCATGCACACGCCGCACACCTCCTCCTCTTCCGAGGCCCCGCGCCTGCGTCCCCGTTTCGACGACGTTCAGGCCCACTATGACCTCTCCGACGATTTCTTCGCCCTCTTCCAGGATCCGAGCCGCACCTACAGCTGCGCCTACTTCGAGCCGGCCGACCTGACCCTCGAGCAGGCCCAGGTCGCCAAGGTCGATCTCAACCTGGACAAACTGGACCTGCAGCCGGGGATGACCCTGCTCGACATCGGCTGCGGCTGGGGTGCGACGATGTGCCGCGCGATCGAGAAGTACGACGTCAACGTCATCGGCCTGACCCTGTCGAAGAACCAGCGGGCCTACTCCCAGAACCTGTTGAACAGCATCGAGAGCCAACGCGACCGCCTGGTGCTGCTGCAGGGCTGGGAGCAGTTCCGCACCCCCGTGGACCGGATCGTGTCGATCGAGGCGTTCGAGCACTTCGGCCACGAACGCTACGACGACTTCTTCGCCCGCTGCTTCGAGATCCTGCCCGACGACGGCCGGATGACCATCCAGAGCAGCGCCAGCTACCACCCGTACGACCTGAACGCCCGCGGCAAGAAGCTGACCTTCGAGACCGCGCGGTTCATCAAGTTCATCGTCACCGAGATCTTCCCGAAGGGGCGCCTGCCCACCGCGGGGATGATGGTCGAGCACGGCGAGAAAGCCGGGTTCACCGTCGACGAGTGCCTGTCGCTGCGCCCGCACTACATCAAGACGCTGCACCTGTGGTCCGAGGCGCTCAGGGCCAACAAGGACCGCGCCATCGCGTTGACCTCCGAGGAGGTCTACGAGCGCTACATGCGGTACCTGACCGGCTGCGAGTACTACTTCACCGACGAGGTTCTCGACGTCAACCTGGTCAGCTACCACAAGCCGCCCGCCGGGGCGTGAACGCCCGGAACGGTCAGTACGGTCAGTAGGGGATGATCCCGGCCAGGCAGCGCCCGCCCAGCGGCACGGTGACCTCGCAGTAGTAGTGGCCGTAGAGCGGGGCCGCGGCGGCCACCGAGGCGAACACGGCGGTCATCACCGCGATCGCCAACGCCGCGACCAGCGGTCTGTTGCCGGCCATCGCGAGGATCAGCCCCACGACGATGCAGACCACCGTGTAGATCAGCACCACGAACACCGCCGGGGTCTTGACCCCCAGTGCCACCCACCAGTAGTACAGGCCCACCCCGAGGGCCCCGGCGGGGATCCACACCGCGGCGAGCACCAAAAGCAGCTTCCACCATTTGACGAAGGTGTACTGGCCGGGCACGACCACCGACCGCGCCGGCGCGGCCGCGTCGGCCGCCTCGTCGGTGATGTCGGCATAGGCGTACCCGGCCGGCGCGACGTCCCCGGAGTCCAGATCCAGCCGCGAGTCCAGGTCCGGGTCGACCACCTCCAGCGGTTCGGGGAACGGGCCGGAGTCGAACAGCGGCGCCGGCGACGGCTCGGTCAGCGGCAGCGCGGCGGTGTCGACCGCCGCCTCGCTGTCCCCGGCGTCCGCGCCGGTCTCCGAGCCGTCGGCGCCGGCCTCGGGGTCCTCCGCGGCCGCGTCGGCGTCGGTGTCGGGGGGATCGTGGGGGTCTCGCGGATCAGCCACTCATGACCACCTCGATCGCGGCCAGGGTGGCGAACCAGCCGGGCGCGACGGCCAACACGAACGCCCCCGCCGCGGTCAGCCAGCGCCGGCCGGCCAGCAGCAGCGTGAGCAGGCCCACCACGGTGGGCACCCCGAGCACCACCGCGATCACCACGTCGGGGCGCACCCGGGCGTCGACGAGCAGGCTGGCCGAGATCGCGGCGAGCATCCCGACCGCGACGCCGACCAGCATGGCGCTGGCCAGCACCCAGGGGCGCGGCAGGGGAATCACGCCGCCAACTTTACTGCCGATGGCCCCCACCGCGGGGGGACCGACTCGCCGAAGGCGTCCCGGGCGCGCTCAGAACAGGCCCAACGCCTGGTCGTTGTAGGAGACCAGCAGGTTTTTGGTCTGCTGATAGTGCTCGAGGGCCATCTTGTGGTTCTCCCGGCCGAACCCGGACTGTTTGTAGCCGCCGAACGCCGCGTGGGCGGGGTAGACGTGGTAGCAGTTGGTCCACACCCGGCCGGCCCTGATGTCGCGCCCGGCCCGGTAGGCGGTGTTGATGTCGCGGCTCCACACCCCCGCACCGAGCCCGTAGAGGGTGTCGTTGGCGATGGCGATGGCCTCGTCGTAGTCGCCGAACGCGGTGACGGTGACGACCGGGCCGAAGATCTCCTCCCGGAAGACCCGCATCGTGTTGTCGCCGCCGAAGATGGTCGGCTGCACGTAGTAGCCGCCGGCGAGGTCGCCGCCCAGATCGGCGCGCTCGCCGCCGGAGATCACCGTCGCGCCCTCCTCGCGGCCGATCGCGATGTAGGACAGCACCTTGTCCAACTGCTGTTTGGAGGCCTGGCTGCCGACCATGGTGGTGGTGTCCAGCGGGTCGCCCTGACGGATCGCCTTGGTGCGGATCGCGGCCAGCTCGAGGAACTCGTCGTAGATGTCGGCCTGGATCAGCGACCGGGACGGGCAGGTGCACACCTCGCCCTGGTTCAGCGCGAACCCGACGAACCCCTCCAGCGCCTTGTCCTGGTAGGCGTCGGAGGCGGCCAGCACATCGGAGAAGAAGATGTTGGGGCTCTTGCCGCCAAGCTCCAGGGTGACCGGGATCAGGTTGGTGCTGGCGTACTGCATGATCAGCCGGCCGGTGGAGGTCTCCCCGGTGAACGCGACCTTGGCGATCCGGTTGGACGAGGCCAGCGGCTTGCCGGCCTCCTCACCGAACCCGTTGACCACGTTGACCACCCCGGGCGGGATCAGCTCCCCGATCAGGCTCATCAGGTACAGGATCGACGCCGGGGTCTGCTCGGCGGGTTTGAGCACCACCGCGTTGCCGGCGGCCAGCGCGGGGGCCAGTTTCCACACCGCCATCAGCAGCGGGAAGTTCCACGGGATGATCTGGCCGACCACCCCGAGCGGCTCGTGGAAGTGGTAGGCGATCGTGTCCTCGTCGATCTGGGACAAGGTGCCCTCCTGGGCACGGATCACCCCGGCGAAGTAGCGGAAATGGTCGGCGGCCAACGGCAGGTCGGCGGCCAGGCACTCCCGGATCGGTTTGCCGTTGTCCCACGACTCGGCCACCGCCAGCGCGTCGAGGTTCGCCTCGATGCGGTCGGCGATCGCCAACAGCACCTGCGCGCGCTCGGCCGGGGCGGTCTTGCCCCAGGCGGGTGCGGCGGCGTGCGCGGCGTCGAGGGCCTTGTCGACGTCGTCGCCGTCGGAGCGGGCCACCTCACAGAACACCTGGCCGGTCACCGGGGAGACGTTCTCGAAGTAGCGCCCGGCCACCGGGGGCTCCCACTGCCCGCCGATGAAGTTGCCGTACCGCGACTCGAAGCTCATCACCGCATCCGGCGAACCGGGCCGTGCATAGACCGTCATCAGCGCTCACTCCTCGTCTCACGGTGTTATTCACCTCACAGTACCGCTGCGGTCACAATGGGGCCCGTGAGCACCGACCCGTACCTCTGGCTGGAAGACATCACCGGCGACGACGCCCTGGACTGGGTGCGCGCCCGCAACGCCCCGACCGTGGCGGAGTTCGCCGGCGCCGAGTTCGAGGCGCGCCGCGCGGCCGCACTCGAGGTCCTCGACACCGACGCGCGCATCCCGTATGTGCGCCGCCGCGGGGCGTACCTGTACAACTTCTGGCGCGACGCGGCCAACCCGCGGGGCCTGTGGCGGCGCACCACGCTGGACAGCTACCGCAGCGAGCACCCCGAGTGGGAGGTGCTCATCGACGTCGACGAGTTGGGCCGCCGCGACGACACCAACTGGGTCTGGGCCGGCGCCGACGTCATCGAGCCCGAACGCACCCGCGCCCTGGTGGCATTGTCCGCGGGCGGCTCGGATGCGGCGATCGTGCGCGAATTCGACTTGGCCACAGGAGAATTCGTCGACGACGGGTTTCGCTTGCCGGAGGCCAAGAGCCATCTGAGCTGGCTCGATGAGGACACGGTGTTGGTGGGCACCGATTTCGGGCCGGACTCACTGACCGACTCGGGGTATCCGCGCATCGTCAAACGGTGGCGCCGCGGGCAGCCGCTGGAGGAGGCGCAGACGGTGTTCAGCGGCGCGCCCGGCGATGTCATCGTCGCCGCCGAGGCCGGGCGCACCCCGGGTTTCGAGCGGACCTTCATCCGCCGCGCCCTCGATTTCTTCAACGACGAGGTCTACGAGCTGCGCGGGCAGTCCGGCGACGCGGAGCTGATCCGCCTCGACGCCCCCACCGACGCGACGGTGTCGGTGCACCGGCAGTGGCTGCTGATCGAGTTGCGCAGCGAGTGGCTGACCGGGACCGCCGCCTATCGGGCCGGCTCGCTGCTGGCCGCCGACTACGACGGCTTCCTCGCCGGCACGGCCACCCCGCAGGTGGTGTTCGAACCCGACGACCACACCGCGCTGCACCACTACGCGTGGACCCGCGACGCCCTGGTGCTGGTCACCTTGGTCGACGTGGCCAGTCGGGTGCAGATCGTGCGCCCCGGCGACTGGACTGCCACCGCGGTCCCGGAGATCCCGGCGAACACCACGGCGACGATCGTCGCGGCCGACGACACCGACGCCACCGACAACGAAATCTTCATCGACTACAGCGGTTTCACCAGCCCGTCGCGGCTGCTGCACGGCACGGCCGGCGCGCCGTTGACCGAGATCAAGTCCGCCCCGGCGTTCTTCGACGCCGACGACATCGACGTCGACCAGCACTTCGCCACCTCGCCGGACGGCACCGCGGTGCCCTACTTCGTGGTGCGCCCGGCCGGGGCGAGCGGACCGACCCTGCTCGGCGGCTACGGCGGCTTCGAGGTGGCCCGCACCCCCGGCTACGACGGCGTGCTGGGGCGGTTGTGGCTGGCGCGCGGCGGCACCTACGTGTTGGCCAACATCCGCGGCGGCGGCGAGTACGGTCCGCGCTGGCACACCCAGGCGATGCGGGAGAACCGCCACCGGGTCGCCGAGGATTTCGCCGCGGTCGCCGCCGATCTCGTCGAGCGGGGCGTGAGCACCCCGGCGCGGCTCGGCGCGCAGGGGGGCAGCAACGGCGGACTGCTGATGGGCATCATGCTGACCGCCTACCCGCAGCTGTTCGGCGCGCTGGTGTGCAGTGTGCCGCTGCTGGACATGCGCCGGTATCACCGGTTGCTGGCCGGCGCCTCCTGGGTCGCCGAATACGGCAACCCCGACGATCCCGCCGACTGGGCGTTCATCGAGAAGTACTCGCCGTACCACAACATCACCGCCGATGCGCCCTACCCGGCGCTGCTGATGACCAGCTCCACCCGCGACGACCGGGTGCACCCCGGGCACGCCCGCAAGATGACCGCCGCACTGGAGGCCGCCGGGCACCGGGTGCGCTACTACGAGAACATCGAGGGTGGGCATGCCGGGGCGGCCGACAACGCCCAGACCGCGTTCAAGTCGGCGCTGAGCTTCTCGTTCCTGTGGGCGATGCTGACCGGTTCGCCCTGAGCGCGCCGGGGCTTGTGCGCCCACGGCGGAGACTTGTGCGCCCACGGCGTCCGCGTGGCTCCCCCGCCGGGGTTTGTGCGCTCACGGCGCCCACACCAGCACTTTTCACGCCGTAGACGCACAACCCTTCGCCCTGAGTGCACACACCCGAGTGCCCACACTGGAGTACACACACCGGAGTGCCCACACCGGAGTGCCCACACCAGCGGCGCGGAGCGCTCAGGCGGGGCGGCCCACCAGCACCTGGCCACCCGCCCCGACGCGGGTGGGGTACACCGCGACCGCGACCCCGGGGGCGTCGAGGCAGGTTCCGTCGTCGAGGGCGAACGCCTGCTTGTTGATCGGTGACTGCACGACCGGCCGCCCACCGCGATCGCCGACCAGCCCGCGGGAGAGCACCGCCGCCCCGGAGCACGGGTCGATGTTGCCCAGTGCCGCCAGCGAGCCGTCGTCGAGGCGGAACAGCGCGGCCTGGGTGCCGTCGTCGAGCAGCACCCCGACCCCGCGGCCGGGGATCAGGTGCGCGTAGGCGCAGGCCGGGGTCCACGCGGTATCGGCGAGCAGGGTGGTCCGGTCGTCCAGCAGGGTCATCACAGGTCCTCCTTGTCGCTTCGCAGTCCCGGCATGCCGATGGCGACCGGGGCGGGCACCTTGCGCCCGTTGTGGTCGACGAAACTCACGGTCTCGTCCTCGGCGTCGGGGGCGTTGACGAACGAGACGAACCGGGCGAGTTTGTCGGGGTCTTCCAGCACGCCTTTCCATTCGCACCGGTAGCCCTCGACGTGGCGGGCCATGGCGGCCTCGAATTCGGCGGCCAGGCCCAAGGAGTCGTCGCAGACCACGTCCCGCAGATGCTCCAGGCCGCCGTCGAGGTCCTCCAGCCACGGCGCCGTGCGCTGCAGGCGGTCGGCGGTGCGGATGTAGAACATCAGGAACCGGTCGATGTAGCGCACCAGCGTCTCGTCGTCGAGGTCGCCGGCCAGCAGCTGGGCGTGTCGGGGGGTCATGCCGCCGTTGCCGCAGACATAGAGGTTCCAGCCGACCTCGGTGGCGATCACCCCGACGTCCTTGCCGCGGGCCTCGGCGCATTCGCGCGCACAGCCGGAGACACCCATCTTGATCTTGTGCGGGGCGCGCAGCCCACGGTAGCGCAGCTCGAGGTCGATCGCCATCTGCACCGAGTCCTGTTGGCCGTAGCGGCACCAGTCGCTGCCCACACAGCTTTTCACCGTGCGCAGCGACTTGCCGTAGGCCTGGCCGGATTCCATGCCGGCGTCGACGAGGCGTTTCCAGATGGCGGGCAGCTGGTCGACACGGGCACCGAACAGGTCGATGCGCTGACCGCCGGTGATCTTGGTGTACAGGCCGAAGTCCTGGGCGATCTGGCCGATCAGGATGAGGTGTTCGGGTTTGATGTCGCCGCCGGGAACCCGCGGCACCACCGAGTAGGTGCCGTTGCGCTGGATGTTGGCCAGAAAGTGGTCGTTGGAGTCCTGCAGCGACGCCTGCTCGCCGTCGAGGATGTGGTCGCTGCCGGTCGACGCCAGGATCGAGGCGACCGTGGGTTTGCAGATGTCGCAGCCTTTTCCGCTGCCGAAACGCTCGATCAACCCGGAGAACGTGCGGATGTCGGTGGCCGAGATGATCTCGAACAGTTCCGCGCGCGACTGGGAGAAGTGTTCGCACAACGACTTCGACTGCTCCACCCCTTCGGCTTCCAGCAGCTGTTTGAGCAGCGGGATGCACGAGCCGCAGGAGGTGCCCGCCTGGGTGCGGTCCTTGAGCATCGCCACGTCGGTGCAGCCGTCGGCGATCGCACAGGTCAGATCGCCCTTGCTGACGTTGTTGCACGAACAGATCTGGGCCGAGTCCGGCAGCGCCGCGACCCCGAGTGCCGGCGCGCCGTCGGTCGCCGGGGTGATCAGGCTCATCGGGTCGCCGGGCAGTTCGGAGCCGACCATCGGGCGCAGCATCCCGTAGGCCGAGACGTCGCCGACCAGGATGCCGCCGAGCAGGGTGGCGGCGTCGTCGGAGAGCACCAGTTTGGCGTAGGTGCGTTTGACCGGGTCGTTGACGACGACCTGCAGGCAGTCGTCGGTGGCGCCGAGCGCGTCGCCGAAGCTGGCGACGTCGACGCCGAGCAGCTTGAGTTTGGTCGACATGTCCGCCCCGGGGAACTCCGCGGCGCCCTCCAAGAGCCGGTCGACGACCACCTCGGCGGTGGCGTAGCCCGGCCCGACCAGCCCGTAGCAGCGGCCCTCGATCGCGGCGACCTCCCCGATCGCGTAGATGTCGGGGTCGCTGGTGACACAGGACAGGTCGGTGAGCACCCCGCCGCGCTCGGCGAGTCGCACCCCGGCCGCGCCGGCCAGTTCGTCGCGGGGGCGCACCCCGGCGGCGAAGATCACCAGGCCGGCGTCGAGGGTGCGGCCCTCGGAGAGCCGGACCCGCAGCGAGGTGGCGCCGTCGGCGTGGGTGCGCTGCTCGATCGCCTCGGTGCCCGCGCCGGTGTGCACCGCGATGCCCAGGTCGGTGATGAGGCTGCCCAGCAGCGCCCCGCCGGCGTCGTCGAGTTGCGCGGCCATCAGCCGCGGCGCCTTCTCCACGATGTGGGTGTGCAGCCCGAAGCCGCGCAGCGCGTTGGCCGCCTCCAGGCCGAGCAGCCCGCCGCCGATCACCACCCCCGCGGTGGCGTGACCGGCCGCCAGGGCGCCCTCGGTGTCGGCGCGGATCGCGTCGAGGTCGTCGAGGGTGCGGTAGACGTGGCAGCCGGGCAGGTCATGGCCGGGCACCGGGGGCACGAACGCGTACGAGCCGGTGGCCAGCACCAGGGTGTCGTAGCGGTGGCAGGCACCGTCGGCGGCGGTGACGGTCTTGGCGTTCCGGTCGACGGCGCCGACCCGGGTGTTCAGCAGCAGACGCACCCGGTCGTCGCCGGCGTAGTCGTTGCCGGGCAACGCCAGCCGGTCGCGGTCCCAGCCCTCGGTGTAGGAGGTCAGCGCCACCCGGTCGTAGGCGGCGTTGGGTTCCTCGGCGAGAACCGTGATGCGCCACCGCGCCTCGGTGTCGCGGGCCCGCAGCGCCTCGACGAAGCGGTGCCCGACCATGCCGTGGCCGACCACCACCACGTCGCGGGGCGCACCAGGGGTCCCGGTGCCGTCGTGTCCTGCGCTCTGCGCCATGCGTTCAACGCTAGGAACCCCACGTTTCCACCACGTAACGCCAAGATAGTGATGCGCTGTGAAAACCGGGGAAAGCCCCTGCCGGAGAGTGATTCACCGCACAATATCGCCCGCACCGGGGGCGATCCGGTTGTGAGGTCACCGATTCGGTGACGCGGATGTGAGTTGCGCTGAATCGGTCAGCCGCGGCGGCGCAATCCGCCCAGCAGGGCGGTCAACACCCCGAACGCCACCAGGGCGCCGCCGGCGGCCAGGGTCAGGTTCAGCCACTGGTGCATCCCGGCGACGGCCTGCTCGACCAGCACCTCGGCGATGCGCCGCACGTCGCCGGTGGTGGTGTTCAGCGCCGTGTCGACCTCACGTCGGCCGACCTCGATGGCCGCCCAGCCGGCCGCGCCGACCAGCAGCGCCGAGACGCCGAGTGCGGCCAGGGTCTTGCCGCGCCGGCGTGCCACCGCCAGCGCGGTGAGGGCGGCCGCCGCGGTGAGCACCGCCGCACCGACGCTGACTATCGGCCCCCACAGGGTCAGCGGGTGCAGCCGGCCGGCACGCAGCCACTGCGCGTCGGCGGGCACCGCGGTCACCGGCACCGTCACGGTGTCGGGCACCGTCACGTCGTAGTGGTCAAGGACCTGACGGAAGGCGGCGTCGTTGAGCATCGGGGCGACGTCGACGGTGAACTCACCGTCGGCGGCGGTGAACGCCCAGCGGTGTGCCTCGGTGTTGAGGTGGGCGAACCGCTGGGGGAACTGCGCGCCGCCGGTGTAGCCGGCGGCCACCCCCTCCACCAGGGCGCTGTCCACACTGGCGCCGTGCTCGGTGATCAGCACCATCGCCTGGGTGCTCAGCTGGGAGGCGACCGCCTGCTGCAGCACCGGATCTGCGGCGGCGCGCTGCGCCAGGGCGGCGTAGCCGTCGGCGTCGACGAGGTGGCGTTGCGCCCACCCGGTGGGCACGGCCACCGCCAGGGCGACGGTGGCGATCAGCCACAACAGCAGGGTCGCGGCGAACCGCACTATTTGGCGGTGCGGCGCGGGCGCGACAACGCCGACTTGGTCAGCATCCGGTTCATCCGGGCCAGCGCCTTGAGCGAGTTGTGGTAGTAGTTGCCGCCCGCGCCGACGTTGGTGCGCGGGGTCACGACGGTCTCCTGCCGGCAGAACTTACGGATGCCGTCGGCCCCGCCGAAGCGGGCGCCGATCCCGGAGGTCTTCCAGCCGCCCATCGGGGCGGTGGTGCACATCAGGTTGGTGATGACGTCGTTGATGTTGACCGCGCCGCACTCCAGCTGCAGGGCGACGTCGCGGGCGCGGGCGGTGTCGCCGGAGAACACCGAGGCGCTCAGCCCGTAGGTGCTGGCGTTGGCCAGCCGGATCGCCTCCTCCACGGTGGCGACCTTCATGATCGGCAGGGTGGGCCCGAACGTCTCCTCGGTCATGCAGGCCATCGAGTGGTCGACGTCGACGAGCACCGTGGGCGGGTAGAAGCTGCCCGGGCCCTCGGTGCGCTTGCCGCCGGTCAGCGCGCGCGCCCCCGCCGCCAGCGCGTCGCGCACGTGACGTTCGGTGATGGCCAGCTGGTCGTCGTTGATCAGCGCGCCGAAGTGTTTGCCCTCACCGGCGCCGACCTGCAGTTCCTTGACGTCGCGCAGCACCGCCTCAACGAACCGGTCGTAGACCGGTTCGAGCACGTACACCCGCTCCACCGACACGCAGGTCTGCCCGGCGTTGAACATCGCGCCCCACACCGCGGCGTGCGCGGCCAAATCGACGTCGGCGTCCTCGAGCACGATCATCGGGTCCTTGCCGCCGAGCTCCAGGCTGACCGGGGTCAACCGGCGGGCGGCGCGCTCCATCACCTTGATGCCGGTGGCGCTGGAGCCGGTGAACTGCACGTAGTCGACGTTGTCGATGACCGCCTCGGAGACCTCACGCGCCCCCTGGGCCAGCGCCAGGACCTCCGGGCCGCCGGATTCCCGCCAGCCGCGGCACAGCAGCTCGGCGGTGAGCGGGGTGCGCTCGGACGGTTTGAGCAGCACCGCGCAGCCTGCCGCCAGGGCGCCGATGGCGTCCATCATCGCGTTGGCCACCGGGTAGTTCCACGGGGCGATGATGCCGACCACCGGGCGGGGCCGGTAGTGCACGGCGATCTTCTTGATTGCCAGCATCGCCATCGGTGCCGGCCGGCGCTCCGGGGCCAGCGCCTTGTCCATGGTCTTGATGACATACGACAGGATCATGATCAGCAGCGGCACCTCTTGGACCGCATCGGTTTTGCTCTTGCCGGTCTCGGCGATCAGCAGATCCTCGATCTCGTCGCGATGGTCACCGAGCCACACCGCGAAGCGGGCCAGCGTCTTGGCACGGCCCTTGGCGCCGCGCTGCTCCCACTCGCGTTGCGCGCTGCGCAGCCCGTCGGCGATCGCGGGGATCTGCACCGGATCGGTCCACTGCACCTGCCCGGCCACCTCGCCGGTGGCCGGGTTGAGGATGGTGCCGGTGTTGGGCGTCTGAACGTCGGAAGTCGCAGTCATAGGCCCATGCTAGTCACCGAATGTGATCCGGGTAACTGCGCCCTCGACACCTGTCAAATCGGCGGGGTCACGCCGGCACGATGCCGCGCAGATAGGCCGCCTGCCCCAGGTGCTGGGCACAGTCGTCGATGATGCTGACCAGGCGCACCGCGGCGGTCACCGGCGGATCCCAGCCGGTGTCGACCACCCGGTTCAGCTCCGCGGCGTCGACCCGCCCCACATACTCCAGGGTGCGCTCGTGCACGTCGCGGTAGTAGCCGACGAGCAGCTCGGCCGGCGCGCGCACCTTAGCGACCTGCTCAGGGGTGTGCCCGTAGCCGGTGTCGTCGGCGTCGAGGTCGAGCCCGAAGCGCCCCACCCACCGGTCCCAGGCCTGGGGCGCCCCGGCGAGGTCGGCGATCTGGATGTCCTGGGCCCGCGCGGCGTGCCACAGCAGCCAGGCGATGCTGTTGGCCTCGGCGGTGGGCCGGTAGGTGGCCACCGGCTCGGACAGATCGTCGGTGAGCGCCTCGGCGTGCTCGATGAGCCGGGTGACGGCGTCGCGCAGCAGGGCGCGCAGGGTCTCGAGGGTGTCGGGGTCGCTGACGGATGCGCTCATAGGTCGAATCTACGCCTGTGCGCGGCCTGTGCGCGCCGTCTCAGACGGTGACCGGATACCCCAGGTCGACGTCGCAGGCGGCCTGCCCGCCGCGGATCCCGAAGTTCTCGGTCGTGTTCTCCCGCACCACGATTGCGATGTGGTCACCGGGAATCCCCAGCGCACCAAGCCGTTCGACGATGCCGCGGTACAGGTTGCGTTTGGCCTGCACCGAACGGCCGGCGAAACAGTCGATGGTCACCAGGGTGTAGCGCTCGGGGTCGGCCAGGTTCGGCGCGGCGGCGAACCGGTGCGGCTCGTGGACGATCAGGCGCAGGCAGCGGTTGTCGGCCGGGATCGCGAACGCGTCGACCAGCGCGTCGTGCACGGCGTCGATGAGGGCGATCTCGTCGTCGCGGCTGTAGGTACGGCGGACCTCGATCACGGTGTTGGGCATGAGGTGATCCTCACACACCGCCGGCCCGCCAACGGCGGTACGCCGATCCGCCGATCCGCCGACAGGCGACGACGGCCGCCGGTCACGCCGGGTGATCGCCGGCCAGCACGCCGATCAACATGTCCAGGCGCGCGGCGCGGTACTGCGGGCGCAACCGCCCGTCGCGGTCGAGGGTGACCAGCCCGTGCAAGCCCGCCCACACCACCTCGGCGTAGGTGTCCACGTCGCGGCCGCCGGCGACCGCGGCGACCACGCGCCGCAGTTCGCCGTAGGCGACGGTCACCGGCTCGGGCGTCTCGGGGGCGGCGAAGCGCAGCAGCGTGCCGCGGGTGAACATCGCCTCATACAGCGCCGCGTTCTGCTCCGCGAAGTCGAGGTAGGCGCCGGCCGCGCGACGCAGCGCCGCGCGGCCGCCGCCGGAGCCGCGGCGGGCGGCGCGCAACGCCGCGGCGAGCTCCTCGAACCCGTCGACGGCGACCGCCGCCACCACCTCGTCCATCCCGGCGAAATGGGTGTAGAGCACCGGTTGGCTGTACTCGACCTCCACCGAGAGCCGCCGGGTGGTGACCGCGTCCCAGCCCTCGGATTCGGCCAGGCGCCGCGCCGCGGCGATGATCAACCGCCGCCGGGCGCGGCGCTCACGGGTGCGACGGTCCTCGGCCACCCCTGGAATATAGCGCCGCTAGAAACCATAGCGACGCTATTGCCGGAACCGGGGCCGTGATCTAGCATTGCTAGAAACCCTATCGATGCTAGGAGGTGGCCGATGGCCGATTCGGCTCGGATCGCTGCCGTGGTGGCGATCCTGGGGGTGGCGGTGCTGTTCGGCACCGACATGTTCTGCGCGGTGGTGTTGCGGCCGGCGTTGGCGCACCTCGAGGACGGCCCGCTGGCCTCGGCCACCGGGTTCATGCATGCCTACGGCGATCGCCGGATGCCGGTCTTCGGGATCGTCGGCGGCCTCGGAGCGGGCCTCAGCGCCGCGGTGGCAGCCGGTGCCCGGCAGTGGGTCCCGGCGTGCGCCGCCGGGTTCGCCGTGGCGGTGCTGCTGGGCTGGCTGCTGGTCTACCGGCGGATCAGCGCGCCGATCAACCGGGAGCTCACCGCGGCCACCACCCGCGGGTGCCCGCCCGGGCGGGCCCGGCAGCTGCAGATCGCGTGGGATCGGGTCATCACCGTGCGCACCGTGCTGCAGGGCGTGGCGCTGACCGCGTTGTGCGCGGCCCTGGCCTGGCCCGCCACCGTCCCGACGGGTAACCCGACGTAGGCGACGTAGGTAAGGAGACGACAATCATGAGCACTTCGCGACGAGGGCACCGTCTCGGTCGCGCCGTGATGCGCGCGGCCCCGCCGCTGAACGCCGCGGTGATGGCGCTGGGCGACTCCCGGCTGGGCCGGTTGCTCCCCACCTCCATCACCCGGTTGAGCTATACCGGGCGCCGCTCGGGGCGCAGGTTCACGATCCCGGTGGCCTACCGGCGCAGCGGTAAGACCGGCGAGACCGTGGTGGTCGGGGTGAACCTGCCGGAGGCGAAGACCTGGTGGCGCAATTTTCTGGGTGCCGGGGCGCCGTTGAGCCTGCGCCTCGGCGGGGTGGACCGCGCCGGGCGCGGTGTCGCCGAGCGCGGCCCCGACGGCCGGGTGCGGGTCGTGGTGACCCTCGACGAGCCGGGCTGATCGGGCCGGTCGAACGCCGCGCGGGCCCACCCGGTGGTCCTCGGCGCGGGCCCGCGGCACCCCCGACCGCCGGCGTCTTGACGGCCGGGGGCTAGGCGAGGCGGGAGTCCGGACTACCGCCCGGCCTGTCCGGTAGGTACCCGCTGCGGCCGGGATCCAGACATCACGACCCGTCGTCGAAGCGGGCACCGAGCCCGCCGAGCGCCACCGCCCGGCTGATGTCGCTGGGGGAGACGATGCCGACCAGCGCCCCGCCGGCGTAGACCAGGGCGCGCCCGTCGGCGGCCGCCGACAGCCGGCCCAGCAGCGCGGTGAGCGCTTCGTCGGGGTGGGCGGTCGGGACCTGCTCCGGGGGGCAGGCGATGTCGCGCAGCGCGGTGGTGGCCCGCTGCTCGGCGGGGACCGCCCGGACCCGGTTGAACGTCACCAGCCCGGCCGGCCGGCCGTCGTCGAGCAGCGGGAAGCTGGAGTGGCGCCGCCCCAGCGCGGTGTGCTGCACGAACTCGGCGACGCTGATGTCGCCGTCGAGGGTCTCGGGCTCGGCGGTCATCACGTCGCCCACCCGCACCCCGGCCAGCGCGGTGGTGGTGCGGGCCTGTTGTTCCTCGGCGTTGGCCATCGTCACCACGAACAGCCCGAGCAGCACCCACCACAGTCCGTTGAGGCCGGCTCCGCTGAGGGCCTGCAGGATGCCCAGGGCGATGAGCGTGAACCCGAAGATGCGCCCCGCGCGTGCGGCCACCACGGTGGCGGTGAACCGGTCGCCGCGCCACGCCCAGACCGCCGAGCGCAGGATCCGGCCGCCGTCGAGCGGGGCCGCCGGGATGGTGTTGAACACCGCCAACACCACGTTGATCACCGCCAGATAGGTGGGCACGGCCACCACCAGCGGGCCCGCCTCGACCAGCGCACCGACACGCGCCAGCCCGTAGCAGCCGGCGGCGATCAGCAGGCTGCTGGCCGGACCGACCGCCGAGATCCGGAAATCCGCGCCCGGGGTGGGCGCCTCGCCGCGCAGCCGGGCGACCCCGCCGAGCAGCCACAGCGTGATCCCGTCGACCTCGACGCCGTTGCGGCGCGCCACCACCGCGTGGGCGAGCTCGTGGCCGAGCAGCGAGGCCACGAACAACACCGCGGCCAGCACCGCCGCCGCCACGTACGCCGCGGTCGGATAGCCGGGGGCGATGGCGGGCAGCTGCACGGTGAGCCCGCCGACCAGCAGCACCACGATCGCCAGCACACTCCAGTGCACCCCGACCGCCACCCCGGCGATCCGGCCGAGCCTCACCGTCGTTTTCATCAGCGCCTTTCCCGACCCGTGCCCCAACCGTAGGTTAGAACCATGAACTACGACCTGATTCTGCGCAACGGCACCATCGTCGACGGGTCCGGCGGCGACCCGTTCGAAGGGGATGTGGCGGTGCGCGACGGGGTCATCGCCGCGGTCGGCGCGGTGAGCGGCTCGGCGGCCCGTGAGATCGACGCGACCGGGCTGCTGGTCACCCCCGGCTTCGTCGACCTGCACACCCACTACGACGGGCAGGCGATCTGGTCGGATCGGCTCACCCCGTCCTCGGCGCACGGGGTGACCACCGCGGTGATGGGCAACTGCGGGGTGGGTTTCGCACCGTGCCGCGCCGAGGACCACGACGTGCTCATCGACGTCATGGCCGGGGTGGAGGACATCCCCGGGGTGGTGATGACCGACGGGCTGCCCTGGACGTGGGAGACCTTCCCGCAGTATCTCGACGCGTTGGAGTCCGGGCGCCGCGATATCGACGTAGGGGTGTATCTGCCGCACTCGCCGCTGCGGGTGTACGTGATGGGCCGCCGCGGCGCGAACCGCGAGCCGGCCACCGAGGAGGATCTGGTTCAAATGCGGGCGCTGGCCACCGAGGCGGTGCAGGCCGGGGCGTTGGGGTTCGCGTCCTCGCGGCTGGCCACCCACCGCACCGAGGGCGGTGAGCAGATCCCCAGTTTCGCCGCGGCCGAACGGGAGCTGACCGAGATCGCCCGTGGTGTGGCCGCCGGCGGCGGCGGGTTGATCCAGTTCGTTCCCGATCTGCCGGCCGGCGGGTTCCAGCCGGTGCTGCAGCAGGTGTTCAACGCCGCCTCCGACGCCGGACTGCCGGTGACGTTCACGCTGATCGCGTTGAACGGCGGTGAGCCGGTGTGGCCGCAGGCCGTCGCGATGATCGAGCAGGCCAACGACGCCGGGGGCCAGGTGACCGCCCAGGTGTTCCCCCGCCCGATCGGGTTGATGATCGGGCTGGAGTTGACCGCCAACCCGTTCGTGCTCTACCCGAGCTATCAGCGAATCGCCCACCTGCCGCTGGAGCAGCGGGTCGCCGAAATGCGCAAACCCGATGTGCGCCAACGCATTCTGGCCGACTCCCCCAGTACGGTGCCGGCCAACCCGATCCTGTACATGGCGCAGGCGTGGGACTGGATCTTCCCGCTGGGCGAGGACGCGAACTACGAGCCGGACCCGGCCGACAGCATCGCCGCGCGCGCCGCGGCCAGCGGTGTCTCGCCGGTGGAGGAGGCCTACGACCGGGTCCTCGACGACGACGGTCACGCCATCCTGTTGGGCGCGATGGCCAATTTCGAGGGCGGGTCGCTGGACACCGTGGGGGCGCTGTTGCGCCGCGACGACGTCGTTCTCGGACTCGGCGACGGCGGCGCCCACTACGGCATGATCTGCGACTCCAGTTTCCCCACCTACCTGCTGACCCACTGGGCGCGTGACCGGAAGTCGGGGCGTCTCGGTGTGCCGCAAGCGATCCGGGAGCTCACCTCGGTACCCGCGGGGGTGGCCGGGCTCGGCGACCGGGGCCGGATCGCGGTGGGCTACAAGGCCGATCTCAACGTCATCGACCACGTGGGGCTGCGGCTGCACAAACCGGTGATCACCTACGACCTGCCCGGTGGCGGTCGTCGGCTCGATCAGACCGCCGACGGCTATGTCGCCACGATCGTCGCCGGTGAGGTGATCGCCGAGAACGGCGTGCCCACCACGGCACGGCCCGGGAAATTGGTGCGCGGCCGCCGCTGAGTGCCGTTTTAGGATGTGGGCCGACCCTCAGGAGCGCCCATGAGCTACCCGCCGTACCCGCCCGAGCCCCCGCCGCTGCCCTACCCGGAGCAGGGCGGCTGGCCCGCCGGCGGGTATCCGGGGTATCCGCCGGCGGGCCCGCCGCCCTACCTCGACGGCACCGGCGGGTACGGACCCGCACCGCAGCGCCCCCACGGCACCACCACCCTGATCGTCACCGCCATCGTGGTGCTGGTCGCCGCGCTGGTCTTCGTCGGGGTGCTGGTCTGGTCGTCGCGTTCGGACACCGACACCACCGCCGCGTCGACCACCACGACCGCCGCCCCCCGCACGCCGGTGCCGCCGGCCGTACCGGCCCCGATCACCCCGACGACCACGACGACCACGACGACGTCGTCGGCCCCGCTGTCGAGCACCTGCAACGAGTCGGCCACCGGGCCGGGCCCGGCGACCCCGCCGGGCTGGTCGACGGTGACCTCCCCGCGGCAGGTGGTCTACGACGTGCCGTCGGAGTGGCGGGTGTTGTCGTGCAGCACCCTGGTCGGCTGGGAGAAGGAGTGCGACGACGGCCCGTTCGGCTACTGCCCGATCCGGATGATGAGCGGGGCCGCCGAACTCGAGGACGATCGCTGCGACTCCGCCAGCCACGCGGTGACCGGGGTGCCGGGCGCGGCCGACGCCAGCGACATCGACGACGCGGTGCGCCGGGAGACCACCCTGGTCGCCGACATCTACACCGAGGGCGACGTGGTGCCGACGGTGGCGCTGAGCGAACCGCGGCACTTCACCATCGGCGCGACCCCGGCGGTGCGGATCGACGCCACCGTCACCGGGATCGGCCCCGGCGAGTGCTCCGATTCGCCGAGCGCGCGGCACGTCATGGTCGCCACCACGGTGCCCGGCGAGACGGGCCCGGTGATGTTCGTCGCGGCGATCATGCAGGGCGGCGAGGGCGACCCCGACCCCGGCCTGGGCGAGCAGCTGGTGAGCACGCTGCGGTTCGCCGAGTGACGCCGGTGAGCGGCGCGCGCTACACCCACGGCCACCACGAGTCGGTGCTGCGCGGGCATCGGCGACGCACCGCGGAGAACTCGGCGGCCTACCTGCTGCCGTGGCTGCGCCCCGACCAGCGACTGCTCGACGTCGGGTGTGGACCGGGCACCCTCACGGTGGGCCTGGCCGGCCGGGTCGACCACGTCCACGCGGTGGAGCCGACCCCGGCGGCGCTGGCGTCGGCCCGCGAGCACGCCCGCCGCTGCGGGCAGCACAACATCACGTTCGCCACCGCCGACGTGCACGCCCTGCCGTTCGCCGACGACACGTTCGCGGTGGTGCACGCCCACCAGGTTCTGCAGCACCTCGCCGACCCGGTGGCCGCACTCGCCGAGATGCGTCGGGTCTGCTCCCCCGGCGGGCTGGTCGCGGTGCGCGACAGCGACTACGCCACCTTCACCTGGTATCCCGCCGACCCCGCCCTCGACGACTGGCTGCGCCTGTACTGCGCGGCCGCCCGCGCCAACCGCGGCGAACCCGACGCCGGCCGGCGCCTGCTGGCCTGGGCGCACGCCGCGGGCTTCGTCGACGTCACCGCCTCGACCGACAGCTGGTGTTTCGCCACCCCCGACGACCGGGCCGCCTGGGGCGGCATGTGGGCCGACCGGATCCTGCAGTCGGCGCTGGCCGATCAGCTGCTGGCCGACGGCACCGCCGATCACGCGACGCTGCAGGCGATCTCGGCCGCCTGGCGCCGGTGGGCCGCCCATCCCGACGGCTGGCTCGCGGTGCTGCACGGCCAGCTGCTCTGCCGGGCCTGAGACGGTTTACAGCATCCGTTTGGCCGGGGTGGAGCGGGCCACCTCCTTGGGGTCGGCGTTGACCGCGTCGCCGAGCACCTCGTCGATGCGGCCCATCACCTCGGCGGGGATGCGCACCCCGGCCGCCTTGACGTTCTCGGCGACCTGCTCGGGGCGCGACGCCCCGACCAGCGCGGCGGCCACGTTGTCGTTCTGCAGCACCCACGCGATCGCCAGCTGCGCCATCGACAGCCCCAGCTCCTCGGCGATCGGCTGCAGGCCGGCCACCTTGGTCAGCGTCTCGTCGGTGAGGAAGCCTTTGATCATCGCCGCCCCGCCCTTGTCGTCGGTGGCGCGCGACCCGGCCGGGGGCGGCTGGCCGGGCCGGTATTTGCCCGAGAGCACCCCCTGGGCCATCGGCGACCACACGATCTGGCTGATCCCCAAATCGCGGCAGGTCGGCACCACCTCCGGTTCGATCACCCGCCACAGCATCGAGTACTGCGGCTGGCTGGAGATCAGCGAGATGCCCAGCTGGCGGGCGAGCGCATGCCCGGCGCGCACCTGTTCGGCACTCCATTCGCTGACCCCGATGTAGAGCGCCTTGCCGGCGCGCACGATGTCGGCGAACGCGCCCATCGTCTCCTCCAGCGGGGTGAACAGGTCGTAGCGGTGCGCCTGGTACAGGTCGACGTAGTCGGTGCCCAGCCGGCGCAACGAGCCGTCGATGCTCTCCATGATGTGTTTGCGTGACAGCCCGGTGTCGTTCTTGCCCATCGGCTGCGGGCCGGTCGGCCAGTACACCTTGGTGAAGATCTCCAGCGATTCGCGGCGCTGGCCGGCCAGCGCCGCGCCGAGCACCTCCTCGGCGCGGCCGTTGGCGTACACGTCGGCGGTGTCGAACGTGGTGATCCCGGCGTCCAGCGCCGCGTGCACGCAGGCGGTGGCGACGTCGTTCTCCACCTGCGAGCCGTGGGTGAGCCAGTTGCCGTAGGTGATCTCGGAGATCTGCAGGCCGGAGTTGCCCAAGTAGCGAAAGTCCATGACCCCATCCTGACCCATCACACGGCTATCCTTCAGCTATGGCCGCAAAGAAAGTGGATCTCGACCGGCTGGCGACCGCGCTGGCGGACTACGACTTCGCCTACGTGATCAGCGTCAGCGACCACTACCGCGCCCACACCGCCACCGTGGCGCCGACGTTCGACGGCGCGCTGCTGCACGTCGGCACGATCGGCCGGCACACCCGCACCAATGTCGAGGCGCACCGCGATGTCACGCTGCTGTGGCCGCCGCGGGCCACCGGCGGGTATTCGCTGATCGTCGACGGCCACGCCGAGAGCGTCGAGCCGTTGGTGGTCCGGCCCACCCGCGCGGTGCTGCACCGGCCGGCCACCGAGGACTCCGTATCGACCACCTGCAGCCCGGACTACGACTGCGTGGACTTCGTCGCCCGGCCCTGACCGGCCTTGATCGTCTCGCCGTCGCGGCCGGCCCGCGCGCCGCAGGCCGCCAGCCGCGCCGCCAGATCCGGCGGGTTGTGGTGCCCGAGGTGCACGGCGACGACGTCGGTGTGGGCGACGACCGCGCCGCGGTCGCGCAGCGCGGCGACGGTCGCGGCGAACGCCGGTAAGTCGTGATGCTGGGTGCCGTGGTCGGTGAACGTGCCGAACGTCTCCTCCAAAAAGACCGCGTCGTAGGCGGCGTCGCGCACCGCGCGCAGCGTCGCCGCCGGCAGCGGGCCGGTGTCGGTGGCCCACAGGATCCGGCCCTCGGCGGTGACGTCGTAGAGCAGCGCCTCACCGCCGAACTCGCGAGCGTGGTTGGCTTGCAGCGCCGCCACCCGGTAGCCGTCGAGTTCGACCACGTCGCCGGGCGCCAGCGGATGAAACCGGATCGGGTTGGTCTCTTCGACCCAGGGTCGGCACTGCGCCAGCGCGCTCGGCGGGCCCCACACGTGCAGCGGCGCGGTGGTCTGCGTCCAGTGCCGCATCAGCAGCGCGCCGGGGCCGATGTGGTCGAAGTGGGCGTGGGTGAGCAGCAGGTGGCGCAGCCCGGTCAGCGGCGCGCGGTGGCGCACCGCCGCCCGCGGCACCTCGGTGCCGCACTCGATCAACAGCACGTCGTCGAGCAGGGCCGCGGTCTGACCGCGGATCTCGGCGCGTGCCGCGGCGTCGGCGCACGAGGCGCAGCCACAGAACGGGTTGGGCCAGCCGTCGGCGCTGCCGGTGCCCAGCAGCAGGATCTCCATAGCGGTGGCCACGCTACGACCCCTCGGCGTTGACTCTGCGCCGAGGGCGGCGGCGACCCGCGATTCGGGGACGATCCGCGCCGTGAGCGCAGAGTCAACGAAGAGGGCGCAGCGACCGCAGCGACCCCAACGACCCCAACGACTCCAACGACAAAGGCCCGGCCCGCAAACGCGGACCGGGCCTTGTCGTCGGCGTGGGACCTAGAAGTCCATGCCGCCCATGCCACCGGTCGGGTCGGCCGCGGGGGCGGCCGCCTTCTCCGGCTTGTCGGCGACCACGGCCTCGGTGGTCAGGAACAGCGCCGCGATCGAGGCTGCGTTCTGCAGCGCCGAACGGGTGACCTTGACCGGGTCGGCGATGCCGGCGGCCAGCAGGTCCTCGTAGTCACCGGTGGCCGCGTTCAGGCCGCTGCCGGCCTTGGCGTTGCGGACCTTCTCGGCGACCACACCGGGCTCGAGCCCGGCGTTGGCGGCGATCTGCTTCAGCGGGGCCTCCAGCGCCACCTTGACGATGTTGGCACCGGTGGCCTCGTCGCCCTCGAGCTTGAGCTCGTCGAGCACCGGGCCGGCCTGCAGCAGCGACACGCCGCCCCCGGCGACGATGCCCTCCTCGACGGCGGCCTTGGCGTTGCGCACCGCGTCCTCGATGCGGTGCTTGCGCTCCTTGAGCTCCACCTCGGTGGCCGCACCGGCCCTAATCACCGCAACACCGCCGGCCAGCTTGGCCAGCCGCTCCTGCAGCTTCTCCCGGTCGTAGTCGGAGTCGCTGTTCTCGATCTCCGCGCGGATCTGGGCCACCCGCCCGGCGATGGCGTCGGAGTCCCCGGCGCCCTCGACGATGGTGGTCTCGTCCTTGGTGACGACGACCTTGCGGGCCTTACCCAGCAGCTCGATGTCGGCGTTCTCCAGCGACAGGCCGACCTCTTCGGAAATGACCTGGCCCCCGGTGAGGATCGCCATGTCCTGCAGCATCGCCTTGCGGCGGTCACCGAAGCCGGGCGCCTTGACCGCGACCGACTTGAAGGTGCCGCGGATCTTGTTGACCACCAGGGTCGACAGCGCCTCGCCCTCGACGTCCTCGGCGATGATCAGCAGCGGCTTGCCCGACTGGATGACCTTCTCCAGCAGCGGCAGCAGGTCCTTGACGGTGGACACCTTGGAGCTGACCAGCAGGATGTAGGGGTCCTCCAGCACCGCTTCCTGACGCTCGGCGTCGGTCACGAAGTAGCCGGAGATGTAGCCCTTGTCGAAGCGCATCCCCTCGGTGAGCTCCAGCTGCAGGCCGAAGGTCTGGGCCTCCTCGACGGTGATGACACCCTCGTTGCCGACCTTGTCCATCGCCTCGGCGATGAGCTCACCGATCGAGGAGTCCCCGGCGGAGATGCCGGCGGTCGCCGCGATCTGTTCTTTGGTCTCGACCTCTTTGGCGCCGGAGAGCAGGGTCTGGGCGACCTTGTCGGTGGCGGCCTCGATGCCGCGCTTGAGACCCATCGGGTTGGCACCCGCGGCGACGTTGCGCAGACCCTCACGCACCAGCGCCTGGGCCAGCACGGTGGCGGTGGTGGTGCCGTCACCGGCGACGTCGTCGGTCTTCTTGGCGACCTCTTTGACCAGCTCGGCGCCGATCTTCTCGTAGGCGTCCTCCAGCTCGATCTCCTTGGCGATGGAAACCCCATCGTTGGTGATCGTGGGGGCGCCCCATTTCTTCTCCAAGACGACGTTGCGGCCCTTGGGGCCCAGCGTCACCTTGACCGCATCGGCGAGGGCGTTGAGGCCCCGCTCGAGGCCGCGGCGGGCCTCTTCGTCGTACGCAATTTGCTTAGCCATTGCGAAGTGATTCCTCCGGTTGGGGGGTGACACGTTCCGGGCCGGGTCCGATGCCCGCGACGGACGACGCAGACTGTGTGGGCCTGGTCTCACCGTCCCGACCTAGCACTCACCGGTCGCGAGTGCCAAATCATTCTTAGCACTCGGCTATGGAGAGTGCAAGAAGAGGGGCGCTCAGGGCCGGCGCGCACGTGGCGCCGGCGGGCCCGCGACCCCGCTCTGGCGCCCGCCGACCCGCGGGGCACCGCGCTGAGCGACAACCACCCCGCGGCGACACTGAGATCGACGCCCCAGCGGACACAGAGGCCCGAGAAACGCCCCTTTTGGCCGCTGGGGCGTCGATCTCAGTACGCACCCGCCGCTCACAGGTCCAAAAGCTGCTCACAGAAGCCGCCGAACCGGCCGCCCGGCTCGATCAGGTGCACCTCGAGGATCCAGTGGCAGACCCGGCCGGTGCGATCGCGCCGGCGCATCGGCGCGTTGGATCCGGGAGTGATGTAGCAGTCGCGCTCGTCGCCGCTGATCTGCTTGTGCGGGAACTCCCCGACCAGGTGCCCGGCGATCGCGCTGCCCCACCGGTAGCCTTCCGCGGCCGCCACCGCGACCATGTGCTCGTACAACGCCGCACCGGTGAGCTCGGGGCGGGCGGCGAAGTGCGCGCGGCCGGCCTCCCACACCCGGCCCAACGCGGCGAGCAGGGCGTGTTTGGCCGGGTCGTCACCGACGACGAAGGTGCGCCCGAAGTCGGCCTCCCACTCGGTGAAGATGGGGCCCAGGTCGACGAAGACGATGTCGTCGGTGCCGATCACCTGCTCGGGCGGGTTCTCGGCGAACGGGACCAGGGTGTTGACCCCGGCGCGCACCACCCGCTTGTGCCAGTGGCGGCGCACCCCGAACCGGTCGGCGGCCAGCGCGGCGATCTGCTCGGAGAGCGCCTTCTCCCCCACCCCGGGGCGGATCAGGTCCTCGGCGGCGATCGCCGCGAACAACGCCGCGGCGGCGTCCTGGGCCTCGCGCAGCCGCGTCACCCGCACCGTCTCCGCTGTCACCGACACCCCCTCGATGCTAGAGCGGGCCGCCAACCCGGTTGCCTTAGACTGCATCCCGATCATCAAGGAGGTTTGGGTGCGGGCAACCGAGGCGCCCAGCACCCAGGCTTTGCGGGGCTGGCAGCGGCGGGCACTGGTCAAATATCTGACCGGCAAACCCCGCGATTTTTTGCTGGTCGCCACCCCCGGGGCCGGCAAGACCACGTTCGCGCTGCGCATCGCCGCCGAGCTGCTCGCCGACCGCACCGTCGACACGGTCACGATCGTGGTGCCCACCGAGCACCTGAAGATCCAGTGGGCCGCGGCGGCCACCGGCGCCGGGCTCGCACTGGACCCGCGGTTCTCCAACACCACCGGGCAGACCTCGGCCGACTACCACGGCGTGGTCGTCACCTACGCGCAGGTGGCCAGCCACCCCACCCGGCACCGGGTGCGCACCGAGAACCGCCGCACGCTGGTGATCTTCGACGAGATCCACCACGGTGGGGACGCCAAGAGCTGGGGGGAGGCCATCCGGGAGGCGTTCGACGACGCCACCCGCCGCCTGGCGCTGACCGGCACCCCGTTCCGCAGCGACGACGCGCCGATCCCGTTCGTCGACTACCAGCCCGACGCCGCCGGGGTGCTGCGCTCACGCGCCGACCACACCTACGGCTACACCGACGCGCTGGCCGACCGGGTGGTGCGCCCGGTGGTGTTTCTGGCCTACTCCGGGCAGGCCCGCTGGCGCGACAGCGCCGGACAGGAGTACGCCGCGCGCCTCGGTGAGCCGCTCACCGCCGAGCACACCGCCCGGGCGTGGCGCACCGCGCTGGACCCGGCCGGCGAGTGGATGCCGGCGGTGATCGGGGCCGCCGACCGGCGGCTGCGCCGGCTGCGTGAGCATGTGCCCGATGCCGGCGGCATGGTCATCGCCTCCGATCAGAGCGCCGCGCGCGCCTACGCGGCGCTGCTGGCCACAATCACCGGCGAGACGCCCACCGTGGTGCTCTCCGACGACCCGGGCGCCTCGGCGAAGATCAGCGAGTTCGCCGCCGGCACCTCCCGCTGGCTGGTGGCGGTGCGGATGGTCTCCGAGGGGGTCGACGTGCCGCGGCTGTCGGTGGGGGTCTACGCCACCAGCGCCGCCACCCCGCTGTTCTTCGCCCAGGCGGTCGGCCGGTTCGTGCGTTCCCGGCGGCACGGGGAGATGGCCAGCATCTTCTTGCCGTCGGTGCCGTCGCTGCTGCAGCTGGCCAGCGAGCTGGAGGCGCAGCGCGACCACGTGCTCGGCGAGCCGCACCGGCCGACCGAGGAGCAGGAGTTCGCCGCCGCCGAACGCACCCAGAGCGAGCCCGCCGAGCCCGACACCGGCTACACCTCGCTGGGGGCCGACGCCGAGTTGGATCAGGTGATCTTCGACGGGTCGTCGTTCGGCACCGCCACCCCGGCCGGCAGCCCCGAGGAGGAGGACTACCTGGGCATCCCGGGGCTGCTGGACGCCGAGCAGATGCGCGAGCTGCTGCGGCGGCGCCAAGACGAGCAGCTGTCGGGGCGCAGCGCGGCCGCGGCCCCGCCGCCGACCCGCCACGGTCAGCTGCGTGAGCTGCGCCGCGAACTCAACGCGCTGGTCTCCGCCGCCCATCACCGGCTGGGCAGACCGCACGGCTGGATCCACAACGAGCTGCGGCGGCGCTGCGGGGGCCCGCCGGTCGCCGCGGCCACCGCGGTGCAGCTGCAGCAACGCATCGAGGTGATCCGAACGCTGTGATCGCCGCGCCGGGTGTGTTTGACTGCCCGATATGAGAGCTGCCGCCCTGGCCGGTGTCGCGGCGCTGGCCGTCGTGTTCGGCGCCGCCGGCTGCGGCGACCGCGACGAGGAGCCGACCGGGGCGCCGACACCGTCGCGCACCACGCTCGATCCCGCCGCGGCCGGCCCGCAGGCGCTGCCGGTCGGGTTCCCCACCGATGTCCCGGTGCTCAACGGCGACATCAGCGGGCAGGCGATGGCGGTGCCCGGCTCCCGGGGCACGATCTGGACGCTGACGGTCGCCGGGGTCGACGATCAGGGCGCCGACACCGCCGCGCGGCTGCTCAGCGAGGCGGGCTTTCGCCGCGACGAGGTGGCCTCGCAGTGGAACAGCGACCCGGCGTGCGACTACCAAACGCAGTTCAGCAAGGACCGCGACGACGGCGGGGCCTACATCGCGGTGCTCTGCCCCAGCGTCGAGCACGCCACGCTGACCTACACGGTCAACATCTATCCGAAGGAGGACTGGCAGATCACCGATCTGCCGGAGCTGCCGCAGGCGCCCGACCCGCCGCGGCCCGGCGGCTGAGCGGGCCGTGTTTAACTACCGGTCATGAGCTCACATCCGGTGCGGGTGGTCGGGGCGGCGGTGCTCGCCGCGGGCCTGGTCGTCGGCGGCTGCGCGCGCGGCGGGCACGACGACACCGCGACGAGCCCGCCGTCGACGGCGAGCACCACGAGTTCGGCGGCCCCGGGCCTGGGCCCCGAAGCCGCCGGCCCCGACGCCCTGCCCGACGGGTTCCCCGCCGCGGTGCCGATCCTCGACGGCCAGATCGACGCCGAGTCCCGCGATGTGCTCGGCTCGCGCGGCGTCATCTGGATGGTGACCGTCACCGACGTCGACCCCGACGGCGCCGAGATCGCCGAGCGGCTGCTGCGCGACGCGGGGTTCGTCCAGGCCGAGGACACCTCGCAGTGGAGCGGCGGGCCGTGTGAACGCGAGGGGCAGTTCAGCACGGAGCCCACCGACGGCGACGTCGGGGACCCTGGGGACGCCGAAGACGCCGAGGACTCCTATGTCGTGCACCTGTGCGCCAACCCCGACGGGCCGCGCTACCGGCTGGAGTACACCGTCAACGTCTACCCGCCGAACAAGTGGCCGATGCCGCAGATGCCCGAGATGCCGGACCTGCCGGAGCTGCCCGAGATGCCGGAGCCGCCCGCGCCGGAGGTGCCGGCCCCCGAGCCGCCCCGCTAGCTCACCGGCGCTGCGCCCAGACGCTGTCGGCGACCCACGGCGAGGCGGTCGCGGCGATGTCCCACGCCCAGGCGATCGGCACGTCGATGAGCTGGTAGGCCTTCACCCCCGCGGCGGTGGCCGCGATCAGGGTGGCCACCCCGGCGCGGCGCTGAAACCAGCTCTGGCGCACCGACCAGGCGATGATCCCGGCGGTGGCCAGGCAGTCGCGGCGCCGCTCCACGCTGCCGGCGCGGCCCACCAGCCACTGCGGCGACACCCGGTGGCCCAGCGCGTGCACCCGGTCGAGGGCCAGCAGCGCCGCCCCGGCGAGCACCGCCAGCCAGATCGCCCACCACCACGCCGGCACGTCGAGGACCGCCAGCACCAGCGCGGCCGCCGCGGGCGCCGCCAGCGCCCGGGTCCAGCGCCGCCGTGCGGCGGCGGGGCCGTGCGGGCGCAGCGGCCCGGTCACCACGTCCGGGTCGCCGACCAGTTCGGTGAGCACTCGGCGGGCGGTGGGTGCCGGGCACGGCGGCAGCAGCACCGACGCCGCGCCGGCGCCGGCCACCCCGGTCATCACCGCGTCCACGCGGGCCCCGCCGACCGCCCGCACCAGCAGCGGTTCGCGCAGCACCCCGCCGCGCAGCCGGCTCATGTCGAAGGTGCGCTCACGCAGCCGGGTCAGCCCGTGGCGCAGCCGCAGCACCCCACCGCGCCGGGAGAGCTCCAGATTGCCGTAGACCAGCAGTGACCGCAGCATCGCCAACACCACCGCGACCACCACCACCAGCACCGCGGTGGCGCCGACGGTGCTCACCACCCCCCAGCGGGCCACCAGGTTCTCCGCGGTCCGGCCGAGCCAGGAGCCCTCGCGCAGCAGCTGTTCCCCGCCGATCTGGTAGGCCACCCCGAGCGCGGCGGCCAGCGTCGCCAGCCCCGACACGCTCAGCGGGCTGTAGCGCAGCCACGACGGCTCCCAGCGCGCCAGCACCGCGCCACCGCGGGTGTCGGGGCGCGGGTCGTCCTGCTCGGCGTCGGCGAGCAGCACCGCCCGCAACGCCGGTACCTGGTCGGCGCGCACGGCATCGAGAACGAAGGCGCTGTCCCGATCGGCCTGCTGGCCGGTGGCGACGCGGATCACGGTCAGCCCGAGCAGCCGGTGCAACAGCCGCACTTCAGTGACCACACTGCGAATTCTGTTGCGCGGCACCGCCACCGTGGCCCGGCGCAGCAGCCCGGTGCGCAGCTGCACCTCCTCCTCGGCGATCCGGTAGCTGGTGGTCGCCCACCGCGCCATCCCGATGACGACGGTGCCCACCAGCACCACCACGACCCACAACGGATCCCCCGAGGCGCTGCCGAACAGCACCGCGGCCACCACCAGCGGCAGTTGGCGCAGCAGTTCGTGCACCGGATGCACCAGCAGCATCCGCGGGCTCAGCCGCTGCCAGCTCATGTGGCGTCCTCGGCGCCGAGGGCGGCGATGTCGGTGAGGTAGGCCACGACGTGGTCGGCGACCGCGGTGTCCAGTGCGGCGATGCGCACCTCGCCGGCCGACGACGCGGTGGTGATCGCCACGTTGGCCAGCCCGAACATCCGGTCCAGCGGGCCGCGGTGGGTGTCGACGGTCTGCACCCGCGAGATCGGGGCGATGCGGCGCTCCTGCACCAGCCAGCCGACCCGGGTGTAGACCGCCTGCGGGCTGATCTCCCAGCGGTGCACCCGGTAGCGCCACAGCGGCACCACCACGGTGCCGACCGCCAGTCCGGCCAGGGTCAGCACCCCCGCGCCGGCGTGCAGCCACGGCCGGGTGGGGTCGGCCACCGCCCAGACCAGCTGCCCCAGCGCCAGCACCAGCCACGGGATGGCCCCGCCCAGCGCCCAGACCAGCGGCGCCTTAGCGCTCGGCGGGTGGGCGGGTTCGGCCATCGTCACCATGGTCTAAGCATGGCGTACGCCGCCGGCCCCCCGCAGCACGATTCCGGGCCCGCGGCCCCAGGAGGCCCCCAGCCGCGATGGGTATCGTGGCCGTTCATGGACTCCCCCCGGCATTGGGACAGCGCTGCGGTCCCCGACCAGACCGGCCGCGTCGCGGTCGTCACCGGCTCCAACACCGGCATCGGCTACGAGACCGCCCGCGTGCTCGCCGCCCGCGGCGCCCAGGTGGTGCTGGCGGTGCGCACCCCGGCCAAGGGCGAGGCGGCGGCCGCGCGGATCCGCGCGCAGCATCCCGACGCGCAGGTGGCGATCACCGAATGCGACCTCGCCTCGCTGGAGTCGATCCGCACCGCCGCGGCCGACCTGCGCTCGGCCTATCCCCGCATCGATCTGCTGATCAACAACGCCGGGGTGATGTTCACCCCGCGCCAGGAGACCGTCGACGGTTTCGAAATGCAGTTCGGCACAAATCATCTCGGCCATTTCGCGCTGACCGGCCTGATCCTGGACCGGCTGGTCGGCGCCGACGGCTCGCGGGTGGTGACCGTGTCGTCCAACGCCCACCGGCTGCGGGCCGCGATCCACTTCGACGACCTGCAGTGGCAGCGCGGCTACAGCCGGGTCGGCGCCTACGGGCAGGCGAAGCTGGCCAACCTGCTGTTCACCTACGAACTGCAGCGCCGCCTGGCCGCCGCCGCCGAACCGACGATCGCGGTGGCCGCCCACCCCGGCTCGTCGAACACCGAGCTGATGCGCAACCTGCCGGCGTTGCTGCGCCCGGCGGCCAGGCTCACCGCGCCGCTGCTGTTCCAGAACGCGGCGATGGGGGCGCTGCCGACGCTGCGGGCCGCGACCGACCCGCAGGTCACCGGCGGGCAGTACTTCGGCCCCGACGGCTGGCAGCAGCAGCGCGGCCATCCCGTGGCGGTGCGCTCGAGCCGCCAGTCCTACGACGCGGACCTGCAGCGGCGGCTGTGGACGGTCTCCGAGGAACTCACCGGGGTGACCTATGGCGTATGAGCCGGCCGCCGAGCTGCGTTCGGTCGAGGAGCACCAGCGCATCGTCGCCGAGCACCTGCCGGCCGGCGAGCCGGTGGCGCTGGCGCTGGCCGACGCCGAGAATCTGGTGCTCGCCGCCGATCTCGTCGCCGAGGTGGCGCTGCCGGTGTTCGACAACTCCGCGATGGACGGCTACGCGGTGCGCGCGGCCGACGTCGCCGGCGCCGACGACACCCCGGTCACCCTGCCGGTCGCCGAGGACATCCCGGCCGGGCGCACCGACATCCCCGCGCTCGCCCCGCACACCGCGCACCGGATCATGACCGGCGCCCCGGTGCCGGCCGGCGCCACCGCGATCGTGCCGGTGGAACGCACCGACGGCGGGGTCGACACCGTAAAGATCCGGGCGGCCAGCGCCGAGGGCCGCCACATCCGCCGCGCCGGTGAGGACGTGCCCGCCGGCGCCACCGTGCTGCGCGCCGGGCACCGGGTCACCCCGGCGGTGGTGGGGCTGGCCGCCGCGCTCGGCCACGACCGGCTGACGGTGTGGCCGCGCCCGCGGGTGCTGGTGATCTCCACCGGCACCGAGCTGGTGGCCCCCGGCACCCCGCTGCAGCCGGGCCAGATCTACGAGTCCAACGCGGTGATGCTGGCCGCGGCGGTGCGCGACGCCGGCGCGGCGGTGCCGGCGGTGGCCACCGTCAGCGACGACGTCGAGGAGTTCGCCGCGGTGCTCGACCGCTACGCCGGCCACATCGACCTGATCGTCACCAGCGGCGGCGTCTCGGCCGGCGCCTACGAGGTGGTCAAGGACGCGTTCGGCCGCGACGGCGGCCAGGGGGTGCAGTTCGTCAAGGTCGCGATGCAGCCCGGGATGCCGCAGGGCATCGGGCGGGTCGGGCGCACCGGCATCGTCACGCTGCCGGGCAACCCGGTGTCGGCGATGGTCTCCTTCGAGGTGTTCCTGCGCCCGGCGCTGCGCGCCGCGATGGGCCTGGCCCGCCCGCACCGCCCCCGCCGGGAGGCGATCCTCACCGACGCGGTGCGCTCCCCGCCGGGCAAACGCCAATTCCGCCGCGGCGTGTTCGACGCCGACGCCGGCACCGTGGTCACCTGGGGCCCGCCCGCCTCCCATCACCTGCGCTACATGGCCTCGGCGAACTGCCTGCTCGACATCCCCGCCGACGTCACCGACCTGGCCGCCGGGGCCGCGGTGCGGCTGTGGGACCTGAGCTGAGCCGGCCGTGAGCCGGCCGTGAGTGCACGCCCACCGCGGTGGGCGCACTCCGTAAGATGTCCGGATGGCCCGACCGCCCGCCTCCGACGCCGCGCCGTCGACCCCGCAACGCCTGGTGGCCCTGCTGCGCGCCACGGTGCCGCCGGTGCACCCGGCCGGCTACCCGTTCATCGGCGCCGGGCTGGTGCTCGCCGCCGCCGGACGCCGCCGCCGCGGTGTGCGCTCGGCGGGCCTGCTGGCCGCCGCGGCGTGCGCCGGCTTCTTCCGCCACCCCGACCGGGTGCCGCCCGGCGAGCCCGGCGCGGTCGTCGCCCCCGCCGACGGCACCGTCTGTGTGGTCGACACCGCCGCACCGCCGGCCGAACTCGACCTCGGGGCGGCCCCGCTGCCGCGGGTGAGCATCTTTTTGTCGCTGTTCGACGCGCATGTGCAGCGCGCCCCGATCGGCGGGCGGGTGCGCACCGTCGCGCACCGGCCGGGCCGGTTCCACTCCGCGGAGCGGCCGGTGGCCAGCGACGACAACGAACGCACCGCCGTGGTGATCGACACCGCCGACGGCCGGACCGTGGTGGCGGTGCAGATCGCGGGGCTGTTGGCGCGGCGCATCGTCTGCGACCTGCACGCCGGTGACCGCGTCGACGTCGGCCAGACCTACGGGCTGATCCGGTTCGGCTCCCGGCTGGACACCTACCTGCCGGCGGGCACCGCCGTGACGGTGCGGCCCGGCCAGCGCGCGGTCGCCGGCGAGACCCTGCTGGCCCGGTTGTCATGACCCGCACGCGCCGGGTGGTGGGCCTGCACATCCTGCCGAGCTCGATGACGGTGCTGGCGATCTGCGCCGGGCTGACCTCGATCAAGTTCGCCCTCGATCACGAGACGCAGCTGGCGATGGCGATGATCGCCGCCGCGGCCATCCTCGACGGGCTCGACGGGCGGGTGGCCCGGCTGCTCGACGCGTCGTCGCGGATGGGTGAGGAGATCGACTCGCTGGCCGACGCGGTCAACTTCGGGGTGGCCCCGGCGGTGGTGGTCTACGTGACGATGCTGGCGTCGTCGCCGGCCGGCTGGATCGCCGCGCTGCTGTACGCGGTCTGCATCGTGCTGCGGCTGGCGCGGTTCAACACCCTGCTCGACGAGACCGAGCTCCCGGCCTACACCCGGGAGTACTTCGTCGGGATGCCCGCCCCGGCGGGGGCGATCGCGGTGATCGCCCCGCTCGCCGCCTTCATGCAGTTCCAGACCGGCTGGTGGACCGCGGAGTGGTTCGTCTGCGCCTGGCTGGTGTTCTGCGCGGCCCTGGTGATCAGCCGCATCCCGATGCGCAAGATGCACGCGGTGTCGGTGCCGCCGCGGCTGGTCAGCCTGGTGCTGGCCGGGCTGACGATGGTCGCCGCCGCGGCGTTCCTGTTCCCCTACATCCTGATCCTGCTGCTCGTCGGCGCCTACCTGCTCCACATCCCGTTCGGGGTGCGCAGCCACCGCTGGGTGGCCGCCCGCCCGGAGAACTGGGAGGACAAGCCCCGCGAGTGGCGCGCCGCCCGGCGGGCGATCCGGCGCGCCGGGCCCAACCGCCGGTCGATGACGCGGCTGGGGCTGCGGAAACCCGGCCGGTAGGTCCACGGCGATGACGTTGACGCTGACCGCCCGGCTGAACACCGCCGCGGCCGACAACCGGCGCGGGGTGATCCGGCTGCACCCCGAGGCGCTGGCCGCGCTGGGCATCCGCGAGTGGGACGCGGTGTCGCTGACCGGCTCGCGCACCACCGCCGCGGTCGCCGGGCTGGCCGGCTCCGCCGACAACCCGGTCGCCCCGGGCATGGCGCTGCTCGACGACGTGACGCTGTCGAACGCCGGGCTGCGGGAGAACAGCCCCGTGGTGGTCGCCGCGGTCACCGTCTACGGGGCCCGCGCGATCAGCCTGGACGGCTCGGCGCTGGCCACCGAGGCGCTGTCGGCGGCCACGCTGCGCCACGCGCTGCTGGGCAAGGTGGTCACCGTCGGCGACGCGGTGTCGCTGCTGCCCCGCGATCTGGGGCCGGGCACCTCCACCTCGGCGGCGACCGCCGCGCTGGCCTCGGCGGTCGGCATCACCTGGACCTCGGAGCTGTTGACGGTCACCGCGACGGATCCGGCCGGGCCGGTCAGCGTGCAGCCCAACACCGCGGTCGGCTGGGCGCCGGGACCGCCCACCCCGGTGCCGGCCGCCCCCGAGCCGCCCGCCCTGGCAGTCGAGGACCTCAAGGGGGTCGGGCCGCAGGCCGAGAAGCTCACCGAGTGGCTGAAGCTGGCCCTCGACGAGCCGCAGCTGCTGGCCAGCCTCGGCGCCGACCCGCAGCTCGGCGTGCTGGTGTCCGGGCCGCCGGGGGTGGGCAAATCCACCCTGGTGCGCGCGGTGGCCGCCGGCCGGCGGCTGATCGAACGCGACGGCCCCGAGCTGGGCGCGCTGGCCGCCGACGACCGCCTGGCGGCGGTGACCGGCGCGGTCGCCGAGCTGCGCACCGGCGGCGGGGTGCTGATGATCACCGACATCGACGCGCTGCTGCCCGAGACCGCCGAACCGGTGGCCACCCCGATCCTGGCCGCGCTGCGCGAGGCGATGAGCATCGACGGCGCGGCGTTCATCGCGACCTCCGCGCTGCCCGACCGTCTCGACGCCCGGCTGCGCGGCCCGCAGTTGTGCGACCGCGAACTGGCGCTGAGCCTGCCCGACGCCGCCCTGCGCCGGTCGCTGCTGGAGACGCTGGTCCGCGGTGTGCCCGCCGAGGGACTCGACCTGGAGGCGATCGCGGCGCGCACCCCGGGCTTCGTGGCCGCCGACCTCGCGGCGCTGGTGCGTGAGGCGGCGCTGCGCGCCGCCTCGCGGGCCAGCGGCGAGCACCGCCCGCCGCGGCTGCTCCACGACGACCTGGCCGGCGCGCTCACGGTGATCCGGCCGTTGTCGCGGTCGGCGGCCACCGAGGTGCCGATCGGCACCCTGACCCTCGACGACGTCGGCGACATGGCCGCCACCCGCCAGGCGCTCACCGAGGCGGTGCTCTGGCCGCTGCGCCACCCCGACACGTTCACCCGCCTCGGGGTGGAGCCACCGCGCGGGGTGCTGCTCTACGGCCCGCCCGGCTGCGGCAAGACGTTCGTGGTGCGCGCGCTGGCCAGCTCGGGGCGGCTCAGCGTGCACGCGGTCAAGGGCCCGGAGCTGATGGACAAGTGGGTGGGCAGCTCGGAGAAGGCGGTGCGCGACCTGTTCCGCCGGGCCCGCGACTCCGCGCCGTCGCTGGTGTTCCTCGACGAGATCGACGCGTTGGCGCCGCGGCGCGGCCAGAGTGTGGACTCCGGGGTCGCCGACCGGGTGGTGGCCGCGCTGCTCACCGAACTCGACGGCATCGACCCGCTGCGCGACGTGGTGGTGCTCGGCGCCACCAACCGCCCGGACCTGATCGACCCGGCGCTGCTGCGGCCCGGCCGGCTGGGCAAGCTGATCTTCGTCGAGCCCCCCGACGCGCAGGCCCGCGCACAGATCCTGCACACCGCGGCGCGCAGCGTGCCGCTGCACGACGACGTCGACCTCGACGCGCTGGCCGCGGCGTTGGACGGCTACAGCGCCGCGGACTGCGTGGCGCTGCTGCGCGAGGCGGCGCTGACCGCGATGCGCCGCAGCCTCGACGCCGCCGACGTCACCGCCGCCGACCTGGCCACCGCCCGCGACGCGGTGCGTCCCTCCTTGGACCCCGCCGCGGTGGCGGCGCTGCGCGCGTTCGCCGCCGGCCGCTGAGCGGGCGCCGGCCGCGAGCCCGCCCCCGCAGGCGCCCCGCAGGCGCCCCGCAGGCGCCCCGCAAGCGCCCCGCAAGTGAGCCCAAACTCACGTTTGCGTGCGGTGCGCGCGCATTTGCGCACGAAAACGTGAGTTTCGACGCGCAGCGGGGCCCGCGGCCGCGCACGCGGGTCGAATCCGCGCCACCGCGACTCGGTAAACTGACCGGTGACCCCTGACGACCCCTGACGACTCCATAGCGACCTAGGTGACCCCGCCCGCGGGCTGGCCTTGCGTTTTTGTCCGCTCAACGCAGACCACACCGGAGTGTGATGCTCGCGATACTGCTCGCCCACGCAGTGGCCGCGGCGGCGGCTCCCCTGCTGCTGCGCCGCTGGGGCCGGTCGATGTTCTACCTGTTGGCGCTGGTGCCGGCCGGCTCGCTGGTGTGGGTGTGCACCCACTGGCCCACCGACACCGACCAGCGGGTGAGCGTGTCGTGGGTGCCGGGGCTGTCGATGGACATCGCGCTGCGCTTCGACTCGCTGGCCGCGTTCATGAGCGTGCTGGTGCTCGGCGTCGGCGCGTTGGTGCTCTGCTACTGCGCCGAGTACTTCCGGCCCACCCAGGGCCATCGCCCCGACCGGCGCAAACCCGGTTTCGCCGCCAAGATGGTGGCGTTCGCCGGCGCCATGTTCGGGCTGATGGTCGCCGACAACCTGCTGGTGCTCTACGTGTTCTGGGAGCTGACCACGGTGTTGTCGTTCCTGTTGATCGGCCACTACGCCGACCGGGCGGTGAGCCGGCGTGCGGCCATCCAGGCGGTGCTGGTCACCACGTTCGGCGGGCTGGCGATGCTCGGCGGGATCATCATGCTCGGCGAGAGCGCGGGCAGCTACCTGCTCTCGACGTTGGTGGACGACCCGGCCCGGGTGCCCGGCGGCGCGGTCGGCACGGTCGGGCTGCTGCTGGTGCTGGTGGGCGCGTTGAGCAAGTCGGCGATCCTGCCGCTGCACTTCTGGCTGCCCGGCGCGATGGCCGCGCCCGCCCCGGTCAGCGCCTACCTGCACGCCGCGGCGATGGTGCAGGCCGGGGTGTACCTGGTGGCGCGGATGGCCCCCGGGTTCGCCGACGCCCCCGGCTGGCGGCCGATGGTGGTCGGCCTGGGGCTGGCCACCATGCTCGCCGGCGGCTGGCGGGCGGTGCGCGAATACGACCTCAAGCTGCTGCTGGCGTTCAGCACCGTCAGCCAGCTGGGCTTCATGGTGGCGCTGGTCGGGGTCGGCACCGCCGACCTGATGCTCGCCGGGCTGGCGGTGGTGGCCGCGCACGCCGCCGCCAAGGCGACGCTGTTCATGGTCGTCGGCATCATCGACCACGCCACCGGCACCCGTGACGTGCGCCGGCTGGCCGGGCTGGGCCGCCGCGCCCCCGCGCTGGCGCTGATCGCGACGGCCGCGGCGGCCAGCATGGCCGCGGCGCCGCCGTTCCTGGGGTTCGTCGCCAAGGAGGCGGCGTTCACCGCACTCGACGAATCCGGGACGCTCACCGGGTGGTTCATGCTCATCGCCGTGGTCATCGGGGCGGTGTTCACGATCATCTACAGCCTGCGGTTCCTCTGGGGCGGGTTCGCCGCCAAGGGCCGCAGCGCCCCGAGCCGCGCGGTCGCCGAGGCGCACCGGCCCAGCGTCTGGTTCTACCCCGCCCCGACGCTGCTGGCCGGGCTCGGGCTGGTGCTGGGCCTGCACCCGTCGCGCCTCGACACGGTGCTGCGCGGCTACAGCAGCACCCTCGGCGACGGCGACTACCACCTGGCGCTGTGGCACGGGCCGAGCACCGCGCTGACCCTGTCGGCGCTGGCGCTGATGGCCGGCACGATGGTGTTCGCCACCCGCGGCCCGCTGCAGCTGACCCGGCTGCGCCGGCTGCCGCTGGGCAACGCCGACCGGGTCTACAACGGGGTGCTGGGCGGCCTCGACGTGCTGGCGGTGCGGGTGGCCGGGCTGATCCAGCGCGGCTCGCTGCCCGGCAACCAGGCGGTCATCCTGGCGACGTTCGTGACGGTGCCGCTGGCCGCCCTGGCGCTGGGGGCCCGCCCGACGCCGTCGCTGCAGTGGTGGGATTCGCCGCTGCAGCTGACCCTGGCGGTGCTGATCATCGCCGCCGCGCTGGGCGCCGCGGTGACCCGCAACCGGCTGGCCGGGGTGCTGATGGTGGGGGTCACCGGCTACGGCTGCGGGACGGTGTTCGTCTTCCACGGCGCCCCCGACCTGGCGTTGACCCAGTTCCTCGTCGAGACGATGACGCTGGTGATCTTCGTGCTGGTGCTGCGCGCGCTGCCGGCCAGCACCGAGCGGGCCACCATGGTGCACCGCCGCGGCCCGCGCGCCGCGTTGGCGGTCGCGGTGGGCGTGGCGGTGGCGGTGCTGGCGGCGTTCGCGATGGCCGCCCACGACGGCGCCGGGGTGGCGATGCTGCTGCCGGAGGCCGCCTACACCCGCGGGCACGGCTCCAACACCGTCAACGTGCTGCTGGTCGACATCCGCGCCTGGGACACCCTCGGGGAGATCTCGGTGCTTCTGGTCGCGGCCACCGGGGTCGCCTCGCTGGTCTTCCGGCACCGCCGGTTCGGGGTGGCGCCGCGGGTGCCGACCACCGCCGCGCAGTTCGCCGAACCCACCGTCTACAGCCCCGCGATCGGGTCCACCACCTGGCTGCGCGGCAGCGGCTACCGCGACCCGCGGGAGCGCTCCCTGGTGCTGGAGGTCACCACCCGGATCATCTTCCCGCTGATCATGGTGGTGTCGGTGTACTTCTTCTTCGGCGGGCACAACACCCCCGGCGGCGGGTTCGCCGGCGGGCTGATCGCCGGGCTGGCGTTGACGCTGCGCTACCTGGCCGGCGGCCACTACGAACTCGGGGAGGCGCTGCCGCTGGACCCGGGCAAGGTGCTGGGGGTGGGCCTGACCCTGGTGGGCGGCACCGCCGTGGCCTCCCTGGCGTTCGGCGCGCCGGCGCTGTCCTCGGCGGTGCTCAGCGTCACCGTGCCGGTGCTCGGCGAGATCACCCTGGTCACCGCGCTCTTCTTCGACCTGGGGGTGTATCTGGTGGTCGTCGGGCTGGTTCTCGACGTGTTGCGCAGCCTCGGGGCGCGCCTCGACGACGAGGTGCCCGCCGCGGTGGCCGGACCGTTGGTGGGCACCCGATGAGCGCTCAGTTCTTCCCGCTGCTCACGATCGCGGTGCTCATCGCCTGCGGGGTGTTTCTGCTGCTCGAACGCGCCCTGACCCGGATGCTGCTGGGGGTGTTGCTCATCAGCAACGCGGTGAACCTGTTGATCATCCACGGCTCCGGGCGGGCCGGCAATCCCCCGGTGCAAGACAGCAGCGCCGGCAAGGAGACCGCCGCCGACCCGCTGGCGCAGGCGATGGTGCTCACCGCGATCGTCATCACGATGGGGGTGGCCGCGTTCATCCTGGCGCTGACCTACCGGTCGTTCCGGTTGACCACCGCCGACCGGGTCGGCGACGACCCGGAGGCCACCCGCGTCTCCCAGCTCTCCGACGAGGAGGCCATCGCCGCCGAGGACGACGAGGGCGGCACCGTCGACCCCACCGAGCTCGACGCGGTCGTCGAATCCGGGGAGCCGTCATGACGCTGGCGACCGCCTTGATCCCGCTGCCGGTGCTGCTGCCCACCCTGGGGGCCGCGGCCACCCTGGTGTGCGGCCCGCGGGCGCGGGTGCAGCGCGCGATCACCCTCACCGTGCTCACCGCGGTCACCGCGATCGGCGCCACGCTGGTGTATCTGGCCGACCGCGACGGCACCCTGGCGGTGGCGATCGGCGGCTGGGACGCCACCGCCGCCGGGCTGGGCCCGCTGGGCATCACCCTGGTGGTCGACCGGTTCTCGGCGCTGATGCTGGTCGTCTCGGCGGTGGTGCTGCTGTCGGTGATGGTCTACGCGATCGGACAGGGCATCCGCGACGGCGACAACCGCCAACCGATCTCGATTTTTCTGCCCACCTACCTGTCGCTGACCGCCGGGGTGTGCATGGCGTTCCTCGCCGGCGACCTGTTCAACCTGTTCGTCGGCTTCGAGGTGCTGCTCACCGCCAGCTACGTGCTGTTGACCATCGGCGCCAGCGCCGACCGGGTGCGCGCCGGGATCGGGTACGTGATGGTCTCGATGGTCTCGTCGCTGATCTTCCTGATCGGGATCGCGCTGGTCTACGCCGCGACCGGCACGCTGAACCTCGCCGAGCTGGCCACCCGCACCGGCGAGTTGAGCACCGGGATCCGCACCGCGATCTTCGCGGTGCTGCTGGTCGCGTTCGGGATCAAGGCGGCGGTGTTCCCGATGTCGGCGTGGCTGCCCGACGCCTACCCCACCGCCCCGGCGCCGATCACCGCGGTGTTCGCCGGGATCCTCACCAAGGTCGGGGTGTATGCGATCATCCGCGCCGACACGCTGCTGTTCCCCGGCGGCGGACTCAACCCGGTGCTGCTGGTGGCGGCGCTGTCGACCATGCTGGTCGGCATCCTCGGGGCGATCGCCCAGAGCGACATCAAGCGGCTGCTGTCGTTCACCCTGGTCAGCCACATCGGGTTTCTGGTGTTCGGGGTGGCGGTGACCACCGCGATCGGCACCGCCGGCGCGATCTACTACATGGTCCACCACATCGTGGTGATGACCACGCTGTTCCTGGCGGCCGGGCTGATCGAACGCCAGGGTGGGGCCTCCACCGTGGCACGCCTCGGCGGGCTGGCCGCCAACCCGATGCTGGCGTTTTTGTTCCTGGTCCCGGCGCTGAACTTCGGGGGGATCCCGCCGTTGTCCGGGTTCATCGGCAAGGTGGCGCTGGTGCAGGCCGGCGTCGTCGACGGATCGGTGCTGTCCTGGCTGCTGGTGGCCGGGATGCTCGCCACCAGCCTGCTGACCCTGCTGGTGATGGTGCGGGTGTGGAGCCGGGTGTTCTGGCGCCCCCGCGTCGACGCCCCGGAGGCGCTGGCCGCGGCCGCCCCGAGTGTGCTGCTGGTCAACACCGAGGAGATCGCCTACGCCGACCGCGACGACGTCGGGCGGATGCCGCGGTCCATGGTGGCCGCGACCCTGGCGCTGATCGCGGTGGCCCTGGGGCTGACCGTGGCCGCCGGGCCGGTCTTCGGCTACACCCAGCGCGCCGCCGACGAGATCCTCGATCGGGGGCCCTACCTGTCGACGGTGCTGGCCCCGGAGCGCGGCTCATGAGGACCGCCGGGCTGCGGGTGCTGACCGTCCTGGCGCTGGCGGTGGTGTGGCTGCTGCTGTGGGGCCGGATCACTCCGGCCAACATCGCCGGCGGGCTGGCGGTGGCGGTGGGGGTGCTGGTGCTGCTGCCGTTGCCGCGGGTACCGGTGCAGGGGCTGCTGCACCCGCTGGCGCTGCTGCGGCTGACGCTGCGGGTCGGCTGGTATCTGGTGCTGTCGAGTCTGCACCTGGCGTGGTTGGCGGTCCGGCCGGGCCCGCCGCCGCGCAACGGGGTGCTGCAGGTGCAGTCCCGGCTCAAATCGGATCTGGTGCTGGTGCTGGCCGGCAACATCACCACGATGATCCCCGGCTCGATCCTGCTGGAGATCGACCAGGTCAACCGGATCCTGTACTACCACGTGCTCGACGTCGGATCGGCGCGCTCGGTGGCCCAGTTCCGCCGGCAGGTCGCCGAGTTGGAGAGGTTGTTGGTGAACGCGTTCGAACGCGACTGCGAGTGGTTGCCATGAGCCCCATCTGGATCGCCGCCGGCATCGTGTTGGGGGTGGCCGCGATACTGACCGCGTGCCGGCTGCTCATCGGCCCCAGCACCTTGGATCGGCTGGTCGCGGTGGACTCGCTGCTGGCGATGGCGATGTGCGGGATCGGCACCTGGGCGGCGGCCAGCGGCGACACCACCGTCACCTACAGCCTGGCCGCGCTGTCGCTGATCAGCTTCATCGGCTCGGTCTCGGTCGCCCGGTTCCGTGTCCCCGACACCCGGGAGCGCCGATGAGTGTCTCCGACGCCGTGGCCGGGGCCCTGGTGCTGGCCGGCTCGCTGCTGGCGCTGACCGCCGCGATCGGGGTGCTGCGGTTCCCCGACACGTTGGCGCGCATGCATTCGGCGACCAAACCGCAGGTGCTGGGGCTGCTTCTGGTGCTGGCCGGCGCGGCCATCCGGCTGCGCGGCAGCCACGACTTCGGGATGCTGGCGGTCACCGCGCTGTTCACCGTGATCACCGCGCCGGTGGTGGCCCACCGGGTGGGCCGGCTGGCCTACCGCGAGCAGGACATGGACGCCCAGCTCATCGTCGACGAGCTGCGCGACCCGCCGCAGTGAGCGCTCACTCGGCGAGCTGGAACGCCACCCGCGCGGCGACGGTGTCGATCGCGTCGTCGACCGCGGCCAGCCGCGCGGCCACGCTCGGGGCGGCCAGCACCGCGTAGCGGTCGGCGGGCCCGATCGGGATGCGCGCGGCCAGGTTGTAGAGCCGCTCGCCCGCGGGCTCCCCGGGCGGGCCGAACAGGGCGTCGCGGGCGGGCAACGCCAGCCGCCGCCGCGTGGAGACCCGCTGATACAACGCGAGCAGCCGGTCTTCGAGGACCCGGATCTCGCTGTCGCCCACCGCCTCACCGGGCTCGTCGGGCTCGTCGGGCCAGGGTCGGGTCTCGGCGCGCGGGTAGGGGTCGTCGTCGAGCCAGCGCACCACCCGCAGGCGTTCGCCGACCGCGCAGACCAGGGCGTGCTGGCCGAACCCGAGCCGGCGGTGCTCGGTGATCGTGGCCAGCGCCCCCACCTCGCAGCGCCGCTCGCCGCCGCCGACCTCCCGCCCGGCGGCGATGAGCACCACCCCGAACCGCCGGTCGCCGGCCAGAGCGTCGCTGACCAGCTCCCGGTAGCGGGGCTCGAAGATCCGCAGCGGCAACGTCTCCCCCGGCAGCAGCACCGACTCCAGCGGGAACATCGGCAGCGGCGCCATGTGAATCAGAGCTCCAACTCGTCGATGAGCGCGTCGACGACGGTGCGCAGATCGCCGTCGTTCTCCTCGGCGACCCGGCGCTGCCGTTGATACGACGCCCCGTACCGGTAGATGTCGGCGACCGCGGCCAGTTCGTCGGCGCAGCGCAACGTCTTCGCCACCGGGGCCAACCGGGTCAACAGGTCGTCGAGGTCGGCGGTGACCAGCCGTTCGTTGCTGTCGGCGTCCAAGATGATCTCGGCGTCGAGCCCGTAACGCGCCGCACGCCACTTGTTCTCCTGCACATGCCACGGCGGCAGCGCCGGCAGCAGCTCCCCGGCCTCCAGGCGCTGATCGAGATCGACCACCAGGCAGTGGGTCAACGCCACCAGCGCGCCGAGCTCCCGCAGGTTCGACACCCCGTCGAAGATCCGCAGCTCGACGGTGCCCAACGCCGGCGAGGGCCGGATGTCCCAGCGAATCTCGTTGAGCCGGTCGATGATCCCGGTCTTCTTCTGGTCGTGGACGAACCGTTCGAACTGCCGCCAGGTCTGGAACTGGAACGGCAGCCCCGCGGTGGGCAGCTGCTGGAACATCATCGACCGGTTGCTGGCGTAACCGGTGTCCTCCCCGCCCCACCACGGCGACGACGCCGAGAGCGCCAACAGGTGCGGGTAGTAGTTGAGCAGCCCGGAGATGATCGGCATCGCCTTGGCGGCCGAGCGGATCCCGACGTGCACGTGCACCCCCCAGATCAGCATCTGCCGGCCCCACCACTGGGTGCGTTTGATCAGCTCGGCGTAGCGGGGCGCGTCGGTGAGCTGCTGGGTGGACCACCGCGCGAACGGGTGGGTGCCGGCGCTCAACAGCTCCATGCCGCGGTCGCGCACCACCTGGCGGGTGGTGGTCAGCGTGGCGCGCAGGTCCTCCATCGCCTCGGCGGTGTCGGTGCAGATCCCGGTGATCAGCTCGACGGTGTTGCGCAGCAACTCCTTGTGCACCCGCGGGTTCTCGCCGATCTCGGCGATGACCGCGGCGGCCTCGTTGGTCAGGTCGCGGGTGTGCGCGTCGACCAGGGCGAACTCCCACTCCACCCCGATGGTCGGGCGGGGTGACCCGGCGAAGTCGATGCGGGCCGGGACGCTAGCCGGCGTTGATGACACCACAGGCGACACGCTGACCAGCGTCACCGGTTTTCAACGTGGTTTCGTCGGGGCCGGGCGTGCCGTCGAGCTGCACGTAGCGCTCGGACGGGATGTGGGCGAAGTTGTCGTCATCGGCGTGGATGATGATCGCGGTGCCCTCCCCGGCCAGCAGCTCGTCGCGGTTGAACGCGTCGGTGGTGGTCACCAGGTAGCCGGTGCCGTCGGAGCGCACCTGCAGCGCGGTGAGGTCCCCGCTCTGCGGGTGGCCGTGGTGGCCGGGGGCCTGGAAGTGCCCGCCGGCGGAGAGGAACGCGCCGGGCTCACCGCCGGTCGGCGCGGTCGAGTCGGCCTCGCACTTGCCCACCTCGTGCAGGTGGGTGCCGTGGAAGCCGGGGGTCAGCACGCTGCCCTCGACGGTCTGGATCGTGACGGTGACGTAGCCCTCGGTGAAGTCGAACTCCGCGGTGGCCACCGGGGTGCCGTCGACGTCGGAGAGCTGCGCGCGCAGCGTGTCGGAATCGGTGCCGTCCTGCGACTCCGGCGCGGTGGCCGGCGAACCGGTCCACACCGACGGGGCCGGCCCCGGCCCGGGGGCCTCCGGCTCGTTGGGGCTGCAGGCACTCAGCAGCAACACCGGCGCGGCCAGGGCGGCCAAGGCCACCGTGGGGGCGGATCTGCTGACTGCGGGGCGACGGCGCGACGTAAGCATGCTCAGAGCTTAGCGGGTCAACCGGTCACCAGGACGATGACGCCCGGAGGTTGATCGGCGACGTCGGGATCGTCGATGCGCGGAAACACCGGCACGTCGAGCAGTTCGGCCACCGCCTCGGCCGATTCCTGCTCACCGTCGTTGTCGGGGTCGAAGAACACCGTGGTCTCGTGCACCGAGTCGACGCGCATGTTGCCGACGTCGGTGACGTCCCAGTCCGCCTCGCGCAGCTGGTCGCCGGTGGCCGCGGCCAGCCCCTCCTCATCGGAGATGTTGTAGACGCGCACCTCGGCTTTCGGCGTCGCCGGCGCCGAGGTGGTGGTCGTGGTCGTGGTGGTCGTCGTCGTGGTCGACGCCTCGTCGGAGGACGAGCCGCTCGAGCTCAGCCACTGGAAGCCCAGCAGCAGAAAGATGATGCCGAGGAACAGCAGCACCATCACCATGGCGCGCAGCGGCAACCCCGAGGAGTCGGGGACGTGGTCGTTCATCGCGCCCACTGTAACGGGGCCCGCGCGGATTCCCGCAATGGCGACCGTGGAATGCGTCGCACCGCCGGCTCAGGGCACCTCGAAGCCCAGCCGCCGGGCGGCTTTGGCCTTCAGCCGGCTCGCGCGCATCCGGCGCAGCCGTTTGACCAGCATCGGGTCGGCCGCCAGCGCGTCGGGGCGCTCCACCAGCGCGTTGAGCACCTGGTAGTAGCGGGTCGCGGACAGCCCGAACAGCTCTTTGATGGCGTCCTCTTTGGAGCCGGCGTATTTCCACCACTGCCGCTCGAAGGCCAGGATGTCGTGTTCGCGCCGGGTCAAACCGTCGCCGGGGTCGGAGTCGTCGCCTGATCGATGAGGTTGCGCCATGGCGCCGTCCATATCGTGCCCGGACCCTTCCCCGACATACATCGAATAACAACAGTGTGTTTCGGCGCATATTCAACCATGCCGATCCACCGGGCGCGCGAACCCGGCCGGGCGCGTCGCGATACCGGCGGCGATTTAGGCTTGCCGATCATGGCAGTCGTACCCATCCGCATCGTGGGCGATCCCGTCCTGCACACGCCCACCACCGAGGTGACGCTCGGCCCCGACGGGTCGGTGCCCGAGACCGTCGCGGAGTTGATCACCGACATGTACGAGACGATGGACGCCGCCAACGGGGTCGGGTTGGCCGCCAACCAGATCGGGGTGGGGCTGCGGGTGTTCGTCTACGACTGCGCCGACGACCGCGGCCGCGGGCCGCGCCGGCGCGGCGCGGTGATCAACCCGGTGCTGGAGACCTCGGCGATCCCCGAGACCATGCCCGACCCCGACCACGACGACGAGGGCTGCCTGTCGGTGCCCGGCGAGTCGTTTCCCACCGGGCGGGCCGACTGGGCGCGGGTGCGCGGCCACGACGCCGACGGCGCCCCGATCACGGTGGAGGGCACCGGGCTGTTCGCCCGGATGCTGCAGCACGAGACCGGCCACCTCGACGGCTTTTTGTACCTCGACCGGCTGATCGGCCGGCACGCCCGCAGCGCCAAACGCACGGTCAAGGCCCACGGCTGGGGAGTGCCGGGGCTGTCGTGGCTGCCCGGCGAGGTCCCCGACCCGTTCGGACACCCGTGAGCGCGCTGCCGCCGCTGGGCACCCGGGTGGCGGTGCGGTTCCGGTTGCCGCCCGGCTCCGAGCCGCCGCTGTCGGACGCGGTGGGCCATCTGCTCGCCGTCGACCCGCTGGTGCGGGTGCGCACCAAGACCGGCGCGGTGGTGCAGTTCCCCGCCGCCGCCGTGCTCACGGTGCGCCGGCTCACCGACGTGCCGGTGCGCAACTCGCAGATCCGGGCCGTCGAGCACGCCGCCGCCCTGGGGTTTCCCGGCACCGAATCCGCCTGGCTGCACGGCTGGCTGCTGCGCGCCGGGCAGGGGGTGAGCGCGCGGGCCAACTCGGCGATCCCGCTGGAGCGCGGAACCTCGTTCGCGGCGGTGCCGGCGATCGTCGACTGGTATGTGGCGCGCGGGCTGACCCCGCTGTTCGCGATCCCCGACCGGATGGTCTCGCTGCGCGACGACACCCCGGTCGAGTGCGAGACCCGCACCCTGGTCACCGACCTGGCGCCCGCCCCGGCGGCCCCGGCGGCGGTCACGCTGGCCGACGCGCCCGACGCCGACTGGCTGGCCGACTACGCCCGCGCGGTGCCCGCGGCGGTGCTCACCGCGGTGCGGGGCCCCGGCGCGGTGTGCTTCGCGCGCCACCCCGACGGCGCGGTGGCGCGCGGGGTGATCACCGAGTCCGCCGACGGCACCCGCTGGGTGGGCCTCTCGGAGCTGCGGGTGGCCCCCGCGGCCCGCCGCGGCGGGCTGGGCACGGCGGTGGGCACCGCGGTGCTGGCCTGGGCGGCCCGCCGGGGCGTCACCCGCGGCTACGCCGCGGTCCGCGAGGACGGCGCCGGCGGCCACGACGACCTGCTGGGGCTGCTCACCGCGCTGGGGTTCACCGGCCAGCACCGCTGCCGGTACGTGCGCACCGAGGCGATCTGGTCCGGGCCGACCAGCCGGAGGTCCCCGCGATGACCGACGCCACGCTGCGGGTGGCCACCTGGAACGTCAACTCGATCCGCACCCGGGTGGGCCGGGTCACCGACTGGCTGGCCCGCGCCGACGTCGACGTGCTGGCCATGCAGGAGACCAAGTGCACCGACGCGCAGTTCCCGATGCTGCCGTTCGTCGAGCTCGGCTACGAGGTGGCCCACGTGGGGCTCAACCAGTGGAACGGGGTGGCGATCGCCTCCCGGGTCGGCCTGCAGGACGTGCAGATCGGTTTCGCCGACCAGCCGCGCTGGGCGCCCCGAGCCGACGCCGACCCGGTCGTGGAGGCACGCGCACTCGGGGCGACCTGCGCCGGGCTGCGGGTGTGGAGCCTGTATGTGCCCAACGGGCGCACCCTCGACGACCCGCACTACCGCTACAAGCTGGACTGGCTGGCCGCGCTGCGCGACGCGGCGTCGGGGTGGCTGAGCGCCGACCGCGACGCCCCGCTGGCCCTGGCCGGCGACTGGAACATCGCCCCCACCGACGACGACGTGTGGGACACGGCGGTCTTCGACGGCGCCACCCACGTCTCGGAACCCGAACGCGCGGCGTTCGCGGAGTTCACCGACGCCGGTTTCACCGACGTGGTGCGCCCGTTCACCCCCGGGCCGGGGGTCTACACCTACTGGGATTACACCCAGCTGCGGTTCCCGAAACGGCAGGGCATGCGGATCGACTTCATCCTCGGCTCCCCGGCGCTGGCCGACCGCGTCACCCACGCCGAGATCGTCCGCGAGGAGCGGAAAGGTAAGTCGCCCAGCGACCACGCCCCGGTGCTGGTCGAGTTGCACCGCCCGTGACGCCGAGTTCACTTGGCGCCGTGTGTATCCCGACGCGATCGGCACGCCGCCGCACCGGCGGGACCGGTTTTTGTTCAGCCAACGCACATCCGGCGCGGCCCGCGCGTACCTCGCGCCGACGCCGGGTTGCGACTACTCTGGAAATTCCGATTGCGAGGAGACCGATGGACGTCAAGGGTGCGATACGGCAGGCGGCCCGCGCCGTGGGCCGGGCCGCCGACACGACCACCATGGCCGCCGGCGCCGTAGGCGGAGCGGTGCTCAACGGTGCCATCAGCGGTGCGCAGGGCATGGTGTCCGGCGCCCAGCGCGGTGCCGCCGAGGCCCCCAACGTGGTGGCGGCCGTGCCGGGCGCGGTCGCCGGCAGCGTCGTCGACGGCGCCCAGGGCGTGGTCACCGGCGCGCAGCGCGGCGCCGGGCAGGGCAGCCAGTCCACCCCGGTGGCGGCCGCCACCCTCGGGGTGGTCGGCGCGATCGGGTTGGTGGAGTGGCCGCTGCTGCTCGCGGTCGGCGGCGGGGCGCTGCTGCTGCGGCGCACCAAGCAGCGCCGCGACCAGAGCGCCCCGGCGGTGAGCGCGCCCCCGGCGCGGCTGCGCGCGGTGCCCGCGGCCGCCGAGGACTCGGCGCCGGCCACGCCGGCGGCGCGCAAGACCGCCGCCACGAAGGCCCCGGCGAAGACGGCGAAGAAGCCAGCCGCCAAGAAGGCCCCCGCGAAGAAGACGGCGAAGTCGGCGGCGAAGAAGACCGGGAAGAAGACCCCGGCGAAGAAGGCCCCGGCGAAGAAGCCCGGGTCCCCCTCAGCGGCGCCCCGCAACCCGCGCTGATCGTTTTGGGTATCAGCTCGGTTCCGTTACGGCTGGCCTCCTGGGGGCTGCAGACCTCGGCGACCCTCGTCGGCGCGTCGGTGAGTGCCACCGCCGCCGCGACCGAGGTGGCGACCCGCCCGGCCCGCGAACTCACCACGATGGTCTCCCGCGGTGTCGGCGATGTGCTGGCCGGCCGGCGCAGCTGGCGCGGCAACGGCCGGGCCTGGATCGAGGTGCGCGGACTGCGCGGTGAGTCCGGCCGCGAGCTGGGCCCCGCGGTGCTCGCCGCGGTCGCCGACGCGCCGGGGGTGCACGCCGCCCAGCTGAACTATCCGCTCTCGCGCCTGGTGCTCACCGTCGACGACACCGTCGCGCTGCGCGAGCTGGGCCAGCGGGTGGGCGCCGTCGAACGCCGGTACCGCCACACCGCCGGGCGCGCCGAGCGCGCCGTGGGCCTGCCCGGCGACGGGCTGGTCGCCGCGGCGCGGGTGGTGACCGCCGGCGCCAACACGGTGGGCTTCGGGGTGGCGCTGGCCGGCTGGGTGATGCGGGTGCCGCCGCTGCCGGCGAGCGTGGAGGCGGTGGTGGCCGCGCTCTCCTACCAGCCGCGGCTGCGCGAGCTGCTCGAGGAACGCCTCGGGCCCGCCGGCACCGACACCACGCTGGCGGTGGCGATGGCGGTCGCCCACACCGTCACCGTCGCCCCGGCCGCGTTGCTGCTCGATGTGCTCAGCGAGGCGGTCGCCCTCGGTGAGCACCGCGCCGCGGCCGAGGCCTGGCGGCGCCACGAACCCGCCCTGGCCCGTTACGCCGGGACCGCCACCGCGCACCGCGGCACCCGCGCCGTGCCGGCGCCGCCGGGCGCGGTGGCGCGCCACGCCAACCTGGCCGCGCTGGTGCAGGCCGTCGGCGCCGCCGCCGTCGGCGCCGCCACCCGCAATCCGCAGATGGCCGCCACCGCGGTGCTGGTCACCGCGCCGAAGGCGGCCCGGATGACCCGCGAGACGTTCGCCGCCCGCCTCGGGCAGGAACTCGCCGAGCGCCACGACGTGCTCACGTTGGCCCCCGCCGCGCTGCGCCGGCTGGACCGGGTCGACACCCTGGTCATCGACCCGCGGGTGCTGTGCACCGACCGGCTGCGGGTCACCGGGGTGCGCGGGGTCCCCGACCGGGATCTGGCCGGCGCCTGGGCGCGCGCGCAGGAACGTCTCGACGGCGGGGGGCTGACCCCCGGCTGGCATTCGCTGGACCCCGACACCGCGCTGGAGGCGCTCTACCGGCCCGCCCACGACCCGCTGGCCGCCGCGCTGGTGACCGAGGCCCGCCGCTGCGAGCTCGAGGTGGTCTCGGTCGACATCGACGTGCTCGACGAGCTGCGGCCCGGTTTCGACGACGTCGAGCCGTCGGGGCCCGGCACGGTCGACGCCGATCTGGCGAGCCTGGTCACCGGCCTGCAGGCGGCCGGCAAGACCGTCGCGGTGCTCTCCACCGCGGCGGGGGCGGCCCTGGCCGCCGCCGACCTGTCGATCGGGGTGCTCACCGACGTCGCGCCCCCGCCGTTTCACGCCGAGCTGCTGGTGACCGGCCTGCCCGGGGCCTGGCAGGTCCTCCACGCGCTGCCGGCGGCGCGCACGGCGGCGCGCCGCGGCATCGAGATCGCCACCGGCGCCTCCGCGTTGGGCTCGTTGTTGATGCTGCCCGGGGTCCGCGGCACCGGTCCGGGCCCGGTGACCAGCGGTGCCGCGGTGGGGTTGCTGACCGGGTTTCTGCTGGCCCGGCGCACCGCCTCGGCGCCCACCCCCGCTCCGGCGCCGGTCCAGGAGTGGCACGCGATGTCGGCGGCGCAGGTGCGCGCCGCGTTGCCGACACCGCGGCGCGAGCCGGCCCCGGCCGTGCGCTTCGCGCGCGTGCAGCCCGGCCTGCGTGTGCTGGGACGCGCCGCCGAGGTCAGCGTCGGCCCCCGCCGGTCGGCGGCGCAGTTCGGCCGGGCGGTGCGCGCCGAGCTGGCCGACCCGATGACCCCGATCCTGGCGCTGGGCTCGGCGGCCAGCGCGGTGCTCGGCTCGCCGGTGGACGCGATCATGGTCGGCTCGGTGCTGACCGGCAACGCCATGCTGGCCGCCGCGCAGCGGCTGCGCGCCGAGACCAAACTCAACGAGCTGCTCGCCCAGCAGGCCCCGATGGCACGCCGCGTCGACGTCACCGACCACGGCGAGATCTGCGTGGAGATCCCGGCCGAGGCGCTGCTGCCGGGCGACCTCATCGAGGTGCACCCCGACGAGGTGGTGCCCGCCGACGCCCGGCTGATCGACGCCCCCGAGGTGGAGGTCGACGAATCCTCGCTCACCGGGGAGTCGATGCCGGTGGACAAACAGACCGAGGCCACCCCGGGGGCCGATCTGGCCGAACAGTTCTGCATGCTGTTCGCCGGCACCACCGTGGTGACCGGCACCGCCCGGGCGGTGGTCACCGCCGTCGGCGCCGACACCCAGGTGCGCCGGGCCGCCGACCTGGTCGGCGCCCAGAACGAGACCGTCGGGCTGCAGCACCAGCTGGGGCAGCTGACCACCCGCGCCTGGCCGGTGAGCATGGGCGGCGGCGCGGCGGTCGGGCTGCTCGGCTTGCTGCGCGGCAAGGGATTACGTCAAGCGGTGGCCGACGGGATCGCGGTCAGCGTGGCCGCCGTGCCCGAGGGGATGCCGCTGGTGGCCACGCTGGCCCAGCAGGCGTCGGCGCGCCGGCTCACCGGCCTCGGTGCGCTGGTGCGGGTGCCGCGCTCGGTGGAGGCGCTCGGCCGCGTCGACGTGGTCTGCTTCGACAAGACCGGCACGCTCAGCGAGAACCGGTTGCAGGTCACCCAGGTGCGCGCCCTGCCCGGCCACACCGAGGCCGAGGTGCTGCGCTGCGCGGCGGCGGCCACCCCGACGATCAACGGGCGCGCCCACGTCCACGCCACCGACACCGCGATCATCACCGCCGCGGTGCAGACCAACGGCGAGTCCGCGGGGGCCGAACCGGTGGCGCACCTGCCGTTTCGGCCGGGCCGGTCGTTCTCGGCGTCGGTCTGCGGCAGCGAACTGACCGTCAAGGGCGCCCCCGAGGTGCTGCTGGCCGGCGGTGGGCGCGCCAGTGCCGCGCAGAACGGTGTGGTCGACGCGCTGGCCGCCGACGGGCTGCGGGTGATCGCGGTGGCGCGCCGGCGACTGTCGGCCGCGCAGATCGCCACCGCGGCGGCCGACCCCGACACCCTCGCCGATCTGGGCACCGAGAACCTGGAGCTGATCGGGTTTCTCGGCCTGGCCGACACCCCGCGGCCCGAATCGGCGCAGCTGTTGGCCGACCTGCGCGACCACGGGCTGGGCATCCGGCTGATCACCGGCGATCACCCGATCACCGCCGCCGCGATCGCCCGCGAGTTGGGCATGCCGGTGCGCACCGATCAGGTGGTCAGCGGCGCCCAGTGGGATGCCATGTCGCGCAAGGCCCAGGAGCGCGCGGTGGCCGCCACGGTGATCTTCGCCCGGATGTCCCCGGCGCACAAGGTGCAGATCGTGCAGACCCTGGAGCGCATCGGGCGGGTCTGCGCGATGGTCGGCGACGGCTCCAACGACGCCGCCGCGATCCGGGCGGCCACCGTCGGGGTGGGGGTGGTCGGCCGCGGCAGCGACCCGGCGCACGGCGCGGCCGACGTGGTGTTGGTCGACGGGCGCATCGAGTCGCTGGTGGCCGCGATCGAGGAGGGCCGCCAGCTCTGGCAGCGGGTGCAGTCGGCGGTGGCGGTGCTGCTCGGCGGCAACGCCGGGGAGGTCGCGTTCGCCACCTTGGGCACCGCGATCGGCGGCACCTCCCCGCTGAACACCCGCCAGTTGCTGCTGGTGAACATGCTCACCGATGCGCTGCCGGCCGCGGCGCTGGCGGTCAGCGCGCCGCGGCACCCGATCTCCCACGACGTGCGCGGCCCCGACGAGCGTCGGTTGTGGCGGGCGGTGGCGGTGCGGGGCACCGCCACCGCGGGCGCGGCGACCGCGGCGTGGGCGATGGCCTCGCTCACCGGACGCCAGCAGCGGGCCTCGACGGTGGCGCTGGTGGCGCTGGTCTCCGCGCAGCTGGGTCAGACGCTGTTGGATTCGCGGGCCCCGCTGGTGGTGCTCACCGCCGGCGGGTCGCTGGCGGTGATGGGGACCTTGATCAGTATCCCGGGACTGAGCCAGTTTCTTGGCTGCACACCACTGGGACCCGTTGGCTGGGCGCAGGCCCTCGGCTCGGCCAGTGCGGCGGTCGGCGCAGCGGCGGTGCTGCCGCGGGCTCTGGGGGTCTTTGAGCTACCTCCAGCACCCCCGCCCGCCACAGCACCGCGTACAGGTGACGCAGCGGAATCGTCAGAACCTCAGCCACAGGCCGAACCAAGCGGTCAGCCGGAAGATCGGTCGTCACATGTCCGAGGGTGACCACCCAACCCAACCCGGCCGCTAACCTGTAGTTACCGAAAGGCAAACGATGGCGGACAACCAGACACGCAAGGTCAGCACGCACAGCGAAGCGGTGCAACAGATCCGGGAGGGCGAGTCGTTCGCGCTGAACCTCCCGGGCGTCGGCGAGGTGCAGATCCCGCCGCCGGAGCAGATCGCCTACTACGGCGGGCTGGCGGCGCTGGCGGCGCTCGATCTCATCGAGTGGCCGGTGGCGGTGGTCATCGCCGCCGGGCACATCATGGCCAGCAACCAACGCAGCCGGCTCCTCGAGGAGCTCGGTAAAGCCATCGAGGATGCCGGCTGAGCGCGAAAGAACTTACTTGACCGTGAGGATCCCGACCCGCCACGCCAGGGCGTAGACCTGCCGCAGCGGCACACAGAGCAGCCGGGCGGCGCCGTCTACCACCGGGTCCGACGGGCTCTCGTGCCGCTTCAGCACGGCCAGGCTGTCGGCAGCGGCGCGGGTGGGGGTCAGTACTTCGGTGTAAGCAACGGCAGCCATGGGTGCCTCCTAGCCAGTTTGAAACGCGAGAACGGTTAGCGCGGGGGCCTGCGTCTCGTCGCGCACCCGGGGGTTACCGGCCGAAAGCGGTGGCCGCGACCGGGTTCGGGGACGACACGACAGCCCAAGATCGAGACGGACTATCACCGGAGCTCATCTGTGCCCCTCACCTCCTCTCGGCCACGGCACACGCGGGTGCCTGTCCAGCGTTCACACGCACGGCAAAGGAGTGGGATTTCTCCGGACGGAGAAGACCGCACCCCACTCGTTTTGGCTTCGACACTGCACGGCGTGTCCGGAGGAATCCGGAAGCCACTTGGGCTCAACCCTTAAGCCGGGAGGAGCTGTCCTGACCCGGGGCGTCTCTCGACGTTCAAGGTCAGTGGCCTATGTCCGCGCAGCCGCCTCGCCTAACGAGGTGCTCGCAGGCTCCATGGTGCACTAGCACGCCGACCCGGTCAACTCACCGCCACACCCGCAGCGTATTCGCAGGTCAACGAGGCCACACCCGGCGCGTCGGGCGTGTCGCGCGCCCGCCTCGGTGTTCCGCCGGTGTGCCAGGTCGTCGACGATGGCCTGCGCCCGGCGATGATCGGTACGGATTCACCCCCGGGCGGCCCCGCTCGGGAGCCACCCGATCACCGTCGACCTCGGCTGATCCGCGGTTCCGCGCACCTCCCATGGGGTCTGGCCGACTCGTGGCAGGCGAATGCGGGTAGATTTCCGACCTGTCGCCGCTGTGGCTCGCCGCCGTGGCGATGGCGCCCCGTGGTGCAGGTCCGTCGGGGTCGCCACGGCGCGCGGGACCCGGGAAGGCGGATATCCACGGTGAGGATCTCGATGAGCAGGCTGCCCTTGGTCGGTGCCGCGGTGGGCGCCGCCGCGCTGGTGCTGGCGCTGGCGCCGACGGCCGCCGCCGATCCGCCGGATCCGCACATGCCCGACATCACCAAGAATTTCTGTCCCGGCGGGCACTGGGGCGCCGGCGGGGCCGGGCTCGGCGGCGCGATGGGCGTCTGCGACGGCGCGAAGTATCCCGACGGCTCGTACTGGCATCAGTGGGTCGACAACGGGTTCATCGGGATCGGGGTGACCTACCACTACGACTGCGTCGGCGACAGCGGCAACAACATGTTCCCGGCCCCGCCCCCGCCCGGCGGCTGCGACGGGGCGATCCCGGAGGGCACCCCGCCGCCCGGGCACACGCCCCCGCCGCCCGGGGGCACCCCGCCGGCCGAGCCGGCACCGGCACCGGCACCGGCACCGCAGTAATCCCGACACCGCGGCGGTGGCGAACGGATCGCCACGCTGCCTCCCCAACGACCGCGGTCTGCGATAGCGTGGGGTAGTCCGGTGCTCGCCGGGTATCCACAACCGCACACCCGCACGGGAGCGTCCACTCCAGGGCGCTGAGAGGACGGCTGGGGCCGTCGACCGTCTGAACCTGACCGGATAATGCCGGCGTAGGGAGATGATCATGACCGAATTGGCATCCAGGGCCACCGCTGAGGCGACCGTCACCACCGGCCCGATCCCCTACAGCGCCAAGCACTACCGGCCGGTGGAGGGCCCGGGCGCGGTCGACGGCCTGGCGGTGCCGTTTCGGCGAATCAACCTGACCAGCGGGCATTTCGACGTCTACGACACCTCCGGTCCCTACACCGACACCGACGCCGCCATCGACCTGGACGCCGGGTTGCCGGCGCGCCCGGGGGTGGTGCGCGACCGCGGCACCCAGCTGCAGCGGGCCCGCGCCGGGGAGATCACCGCCGAGATGGCGTTCATCGCCGAGCGCGAGTCGCTGCCGGTGGAGCTGGTGCGCGACGAGGTCGCCGCCGGGCGGGCGATCATCCCGGCCAACCACAACCACCCCGAAATCGAGCCGATGATCATCGGCAAGGCGTTCGCGGTGAAGGTCAACGCCAACATCGGCAACTCGGCGGTCACCTCCTCGATCGCCGAGGAGGTCGACAAGATGGTGTGGGCCACCCGCTGGGGCGCCGACACCATCATGGACCTGTCCACCGGCAAGGACATCCACGAGACCCGGGGCTGGATTCTGCGCAACTCCCCGGTGCCGGTCGGCACCGTGCCGATCTACCAGGCCATGAAGGAGGTCGACGGCGACCCCACCAAGCTGACCTGGGAGATCTACCGCGACACCGTCATCGAGCAGGCCGAGCAGGGTGTGGACTACATGACCGTGCACGCCGGGCTGCTGTTCGAGCACGTGCCGCTGACCGCCGAACGGATCACCGGCATCGTCAGCCGCGGCGGGTCGATCATGGCCAAGTGGTGCATGGCCAACCAGCAGGAGTCGTTCCTCTACACCCACTTCGCGGAGCTCTGCGAGATCTTCGCCCACTACGACGTCACCGTCTCCCTCGGCGACGGGCTGCGGCCGGGCTGCATCGCCGACGCCAACGACGCCGCCCAGTTCGCCGAGCTGCGCACCCTGGGCGAGTTGACCAAGTTCGCGAAATCCCATGGCGTGCAAGTGATGGTGGAGGGCCCCGGGCATGTGCCGATGCACAAGATCGCCGAGAACGTCCGCATCGAGCAGGAGTGGTGCGAGGACGCCCCGTTCTACACCCTGGGGCCGCTGACCACCGACATCGCCCCGGCCTATGACCACATCACCTCGGCGATCGGGGCGGCGATGATCGGGCACGCCGGCACCGCGATGCTCTGCTACGTCACCCCCAAGGAGCATCTGGGGCTGCCCAACCGTGCCGACGTCAAGGCCGGGGTGATCGCCTACAAGATCGCCGCGCACGCCGCCGATCTGGCCAAGGGCCACCCGCACGCGCAGAAACGCGACGACGCGCTGTCGACGGCGCGCTTCGGCTACCGCTGGCACGACCAGTTCGCCCTGTCGCTGGACCCGGAGACCGCCCGCGACTTCCACGACGAGGCGCTGCCGGCGGAGGCGGCCAAGGTCGCGAAGTTCTGCTCGATGTGCGGCCCGCAGTTCTCCGCGATGCGCATCAGCCAGGACGCTCGCGACTACGCCAGCCGGCACGGGTTGCTGCCGCTGGCCCCGTCCGGGGACACGGTGACCGCCGGCGGCGAGTCGCCGGCGAGCGGCTAGGGCCCGCCGCGTGCAGTTCCTGCCGCTGGCCCCGCCGGGGCAGGCGCCGCGCCGGGTGCTGACCATCGCCGGATCCGATTCCGGTGGCGGGGCCGGCATTCAGGCCGACCTGCGCACCGCCGCGCTGCTGGGCGTCCATGCCCTGGTGGCCGTGAGCGCGGTGACCGCGCAGAACACGGTGGGGGTCCACGCGGTGCACCCGATCCCGCCGTCGATGGTCAGCCGCCAGATCGACGCGGTGCTCACCGACATCGGGGCGCAGGCCGCCAAGACCGGGATGCTCGCCGCCCCGGAGATCATCGAGGAGGTGGCCGCCACCTGGCGTCGCCTGGACCCGTCGATCCCGCTGGTGGTCGACCCGGTCTGCGCCTCCATGCACGGTGATCCGCTGCTGGTGCCCGAGGCGCTGGATTCGCTGCGCCGGCAGCTGTTTCCGCTGGCGACGCTGATCACCCCGAACCTCGACGAGGTGCGGCTGCTGGTCGGCGTCGACGTCGTCGACGCCGACTCCCAGCGCGCCGCCGCGACCGCGTTGCACGCCCTGGGCCCGCGCTGGGTGCTGGTCAAGGGCGGCCATCTGCGCTCGGCGACGACGGCGAGTCCTGATCTGCTCTACGACGGCGAACGGTTCAGCGAGTTCTCCGCCGAACGCATCGACACCGGCGACGACCACGGCGGCGGCGACACCCTGGCCGCCGCCATCGCCGCCGCCCTGGCGCACGGTCACACCGTGCCCGACGCGGTGGCGTTCGCCAAGTCCTGGGTCACCGAATGTCTGCGCGCCGCCTACCCGTTGGGTCACGGCCACGGCCCGGTGTCCCCGCTGTTCCGGTTGGCGCGGTGAGCCTCGCCGACATCGACGCGGTGGCCCACCGCCCCGCCGGTGAGCCCGCCGGGGTGGTGGCGCTGACCCACGGGGCCGGGGGCGACCGGGACGCACCGCTTCTGACCCGGGTCTGCGCGGCGTGGGCCGCGCACGGCTGGCTGGCGATCCGCTACAACCTGCCGTTTCGGCGCCGCCGGCCCAGCGGGCCGCCGTCGGGGTCGGCCGCCGTCGACCGCGACGGCATCCGCGCCGCGCTCACCTGGGCGCGCACCCAGACCGACGGGCCGCTGATCGCCGGCGGGCACTCCTACGGCGGGCGGATGACCTCCATGGTGGCCGCCGAGGGGGGCGCGCCGCTGGACGTGCTGAGCCTGTTGTCCTATCCGCTGCACCCGCCGGGCCGACCGCAGCGGGCCCGCACCGCCCACCTGGGGGCGATCACGGTGCCGACCGTGTTCGTCCACGGCGGCAGGGACCCGTTCGGCGGCCTCGACGAGCTGCGCGCCGCGGCCGCGCTGATCGCGGCCCGCACCGAGCTGGTCGAGATCGCCGATGCCCGCCACGATCTGGCGTCGAGGACCCTCGATGTGGCGGCGCTGGCGGTCTCCGCGGCGCGCCGGTTGGCCGCCGGGCCGCCCGGTCAGCCGGCCGGCAGCTGACCGCGCCGGTGCACCAGCTGCGCGGCGACCTCGGCGAGTTTGACGTTGGTGGCCTGCGAGATGCGGCGCAGGATCGCGAACGCCTCCTGCTCGCCGATGTCGTTGAGCACCATCAACATCCCGATCGCCTTGCCGATCTCGCGGTTGCTGGCCAGCCCGCGCGCCAGGCTGGTCGCGTCCTCGCCGCGCGCGACCGCGTTGGTGGCCACCGACGCGAACGCGGCGAGCACCACCGCCGTCTGCGTGGCGGCGGCGTCGAACACCTTCGGCGCGGTGGCGAACAGGTTCAGCGCCCCGACCTTGCGCCCGTCGACGAGCAGCCGGAACCCCATCGCGCCGCGCACCGGGGTCTCGGCGACCACCCGCGCGGCCAGCGCCGGCCACCGGCTGTGGGCGGTCAGGTCGGTGTCGACCTGGGCGGACTCGTCCTCGATGGCGTCCAGGCACGGGCCCTCGCCGAGCTGTTTTTCCAGCTCATCGACGTGCCGGGCGACGCGGTCGGTGGCCGCGGCGATCACGTAGGCGCCGTTCTCGCGGCGCAGCAGGATGCTGGCGTGATCGCAGCCGGGCACGATCAGCGTCGCCGCCACACACAGCGCCGAGTAGATCTCCGGCATCGTCGGGCCCCGGTAGACGATGTCGGCCAACGCGGTGAACACCCGCGCGGGCTCCACCGCGACCGGCTCGGCGCTCACTCCTCGGGCCGGTCTTCGTCGTCGAACGGCACGACCTGCTGCTGCTCGTAGACGTCGGCGGGGTTGGCCTCGATGGTGCCGACGAAATCGGTGGCCGGCACATTGTCGACGTCGTCGCTGTCGTCGACGGATGCGGCCTGTTCAGCGATGTCGCCGTCGCTGTCGCTGGGAAACAACTCCGTCATGGCCACCCTCCCCTGGTTGGTCTGCTCCGGGCCCGTCCAGGTTACCCGCGATCGGCGACTACAAACTTACTCAGCAGTCAGCTACCGTCGTTTCATGAGCGCGCAGCACTACGAGGCCGTCATCGTCGGAGCCGGATTCGGCGGGATCGGTGCCGCCATCGAGCTCAACCGGCTCGGCTACCGCGACCTGCTCATCGTCGACCGGGAGGCCGACCTCGGCGGCACCTGGCACGTCAACCGCTACCCGGGGCTGGCCGTCGACATCCCGTCGACCACCTACTCGTACTGGTTCGAGCCCAACCCCTACTGGTCGCGGCTGTTCGCCCCCGGCGAGGAACTCAAACGCTACGCCGAGCACGTCGCCGACAAGTACGACGTGCGCAGCTACATGCGGTTCAACACCACCGTGGACAGTGCCCGCTGGGACGAGGAGACCGGCCTGTGGCAGGTCACCGTCGACGACGGCGACGTGATCACCGCGCGGTTCCTCATCACCGCCACCGGGTTCCTGTCGCAACCCAACACCCCCGACATCCCCGGCATCACCGGGTTCGCCGGCAAGACCGTGCACACCACCGCCTGGGACGACGACTACGACTTCACCGGCCGCCGCGTCGGGTTGATCGGCACCGGTGCCACTGCGGTGCAGTTGATCCCGGAGCTGGCGCGCAGTGTCGCCGACCTCACCGTCTACCAGCGCACCCCGATCTGGGTGGTGCCCAAACTGGACTTCCCGATCCCGCCGCTCGTGCAACGGCTCTTCGCCGCGGCGCCACCGGTCCACCGCGCGTTCCGGTTCGTCACCGACACGCTGTTCGAGTTGATGATGGTGACCGGGGTGTTGCGCTACACGGCGTTTCGCCGACTCAACATCGCCGCCTCCGACCTGGCGAAGATGCACCGCTTCGCCTCGGTGCGCGATAAAGAGTTGCGCGCCAAGCTCACCCCGGACTACGACTTCGGCTGCAAACGCCCCACCTACTCCAACGACTACTACCGCGCCTTCACCCGCGAGCACGTGCATCTGCAGAACGCCGGCATCGAGCGCATCGAGCCCGACGGCATCGTCGCCGCCGACGGCACCAAGACCGAGATCGACACACTCGTGCTGGCCACCGGTTTCGACTTGTGGGAGGCCAACTTCCCGGCCATCGAGGTGATCGGGCGCAACGGCCGCAACCTCGGGAAGTGGTGGCGGGAGAACCGGTTCCAGGCCTATCAGGGGGTGTCGATCCCGCAGTTCCCCAATTTCCTCAGCCTGGCCAGCCCGTACGCGTTCTCCGGACTGTCGTTCTTCAACACGATGGAGTATCAGATGCGGCACATGAATCGGCTTTTCGGGGAGCTGCAGCGCCGCGACGCGCAGACCTTCGAGGTCACCGAGGACGCCAACACCCGGTTCTTGGACCGCATGACCGCGCTGCTGGACAAGTCGGTGTTCTACGCCGGGGACTGCGCCACCAGCCGCTCCTACTACTTCAACAACGCCGGGGAGGCCACGCTGCTGCGGCCCACCTCGACGGCGAACGCGGTGCGGGAGGGCTCGACGTTCCCGCTGTCGGACTACACGTTCGCCTAACCGGTGGCGCCGAAACTGCGGGCACACGCCGGCAGCAGACCGGCGAGCACCACCGCGTTGGGCACCGTGGTGTCCAGCCCGGTCAGCATGCGGGGTTTGCCGTCGCGGGTCGCCCACAGCCGCACCTGCCCGGTCAGCGTCGTCGGGTCCATGTTGTTGAAGTACGGGTTGGCCTCCACGGTGTAGAAATCCGACCAGGCCGCTTCGTGGGTGCGCATCGCCCGGGCGCTCATCCCGTCACGGTGCAGCCGCAGATACACCCAGCCGTCGCGGAGGATGAACTGCTCGCCGCGGTACAGGGCGGCGAGGATCCGGTCGGCGATGCGCGGCTCGATCACCCGCCGGGAGATCTCGACCAGCCCGGAGAACGCCTCCTTCTTCACCTCGCTGTCGTGGATCGACGACCAGTTCAGCGGCAGCGTGGTGACGGTGCCGTGGTGGTCGGTGACCCGGAACGCCCGGTCGACGGGGGCACGCACAACCCCGTGGATCGACACGATGGTCCGGCTCCAGTAGGAGACCTCGGCGATGTCGTCGAGGGCGATCCAGGTGTTCTCCAGCCGCAGGAACTTCTCGGTGAGCAGGATCAGCCACCGCGCGCCGTCCCAGAACTGGGTCACATAGCGCCGGTCGGCACCCGGATACCACGGCATGGACGTCGCTACTGCGCCTCGACTCGGGCTTCGTCGGCGTCGCCGATAGCGTTGTGGCGCAGCCGCTCCAGCGCCCTCGGGGTGGCCAGCTCGCCGCGCAGCCGCGGATGCCACCAGTAGAACCGCACCCATTCACGCAGCCGGTAGGTGTCCGGCGCGAAGCCGCGCAGGTCACCGACGAACGGGGTGGCGCCGTCGTCGAGCACCAGCGTGATCGGGCACACCCCGCCGGCCTGCCAGCCGTACAGTGGGGCGCGCCGCGGGCCGAGTTCGCGGTACGGGGCGCGGTCGAGCACCGCACGCACCTGCGTCCAGCGCCCCGCGGCGGTGGTGAACCCGGTGGCGAACTCGAACCCCTCGGGGGTGAACCGCAGATAGTCCCGCCCGCCGCGGCGCAGCTGGACGAGCAGATGGGCCAGCGTGAACACCGCGGTGCCCCCGGCGGCCAGCGGCAGCGCGAACCGCGCGTCGGCGACGAATTGGTCGCCGAGAAACCCCACCTCGTCGGGGCGCAGGTACACCAGCGCGGTGGCGGCGACCACCAGCAGCGGCAGGGACACCATGAGCGCCGGGCCCACGCTCTGCGCGCGGCGGTTCGGGCTCACCGTGGTGCCGGTGGCGTCGACGCTCCACTGCGGGGTGAACGTGGCGGCCCGGGCGATCAGGACGAACGCGAACGCCCAGAACCCGGCCGCGCCCAGCGCCAGCAGCGCGAGCGCGAACCGGCCGGACGCCGCGGCGATGACGGCCGCGAGGGCCGAGACCGCGACGAGACAGGCCGTGCCGAATTTGGTGACGAACCGCCGGTCCTGCTGCCCGGCGGCCTCCGCTCGCGCCGCATCGTGGTCCATGATCGATAAGCGTAGTCCGGTACGCGCACCGGTCGGCGCACCGAATGTGTCACCGCCGGTCGGTGACCGGGCCGGCACGCCCCCGCGACCCTACAGCGGGGAGGTGCCCGGCAGCCGCAGCACCAGCCGGGTGCCGCCCAGCGGGCTCTGCTCCAAGGCGGCTGCCCCGCCGTGCAACTCGGCCTGCTGGGCCACCAGCGCCAGTCCCAGCCCGGAGCCCGAGCGCGCCGCGGTCGAGCCGCGGGAGAAGCGTTCGAAGACGACGTCGCGTTCACCCTCGGGGATCCCGGTGCCGTTGTCGTCGATGGTGATCTGCACCCCGGCCGCCGAGGAGGTCGCATCGAGCTGGATCTCGGTGGCGTGGCCGTGTTTGATCGCGTTGGCGATCGCGTTGTCGATCACCAGCAGCAGCCCGGCGGGCAGGCCCAGCATCAGCACCGCGTTGGCGGGCACCAACGTGATCCGCACGTCGGGGAAGTTGCGCATCGCGTCGTGGGCGGCGCGGTCGAGCAACTCGGTGATGTCCAGCGGCACATAGTCTTCGTCGGTGGTCAGCTCGCCTTGGGCCAACCGCTCCAGGGCGGCCAGGGTCGCCTCGATGCGGCTCTGGGTGCGCATCACGTCGCGCACCATCTCCTTGCGCTGCTCGATCGGCAGATCCAGGGTGGCCAGCACCTCCAGGTTGGTGCGCATCGCGGTCAGCGGGGTGCGCAGTTCGTGGGAGGCGGCCGCGGCGAAGTCGCGGGCGGATTCCAGTGCGGCCTTGGTGCGTTGCTGGGCGGTGCCGATGCGGTCGAGCATGCCCTCGACGGCCTCGGCGATCTCCACGGCCTCACGCACCCCGCGCACCTGCAGCTGGTCGGGCTGGGACTTGGCGCTGATCACCCGGGCCTGCTGGGCGAGCTGCCGGAACGGGTTGATCATGATCGTCCACATCACCCAGGTGACGATCACGGTGCCGACCAGCACCCCGCCGCAGATGCCGAGCACCCGCAGATGCAGTTGGTGGATGCGTTTCTCGGTGGCCGCCACCGGGGCGCCCACCGCGATCGAGGCCTGCCCGGCGGCGAAGGTGCGCACCCGGTACTCCACCCCGTTGATGGTGGCGTTGTTGTAGCCGTTGTCGAACCGCGGCAGCACCACGTCGGCGGGCACCGACACCGTCACCCCGCCGATGCGGGCGGTGCGCACCACCGAGCCGTCCGGCGGCGGCAGGTCGGCGTCGTCGTTCTGCCCGCTGCGCAGCAGCGAGGAGATGTCGCCGAGGCTGCTCACCGAATCCAGCCGGCGGTCCAACTGGTTGTACTGGTCGTTGCTGACGCCGATCCACACCCAGGCGCCGAGCAGGATCACCAGCAGCACCACCGACAGCGCGGCGACGACGACGATGACGCGCAGCGACAGCACCGCCTGCATCGGCCGCAGCCAGCGACTCATGGTGTGGTCTGCGTGTGGCGGACCCGGTCGGCGAATTCGGCGACTCCGTTGCGCCCGGCCACATTCTGCGAGTAGTACCCGACCGCGTAGCCGACCCCGCCGCCGAGGATGCCCAGGGCCTGCTTGTTGATGTTGTCGAGGGTGTCGCCCTCTTTGTGGTAGTTCGGGTCGTAGGGCTGGCCGGCCTTCCCGCCCCACATCTCGGCCTGCTCGACGGTCATCTCCCCCTCCGCGCCGGAGAACAGCCCGCCGGAGGGGATGCCGGCCTTGGTGAACGCGTCGTAGTCCGAACGCCCGTCGAAGGTGGCGTCGTCGGCGGTCTTGCCCTCCTGCTCCAGGTAGTCGACCAGCAGCCGTTCGATGCCCGGCGAGCCCTCCGGCACGATCGGGCGGCCGCGTTTGTCCAGCGGCAGCGACTGGTCGCCGTCGTAGGTCAGGTAGGCCGCGTTCGGGGAGGCCAGCATGTCGAAGTTGAGGTAGAGCGCGATGTCCTTGAGTTCGTCGTAGGCCAGGGACTCCACGTATTTGGTGGACCCGATCAATCCGAGTTCCTCAGCGCCCCAGAACCCGAACCGCACCGCGTTGTTGACCTCGGGGTGGTCGCCGAGTTGCACCGCGGTCTCGAGCACCGCGGCCACCCCGGAGCCGTTGTCGTTGATGCCGGGGCCTTCGGGCACCGAGTCGAGGTGCGCACCGACCATCACCACGTTCTCGATGGAGCCGGTCTCGGTTTGGGCGATCACGTTGCGCGAGTGGATGTTTTTGGTCTCGGCCTTGAGTTTGACGGTGGCGTCGCCGCGGTGCTCCCGCAGCTTGGCGCCCTGGGCCTTGGTGATGCTGACCACCGGCAGCGTCACGTCGGCGTCGGGGCCCAGGGTGCCGCCCATCTTCTCCTCGTCGACGTTGTCGGCGACGATCAGCGCCTTGGCGCCCTTGGCCGCCGCGGCGGCCTCCTTCTCCGAGAACGGGCACTCGCCGCGGTCGACGAGCACCACCGCCCCGTCGACGGGCAGCCCGTCGTAGTCGTCCTTGGTGCACCCCGGGGTGTCGTCGCCCGGTTTGGCGACCACCAGCGGCCCGGTCACCCCGTCGCCGTCGGCGGGTTGGGAGAACTCCAGGGCGCGCACCTCCATCTTGATGGTGCCGGCGGTGAGCTCACCGGGCTCGGACTCGAACACCTTCGCGTTGAATTCCGGGGTTTGCACCTCGAAGCCGTTGTCCTCCAACACCTTCACCACATAGTCGACGCTGGCGTCGTAGCCGGGGGTGCCCACCGCACGGGTGCCGCCGTTGTCGTCGGCGATGTCCTGCAGCTTCTGCAGGTGGGTGAGCATCGCCTCGGTGGTGACCTGGGTGCTGAGCTGGCCGGCGAAGTCGGCCGCCACCGGTCCGGCGTCGGACAGCTCGGTGACCCGGTGACAGCCGCCGACGGTGAACACCGCCGCGGTGGCCACCGCCAGGGCGGCGGGCAGCAGCTTCGACCTGTAATTCATCGTGCCCACGTTAGACGGTCCGCGGGGCGCCGGCACACACCGTCACGCCGCCATCGACGAGAGCATCTCGTCGAGCAACCGGCCGGCGTCGTCGCTCACCGCGTTGCCGCAGACCAGGGTCTCGACGATGACGTTGGTTTTGTTGCCCAGCGCGTGCGAGCAGGCCCAGCCCTCCCCGCCCTCCTCGTAGTTGAGGATGCGCACACTGTCGTCGCTGGTCTCCGGGGTGCCGATCATCCACGATTCGCTCTCGTCGCTGGCGGAGAAGTAGCGGGTCAGCGGTTTGCCGGCGCAGTTCTGCCAGGTCTGGGTGGACTTGTCGACGAATCCGGCGGCGTCGGCGGCGTTGGGGAAACTCGCGACGTTGGCGTCGACGATCGCGCCGTCCTTGCGCATCCGCTGCCCGCGCATCGCGGTGTAGCCGCTGCCGGAGTACACGGTGCCCTCCGAGACGTACTGCACCCCGACGCAGGAGACCTCCGAGACCCGGTCCTCGGGGCGCAGCACGTAGGCGTCCGACCAGTCGTCGACGACGTCGAGGCCCGACAGGTGCAGCACCGACTGAACCTTCGACACCGACGGCAGCAGGCCCTTGAGGTCGGCCACCGGGATCGTCGCCTCGGGGCTGCTGGTCGTGGTCTCGGTGGCGGAGGCGTCGGCGGTGTCGGTCTGCTTGGAGCCCGAGCCCATCACGGTGACCGCGGTCAGGGCCAGGCCCACCACCACCAGCAGCGCCACGATCACCCCGGCGACGATCAGCCAGGTCGGCACCGTGCGCCGCGGCGGCGGTCCCGGCGGTCCCGGCGGCCCCGGCGCCCAGCCCGGCGGTCCCGGCGCCCAGCCGGCGGGGCCGTAGGCCGGCGGGACCGGCCAGCCCGGCGGGGTGCTCGGCGACAGCGGCGGACCGCCCGGCGGCACCGGGGGTGGGCCGCCCGACGGGCTCCAGCCGGTCGGGGCCCGCATCGTCGGGTCCTGGGAGCCGGGTTGGCCGGTGTGCCACGGGGTGGTGCTGTTGGAACGGTTCGGATCCGCCCCGGGTGGGGTATTCGCGTCGGTCATCCTCACCGCCTTTCCCGGGCTGACACGCGTGTGTGTACTAAATTGAATCACGGGCATAATGACCCGCAGCCCACAAATCCCTAGCTCAGGAGAGATCCGCCGATGCCTCAGCTGCGGCGTGTGGTGGTCACGGCCGCGGTGGTGCTGGTCACCGTCGGGCTGGTCGGCTGCACCCGGATGATGGACAGCCACCCGGTGTCGGTCTACGCCGACCCGTTCAGCGTCGGTGGGCTGCCCGCCGAGGACGGCCCCAGCGGGCTGCGGCTGGAGGCGGAGAAACCGCTGGTCCAGGTCACCGGCGCCGACGACGGCCCGGTCGACATGATCGCCCGCCAGGCCATCACCGACATCGAGACGTTCTGGGGCGGGGCGTATCGCTCCACGTTCACCGGCAGCTTCCAGCAGGTCGGGCAGCTGTTCTCCTGGGATGCGCGTCAGCCGCTGCGCCAGCGCTTCTGCGGGCACCCGACGTTCCGGTTCGCCAACGCCGTGTACTGCCTGCTGGACAACACCATCGGCTGGGACCGCGGGATCATGCTGCCGGTCCTGCGCGCCGCCTACGGCGACATGGCGATCACGATGGTGCTCGCCCACGAGTACGGTCACGCGCTGAGCGCGATGGCGCGGATGAACAAACTCGACGCCCCGGTGCTGGTGCGCGAACAGCAGGCCGACTGCCTGGCCGGGGTGTACATGCGGTGGGTGGCCGAGGGCGAATCGCCGCGCTTCGAGCTGTCCACCGGCGACGGGCTCAACGACCTGCTGGCGGTGATGGTCGGCATCCGCGACCCGGTCATGGTCGAAGGCGAGCCGCAGACCGATGAGCACGGCTCGGCGTTCGAGCGGATCTCGGCGTTCCAGTTCGGGTTCACCGACGGGGCGCGGTCCTGCGCGCTGATCGACAGCGCGCAGATGGAGAGCCGCCGCCAGGGGCTGCCGCAGGCGCTGCAGGAGGAGGACACCGGCGAGTGGCCGGTGACCGCGGAGTCGGTGCGCACCATCGTCGACGAGCTCACCGCCCGCTACGCCCCGGCCGAGCCCCCGGCGCTGAGCTTCGACGCCGACCAGCAGTGCGCCGACGCCCGGTCCGGTTCGCCGGCGTCGTACTGCCCGGCGACCAACACGATCGCGGTGGACCTGCCGGAGCTCGTCGAGTTGGGCACCCCGCCGGCCGACGACGAGATGTCGTTCGAGACCGCGCTGTCGATGGCCGGGGACAACACCGCGTACTCGATCCTGATGTCGCGCTACATGCTGGCGCTGCAGCATCAGCGCGGCGGGCTGGCACTCGACACCGCCCAGGCGGGCCTGCGCACCGCGTGCATGACCGGGGCGACCACCGCGATGCTGGCCACCCCGTTCACCGGTGAGGACGGCACCACGATCACGCTCAGCGCCGGGGACCTCGACGAGGCGGTGACCGGGCTGTTGACCAACGGCATCGCCGCCTCCGACGTCAACGGCGACGCGGTGCCGGCCGGGTTCGCCCGCATCGACGCGTTCCGCACCGGGGTGCTCGGCGACGTCGACCGATGCATCCAGCGCTACCCGTGAGCGCGATAGGCTGCCCGCCATGAGCCACGCCGTGTCCGACCCGCCCGACGCCGACGCGCCGGCGCGGCCGTCGGCGCGCCGCTCGCGGCGGTCCTGGTTTCTGCTCGGGCTGGCGATCGGGTTGAACGTGCAGGTGGTGGCCGCCACCGTGTGGGTGCTCGGGTTCCGCACCCCGGGGTATTTCGTCACCAACCGCGTCGACATCACCGAGGTCGACGCCGGGGTGCACCAGGTGCTCACCGACGCGGTCACCGGCTACGGCGCCACCAACGTCAAGGACGTCGTCTGCAACGACGGGGAGAACCCGGCGCCGACGAAGGGCGACAGGATCACCTGCGAGTTGACCATCCACGGGGTGCCGCGCCACGTGGTGGTGCGCTTCCTCGACGACTCCGGCACCTACGAGGTGGGCCGGCCCCAGTAGCGGGGTGGGGTGCGCCCGCCGCCGCGGGGCGCACGTTTGCGCGCCTGGGCCTCCTGGCCCCCCAGCCGCACGTTTGCGTGCGTTTTCGGCGCGTGGGCGCACGCAAACGTGCGGCTCGGCGGTCGATTCGCCGCCGGCGGGGTGCCCCTCGGGGGTGCGCGCACCGGCAGGCACCCCCGAGGGCCGGGTCAGGCGCTCAGCGCCGTCGACGATGCCCCGTCGTGGCTGATCTCGATGCGGCGCGGCTTGGCCTTCTCGGCGACCGGAATGGTCAACCGCAGCACCCCATCGCGATAGTTGGCCACGATCCTGTCGGTGTCGAGGGTCTCGCCGAGGAACAGTTGCCGACTGAACACCCCGCGCGGGCGCTCGGCGGAGACCATCTCACGGCTCTGGTCGAGCGCGGGACGCTCGGCGCGCACGGTCAGCACGTTGCGCTCCACGTCGAGTTCCAGCGAGTCCGGGTCGACCCCGGGCAGGTCGAACTCGACGACGAACTCGTCGCCGTCGCGCCAGGCGTCCACCGGCATCACCGCCGGGCGCGCCGCGGTCCCCAACACCTGCTGGGCGAACCGGTCCAAATCCCGGAACGGATCTGTACGCATCAACACCATTACTGTCCTCCCATCTGCATCAGACTATCTATGTCTGTTGACATAGATTTTAGATACCACGATGCGTATACTTCTGCAAGTACCGACGAGAGTTCTGCCAGGAGGTCGTCACCGTGAACACCCCGGCCCGGTCCGCCCTGGGGGTCTACGGCATCTCGGTCACCGCCGAGCTGTCCGGGGTCGCCCCGCAGACCCTGCGGCTGTATGAGCGCCGTGGGCTGCTGAACCCGGCGCGCACCGACGGCGGCACCCGCCGCTACAGCGACGACGACCTGCTGCGACTGGAGCGGATCAGCGAGTTGGTCAACGAGGGGGTCAACCTCGCCGGCATCGGCCATATCCTGGCGTTGGAGTCCAAGAACGCGCAGTTGTTGTCGGCCTACACCGCGCTGGAGGTGACCAACGCGAAACTGCGCGCCGAGCGCGGCGGGCCGTCCCCGCGACAGTAGCGAGCACCCGACGACGCCGTGCCCGGCCGCACGTTTGCGCTCCTACCCCCTCCAGCCGCACGTTTGCGTGCGTTTTCGGCGCGTGGGCGCACGCAAACGTGCGGCTCGGCGGTCGATTCGCCGCCGCGGGCGCGCCGCGGGGGTGTCGCGGGGGTGCGGCGGACCTGCCGCGGGCATGCGGCAGCCCACCGGGGGGATCAGTCGACGTCGCGCAGCGTTTCGAGGTCGGGGCAGAGGAGCTCGAGGCGCGCAAACGCCTCGCCGTTGAGCGCCAGGGCGCGGCGCGCCTTGTCCAGGATCGGCGCCGGCGGCCAGCCGTCGTCCAACGCGGGGTCGGCGGCCAGGTCGCGGTGGAATTCGGCGGTCAGCGCCGCACTGTCGGCCCAGGTGCGCAACGCCTCGGCCATCCCCGGCGTGCGCACCGTGTCGGCCAGGGCGCGCAGCGTGGCGGCGTCGTGGTCACCGAGCAGGGCGACGGCCTCATCGCCGAAGTCCGGGGGCAGCGCGGACTGGTCGGACTCGACGTCGTCCATGATGTAGTGCTGGGTGGCCGCCCAGCGCACCGCGACCTGCTGGACCCGCTCACAGTCGCTGGGCCGCTGTTCGGCGTGCACCAGCCAGGCCCCGCCGCCGGCGCCGCAGGCCACCAGCAGCGCCGCCAACGACAGGCGCAGCCGGGCGGGGCGAGCGGTGAGGGGCACGGGTCACGCTAACACCGCCGCGCCGGGCGGTCAGTCGCCGATTTCGTCGGGGTTCTTGCCGATCAGCACCTGCGGCAGCGCCGGGCAGCTCGCGGTGAGCGCCTCGGTGGCCTCGGTGTAGAGGTTCAGCCCCCGGCGCATCGCCTCGACGATGTCGTCCGGGGGCAGCGGGTTGTCCTCGTCGAGGGTGGGCATCCCGGCGCGCTGCAGATCGGCGTTGACCACGGCGCTGTCGGCCCAGCGGTTGAGCTGCTCGGCGATCTGCGGGGTGCTCACCGCGTCGGCGGCGCGGCGCAACTGGTCGGCCATCGCCAACTCCCGGTCGGCGACCGCGTCGCGGGTGTAGCCGTCGGGCACGCCGTGGTCGGCGGCGTGGCGCATGTCCTTGGCCATCTCATACCACTGGGCCCCGACGTCCTCGACGATGTCGCAGTCCGCCTCGGGCACCGCGGCGGCCGGGGCGCGCCACAGCCAGATCCCGGCGGCCACGCCGACCGCGATCAGCGTCACGGCGGTCGCCAGCCGCGCCAGCGCGGGGCTCACCAGTCTTTGTCCGGCGACGAGGCCTTGGCCCAGAACCGTTTCGGGATGCGCCCGGCCCCGCGGGCGAGGTGACCGGCCTGGATGGCCGCGGCCATCGCCGCGGCCATCGCGGCCGGGTCGGCGGCGCGGGTCACCGCCGAGGCCAGCAGCACCGCGTCGCAGCCGAGTTCCATCGCCAGCGCCGCATCGCTGGCGGTGCCCACCCCGGCGTCGAGGATCACCGGCACATCCGCCTCGGCGACGATCATCTCGATGTTGTGCGCGTTGAGGATGCCCAGCCCGGTGCCGATCGGCGAGCCCAGCGGCATCACCGCCGCACACCCGGTGTCCTGCAGGCGTGCGGCCAGCACCGGGTCGTCGTTGGTGTAGGGCAGCACCACGAAACCGTCGTCGACCAATTGTTCTGCGGCCCGGACGAGTTCGACCGCGTCGGGCAGCAGGGTGCGCTCGTCGGCGATCACCTCGAGTTTCACCCAGTCGGTGTCGAGGGCTTCGCGGGCCAGCTGCGCGGTGAGCACCGCCTCGGCCGCGCTGCGGCACCCGGCGGTGTTGGGCAGCGGGGTGATGCCCAGACGCCCCAGCAGGTCGATCATGCCGGTGCCGCCGTCGGCGTCGATGCGGCGCATCGCCACCGTGGTCAGCTCGGTGCCCGAGGCCACCAGGGCCTCTTCGAGCACGGCGAGGTTGGCCGCTCCCCCGGTGCCCATGATCAGCCGCGAGCCGAAGCTGCGCCCGGCGATGGTGAGTTTGTCGTCAGCCACCTTGCACCGCCGTGAGCACCTCGAGGCGCGCGCCGTCGCAGAGGGTCTGCTGCCAGTCGCTTTTGGGCAGCACCGACCAGTTGAGCGAGACCGCGATGCCGCGGTCCGGGTAGCCCAGCGAGTCGATCAGCGCCGCGATCGTGGTCGTGGGGTCGACCTCGATCTGCTTGTCGTTGACCGTGACGATCATGCGCCACTCCTTTGCGTTGCGTCGCTGCGCGTCGTCGACGCCAGCGGGGGTGTCGGCGCCGCGAGCAGGTCGGTGACCACGCGGTCGGCCGTCCACGGCGCCCACAGAAATCCGTTGCGGCCGTGCCCGGCGGCGACCACGGTCCGCTCGTCGAGACGGCGCACCAGCGGCAGATTGTCCGGGGTCATCGGCCGCAGCCCGGCCGTGCACTCGGCCAGTTCGTATTCTCCCAGACCCGGCGCGACGGTGCACGCATCCTCGAGCAGGTCGCGCACCCCGTGCACCGCCGGCGCGGTGTCGCGGCCGTGCTCGTACTGGGTGGCGCCGATGACCACCCCGTCGGCGCGCGGCACCAGGTAGACCGGGCGGCCGTGCACCTTGGCGCGGATGACCCGCCGCGGCACCGGCAGGCAGCCCTTGCGCCAGCGCAGCCGGATGATCTCGCCTTTGACCGGCCGGATCGCCAGGCCCGGCCAGAGTGCGGGGGCGTCGATGCTGTTGGCCAGCACCCGCTGGTCGGCGGCGAGCTCACGCAGGTCGGCGACCGCGCCGTCGCGGCGCACGCCGAGGGCCGCGCAGTCGCGCTCGAGGGCGGCGACCACCGCCCGGTTGTCGATCGCCAACTCGGTGGTGGCGCGGAAGCCGTGGCGGATGCCGACGGCCAGCAGCGGCTCCACCTCGCGGGCCGCGGACTCCCAGCGCACCGGATGGCCCTGGGCGTTGAGCCAGTCGGCGACGGTGCGCAGGTCGGCGACGTCGGCGCGGTCGACGGCGACCACCAGCGATTCCCGCGCGGTGAGGACCTCGGCGGGCAGCGTGGCCAGGAACTCCTCGCGCCACAGCTGCAGGGAGCGCAGCCCGAGGTGCAGCTGGTCCTCTTCGCCGGGCCAGGCCTCGCTGTGCGGGGCGAGCATGCCGCCGGCCACCCAGGACGGGCCGGAGCGCCCGTCGTGGTGCACGGTGACCTCCCAGCCGGCGTGGGCGGCGCGGCGGGCGATGGCCAGCCCGATGACGCCGCCGCCGACGACGGCCAGGGTGTCGGGCATTGCTGCTCCCTTCGCCGGCATGACCCGGATCAGGTGTGACGGTCAGGGCCGGGTCGGTGGCCCACTCTCAGCCCCGCCGCGCCCGGGACTCCCGTGTTCTGTTCTCCACGCTAGCGGCTAGCGTCGCAGTGTGCACGATCGCTCCGACCGGGTGGCGCGCCTCGCCGACGCGCGGCTGTATTTGTGCACCGACGCCCGCCGGGAGCGCGGCGATCTCGCCGCGTTCGCCGACGCGGTGCTCGCCGGTGGGGTCGACATCATCCAGCTGCGCGACAAGGGCTCGCCCGGGGAGCGGCAGTTCGGGCCGCTGGAGGCCCTCGACGAGCTGGCGGCGTTGGCGGTGCTCGCCGAGGCGGCGGGCCGGCACGGCGCGCTGCTGGCGGTCAACGACCGCGCCGACATCGCGGTCGCCGCGCACGCCGACGTGCTGCACCTGGGCCAGCGGGATCTGCCGCTGGCGGTGGCCCGCGAGATCGTCGGCCGCGACGTGCTCATCGGGCGCTCCACCCGCGATGCGGCGACGCTGGCCGAGGCCGCCGGCTCGCCGGTGGACTACTTCTGCGCCGGGCCGTGCTGGGCGACCCCGACGAAGCCGGGGCGCCCGGCCGCCGGGTTGGAGGTGTTGGCCTCTGCCGCCGCGGTGGCGGGCTCGTTGCCGTGGTTCGCGATCGGCGGGATCTCCGAGGAGCGCCTGCCGCAGGTCATCGCCGCGGGGGCGCGCCGCGTGGTGGTGGTGCGCGCGCTCACCGAGGCGCCCGATCCGGCCGCGGCGGCCACGCGCATGCGCGCAATGCTGGCGGGGTGACGGCGCGCGGGGGGCTTGCGGGGCTTTCGCGGGGCCTGCGGGGGTCTGCGCGCACCAGCGGGGGTGTGCGCGCACCAGCGGGGGCCAGCCTTGTGCACTCCGGGCGATAAACCGGCGATTTTCCCGCCGTGAGCGCACAACGCTTCGCCGTGAGCGCACAAGGGTCGGCAGGGTCCGCCGTGGGCGCACAACGCCTCGCCGTGGGCGCACAACACTTCGCCATGAGCGCACAACACTGCGCCGGGGGCGCGCTACGACGGCAGCAGGGCGCTGATCTGGCTGCTCAGCGCCGACGGCTGGGCGTCGGGGGCCCCCGCGGTGGCCCACAGGAACATCTCGGATTCGATCACCACGGTGCGGGGCAGGTAGCGGCGCCGCTCGTCGTCGGCGTGCAGCGGCACCGCCGCGACGGTGCTGCGCAGCCGCGCCCAGCTGGCCGCGAACCCGGTGTGCAGCGCCAACGCCGCCACCTCGGGTTCGGGCACCCAGCGCAGCTCCGCGCTCTCGTGGTTGGGGTGCACCGCCAACGGCTCGCCGGCGTCGGCCACCACGGTGGTGTAGGTCCAGGTGCCCACGTCGGCGGTGACCAGCGCGGTGCGCACCGCGATGCGCGCGTCGTCCAGGCCGGCCTCCTCGCCGGCCTCGCGCACCGCCGCCTGCTCGGGGGTTTCGTGGCTGTCGCGCGCGCCGCCGGGCAGCCCCCAGGTGCCGCCCTGGTGGCTCCACCAGGCCCGATGCTGCAGCAGCACCGCGGGGGTGCCGTCGGGCAGCGGGGCGCGCAGCAGCAGGCCCGCCGCCCCGAATCTGCCCCAATACCGCGCGCCGGTCGCCGAGAAAGCCCATCCGTCACCGTCGCCGCGCACGCTCCCACCATAGGCGGGCCGCGCCGGCGGTGCGCTCAGATCACCGCCGGGTCGGGGGCCGGGTCGGCGGCCGGGCCGGGGTAGCGCGCGATGCTGCGCGCCCACGCGTTGGCGTAGCCGAGCAGGCTGGTCCCGTCGGGGGTGTGGGCCAGCAGCGCGATGTCGTCACGCCCGGACCGGTTCATCATCGCGCCGAGCCCGTCGAGGCTGACCCGGTTGCGCGCCACCACGATCCGGTGGCGACGGTCCACCGGGGCCGCCACCCCGGGCAGCGCAAACGGCGCGGGGGCCGCCGCGGGGCGGGTGCGCACCGCGATCTCGAGGCGGTCGGGGCGCGCACAGCTGCTCAACACGATCGCCTCGACGTCGTCCCAGGGGATGCGGGTGCGGCGCATACGTATGCCACGCATGATGAACCGCACACCGTCGGCGTCGCCGTCGACGAGGCACTGCGCATTGAGCACGGTCGCCAACTGCACCAGCAGCACCGCCGGCAGCAGCGCGCCCACCACGGTGGAGGCCGCACTGCTGCCCCCCGGCGGTGTCCACACCTGGACGCCGTAGAGCCAGGCCACCACCGCGGCCCCGCCTCCCAGCAGCATCACCGCGATCGCCAACTGCACCGGGCCGGTGGTCACCCGGTAGCGCATCGCGGCGGTGACCGCGTGCACACCGACTGCCCCGATGCCCGCGAGCGCCAGCCCGCCACCGATCAGCAGCCAGAGCACCGCGACCGGCATCAGCGGATGGAGGAAACAGCCCGCCACGGCACTCACCAGCCCGACCGTGGTCGCCGCGATGAACCCGTTGCGCCACCGGACCGCGGCCCGCCGGGCGGGCTGCGCCTGCACCTGGTTCATCCACCGAGACTAACGCCGGGCCCGCCGCCGGCCCGACACGAAAAAAGCGCACCCGCCGCCAACGCCGGCCTCTTAGACTTTGCTTATACAGTTGGAGGCCAGTAGCGCGAGCCGTCGAACGGGGGGTGTGTAAGGCACGTGACCGTGGAGCTGGCGCACCCGTCGACCGAGCCGGAAGGATCGACGGCGCCGACCCAGCCGGCCCACCCGTACTGGTGGTTTCTCAGTACGACCCCCGGCAAGATCATGGTCATCGGCGTGGTGCTGGCGGCCCTGGGGATGCTCAGCGCGTTCGCCACCGCCTCGACCATCGACCACCGCCAGCACACGCTGACCACCGTGCTCAACCACACCGAGCCGCTGGCCTCCGCCGCCGGGCAGCTCTACACCGCGCTGTCGGTGGCCGACGCCGCCGCGGCCACGGCGTTCATCGCCCAGGCCGAGCCGTCGAAGATCCGGCACCGCTACGAGCAGGCCATCACCGACGCCGCCGACGCGGTCACCCGCTCCTCCTCGGGGCTGACCGACGCCGAGCTGTCGGGGCTGCTCGGGCGGATCAACGCCGAGCTCACCGTCTACACCGGGCTGGTGGAGATCGCCCGCACCAACAACCGGGCCGGCAACCCGGTGGGGTCGAGCTATCTGGCCGAGGCGTCCTCGCTGATGCAGAACACGATCCTGCCCGACGCCCAGCGCCTCTACAACGAGACCGCCGCGCGGGTCGACGCCGAGACCGGCGCCTCCACCCGCGTGCCCGCCCCGGTGGTGCTGGTGGTCGCGGTGACGGTGCTGTTCGGGCTCTTCGCGCACCGCTGGCTGGCCGATCGCACCCGCCGCCGCGTCAATCCCGGCCTGGTGGTCGGCGGGCTGGCTATCCTGTTGATGGTGATCTGGGTGGGCACGGCGTTGGCGATCTCCACCACCGCGAGCCGCACCGCGAAGAACACCGCCGCCGACTCACTGAAAACGCTGACCGGCCTGTCGATCAAGGCCCAGCAGGCCCGCGCCGAGGAGACGCTGTCGCTGATCCGCCGCGGCGGCGAGGACGCCCCCGCGCGCACGTTCTACGAGCACATCGACGCCATGCAAAAGCAGCTCGGCACCTACCTCGACAGTGACACCGCGGTGAACAAGTCCGGGCTGGCCGACGCCGACGAGCTGCTCGACCAGTGGCGCCACGCCAACTACCGGATCAACCAGTACATCGCGGTCGGCAACTACCAGGCCGCCACCCAGGTGGCGGTCGGCACCGGGGAGGGCGACTCCACCCCGGCGTTCGACAAACTCGACGAGGCGTTGGGCACGGCGATGAACCAGAGCCGCGACCAGCTGCGCAACGAGGTCACCAACGCCCGCCGCGGGCTGTCCGGGGCGACCGTCGGCGGGGCGGTGCTCTCGCTCGCCGCCGCCCTGGCGGTCGCGTTGGGGTTGTGGCCGCGGCTGAGCGAGTACCGATGAGCGGCGCGTTCCGCACCGTGCTGGCGGCGACCCTGGCCGCGCTGCTGGTGGCGACCGGCTGCGGGCACCCCGACCGGGTCGCCACCCCGTCGACGCCGACGCTGCCGCCGCCCACCCCCGCGGGCATGCAGGAGCTGGCCCCCCAGCCCCCGCTGCCGCCGGCGGACAAACCCGACTGCGGCGATCCGACGGCGAGCCTGCGGCCGTTCAGCTCCAAGGCCGACGCCGACGCCGCGGTCAAGACGATCCGCGACCGCGGCCGGCTCATCGTCGGCCTCGACATCGGGTCGAACCTGCTGAGCTTCCGCGACCCGATCACCGGGGAGATCACCGGCTTCGACGTCGACATCGCCGGGGAGGTCGCCCGCGACATCTTCGGCTCGCCGCTGCAGGTCGAGTACCGCATCCTGAGCTCCGCGGAACGGATCACCGCCCTGGAGAACAACAAGGTCGACATCGTGGTGAAGTCGATGTCGATCAACTGCGAGCGGCGCAAACTGGTGAACTTCTCCACGGTGTATCTGACCGCCCACCAACGGATCCTGATCCCGCGGGACTCCTCGATCACCCAGTCGAAGGACCTGTCGGGCAAACGGGTGTGCGTGGCGCGCGGCACCACCAGCCTCAACCGGATCCGCCGGATCGCCCCGCCGCCGATCATCGTCTCGGTGGTCACCTGGGCGGACTGCCTGGTCGCCATCCAGCAGCGCCAGGTCGACGCGGTCTCCACCGACGACTCGATCCTGGCGGGTCTGGTCTCCCAGGACCCGTATCTGAACATCGTCGGGCCCCACATGGGGGTGGAGCCCTACGGCATCGGGATCGACAAGGACGACACCGGTCTGGTGCGGTTCGTCAACGGCACCCTGGAGCGCATCCGCCGCGACGGCACCTGGAACACCCTGTATCGGCGCTGGCTGTCGGTGCTCGGTCCGGCCCCGCCGCCGCCGGCGCCGAAGTACAGGGCGGACTGATGGCCGAGCACACCCCCGACGAGCACACCGAGGCCGGCCCCGCCACCCAGCCGGGCCCGGACCTGGTGGATTCGGGCACGCTGCGCCCGATGGCCACCCAGGCGATCTTCCGGCCGCACTTCGACGACGACGAGGGCCCGCACACCGTGGCCGCGCTGCCGCCGCGGCGCCGCCCGGCGACCCGGCGCACCGGCAGCGGGCTGGTCGTCATCCCGCGGGTGCCCGACACCGATCCGCGCACCGCGTTGATGAAGAACCCGGTGGTGGCGGAGAACAAACGGTTCTGCTGGAACTGCGGGCGCCCGGTGGGCCGCTCCACCGCCGACACCCCCGCGCCGTCGGAGGGCTGGTGCCCGCACTGCGGCAGCCCGTATTCGTTTCTGCCGCAGCTGCGTCCCGGCGACATCGTGGCCGGCCAGTACGAGATCAAGGGCTGCATCGCCCACGGCGGGCTGGGCTGGGTGTATCTGGCCGTCGACCACAACGTCAACGAACGCCCCGTGGTGCTCAAGGGCCTGGTGCACGCCGGTGACGCCGAGGCCCAAGAGATCGCGATGGCCGAACGCAAGTTCCTCGCCGAGGTGGTGCACCCGGCGATCGTCAAGATCTACAACTTCGTCGAACACCCCGACTCGCACGGCGAACCGATCGGCTACATCGTCATGGAGTACGTGGGGGGCCGCTCGCTCAAGCAGGGCCGCGACGAGAAACTCCCCGTCTCCGAGGCGATCGCCTACATGCTCGAGATCCTGCCCGCGCTGAGCTATCTGCACTCGCTGGGCCTGGCCTACAACGACCTCAAACCCGACAACCTGATGCTCACCGAGGAGCAGGTCAAGCTCATCGACCTCGGGGCGGTCTCGCGCATCCAGTCCTACGGCTACCTCTACGGCACCCCCGGCTATCAGGCCCCCGAGATCGTGCGCACCGGCCCGACGGTGGCCACCGACATCTACACGGTGGGCCGCACCCTGGCGGCGCTGACGTTGAAGCTGCCCACCCGCAACGGCCGCTACCTGGTGGGCCTGCCCGACGACGAACCCACCCTGGCGCGCTACCCGTCGTTCGCCCGGCTGCTGCGCCGCGCCATCGACCTCGACCCGACGCGCCGCTTCTCCTCCGCCGAGGAGATGTCCGGCCAGCTGCTCGGGGTGCTGCGCGAGGTGGTCGCCGCCGACACCGGGATCCCCCGCCCGGGATTGTCGGGCAACTTCACCCGCAGCCGCGCCACGTTCGGGGTGGCGCTGCTGGTGGCCCACACCGACGTCTACCGCGACGGGCGTGTGCACGCCGAGACGTTGACCGCCCGCGAGATCGTCACCGCGCTGCAGGTGCCGCTGGTCGACCAGACCGATGTGGCCGCCCCGGTGCTGTCGGCGACCGTGCTGTCCCAGCCGGTGCAGACGCTGGATTCGCTGCGCGCGGTGCGCGACGGCTCCCTGGACTCCGAGGGGGTGGATCTGTCCGAGTCGGTGGAGCTGCCGCTGATGGAGGTCCGCGCCCTGTTGGACCTCGGGGAGGTCGCCAAGGCCACCGACAAGCTCGAGAAGCTGGCCGACCGGGTGGGCTGGCGCTGGCGGCTGGTGTGGTTCCGGGCGGTGGCCGCCCTGCTCAACGGCGACTACGCCGCCGCCGCCAAGGACTTCAGCGAGGTGCTCGACACCTTCCCCGGCGAGCTGGCCCCCAAACTGGCGTTGGCCGCCGTCGACGAGCTCGCCGGCAGCGTCGACGAGCACGACTTCTACCAGACGGTGTGGACCACCGACGACGGGGTGATCTCCGCGGGGTTCGGGTTGGCGCGCGCCCAGTCCGCCGAGGGCGATCGCGCCGCGGCGGTGCGCACGCTGGACCAGGTGCCCTCCACCTCGCGGTATTTCACCACCGCCCGGCTGACCTCGGCGGTGACGTTGCTGTCGGACCGCGGCCGCGAGGAGATCACCGAGCACGACATCCGCGAGGCGGCACGGCGCGTGGAGGCGCTGCCGGAGACCGAGCCGCGGGTGCTGCAGATCCGGGCGATGGTGCTCGGCACCGCGATGGACTGGCTGCAGGACGACAACGACGCCTCCACCAACCACATCCTGGGCTTCCCGTTCACCGAGCACGGTCTGCGCCTGGGCGTGGAGGCCGCGCTGCGCGGCCTGGCGCGCACCGCGCCGAGCCGCGAACACCGCTACGCGCTGGTGGATCTGGCGAACAAGGTGCGCCCGGTCTCCACGTTCTGAGCGCCGGGCGCTGTGCGGGTCGCGCCCGCCGCGGGGGGCGTGCACCCGCGGCGGTGGTGCGGTGGGGGTTGTGCACTCGCGGCGGTCGTGTCGCGCAGGGTTGTGCACCGGCGGCGACCCCGCCGCAGGGTTGTGCACCGGCGGCGGCCAAATCGCCCGATTTTCGCCCTGGGCGCACAACCTTTCACCGTGGGTGCACAACACCCGGCGGGGTGCCGGGCCCCTGTGGATGGCCGAGCACGCCGCGGCGCCCACTGTGTGACCCTCGACGCATGCAGCACCATCAGCAGCCGGTGATCGGGAGCGAGATGCTGGCCGCCGGGGTACTCAGCCGCCATCAACTGCGCAGCCGGTTCTGCCGGTTGTTTCCGGATGTGTACCTGGACAACCGGATCGAGCTGACGTTGCGGGCCCGCACCGTCGCGGCGTGGCTGTGGTCGGGCCGGCGCGCGGTGATCGCCGGGCGGGCCGCCGCGGCGCTGCACGACACCGAATGGGTGGACCGCGACACCGCGATCGAGATGTTCCACCACAACGCCCGCCCACCGCGCGGGGTGATCGTCTACCGCGAGACCCTGGCCGCCGATGAGGTGGTGACGGTGGGCGAGATGGCGGTAACCACCACGGCGCGCACCGCGTTCGACCTGGCGCGCCACGCGCCGCGGCGCCGAGCCGTCGCACGCCTGGACGCCCTGGCGCGGGCCACCGGGATCACCGCCGGGCAGGTGACCGCGGTGGCGGAGGGCCACCGGTTCGTGCGCGGGCTGGCGCAGCTGCGCACGGCGGTGTCGCTCATGGACGCCGGCGCCCAATCGCCCCAGGAGAGCTATCTGCGGTTGACGCTGATCGATGCCGGGTTTCCCCGCCCGCGCACCCAGATCCCGGTGCCCACCCCGCAGACCACCTACTACGTGGACATGGGCTGGGAGGACGTCATGGTCGCCGCGGAGTACGACGGCGAACATCACCTGAAGAGCCCGCAGCAGTGGGCCTACGACATCGCCCGCCTCGAGCACCTCGCGCAGGCCGGCTGGATCGTCATCCGGGTCGTCAAAACCCATCGGGCGGAGGAGATCATCGCCCGGGTCGCTCAGGCGCGTGCGCTGCGCGGGGCACGCGACCGGCTCACCGCACAGATCGCCTGAGCACGTTCACCGCCGGCCCGGGGACCCTTGTGCACCCACGGCGCCCCCACCGCCGTTTCCCCCACCCCCAGCGCACAACCCCTCGCCGTCGATGCACAAGGCTCACCCGATGCGGCCGGTGGGGCCGCCGCAACGAGCTCACATCATGGCGGCATTGCCGAACGCTGTGGACACCGTGTCGGCGACCAGCGACTGGTACTCCGCCTCACCCCGCTCCACGCTGCGACGCAGCAGGGGCAGGTTCTGCGCGACCAGGTGGGCGAGGAGCTGCTGGTTGACCGGGACGACGATACCGATCAGTTCCCGGCGGTCGGTGACCACCAGCAGCTGACCGTCCGCGGCCGCCTCGCGCAGACGCGCCGCCGACAACTGGCCGATACCGACGAGCTGTTGGCCCACCGGGGCGGCCTCGGGGGTGCCCGACACCGCCGCGAACGCCTCGACGAGGGGGGCAGCCGCCGCCAACGGCTGCGGTTGGGCCGGCGGCGAATCGGGGTCGCGCAGCTCCTCCAGGGTCGGCAACGCCGCGGTGCCGCGCAGCTCCTGTTCGCCGGCCGCCACGGCGTTCGCCAATTCGGCGCTGTTGTGGGTGGCCATGTCGAGCAGCCAGTTTTGGCCGATCGGGCAGAACACGCCGATCACGACACGGCTGTCGGTGACGCCGAGCAGTGTCTTGTCCGCGGCCGCCCGGCGCAGCGCGTCGGCGCGGATGTCCCGGATCGCGATCGTGCGCATCGGCAGTCCCCGTCCATTTCCTCAACGATGCAATGGCCGTAAGTCTACGCTCATCGACGCTCACCAACGACTGTCTATCTCCGTCGATGAGCGTTACTGTGCGGTGGTGGGCGCTCCGACCGGGTGCGCGGAAAGGGCCGTGATCGTGACGCCACCGGCAGCCGAGACGCCGTACGCCGCCGCCACCGAGTCCCTGCGCAGCGCCGCGAAATGGCTGCTCACCGTGACGGCGGGTGTTGCCGGGCTGCTGTGCACGGGCCTGCAGCTGAGCAGCCTCGGCCGGGTGCTCGACACCGGCGTGTCCCGGTTCGCGATCGCCCTGGTCGGGCTGGTCGTGGCGCTGCTGGGAATCGCGGTGATCGTGTGGCGGGCCAGCGCGGTGCTCTCCGACGGATGGATCACCCTGACCCAGATCAGCGACGCCGACTGGGCCGGCCGCCAGGACCGACGTCGCCGCGGAGGCGGCAACAGGGCGGGCGCGGTCACCACGATCTTCGAGGAGATCGACGCTGACGGCGACGAGTTGTACGGCGGGGTGGCCACCAGCTTCGGTGACCTGTACACGAACCTCCGAGACGCCAATGAACGCTCGCGCCGCGGCGCCGCCGACGACGGCCGGCGCGACGAACTGCGGGCCGCGGCCCGCGCCGTGGTGGAGTTCGCCAACTATCGGCGTACGCGGGCCAGCTTCGATCGGCTGCGTCACGCCCTCGCCGGTGGCGGTATCGCGGCGGTGGTGGGCATCGGCGTCTTCGCGGTCGCCACCAGTGCACCGGATCCGCCGCCCGCACCCTGCGCCGGTGCGGCGGAGGTCACTGGTTAGGAGAGCCAAAGCCGCACGCCGACAGCGGAAGAAGGGCGTAGAGGGCCACCACCCCGTCCTTACGAAACCGGCGGCGGGACCGAGCGCTGTTATCGAACCGGTAGACGGCGACCCACCCGTTGGACAGCGCGGTCAGCGAGCAGGCCATGCCGTTGAGACTCACGGCGATCGTCCGGTCCGGGTCGGGCTGATGCAGTTCGGCGCTGAGGCAGTCGATCATGTCGTCGCGCTGCTCGGGAGACAGCCCGTGGACGACCACGCGGGCGGCATTCATCGGCACGACCACCCACGTCTGCGGACTCATGGCCGCCCCTCTCCGACGCGGAATCGCTACCGGCCCCGCCGCGACGCCGTGTGCTGCAGAAGCTCAGCCTGCCACGCCAAACGAGCGACGACGGGCAAAACCCGCGAAGAGGCGCCACTGCCCGGGCGCCCGCGCATGCCCCCCCGCGGCGGGCGGTGCGGAATGTGTCCCGCGGTCCCGCAAGAGGGGGGTATACAAGTTTCACGCGTCCACAGGCGCAGGCACGGGGAGCGGGGTGAGCAGGTGACGCGACGGCGGATCGTGGTTCTCGTGGTGGTCCTCGTGGTGGCGGTGCTGGCTGTGGTGCTGGCCCGCATGGCGTGGTTCGGGCCGCGGGCCCGCTTCAGCGCCACCACCCTGCCGAGCTGCGCGACGATCCTGTCCGCGCCGCGGGTCGAGGACGCGGTGCGCACCGCGTTCGCCGCCGCCTGGGAGGAGCACCGCGACCTCTACGGGCCCGGCCCGGCGGGGCTGTGCCTGGTGACCGCATTACCGAAGGCGGTGCTGGCCGAGGATTCGCCGGCGAACGGCACCCCGTGGTCGCGGGATCTGGGGGTGTCGTTCCAGGTCTCCGACGAGTATTGGAACAGCGCCGACCGGCCGCTGTATCGCCTCGGCGGGGTCCGCGAGGCACGCCAGCGGTTCCACGAGCAGGTGAGCGCCACCTGTGGCGACGCGAACGGCGAGGACCTCACCGCCGAGGAAGACCTCGGCGACGAGGCGCGCAGCTGCTGGGCGAGCGGCTTCGACAAACCTCGCCGCCAGTTGCTGTTTCGGATCTCCAACCTGGTGGTCGACATGCACTACGAGGGCACGGATTTCCGGCGGGGTGCAGAGGATCCGTCGGCGTCGCGGGAAGATCTGGCCGACAACGCCCGCTGCGTCGCCGAGGCGATCGCCGAGTTCTTCGACGCGCCCACCGAGCACCCGCACCGCTGCGGGCGCCCCGCGCTGAACGCGTGACGACGGAGCGGCGCGGTCAGCCGCCGTTGAGCCAGGTGTGCAGGCGTTCGGTGTTCTGCGGGCACAGATCCATGACCGCCAGGTCGAAGAACCGGGATTTCTGGTAGGCGTTCAGCTGGACCATCGTCATGAGGTCGTTGGCCACGATGTCCTCGACCGCCCAGCCCTGGTCCATGTGCGCGCACAAGGTGTTGCCGAACCGCAGCAGCCCTTCGTTGCCGTCGTCGTGGGAGAAGCCCTCGGCTTCCATGTCGCGGTAGAACTGGTCGGGGTCGGCGTGCGCCGCCGGCGCCAGCACCACCGCCGCGATCACACCGAGCACTGCTGCGCTGAGTCTCATCAGCCTGACGCTACTCCGGGTGCGGTGGGCCCTACCGCGCGTTTTGGCCGATTGCGCCGGGCGCGTGCAGATCGGCGGCGCGCACCAGTAACCCCAGCACCACCGCCACCGCCAGCAGCGCGGGGACGTCACCGAGCAGGTGACCCAGGTGGTGCCCGACGACGGCTTGCACGGCCATGATCGCCGCGTGCACCGCACTGGAGCACACGGTGAACCAGATGAGGCTGAGGTGATCCTGGGGTCGGCGCGCGGCGTTGAGCAGGAACACCCCCAGAGTCGCGTACACCCCGACGATCATGAGGAAATAGTCGGAGGCGGCCGGCGCGCCGGCATGCCAGATCCATCCCGACGGCCAGAACAGCGCCACCGGGTAGACCAGAAGAAACAGCACACCGACCACCACGAGGGCGATCTGCAGCCGCCGATATTGCACCGAACCTGTCATGGCCGTGCTCCCTTCGGGAACCCGATAATTTTCCCACGCCGGGGCGGCGGGCGGTAGATGCTGATGCCCGCGGCTCACCTCGGTGCCCGCGACGCGGAATCTGCGGGCGGCGCCGGTGACGCGAGGATCGTCACGACGGGGTGCAACCCCTCAAACCCGGCCGTGAGAGACGTGGCGTGGGATCAGGACACGACGTCCGAGACCGCGGCGGATCGGGATTGCACCCATCGCAGCAGCCGACGCTGCCGCTCCGCCTCACGGTCGGGGTTCGTCTCGGCGGCGCGCGCCTCATCCAGCGCTTCCCGCAGGGCCCGCTGCATGTCGGGATCACGCAGTGTCACCGTTGGTTCACTCACGTCATCCTCCTTCGTCTGCGTTCAGGGTATCCCCGTCGTGCGACCGGATACGGGCGGCGAGATCCGCCGCGGCGGCGGGGAGCACACCCCCGGCCGCCGAGGAAAACACCGTTAACTCACCCCGCGCCGCGGCGGTTCAATGAAGAGATCACCGACGACCGCAGGAGGGGTATGCGCCATCGCGGGTGGATGCTGGCGGGCGCGGCGCTCGCGGCCGCTGTGGCGGTGGTGGCCGTGGTGGTGATCCACCGCCCGCAGCAGCCGACACCGCCGGCCGCCCTGCCGACGTGCGCCGAGATCTACGCCTGGCCTGGCGTATCCGACGCGGCGCGCACCGCGTTCGCCGACACCTGGCAGTTCCGTGAGCGCGACGAGCCCGGGCAGCCGACGATGACCGACTGCACCCTCAACGCCTCATTTCCGGTGTTCGACTGGGGCGCCCGCCCGCCCGGCGCCCCGCACTCCCGGTTGCTGATCCTCGTGCTGAGCAGGAGTCGGCCCGGCGCCGACACCGGCGAGCGCATCATGTGTGGGCCGACCCGCGAGACCAGTGCGCCGGTCGACGAGCCGGGCCTCGGTGAGGACGCCTACGGATGTTGGGCCGCCGACGATTTCGGTGGCTACCAGAACCTGCACCGCTACCTGCATGTGCACACCGGCGGGCTCAGCCTGATGCTGACCTTCTCCGGGGCCGACTACGGTCCGCTCGATGACCCGGCGGTGGCCGCGGGCCTGCGCGCCGATCTGCAGCGCAACGCCCGCTGCATCATCGAAGCGGTGGTGAGCGGGCTGGGTGGTGACGTTGAGCAGCGCGGGAAATGCGGGGACGCCGGGCGCGACGTGTAGGGCGATGTCGCGGTAGTGCTCGAATCCGACGGCGGCAGTCGTCTCGGGGAACGCCGGACTCTGGTCATCGGTGACGTCCCCGCCGCCGATATCGTGATCCACCGTTCCGCGGGTGCCACCGAAATCCACTACGACGACGAGCAGTACCAGATCGTTCCGGAAGGCAACGCGGTCCTGAGGCTCAAACGACACCTGAGCCGTGCCCTCACCCCGACCGCCAAGGGCGCACACGCCGGGTGAGGGAGCAGTGTCGGGTTAACCCTTGGATTAACCCCGTCCCGCAGAGAGCCGCTGAGCGGCCAGGGCCAGGTTCAACAGCCCCGCCGCCTGCGATACGGCCTGTCCATTGGGAGGAGCCACGGCGCCGTGCCATTCTGCAACCGATTCGAGTTCGTTATCAATGAACTGCTGTCGGCACCGTCCTCGTTGGATCTTGCCGCTCGATGTGGTGGGAATCGTCAAGTGACGAACCAGCGCTACCGAGTGCACTTGAACGCCGTGTCCTCGTGACAGCACGTCCTGCATTGCACCGACGATCTCCGCAAGGTCCGCCTCAGCAACCCGCTCGGACGAAACCTCCTGAACCACCACCAGTCGGTCTGCCGTACCCTGTTTCGACGGTGCAGAGAACACCGCGCCGCGGCCCCGCACGAGCGCCGGATGGCTGGTTTGCAGGGTGTCCTCGATGTCGTTGGGGTAATGATGAGCATTCCCGATCGAGATCACGTCCTTGCACCGACCGACGATGAACAATTCGCCGTCGCACAGGAACCCGCGGTCGCCAGTCCGCAAGAACGGGCCCTCACCGGGGTCGGCTAAATATGCGTTGAACGTGTACTCTGATTCATCGGAATCACCCCAGTACCCTTGCGCTACACAGGGACCCGAGATCCAGATCTCTCCGACTTCGTCCGGGGCGCATTGCCGCTGCCTTTCCGGATCGACGATGACAACCTCTTGACCCGTTTGAGGCCGGCCACATCCCACCAGCGTGATCGTGGCCGGATCCACCTGCGCGGCCGAGACCACGCGGTCGTCTCCCAGCGAATCGCGGTCGAATTGCTTGATCACCGGCGCGGCGGTAGTGGATGCTCCGGTCACCAGCAATGTCGCTTCGGCGAGTCCATACACCGGATGAAACGCCTCGACGGCAAAGCCTGCCGGTTCGAAAGCTTCGGCGAACGCCGCCATTGTCGAGGACCGCACCGGTTCGGCGCCGTTCATTGCAGTCGACAGATGGGACAGATCCAGCGCGGCACGTTCTTGTGGGGTGCTGCGCTCGACACAGAGGTTATAGGCGAAGTCCGGTGCCCCGGTGAAGGTAACGTGATGTCGCGACATCACTTCCAGCCATCGCAGTGGCCTTTTGACGAACGCGCTCGGCGACATGAGGTGAGTGGTGCATCCCATGTAGAGGGGGGTGAGGATGCCGCCGATGAGCCCCATGTCGTGATGCTGCGGCAACCAGAATGCGCAGACGTCCGTGTCATCACCGCCCCACGCCTGACGAACAATCTCAAGGTTGCTCAACAGGTTCCTGTGGGTGAGCACGACGCCCTTGGGTGTACGAGTCGACCCCGAGGTATATTGCAGCATCGCGACGGCGGCGGGATCGACGTTCGGCGGCTCCCAGCAGCCTGCGTCCTCATGTGCGGTCGCGGTGTCACACCATTGAAGTGATCCCGTATCGGCCAGCGTGTCCACGGCCGGGCGAAGAACCGATTGCGTCTCCGCGTTGGCGACAACGAAGCGGGGCCGCGAATCTGGGACGACCGTCGCGATGCGCGGCGCTAGACGCTGGTGAACCGGGATGGCGATGGCACCGGCGTACATGCATCCGAAATAGGCGGCCACAGCGTCAAGCCCTGGCCGGCAGATAACCAGCACTCGCTGACCGGCAGCCCCCAATTGTTGAAGCTTGGCTCCGATTGCCCGGGCTGCTGAGTCAAGCTCACGGTAAGTCAGCTGACTGGGGTCCTGGTCATCCCCGTTATAGGAGAAGCGGAATGCGACCTTGTCCTCGTGGCGGGCGGCTTGACGCCGCAGTAGATCCGTCAGTGTTAATAATTCAGGCTCGTTCATTTTCGGGGCTTCGTAGCTCGACTAAAGGTTGTTGTTCGGGTGGAGCTGGTCGCCCAGCCCCACCCGAACAACAACCGGCCAGGCAGTGATCAGAACGGCATCGCGCCGAGCAGTGCGGCAATCAGCGCCTCCGGTATCGCGAAGAGCGTTCCCAGGCTGCCACCCGCGTCACCCAGTGCAGCCAGGATCCCGCTGGGCATGATCAGCTCGCCCAAATCACCGACATTGAAGTCAGCGAAGTTGAGGCTTTCCAAGAACGAACTCGGGTTGAACGAGGAGAGAAGATCGTCGAACTGGGGCGCCTCCAGCCCGGCAAGTGGTGGAATCGGGACAGCGTCTTTGCCGTCCCAACCTGAGCCAAGTATCGATGAAATGGCTTGCGACATACCCTCAAGGGCGCCGATCGGGCCAACTCCCTGACCGGGAACGGAGAACCCCAGCGCGTCAATGCCGAGGCCATTGAGTATGGAACCTCCTGCTGCGTTGATCGTTATGTCACCCAACTTGTACGTCGTTTCGACACTGCCGGAGCTGAATAGCCCGCCGAACGCGTAATTGATCCCATCAACGGTGAGTCCCTCATCCGGCAGGATGCCCGCCTGCGTAAGCAGCGACGCGACCGGGTCCAGATCAAGAGTGGCACCATTGAAGAAGCCGTTGACAGCTTTCAGGGGCGCACTGAGCAGGTCTTGCAGTGATTCAGCGGGGTCTGCGCCACCAAGGACCCCCATGAACGGGTTGATGAACGGGACAATTGGGCTAACGAATGGGCCCGCCGCCCCAACTAGGATGCCGCTGACAGGAGAGGCGGCAAAATTCAGCAACTGATCGATGACCGCCGACAGCTGCGGGCTGAGATCATCTGGCAGCATGCCCGGGATGAGGGACAGCGCTGTCTGGTGAAGCCCATCTGTGGTGTGAGCCAATGCCGCGTCAGTCACGGTGTCGCTCGCACCAATCAACGTCAAACCCGTCAACACATCTTTGACGTTGCCGCCGAACTGCGAAAGGACGTCCCCGATCTGAGAGGGGTCGTTGATCACCTGATCGAAAAATCCGACCTGGTTGACGATCGCCTGCTGCAACCCCACACCGGGTGCCAGGAAGAAGTTCTGAGTCAGCGTTGCCGCGTTATCGGACGCGTCGTTGAAGAAGCCCTGGAATGACCCCAACAAGTCCAGTTCCACTCCCGCGGTCAGCTGCACATCGCGAAAGTCGATCTCGGGCGCGCTCGGCGGAGCCGCCGGTAGCGGCGTGGCGGCGATCATGCCGCCGACACCGGCCAGTGCCACCCCGGCCGTCATCAACGGCCGTGTCGCAAGTTGTTGCATGGGCTGTCTTCCTCTCACTCAGCACCGATCGGTTTCCATAACCAGACCTACGTAACTCGACCTACTGTAGCTGAGTGCTGCCTGAGTTCACTAGGGATTTATTGACAACGTTGATTGTCGTGAGGGGTGGCGCAGTCGCCCCGGAGCGGTCATGCTTGTAAGCGCTGGGGCGGAGCGTTTCGACAGGGCGAAGCGCCAAGGCACCGCGGCCAGTCCGCCGTAAGGTCGACCGGTCGAGGACAGTGCGCACCAAGAGCCCCCACGTTACCAAGTTCGATTGTATAAAATATTCCCGTTATTCACATACTTTGATCTAAGCATTAGATTAGCCAACGCCCCTGGCTTGCCGTCCGCTCCGCCATCACTTTGGCCGGAGGGATGGCAGCCACGCCGCCTCAAGCGATCGCTGCCGGGATGGGCTGGCGCTGGGGCCCGACCGGCAACATGCCACTGGCCAGCATGAGGCTGCTCAACGCCTCGACTGCTGGGACGGTCAGGGCGACAGCGTTGCCCGATCTCGGTTTCCTCGCCGACAATCTCAATGGGGCGACCGACCTTCGTGCTGGCGTGAGCAGAACTCGGGGTGAGCCTGACTGTATGTCCGGACCGATCTCGCCGAAGCCGTCGAAACGGACACGTGGAGCAATCTGCCACCTGACCAACCTCCCCGCGCTCGCTATTGCCGCGCTGTCCAGCCTGTCCGGGGCGGACCTAGCAGATACGAATCGTCGACATCTCCCGGAGCTCGTGGGCTTTGATGCTCCCGAGAATTTTCCTCCAACAGCGGTGCGCACAGTCTTTATTAAGGTATTCTCCCTCTATCCGTGAATCCCCATCACAGACCGGACCAGCACTCGGAGACCACCATGACTGCGCCAACACCAGCCTCTCCTCCCACCTTCGCGCAGCGCCCCTGGGTTGCAGCGGGGGTTGCCTTTACCACCGCCAGCATGGTGGCCGCCGCGCCCATCGCGGTGCCCGACGTTCCACGGTTCCACTTCGCTGAGATACAGCTGACTGCCACCGGGGACTTGGTTCAGGACACTGCGAGCAACCTGACGAATCTCGTCGATTACTTCGCGGGAGTTACCCCGGCCGATTTCTTGGTCCCGCGGGTCGACGTAGGCGCTCCGTTCCCGATCTTGCAGCAGGTGATCGCCAACCAGATCGGCTACCTCGGCCAAGTTCTCCAGAACCCAGATGACATCGGCACCGTATTCGAGAGCGTGTTCGCAAACCTGCAGGCAGGGATCGCGGCACCGTTTGGCGAGTTCGGGGACAGCCTAGCCACCGGTGGAGCTCTAACGGTTTACGGGCTGCCTGTCGTAGGGCTGCCGCCCCCCCTTGGCACTCTTGACCCCAATGTGGCGATTGAGGAACTCATCGCGACGCTCATTGGCGCCGACGATCTGAGCCGTTTGGGGCTGTTTGACTCCAACCTGGTTGATGTCGTTCAATCCGTGCTTGGCGTGGGCGGCTTGGAAGGCCTGTTCAACTTCACCGCGTCACCGATGAGCGGTCTCATGCTGGGTGTCATGGGCCCAGTCCTTGGCCCGATGATCGCGCTGGCCAATGACATGGGCACGGTGTTCGACGGCAACCCCGAAGCGCTTCTCGGCATCCCCGAACACATGCTTTACGCCTTCCTCAACGGCGGAGAGACCCTTAGCCTCGTCAGCCTGATCGAAAACCTATTCGACATCGATCTTTCACCTACCCTTGACCTCGGTCTTCTCGGCGAGCTAACAATCGGACTCGATGAGGCTGGCGTCGCCCTCGGCGGGATTCTTGGTGGCCCCGGATCTTTGTTCAATGCCCTCACGGCTCAAGCAGGGGTCGTCTATGATCCGCCGATTCTCGGTGAGTTCGACGGTGGCATCAAGTGGATCGGCGACGGCGCCGGCCCACTCGGGTCGTTCATGTCGATTCCGAACTCCATCGCCGACGCCATCGGCACCGGCGGGATCGACGGCATGGACGCGGGCCTGTTGTCGACCATCTCGACCGCATTCGGTCTTGATGACATCACGGCGGGCCTGACCGACATCTCCACGTTCCTGAGTAGCAACGTCCTCGACCCGCTCGGTGACGCGCTGATGTTCCTGCCCGATGAGCTGGCCGGACTCCTCGACGGCGCACTCGGTGCGGACCTCGGTATAGACGCACTGGCTCAGATGTTCGTCAACATCCCGCAGCTGCTGCTGACCATGCTGCTCTGACCGGCGGCGCTCGTGAAAGCGTTGTGGCTCCCCTCACCCCGAGGGGCCACAAGCTTTGGAGTGGTCACGCCAAAGATCGAAAAGGAGTTGTCGTGCTCGGCTTCGCCATCGTGGACAGGCAGCCCGGCGCGAATGCGACCGCCGTCTGGCTCACCACGCGGGTGGACGACACGCGCGTCAATCACACCAACGCGGTCCTGATCGACCACCACGACGAGGATTACGGATACAAGGTGTGGGCGCTGACCGCAGACCGCGCAGTGGTGCTCACCGACGGCACCACGCCGGCGACGCCGTTCACAGGCACCCTCACAGTGGCGTCGTTCAACGAACTGATCGACGAGGCTTTCGAGAACCAACAGCGCATCAGCGACGCGGTGGCGGCCGCACGAACCTCCAAACGCAAATTGATGGATCCCGACTTTCCGTGCAGCGGACCGGTATTCGTCGCCGATGAACGCGATGAGCCCCAATACCGCGCACTGGCGGTGGCCAACTACATCGCGAAGGTGTGGCGATTCTGGCTGCTGACCGACGAGCAGCGAGTCCGCCGAACCGTCGACACCAGGACCGGTGAGCCTCCCGGCATCATGCCGCACGGACTCGACCAACCGGCGCTCGCAGCGTTCCCCCCGACGTTCGCCGCGAAGGTCACACCCGAACCGGTTCGCCCGGGTAGGCCGGTGCCGTGCTGAACTACACCGCCATCGACTTCGAGACCGCAAACTCACGTCGAGGTTCGCCCTGCTCGGTGGGGCTGGTCAGAGTCCGCGGTGGCGTTGCCGTCGAGGAGATCCACTGGCTAATGCGCCCACCGGAGGGCCTGGACTATTTCCAGCCCTACAACGTCCGCATCCACGGCATCACCGCCGACATGGTGGACGACCAGCCGCGTTGGGTGGACCGGCTCCCCGGCATTCTCAACTTCATCGGTGACGACGTAGTCGTCGCGCACAACGCTAGCTTCGACACCAGTGTCATCCGCGGTGCCTGCGATGCCGACGGCCTGCCCTGGCCGCACCTCGACTATCTGTGCACAATGGTGCTGGCCAGACGCGCCCTGCAACTCCCGTCGTATCGGCTCGCGTTCGTGCTGCGCGCACTGGGCAAAACGATCACCGATCACCACAACGCTCTCGCCGATGCCCTGGCCGTCACCGATGTCGTGCGCGGCCTGTCGACCCTGCAGAAGGTGGCAGACCTCCAGGAGCTCGCCCTCAGGCTAGGCGTCTCACCGGGGCGCATCCGTCAGATGCGCTACACCGGTTGCATATCGAACGGGCGCGTGCGCCGCACCCACACACCACAGCCGGCGTCGCACACCGCGCCCGATCCCGGCAACCCCCTGTACGGCCGCGTGGTCGTCTTCACCGGGGCGCTTCACTCGATGAGCCGCAAAACAGCCGAGGCCGAGTGTCAACGGATCGGCGCGACTGTGCGCCACAGCGTCACCAAACGCACCAATGTGGTGGTCCTCGGCGACATCAATCCGGCAGTGCTCACACCTGGGGCGCGTCTTCCCCGCAAGGCCGAGACGGCGTTAGCCCTGCAAGCATCAGGGCAGAGCAATGATCAGAACCTGTGGATGAGCCTCGGGATGGGGGCGTGAAAGTGGGCGCACCTTCCCGAGGATGATCTGAAAGTCAGTAGGTCCGATCATGAGCCGGCGTTGGCGCGCTGGTTCGGGAAGGTACGCCCATGCTCACCGTAGTTCACGACGCCGAGGACGCCAACGGCCACGAGGCCTCTGGGCGCTCGTTGTTGGACGAGATCGTCCGCGACGGTGCCCGGCAAATGCTGGCCGCGGCGTTGCAGGCCGAGGTCGCCGCGTATGTGGCCCAGTACGCCGATCAGCTCGACGACAACGGGCACCGGCTGGTGGTGCGCAACGGCTACCACCAGCCACGTGAGGTGTTGACCGCAGCCGGTGCGGTGCAGGTGAAAGCTCCACGAGTCAACGACAAACGCGTCGACCCCGACACTGGTGAGCGGAAACGGTTTTCCTCGGCGATCCTGCCGGCGTGGGCGCGCAAGTCACCGCAGATGAGCGAGGTGCTGCCGCTTTTGTATCTGCACGGGCTGTCGACCAGTGATTTCGGGCCGGCCCTGGAGCAGTTTCTGGGCTCGGGTGCCGGGTTGTCGGCCACCACGATCACCCGGCTGACCAGTCAGTGGCAAGATGAGGCCCGCGCGTTCGCCGCCCGGGACCTGTCGGGCACCGATTACGTCTACCTGTGGGTGGACGGCATCCACCTCAAGGTCCGCCTGGACCAGGAAAAGCTGTGCTTGCTGGTGATGCTGGGTGTGCGCGCTGACGGCCGCAAAGAACTGGTGGCGATCACCGACGGCTACCGCGAATCGACCGAGTCGTGGGCTGATCTGCTGCGCGACTGCAAGCGACGCGGCATGACCGCCCCGGTGCTCGCGGTCGGCGATGGCGCACTCGGGTTCTGGAACGCGGTGCGTGAGGTGTTCCCGGCCACCAAAGAGCAGCGGTGCTGGTTTCATAAGCAGGCTAATGTTCTTGCCGCGCTGCCGAAATCAGCGCACCCGTCGGCGTTGGCGGCGATCAAGGAGATCTACAACGCCGAGGATATCGACAAGGCCCAGCTCGCGGTCAAAGCCTTCGAGGTCGACTTCGGGGCCAAGTATCCTAAAGCGGTCGCCAAGATCACCGACGATCTGGACACCCTGCTGGAGTTCTACCACTACCCGGCCGAACATTGGATTCACCTACGCACCACGAATCCGATCGAAAGCACCTTCGCCACAGTGCGTTTGCGCACCAAGGTCACCAAAGGCCCGGGATCACGCGCGGCCGGACTGGCTATGGCCTACAAGCTCATCGACGCCGCCGCGGCCCGCTGGCGCGCCGTCAACGCCCCACACCTGGTCGCTTTGGTCCGCGCCGGCGCGGTCTTCCACAAGGGAAAGCTGCTCGAACGCCCCACCGAGATCACCCCAACACAGCCGCCCACCGACGGCGCCGAACAACCCGGAACGGAGGTCGCCTGAACAACCCGATCCACAGGTATTGACAATTTCTCATCAGGGCAAGACATCAATGTCATGGGCGAGGACGAATTCCTGCGGTGCCTCACCTGAAGCTTTCCGTGGGGTGCGGCCATTCCCCGCGCCGCACCCGCCGACTGTGACCCTAGAACACCATCCCAAGCAACGTCTGAATCAGCGCCGCCAAGTTGTCACCGAGTTCGCCAAATGCCCCGAACAGTCCCTCGAATCCGGAGAAAACGTCTTGGAGTCCGCCGGTAAACGCGGCCGGGAGATCCTTGAGCCAATCCGTCACACCATCGATGCTCAGGTTCTGCAGGCTGGTCATCAGTGTCTGAGGCAGATCGGTAATTCGGTCGACAATAGCGTTAAGGCTCATGGGAGCATCAGTGGGCCCCTGGCCCGTCAGCAGCGCGGAAGCGAACTGCGGGAAGAAGTTCCCCCAACCGTCCACCGGTCCGGCGAAGTTCTTTCCGTCGTAGAAGTTAAGCAAGCCGGGAAGTGCCCAGTCGAACGGCGACTGTTCACCCGACGGGAGGATGGGAAGTAGACCGGATTGAAGATCCGGGCCCGTGTTGAGGAAGGCGTTGAGCAGCTGCCCCGGCGCTGCGATCAATGTGTCCAGCGGATCGGTGCCGGCCGACTCGACTATGGAGTTCATCGTCAAAATGGTGCTCGCCAGTGGTCCACCGCTTCCCACCAGCGCCAGCGCGAGCCAACCTGACTCACCAAATGTGCTCACAACATTCTCGAGGTTTCCCAGCATCTGCCCCGGAACATCGAACAGGTTTGCCGGATTCGACAGAAAATCACTCAGGTAGCCGATCTGGTTGTACAACACCCCACCGAGGATCGGGAACGGATGTTCCATCCACTCCGCGCCGGTTTGAACGATGTTGTTAAACGCGTCGGACACCAACTCGGGGTAGACCGAGGCGGCGCCCAGTTGAGCCAGTTGCGCAGACCCGAGATCAAGAGCATCGACAAGGTTGCCGTTCACCCAGTCACTGATCGCCCCCATCAACTGCACGGGCGGAATCTGGATGTCCGGCAGCGTCGGTGCGACCGGGGTGACGGCGATCGCGCCGGCCCCCAACACGGCGATCCCGGCCGTCAGATACGGCCGCAGTGCGTTGTCCATGATGGTTTCCTTCCCCTATGCCACCGTCGGTGACACCCCGCACGCGAGAGGCACATAACAGTAAACTGTGTTTCTCCTGATTATTCAACGCCTGCGACAATTATGATTCGGCTTATGTTTTTACGTCGGTAAATGACGTTGTGACCTGGGATTATGCGGTCGACTCCGGCAAGAGGCGAAGGGAACCCCGACCCTGTATCGCGAGGACAACACCGTAGGATTCGTTAACTTTACTGAGAACGATCAGTGCGAGCGCTGGCTGACCGCCTTCAGGCCGGCACCAAGCCTACGCACCAGCGACACCAAGCCGCCCGAGCACAGACCGGGGTGGACACCTCGATCGCGTCTCTGTCGTCGTAACAGAGGACCCGCTGGCCGTAGGGCTCGAGAACCGCTGGCTCGATCGTCAGGCAAGCCGGCAAAAGCACACTCAACGTGATGAATTCGATAATACTATTCGCGTGGCACAACCCCCGATGGTGGAACTCAAGCGGCACAGCACCGACGTGGTCTCCGTATTTGATCTCCTTGGCCACAAGGAGAACGATCTAACCGCAGCACTCGGCTTCACACTGAGCCGGTCTCCGAGTTTGCTCAAGGCAATCCTGCGGCGGACGTGGCCCATGGTCGACGAGGACGCAAAATCGGATGTTTCACTTGCGCTTGAACATTCCGACAGAGACGGACGTACCGATCTTCAAATCCGGTTTGGCGACGATCTGCTGATTTTCGAAGCGAAACGCGATTGGCAACTCCCGAAAGCCGCTCAACTGAGACGCTACGCGCAACGGATCAGCAAGGGACCCGGATCTGGTGCACTCATCACGTTATCGCAGGCCTCAGGCAATCTTGCAGAGCTGAAGCTACCCGCCGAGGTTAATGGCGTACCCGTCAGGCACCTGTCTTGGGCGGAAGTCTTGACAGATATCTCAGCGGTCAGTCGAGGCAGGCGCGGCGTAGAGCGTCGATGGCTCAATGAATTCACCGTCTACCTACAGGAAGTGATCCGTGTGCGGCGCGTCGAAGACTGTTGGACCTACTGTGTCGTACTCAACCGCAAGATGCCTGAGGGAGGGGGGAAATACACGTTCCTCGAATACGTTACGAAGGCGAACTGCTATTTTCACCCGTTCGGGGTCGGCGGCTGGCCGACAGAACCACCCAACTTCTTGGCTTTTCGATGGGATGGCGCCGTCCAGCAAATCCACCGCGTAGCGCAAGCGGAGGTTGTCCCGACCCTTTTGGAACGGTGGCCGAACCTACGGAAAATACCCGGCACGATGCGGCCTCACATTGTCTACGATCTCGGCCCACGCCTTCCGCCGTCCAGCCCGATACCGAACGGGGCGCCGTATCGGGCGAACCGACTCTGGGTTTTGCTCGATCAGCTCCAATCCGCTGGAACGCTCAAGACCGCGCTCGACAACAGCCACGCACTGAAAGATGGTGCCCCGGTGCGACAACGGAAACCTGCGCGTCGCCGGAAAACAGCCAGTTGACATTCAATCACTGAGCCCGAGTAGCCGGCCGTCGTGTATGGCACATATGCCGGGACCGCCGCACAACCGGCGCGAACCCCATCAACGCCGCGCCGCCCCCGCCGCTCCGGGCGCATCGGGGTCGCGCCGCCCGATCAGCGCCCACCAGACGTCGGTGGGCACCTCGGCACCCGAGCGCAGGATCCGGGCCAGCCCGACGGCCATCGCGACCCCCAACAGCCCCAGGTAGAGCCCGGCCAGCCCGATCAGCCACCACGCCACCGCGGTCAGCGCCGGCCACGGGGAGAGCACCACGAGGATCGGGGCGAATAGGAATCCGGTGCCCACGAACCAGGCCGAGCCGGCCCGGTCGGCGCGCATCACCCAGCCCAGCCAGCCCGGCACGACGGCGGTGGTCGACATCGCGGGCCCCCTTTCGTCACCCCACCCTATCAAAAACATACCGTCGTGCGGTATGTACGGTTTCGGGTAGTTTCACGCCATGCCCGCCGAACGCACCCCCCAGCACGAGCGGCGCGCCCAGACCCGTGCCGCACTGCTGCGCGCCGCCGGGCGGGTCTTCGCCGCCCGCGGCTACCACGGCGCCACCTTGCAGGACGTCTACCGCGGCGCCGGGGTCTCCCGCGGGGCGCTGTATCACTACTTCTCCTCCAAGCGGGAGCTGTTCGCCGCACTGCTGGCCGACCGCCTCGCCGACGCCGCGGCGGCCGCCGAGTTCGCCGACCTCGGCGACGGCGCCGACCCGATCGCCCGGTTCCTCGAGAGGGTGGGCCGCGACCCGCGCTGGTTGCCGCTGCTGCTGGAGTTCCTCGCCCTGGGCGCCCGTGACGCGGCCACCGGCGCCAGTGTGCGCACCAATTTCATCCGCCCGGCCCGCGAGATCGCTGCCGCGGCAACCCAACACCTGCTCACCGACCCCGAGGACGCCGCGCTGAGCGCCGAGGAGTTGGCGATCACCACCACCGCGCTGATCAACGGCCTGGCGATCGAGCGGGCCTTCGACCCCGACGGCGTGCCCGAGGATCTGGGGGCGAAGGTGTTCGCGGTGCTCGCCGCCGGGCTGCGCTCGGCCACTGCAGCCGACCCGAGTACCTGAGCCCCGCCGAGCGGACCGACGCCGGTTCAGAGCCCGGCGGTCGCGCCGCGCGCCTGCAGGAGCGGCAGGAAGATGGTGTCGACGATCTCCTCGAGGTCGGCCTCGGACAGCGGTCGCAGCGTCATCAGGAGTTGGCCGCGCAACAGGTCGAACGGCAGCCTCTTGATCCGGTCGGTGAGACGCTGCACGGCGATCTCGCCTCGGTCGGCGGCGCGCCGGTAGAGGGTTTCCAGCGTGTCCCGCACGGGCAGCTCAGGATCCAGCATGTCGATGAGATTGGCGGGGCTGCTGCCGGTCTCCTGGTAGTAGCCGCCGAGGTGCACGGTGATCGTGGTGACGATCTCCAGCCCGGCGGCGTTGGCCTGACGCAGCACGGCGAGGACGTCGCCGCGCAGGCTGCCGGTGTCGGGAACCTCGATCGTGATGCGGCGTACGACGTGGCTGATCGCGGCTAGCAACAGCTCGTGCTTGTCCGCCCAGCGCCGGTACAGCACCGGGGTGCTGGTGCCGGCCCGCGTCGCGACCGCATTCAGGGTGAACCGGGCGTAGCCGCTCTCGACCAGTTCCTCGTACGCGGCCTCGAGCAGGGCGTGTTCGAGTGCCGAGCCGCGTCGTCGTTGCGCCACACCGCCTCCTCTTTAAGACGTATTTGCACATCTTAACGTGCGGCCGTACGGTGGACGAATTAGAAGCATTGAAGCTTCCTATCGGGTGGGGCGCCACGGTGATCGCCGCGACGCGGGCAGCGGGGTCCGCACCCCACGTCCACCTGGTCACGCCTGGGTGGGCGGGCGGTCAACCAGGATCCGCGCCGGACAGCGAAGGAGAGCGAGCCCATGATGCCCTCAGCACAGCCGAGCCGATCGGAGAACATCGCCGTGCGGATCACGCTGGTCGTGGCCGGGGTGGCCGCCCTGCTGGCGGTCATGATGATCGCGTTCGCGTTACCGGCGGTGAAGTCGAGCCCGCAGGACATCCCGCTTGGCGCGGTCGGCACACCCCAGCAGGCCCAACAGCTCCAGCAGGCCGCCCACGGCTTCGACATCGAGATGTTCATCGACGACGCCGACGCCCGCGACGCGATCCTGCACCGCGACGTCTACGGGGCGGTGCTGTTCAACGGCCGCGACGTGACCACAATGACCGCCACCGCAGCGAGCCCGGCGATCGCGGCGATGATCCCCGCCCTCGGTCGACATCTTGCCGCCGCCTCCGGGGGGCAGGCCGACAACGTCGAGCTGCGAAGCTTCCCCGCCGACGATCCCAAAGGGGTGGGCCTGGCGGTCGGCGCGCTGCCCCTGGCGCTCGGGGGATGGATCGGCGCGATGATCATCATGATGCTGATCCCGACCGCTGCGGGCCGGCTCATCGCGACCTGTGGGGTCGCGGTGGTCAGTGGTCTGACCCTGGTGGCCGCGGTGCAGTTCGGTCTGGGAACCTTCGACGGCAACTACTGGTTCACCAGTCTGGCCGCCACCCTCGGTATCGCCGCCACGTGTTGCGCGGTGTTGGGGTTGCGCGAGTTCTTCGGCGCCCCCGGTCTGGGTGTCGCGGCGATCCTGCTGATCTTTCTCGGCAACCCCCTGTCGGGGTTATCCAGTGCCCCGGAGCTGTTGCCGCAGCCGTGGGGGAAGATCGGCCAGGTGCTGCCGCCCGGCGCCACCGGTTCGCTGCTGCGCGACGTGGTCTTCTTCCACGGGCACGGCGCGGGCCCGGCGGTGGCCGCGTTGACGGGTTGGCTGATCGGCGGGCTCGGCCTGTACCTGGCGGGCATGCGGCGCAACCGCCGCACCGAACAGCAAGACGTCGACGAAGTCCACGTCGGGCACCGGCCGATAACACCCCCGCACGACCGGGTCCTGGATCCGGCGCCGGGTGCGGAGGCCACCGCGCCGATGCGCCGGGCCTGCCCGCCGCCGGCTGATCCGTGGGCGCGCCCGGTGACCACCACCCCGTTGCCCGCGCAGCGACCCGCTCCCGCCGGCCCGCCGGGAACGGTCACACCGGCTGCAACGCCACCCGATGCGGGAGCGCGGGGGGTGCGCCCGGCGCGGGCGCCGACGACCGGGGTTCGGCAGCGGTGATCGCCGCGACCGGGGCGGGAGCGTCGGGCTCGGGGCCCGGCTGCGGCCCGCCGCTCGCCGCGATCGCCTCGGCCCAGCGCCCCGGCAGCACCCGCGGGGCGAGCGCGATCGCGGTGACCGCCGCACCGGCGGCGCCGAGTGCCTGGGCCCAGCCGAGCGGGCCGATCGGGGTGCAGCCCAGCAGCCGGCTGATGCCGGGTGCGCTGATCGCCGCGGCGAACACCGCGAACGATCCGGTGGCGGTCAGCCACACCAGCGGGGCGTGCGAATCCACCAGGGTCTGAGCCAGTTCGGTGGTGACCAAGGTGATCAGCGCGACGGTGGCCGCCCGCGCCGGGCGCCCGGTCAGCGACGCCATCGCCCAGGCCGCCGCCGCGGCCGCCCCGGTGATGGTGCCGCGCACCGCGACCGCACGCACCAGCGCCTTCTCGTCGATGCCGTGCACCACCCGCCCGGCCGGGCCGGCCGGGGTGCTCACCGCCACCGCGGTGGCCGGCAGCGCGTCGGTGAGCATGTTCATCAACAGCAGCTGCCGGTTGTTCAGCGGGGAGGTGCCGGTCAGCGCGGTGCCGATCACCCCGAAGATCACCTCACCGATGTTGCCGCCGAGCAGCCCGGTGACCGCCAGTTGCACACCGCGCCACAGCCTCCGGCCCTCGTCGACGGCGTCGGCCAGCGCACCGATGCGCCCGTCGGTGAGCACGATGTCGGCGGTGGTGTGCGCCGAGTCGCTGCCGCGGGCCACCACCCCCAGCCCGACGCTGGCGGCCCGGATCGCGGCGGCGTCGTTGGCGCCGTCCCCCACCATGGCGGTGACGATGCCGGCCCGCTCCAGGGTTTGGACCACCTGCACCTTGTTCTCCGGGGACATCCGGGCGAAGATCACCCGCGTCGCCACGGCCCGCTCCTGGTGTTTGCGCGACAAGGTGTTCCACTCCGCGCCGGTGATCACCTGCTCGTCGGTGACCGGCACGCCCAACTCGGCGGCGATGGCGGTGGCGGTCACCGGGTGATCGCCGGTGATCAGCCGGATGCCGACCCCGCGTTCGGTGAGGTCGGCCAGCAGCCGGGGGGCCTCGGCGCGTGGGGTGTCGGCGATCCCGAGGAACCCGACCAGGCTCAGCCCGGCGCCGCACAGTCCCTCGACCCTCTCGGCGGCGCCGGCGGTGTCGGCGGCCACGGTGCGGGCCTGCGCCGCGGTGAGCCGGCGCCGTGCCACCGCCAGCACCCGCAGCCCGTCGGCGGCCAGGTCGGCCACCTGCACCTCGGCGTCGGTGGGCGCGTCGTCGCAGGCCGCCAGCAGCACCTCGGGGGCGCCCTTGACCACCAGGTCGCGCCCGGACACCGACGCCGACAGCGCCCGCCCGGAGCGAAACGGCAGGTGCGCATCGGGGTTGAGCCAACGCTCGTCGGCGTCGGCGAGCCCGGCGGCGGCGTCGATGATCGCCTGATCGGTGGCGTGCGCGTGGTCCGCACTGTCGGGGGTGGGGGCGGCGTGGGCGGCGGCGGCGAGGACGTCGTCGTCGCGGTAGCCGGGCACCGGGTGCACACACGTGACACGCAGCCGGTTCTCGCTGAGCGTGCCGGTCTTGTCGAAGCAGACGACCTCCACCCGGCCGAGCGCCTCCACCGTGCGCGGAATACGCGCCAGGGCACCGACTTTGCTCAGCCGCTGCCCGGAGGCGTGCTGGGCCAGGGTCGCCATCAGCGGCATGCCCTCGGGCACGGCGGCCACCGCCACCGCGATCGCGTTGCCCAGCGCCGTCTGCAGGGTGCCGCCGCGCAGCAGCCCGAGCAGCCCCACCATGGCGCCGCCGGCGGCGCTGGCCGGGAACGCCCGGTTCATCAGCACCGACAGCTGGTGTTGCAGCCCGACCACCGGAAGCCGGCCGGCGGCCAGCTCGGCCGCCCGGCGCGCCTGGGTCTGCGGGCCGACGGCGGTGATGACCGCGGTCGCGGTGCCGGCCACCACGGTGGAACCGGCGTAGAGCATGCAGCGGCGCTCGGCGAGTTCCGCTCCCGGGGTCGCCTCGGTGTGCTTCTCCACCGTCAGCGATTCACCGGTGAGCGAGGATTCGTCGACCTCGAGGTCGGCGGCGTCGATGAGCCGGGCGTCGGCCGGCACCACCTCGTTGCTGCGGACCTCGATGAGCATGCCCGGGGCCAGGGACGCGGCGGGCAGCTCGGTGGGGGCGCCGGTGTCGGCGTCGACGGTGCGCGCCGGCGGGGTCTGGGCGGAGAGCAGCCGGGTGAGCCGGTTTTCGGCCTGCAACTGCTGGCCGGCGGCGAGCATGCAGTTGCCGATCAGCACCGTGGAGACCATCAGCGCGTCGACCGGGGAGCCCAGCATGGCGGTGGCCGCCGAGCACAGCCCCAGCACCGGCATCAGCGGGTCGGAGAGCTCGGCGCGCACCGCGGTGAGGAACTGCCACAGGATGTTCGGCGGCGGCGCCTCGGGTGCGACGTCGTGTGGGGCGGGGCGGGGCAGGACGGCGCGCACCTGCTCGACGGACATGGCGTGCCAGGCGTGGGCGGGGGCCGGGCGTGGTGGGCGTGTCGCGGCGGCGCGCCGGGCCAGCAGGTAGCCGGAGACCAGCCCGGCGCCCGCGCCCACGGTGACCGGCGCGGGTCCGCGTCCGCCGCGCACCCCGGGCACCATCAGCAGCGCCCCCAGGCTGGTGGCGCCGGTGGAGATCGCGATGCCACGTTCGGTGGCCGCGCGCGCTGCCGGCAGGGCGTGCAGCACCTGCCACACCGCGGCGAGGTCCGGGACCAGCAGGTCGGCCTGCCAGGGCGGGTCGGCGGTGTCGTCGGCGGGCAGCACCCCGAGGCCGACGTCGGCGCGGGCCAGTGCGGCCGCACCGCACGCCGAGACGACCGCCACGGTGCGTCCGGCCCGCTGCAGGGTGTGCACCGCCTCGGCGAGCGCGGTGTCGGTCCCGTCGGTGTCGGTGTCCTCGGGGTTCTGCGGGGCGGCGATCAGGTCGTCGAAGGCGGGCCGCAGCTCGTCGAGCACCCCGGTGTCGACGGTGATGAGCTCCACCCCGGCGCTGCGGGCCTCGGCGAGCAGCGCGCTGGCCAGCGGGTGTGCGCCCGGGGCCGCCCCGCGCTGAGGGCGCAGCTCGGTGTCGGCGAGCACCCGCGGGTCGAGCAGCACCGCGTCGATGCGGTCGAGGCGGCGCAGGGCGTGCGGGGCCAGGGTGAGCACCGCGTGGTCGTCGGCCAGGGCGCGGCCCAGGGTGGCGGCGAACGCCTCGGTGGCGCTGCGCACGGCCTTGGGGGCGGTGACCACCACGGCGTTGGAGACCATGGTGAGGTTGCGGGTCAGCGCCGCGACCAGCCCGGCGCCGAGCACCTGGGTGAACGCCATCGTGGTGGTGAACCGCTGGGCGGGGCCCTCGGGCAGCGGAACCGGTCGGGTGGCGTGGTGCACCTCGGTGGCCGCGGCGGCGGCCAGGGCGGGTTCGTGGCGGCACCAGGCCTGAGCGGCGGAGCGGGTTTCGGCGGCCTTGATCCCCTGCATCGCCACGTCGACGGCGAGGTTCGCCGGTGAGAGGGTGACGATGCGCGCCCCGGTGCCCAGCAGCGACAGCGCGGTGTCGGCGGTGCCGGCGCCGATGCGCTCGTGCAGCAGCCGGCGCAGCCACGGCTGGTAGTTGGCGAAGGTGGCCGCGGCGTCCACCGCCAGCGGGGCCGCGGGCAGGCGCAGGATCCGCCCGGTGACCGCGATGCCGAGCCCGGCGGTGTTGACCGCGACCATCAGCCCGCGGGTGAGAAGCAGCAGCCCGTCGCCGGGCAGGGTGGTGCGCTCGGCGCACGGATGCACCGCGACCTTCTCGACGTCGTCGAGCAGGGCGCACAGCTCGCGCAGCGAGGGCGCGGTGGTCGCATCCAGGTCGATCACCGCGCGCTCCAGGGGGCGGTTCAGGCTCACCGCCGCCACCCCGCGGTGACCCGCGAGCGCGGTGCGCACGCGCTCGCCGCGCGCCGCGCCGTCGGGGCCGGCCAGGCCGGGGACCTCGATCCAGGCGCGCTGCTCGCCGCGCCAGGCGCGCCGGGTCAGCGGTGTGGGCTCACCGGCCAGGGCCTTGGCGCCCTCGCGCACCGGCAGCGCCGCCAGGGAGATTCCGGCGGAGGCGACCGCGCCGACGGTGTCGGCGGCATGCCCCGCGCTGCGGGTGGCGGCGCCCACGGCACCCAGGGCGGTCTGGATTCCCCAGGCGAGCGGACGCAGCACCAGCGGTGTTCGGCTCGAACGCACAGCCATCCCCTCGTGTCGTCGGTCGGTGCCGGGGCGTCTCGGCGCCGACGCCCCGGTTCGCTGGGGCGTGGCGCCCCCGGGCGGCCGTCCCCCATCCTGACGACACTTCGATGGTTGCGCAACCATGTAAATGTGTCGTTGCGCGAAGTCTGACCTTGGCCCTGGGAGAAGATGGAGACCGACGCCACGAAACCCGAAGAACGGCAGCCCGAAACCATGACTTCAGCGCACCCGCACGAGGAGCCGACCGCGCCGCAACTGGCGTCGGCCGCCGAGACGTTCGCGCTGCTCAGCAGCCCGGCGCGGCTGCACGTGCTCTGGCTGGCCACCCAGGGTCCCCACGACGTGACCACGCTGGCCGGCCGTGCCGGGCTCGGTGTGGCCACCATGAGCCAGCACCTGACCAAGCTGCGGCTGGCCGGGCTGATCAGCGCCCGCCGCGAGGGGCGCCACCACATCTACACCGTCGACGACCCGCACATCGTCACGCTGCTCGCGCAGATCTTCGCCCACATCGCCCCCGACGGGAGCCTGGCGCCGGACCCGCCGACGGCGTGATCGGGGTGACCGGCGCCAATGGGTGGCGCCCTACGGCCTTGTGCAGGCTGCGGTGCACCTCGCCGGGCATGGGGGCCGGCGCAAGCCAGCCCTCGTCGCCCCAGCCCAGCCGCCCCCCGGGGGCCACGATCAGCGAACTGGGCTGACGACCGCCTCCTGCAGCACGGCCCCGATCTCGCCCATCACCGCCAGCACCGCGTCACGGGTCGCGTCACGAGGATCGGCCACCCGCCAGTTCGCCAGGCAGGCATAGACCACCGAGCCGGTGGGCCCGCTCACCACGCCGGTGTCGGCGCGCACCCCGACGTCGGTACCGGTCTTGTTGATCACGCTCACGCCCCGGTCGGGGCCGCTGTGGCTGAGCGGATCCAACCCGAATGAGGCCGCCACCATGCTCAGATCCAGCCCGCCGCAAAGCCATCCCCACACCCGCTCGCTGACCGCGGCGCCGAGCACCCGGCGCTCGGCCAGCGCGGCCCACAGCGCCGCGTAGCCGGCAGCGCTGCCGGTGCTCAACGCCGCCGGATGCGTCGCGGCACGCACGTCACGGACCTTGTCGTGCAAGCAGACTGCGGTCAGCCCGGCGCGCTCGGCGACCGCGGTGATCGCCTCGATGCCGCCGACCACGTCGATCAGGGCGTTGGTGGCCCAGTTGTCGCTGACCAGTCCGACCAGGCGCGCCGCATCGGTCAGCGCCAGGGTGTCGGCGCGCAGGTGCTGCCAGATCCCGGAGTCGGCCACCGGCGCGGTGTCGGCGCGCGCGATCGGCTGATCGGGTGTGAGCGAACCGGTTTCGATCCCCTCGGCGAGCGCGATCAGCAGCAGCATCTTCGCCGCGCTCGCCGAGGCCAGCACCGTCGCGGCGCCGTGCTCGATCAGCGGCGCACCGGGCCGGTCCAGCCGGTGGGCCAGCACGCTCCAGCGCACACCGGGCAGCTCCAACCGCGGGGCGGGGCGCGGCGGCGGCACAGCCCGCTAGCCCAGCACCGCCACGCAGGAGCGCGCGATCGCCAGCTCCTCGTGGGTGGGCACCACCAGCACCGTCACCGCCGAGTCGTCGGTGGAGATGACCCGGGTCTCCCGGGAATCGGCGGTGTTGCGGGCGTCGTCGACCTCGATGCCCAGCGCCGACAACCCGGCCAGCACGTCGGCGCGCAGCACCGCGTCGTTCTCGCCGACCCCGGCAGTGAAGCTGAGCACGTCCGCGCCGCCGAGCACCGCCAGATACGCGCCGATGTATTTGCGCAGCCGATGCACATACACCTCATAGGCCAGGGCGGCGGCCTCATCGCCGGCGTCGATGCGGGCGTGGATCTCCCGAAAGTCCACCGCCCCACCGAGACCGAGCATGCCCGAGCGCCGGTTGAGCAGGGTGTCGATCTCGGCGACGCTCATCTTCGCGGTGCGGTGCAGATAGCCCACCACCCCGGGGTCGATGTCACCGGAGCGGGTGCCCATCACCAGGCCCTCCATCGGGGTCATCCCCATCGAGGTGTCCACCGGCCGTCCCCGGTCGATCGCCGAGGCCGACGCCCCGTTGCCCAGGTGCAGCACGATCTGGCGCACCTGGTCGTAGGGGCGGCCGATAAACGCCGCGGCCTGGCCGGAGACGTATTCGTGGGACTGGCCGTGAAACCCGTAGCGGCGGATGTGCCAGCGCTCGGCGACCTCGGCGTCGAGGGCGTAGTGGGCGGCCGCCGCCGGCAGGTGGTGAAAGAACGCGGTGTCGAACACCGCGATGTGCGCCAGATCGGGCAGCAGTTTGCGGGCGACCTGCATGCCGAGCACCCCGGGCGGGTTGTGCAGCGGGGCCAGCGGTTCCAGCTGGTGCATGGTGGCGATCAGGTCGTCGGTGACCGGGGTGGGCTCGATGAAGCGCCGCCCGCCGTGCACCGCGCGATGACCCACGGCGACCAGGTCGTCGTCGTGCAGGTCGACCCCGGCGTCGCGCAGTTGATCGAACGCGCGCCGCAGCGCGGCCTCGTGGTCGGCCACCCCGTCGGTCTCGCCGATCCGTTCGATGAGCCCGTCGGCGGCGGTGTGTCCCGAATCGGGGTCCACTACAGCGTATTTGAGGGTGGAGGATCCGCAGTTGAGGACCAGGACGCTGCTCACGGGGCCTCCTGGGCCTGCACGGCGGTGATCGCGACGGTGTTGATGATGTCCTCGACCAGCGCACCGCGGGACAGGTCGTTCACCGGTTTGTTCAACCCCTGCAGCACCGGGCCGATCGCGATCGCCCCGGCCGAGCGCTGCACCGCCTTGTAGGTGTTGTTGCCGGTGTTGAGGTCCGGGAAGATCAGCACGGTGGCCCGCCCGGCGACCTGCGAGTCGGGCATCTTGCCGGCGGCCACGCTGGGTTCGACCGCGGCGTCGTACTGAATGGGACCCTCCACCAACAGCTTTGGTTCACGCTTTCGTACCAGGGCGGTCGCTTCGCGGACCTTGTCGACATCCGCACCCGCCCCGGAATCGCCGGTGGAGTAGGACAGCATCGCCACGCGTGCGTCGATGCCGAACTGGGTGGCGGTGCGCGCCGAGGAGATCGCGATGTCGGCGAGCTGTTCGGCGGTCGGGTCGGGCACCACCGCGCAGTCGCCGTAGGCGAGCACCCGATCGGCCAAACACATCAGGAAGATGCTCGACACCGTGGAGATGCCCTCCGCGGTGCGGATGATCTCCAGGGCGGGGCGCACGGTGTGGGCCGTGGTGTGCATCGCCCCGGACACCATCCCGTCGACCATCCCGTTGTGCACGAGCATCGTCGCGAAATACGACACGTCGTGCATGATTTCCGACGCCCAGTCCGGGGAGACGTCCTTGTGTTTGCGCATCTCGGCGTATTGCGTGGCGAACTGTTCACGCAGCTCACTGGTTTCGGGGTTGAGCACCTGCGCCCCGGCAAGATCGATCCCCAGTTCAGTGGCGCGCGAACGGATCTCGGCTTCGTCGCCGAGAATGGTCAACTCGGCCACCGAGCGTTGCAGAAGCCGGCCCGCGGCGTGCAGGATGCGGTCGTCGGCACCCTCGGGCAACACGATGCGTTTGCGGTCGGCGCGTGCGCGGTCCTGCAGCTGGTGGGTGAACATCTGCGGGGTCGTCACGTCGGGCATCGGCAGCGCCAGCTGATCGAGCAGGTCGGTGACGTCGACGTGGCGCTCCACGAGCTCCAGGGCGGTGTCGATCTTGCGGCGCGACGCCGCGGTGACCCGCCCGCGCGCGGTGCCCGCCGCGCTGGCGGTGTCGAAGGTGCCCGAGCCGGTGGCGATGATCGGCAGCCGCAGGCCGAGTCCGGCCACCAGTTTCTCGATCGAGGCGTGCAGCGCGAACCCGCCGTTGAGGATCAGACACGACAGCGACGGGAACCCGTCGGCGGCGTGCGCGCTGGCCACCGCCAGCACCACGTCGGAGCGGTCGCCGGGGGTGATCACCGCGATCGCCTCGCGCAGCCGTTCGAGCACGTGGTCGGCGGTCATCCCGGCGACCATCACCCCGGTGACCTCGCGATCGAGCAGCGCGGCGTCCCCGGAGACGACCTGCCCGCCGACCGCGTCGGTGAGTTCACGCACGGTCGGGGCGAACAGCAGCGACTCCTCGGGCAGCACGTAGCTCTTCGGGGTGACGGCGGCCAGCGCGTCGGCGACCTCGCGCAGCTGGTCGGGATCGCAGCGGTTGGCCACCACCGCCGCGGCGTGGGCGTGCTGGCCGGCCAGCTCGCCGAGGCACACCCCGACCACCTGGGCGAGCTGGCCGGGGCTGCGCCCGCGGGCGCGCACCGCCAGCAGCACCGGGGCGCCCAGGTTGACCGCGATGCGGGCGTTGACGCCGAGCTCGGCGGGGCTGGTGACGTCGGTGTAGTCCGAACCGACGATCACCACCGCGTCGCAGCGCGCCGCCAACGCGTGGTAGCGCTCGACGATGTCGGCGATCGCGGCGTCGGTGTCGGCGTGCAGCGCCGCGTAGGTCACCCCGACGCAGTCGGCGTAGTCGACCTCGGCGCTGGCGTGGGCCAGCAACAGCTCCAGGATGTAGTCGCGCTCCTCGCCGAGGCGGGTGATCGGGCGGAACACCCCCACCCGCGCGACGGTGGCGGTCAGCCGGTGCAGCAGTCCCAGGGCGATGGTGGACTTGCCGGTGTCGCCCTCGGGGGCGGCGATGTAGATCGCGCGGCCGGTCCCCCGTGGCGCCTGCGGCGGCGTCGGTGCCTGCGCGATCATCGTGGGACCCCCTGGTGTTCGCCGCCTATGGTCGCATCCCTACCGGATGATCGCGGCGAGGGCATGCCAGCGGCGGTGCCGGTGGCGGAACATCAGCCGGACGAACAGCCGCGTCGGCGCCCCGCGCCAGCCGTCCTCGGTCTCGATCTCGTCGGTGTAGCGGCACCGGTCCTCGCCCAGCGGTGCGAACGTCAGCCGGTGGTTCCACTTGCGCACCGGCCCACCGTGTTCCCGGGTGGCGATCTCGGTGTCGTCGAGCTGCTCGACGGCGATGTGGTGGGTCCAGGACGGGATGAGCCCGAACCACCACAGCCGTGCCGAGCCCACGGTGCCGACCTCGATGCGCTGCGGGACGTTGAGCCGATACATCTTCAGCACCGGGCCCAGCACGTAGCGCATCAGCTCGGGGTTGCGCGCCAGGCGCGCCGCCGTCGACGCCGCGATCGGCAACTCGGTGGTTAGGGTGACCTTAGTCATCGGGCCCATCGTTCCCGTGCCCGCCGCGGTGCACAAGACCGCGGGGCGCAAGGCCGCGGGGCCTCTGCGGCCCGCTGGGGCTCATCCACGGCGGTGCACCTGGGCCAGCAGCGCCCCGATCGCCTCGCTGTCGGGGTTGGCGGTGTGCTCGTTGAGCCAGCCGACCAGATCCGAGCGCAGCGCCTCGGAGAGCACCAGCCGGCCGCGCACCGCGAGGGTGAGCATGAGGTTGATCGCCGACCAGTCGTCGCCGGAGCCCAACTCCACGAACGCGGTGGCGCGCTCCACGGCCGCCAGGCGCGGGGTGAGCTCATCGGCGAGGCGCCAGGCGATCTGCCCGGTGTTCACCGCGCGACGCCGAAATTGGCCGCCGCATTAAAAACAGTACGCTCGTCCCACATCGGTTCAGCATATAGCGCGCCACCGACAGCGCTCCGGCGCCACGCGCATCTATCCGGGCGTCTGCCCGGCGGTGACGCGGTAGCACAGCGCCCCGAACTGGGTCTCGCCCACGTCGCTGACCTGCAGGTACTGCCCCGGGGCGGGGCGATACGGCTCGTCCTCGGCTTCGTGGGTCAGTTTCGCGTTCGCCGCGTCGGCGGCCTTGCTGGCCCGCAACTGCGCGGCCACCGCGCCGGCCGGCCGGGCGAAGCAGTGCACCCCGTCGTCCTGCAGACTCAACAACTCGGCGATCGGGGCGTTGGGTTCCTGATCGTCCGGGCGCTGCGCCGGGCCCGCCGGCGTGCTCACCGTCGAGGTGTCGCCGCGCGATCCGAACTCGTCGTCCTGCTCGACGGCCGTGCAGCCGACCAGCAGCACCCCCGCACCCGCCGCCGCCAGTAATGCCTTGGTCATAGCGCCTTCAGTGTAGGAGCGGCGGCGGCGCTGCCGGCGGCGCCCGGCGGTACGCCCGCGGGGCCCGGCGGTCAGCCCAGCCGGCGCAGCCGGGGCTCCAGGTCGGTTGTGAACAGCTCCAGGAAGCGGCGCTGGTCGTGGCCCGGCGCGTGGAACACCAGGTGGTTGAGGCCGTAGCCGACGTAGTCGGCGACCTTGGCCACCGCCTCGTCGGGATCCGACGCCACGATCCAGCGTTTGGCGACCTGCTCGATCGGCAGCGCGTCGGCGGCGCGCTCCATCTCGATCGGGTCGTCGATGGAGTGCTTCTGCTCGGCGGTCAGCGACAGCGGCGCCCAGAACCGGGTGTTCTCCAGCGCCAACTGCGGGTCGGGGTCGTAGGAGATCTTGATCTCGATCATCTTGTCGATGGCCTCGACGTCGCGCTCGGCGGCCGCCGCACCGTCGGCCACCGCCGGCATCAGCTTGTCGGCGTAGAGCTCCGCGCCCTTGCCGGAGGTGCAGATGAACCCGTCGCCGGCGCGCCCGGCGTACTTGGCGACCACCGGTCCCCCGGCGGCGATGTAGACCGGGATGCCGCCGTCGGGCACGTCGTAGATCGAGGCGCCGTCGGTGCTGTAGTAGTCCCCGGCGAAGTCGACCCGGTCACCGCGCCACAGCTCGCGCATCAACCGCACCGACTCGCGCAGCCGGGCGAAGCGCTCCTTGAACGCCGGCCACTCCCCGGTGTAGCCGGTGGCGATCTCGTTGAGCGCCTCCCCGGTGCCCACGCCGAGGAACACCCGGCCCGGATGCAGACACCCCAGGGTGGCGAACGCCTGGGCGATGACCGCCGGGTTGTAGCGGAACGTCGGGGTCAGCACCGAGGTGCCCAGCACGATCCGTTCGGTGCGCTCGCCGACCGCGGCCATCCAGGCCAGCGAGAACGGGGCGTGCCCGCCCTCGTGGCGCCACGGCTGGAAGTGGTCGGAGACCGTCGCGGTGTCCATGCCGGCCGCCTCGGCGGCCACCGCCAGCTCGACGAGTTCCCGCGGCCCGAACTGCTCGGCCGATGCCTTATATCCCAGTCGTAACTCAGCCACGCTCTATTTCTACCCGCTGCCTAGACTGACCGACATGGTGCGGCTGATTCAGGTGTCCGACCACGTGTATCTGGCGGGCAGCGAGATGGTCAACTGGACGCTGGTCACCGACGACTCCGGGGTGCTGCTCATCGACGCCGGCTATCCGGGCGACCGCGACGACGTGCTCGACTCGGTCGACGCCCTGGGTTTTCATCCCGGCAATGTGCGGGCGATCCTGTTGACCCACGCCCACATCGACCACCTGGGGTCCGCGATCTGGTTCGCCGAGACCCTCGGCACCCCGGTGTACTGCCACGCCGACGAGGTCGGCCACACCCGTCGGGACTATCTGGAGCAGGCCTCGCCGCTGGATGTGGCGCTGCGGCTGTGGCGGCCCCGCTGGGCGCGCTGGAGCGCGCATCTGGTGCGCGCCGGCGGGCTGTCGCGCGCCGGGATCCCGTCGGCGCAGGCGCTGACCCCCGAGATCGCCGCGGCGTTGCCGGGCGCGCCGGTGGCCGTGCCCTCCCCCGGGCACACCGGCGGGCACTGCTCCTATCTGGTCGACGGGGTGCTGGTCAGCGGCGACGCCCTGGTGACCGGGCACCCGCTGATGCCGCGCACCGGCCCGCAGCTGCTGCCCGCGCTGTTCAGCCACGACCAGCAGCTCGCCGAACGGTCGCTGTCAGCACTGGCGCTGCTGGAGACCCAGGTGCTGCTGCCCGGGCACGGCGAGGTGTGGCACGGCCCGATCCGCGAGGCCGTGGCCGCCGCGCTGCGGGCCTAGCGTGGGCCTAGCGTTCGCCCGCTTCGCCGGTGCCCGGCGCCGCCGCCGCGTTACGCTGCGAGAAGTAGCGCATCCGGCGAGGAGGGCACTGTGATCGAGGTTTCCGACATCTCCCGACGCGGGTTCCTGCGCGCGGCGTCCTGGTCGCTGCCGGCGCTGGGGGTGGCGTTGGCCGCACCGCGGGCGCTGGCCGACCCCGACGACCAGTGCGGTGATCGCGCCGGGGCGGTCGACGGCTGTGTGGTGCAGCTGCCCGAGCGGTTCACCTCGACCAGTTTCAGCACCACCGCGGTCGCCGGCGGCACCAACTACTCGATTCTGTTCAGCACCACGCTGGCGTTCGGTCCGCACGCCCCGGAGGGGGCCACCGGGTACCGGATCAACAGCCTGAGCCTGACCGGCCAGAAACGCGACGGCAGCCCGGTGGCGGTGCGCCCGCACATCGGGGAGGCCGGGCCGCGCGGGTTCGGCGCGCCCAGCGCGTCGTCGCTGGGGTTCGTCGTCGACGTGCCGTGGCGCGCCCAGGAGCTGGTGCGCGACTTCCAGTACCACTTCGACCTGGTGTACCTGGCCGGCATGGCCGAGGTCAGGACGTGCAGCTACGTCACGCCGATGACGCTGGCCGACAACGGGATGGTGCTCGGCGGGATCGGGTCGGTGACGTTCGCCCCGCCGCAGCTGGAGTCCTGCACCTGAGCCGCGGGGCACTGTTGTGCCGCCCGGGCAGGTCACAATCGGGTCACAACCCGGTTGGCAGCGCCCTAAGAAATCGGCCGGACTTTGAGCGTTTTCTCAATCTTCGGGCCGGGTCGGGGGCCGTCGACGCTGTTCAGCGCCGGTTTTGAGAGCAAGATCACGGCCGTGTTCGCGTAACGCTGACCGGGCGTCGCTCGCGGCGCCGTGCGTCGGCCTTGCCGGTGAGTCTTCTTCCCGTACTTTGGCTTTGGGACGGGGAATTACACCAGTTCACCACAGCACCATCAGGGGGAAGACACCATGAACACACAACGTATGCGCCAGGTCGCCGCCGGTGTCGGGGCGGGTTGTCTGCTGGCGGGCGGGGCGGCCGTGCTGGCGCCGAGCGCGTCGGCCGCGCCGGACTGCAGCCCGGCGGCGGTCAAGAGCACCGTCGACAACGCGACCAACTCCGCGCAGGGCTATTTGGCGAGCCACCCGGGCGCCGGGGCCGTGGTGTCGGCGGCGATGAGCCAGCCGCGCCCGGAGGCCGCCACCAACGTGCGCAACTACTTCACCGCGCACCCCAACGAGTACTACGAACTGCGCAACATCCTGGCGCCGATCGGCGAGACCCAGCAGCAGTGCAACACCACCGTGTTGAGCGGCCCGCTGGCCTCGGCGTACGACGAGTTCATGGCCGGCTGATCCGGCCCGCGGGCCTCGGCGCCGTCCGTGCAGGGCGGGCCGAGCCCGCTCAGCCGAGCCCGCTCAGCCGAGCCCGCTCAGCCGAGCCCGCTCAGGATGCCCGGGGCGGCCCACACCGCTCGGGTTCGGATTCGCACAGCGGTGTCACGCCGCGGAACCGGTACCGGTGTGCGGCCACCCAGCGGTAAATCCACTCCTGGATGCGCCCCACCCCGGGCAGCGAATAGATCCGCATGGGCACCGTGGTGCCCCGCGCCGTCGACAGCGCCGCGTTCATCGCCTTCGCTCCCGCGAACACCGCCCCCGACGAGTCCAGCCACCACGCCGACTCCGGCAACCGCTGTGCGGCGACGCCGAGGCGCTCGGCCACTCCGGGCCGTTGCAGCGGTTCGCTGCGCAGCCGTCCCGTCCGATCCAGCCGCATCAGACGGTTGCGGGCCCGCGTGCACATGCCGCAATGGCCGTCGAAGAACAACACACCGTCCATGCGGGCCATTCTGCCCGCCGTCGCGGTGGGCCGTGCGGCGTTCACCGGTCGATCCCGGGTCGGCTACACCCGCGCCGCGGTGTAGTAGCAGTTGCCGGTGAAAAGCGGATCCTCGGAGCGGTGGGTCAGGCCGTGGCGGGCCAGCAGGGTGCGCATCGGGGTCGCGCTGGACGACCAGCCGTGGGCGTTGAGGTAGACGGTGACGTCGGTGCGGTCCTCGTCGTAGACGAGGTCGCGCGGCTGCACGCTGAACCCGCCGCTCTGCCACCGGCGGGTGACCGGGGCCATCAGCTCCCGACTCGGCGGGACGAACATCTCCGCACCCAGCCGGCTGCCGGACACGCTCAGTTCGCTGACCGCGTCCAGCAGCCGGTCCTGGGCGTCGGGACGCAGAAACGGCAGCAGCCCCTCGATGAGCCACACCGTCGGGGCCTGCGCGTCGAAGCCGTTGGCGCGCAGCGCCGCCGGCCAGTCCTGGCGCAGATCGACGGCGATGGCGTGCAGCTCGGCGCTGGAGTCGACCCCCAGGTCGGCGAGCGTGGTGGTTTTGAACCCGATCACCGACGCCTGGTCGAGCTCGAAGATGCGGGTGCCGCCCGGCCAGTCCATCCGGTAACTGCGCGCGTCGAGCCCGGAGGCCAGGTTGACCACCTGCCGGATGCCCGCCTCGGTGGCCTCGTGCAGGAAGTCGTCGAAGAAGCGGGTGCGTACCGCCATCAGGTCGACGAACCCGCGCAGCACCCACTGCACGTCGGGGTCCTCGTCGTCGACGTCGCCGTCGGCCCAGCGGGACAGCTCCGCCACCCCGACGGCGTGCACCAGCGGCCGGGCCAGCGGATCGTCGATCAGGGCGTCGGGGGATGCGGCGGCCACGGCGCGCGCGGCGGCCACCAGGGTGGCGGTGGCGCCCACGCCGGTGCCCGGATCCCAGGTATCGGTATCGGTGCGGTGTTCGACGGTCATACCTCCATGGTCCTCCGTCACGCATCGCCGGTGACGGGCGGTACCACAATCCGCAGCGAGCACACAGCCGGGCCCCCCTGGCTAGCCGCCGAGGAGGATCAGCGGGATCGCCATCTCGGCGTCGGTGCGCGCCCCGTGGAAGCCGACCATGTCGGTGATCTGCGGCGGCTCGTGCGCGCTGGCCAGGATCGCGGTCTCGCCGGTGGCCACGGCCACCACGTCGCCGATCCGGGCGGCGAACTCGTCGCGCACCGGGCCGAAGAGCCCCGCGTCGATGGCGGCCCCGCGGGAGAACACCTGTGCCCGGCCGGCCAGCTTCTCGGCCCAGGCGGCCTGCACGTCGGCCTGCGCGCCGGGGCGGGTGTGCAGGTAGCGCACCCGCGGTTCGCCGGCGACCACCGCGATGCCGGCCGCCAGGTCCGGGTCGGCGTCGAGGTCGATGCGGGCGTGCGCGGGCACGTTGAGGCCGCCGTGGTCGGCGGTGACCAGCAGCAGGGTGTCGGCGGGCAGCCCATCGAGCAGCCGGGCCAGCAGCGCGTCGACGTGGGCGGCCGCGGCCAGCCAGGCCGGTGAGCCGATGCCGTGGGCGTGCGCGGCGGAGTCCAGCACGTTGGTGTAGCCGTAGATCAGTCCCGGGCCGGCGTGGATCTCGGCGAGCAGGTCGATGGCGTAGTCGGCGTCGGGCGGGACCCCGCGGAACCGTGCCCCGCCGTAGGCGGCCGCGGTGAGCCCGGAGTCGACGAAGAGCTGCGGCAACACCGCCCGTGCGGGGATGCCGGCGGTGTTGAAGCGGTGAAACCAGGTGGGCAGCGGCTGCCAGTGCTGCGGCGGCGGGTCATCGTGCCAGAAGATGTGGATGAGCACCCGCTCGGTGCCGGGGATGTTGAGCGTGAACCCGAGCACCCCGTGCCGGCCGGGCGACACCCCGGTGCCCAGCGACACCAGGCTGGTCGGGGTCGTCGACGGGAAGGTGCACTCCAGCTCGCGCAGTTCGCCGAGTTTCCCGGAGCTCACCGCGGCCAGGGTGGGGGCGTCGGCGTGCATCGCCGGCAGCAGGTGGGTGCCCATGCCGTCGACCAGCAGCACCACCACCCGCCGCGCCGGGGCGGGCAGGCCGAGCCGGTCGGTGGCCTCCGGGGCGCCCAGCAGCGCGGCCGCCGAGGGCAGGATGTCGCAGATCGAACCGGGCATAGGGCCAGCTTGCCACCGCACGCAGACGCCGGTACCGCCGATGCTGACTGAGATCGACACCCAGGTGGACATACGAGGCCGTATACGGAGGTGTGTGTCCGCTGAGCCGTCGATCTCAGTCGGCACTCCCGGGGCGGGCCCGGCGAGGTGCGACAAATTGGCGTGCCTGACCTGTCTCGGCGGCTCATAAACTCTCCTGGTGTGGACACCACCCAGGCCGGCGAGGATGAACCCGCTGGGCGGCACGGCTTCTCGACTGGGCTGGTCGCGGTCGGGCTGGCGCTGATCATCTTCGCCGCGGCCTGGGTGGTGGCCTTCCGCGGCGATCACGATGCCAGCCTCATCGGCCGACCCACGTGGGAGCTCGCCGCGACGCTGCCGACCGCCGACGACGTGCCCGCCGACTGGGACTATGCGCTGACCGGACGGATCGGGCGGGTGACGCCGCTGCCCACCCCGATCGCCGCGGTGACCACCGGAAGCGAGGGCTACACACCACAGGAATGTGGAGAGCTCACGATCCTCGATCAGATGCCGGGGCAAACAACGGATTCCAGCAACGCGGCGAGCGTCGAGGTGACGCTGCCCAGTCAGCACTATCAACTCGGACACCGGGCGAATCTCTATCTGTACACCGTCGATGACCCCAAGACACTGATCGCCGACTACACCGACCGGGTGCGCCGTTGCGCGCACTACCACTACTCCGGGGTCAACCCGATGACCGGCTCCTATGAGGACTACGAGGTGACCCGCACGGTCGACGCCTCCTTGCCCGAGGGCGCGGAGACCGGCGTGGCGGTCGACGGCAACCGGTTCGCCTACGTGGTGCGCGGGATCATGGTGCAGGGCTACACCAACATGGAGGGCGGCGACCGCGATCTGATCGAGCGGTTGGTGGCGGCGACGGTGCGGAAGTTGGCCGCGCTGTGAGGCGCTGGGTGTGGGTGTCGATGCTGACACTGGCCGCGGTGGTGGTGATGATCGCGGTGGTGATCACGGTGCCGACGATGATGCGCTCACCACAGATCCGGCCGCTGGCACCCGGATTGGCGGCCCTTAACGGCGCCGAACTGGCGGCGTTGCTACCCGAAACGGTGGAGTTCCCGACCGGCTGGGACGTGGAGGAGTCCCCGACGCCGTCCGATGTGTTCGGTTCCGCTGTGCAGACCGGGGTGTCGTCGTCACCCATGGGGAAGTGTTTCGCGCTGCTCACCCGATCTCGTGGTGCTGCGCCGTTCGCCGCCGCCGGCCTACTCGCCCACTCCCCCGAGGATCCCGAGCACCTCGACCCGGGGCTGCGGCTCACGGTGCACCGTGAATTCGACACCGCGACACTCGACCGGCACGCCACGCTGGCGGCGGACTGCGCGTCGTTCGGCGACGAGACGATGCACTGGACCGTGACGGTGCTCGAGCGTGATTTGCAGCACCTGCGATTCACCCTGACCCGTGTTGACGAGGTCGATCAGCCACCGGCGCAGACCCGCTACTTCAGCTATGCGCGCCACTCGGGTCTGCTGGTCATCGGACAGATCGACGGGAATTACCCGAGGGTGTTGGACACGCTGATGTCGAGCACGCTGGGGCGGATCGCCGCGCGGTAGGTTCTTGCCCGGGGCGCGTCGCGCGGCACGCGGATGCGGTTGTTCAGGCGAGGGCCGGCGCGCGGGAGATGAGAGCCGATGTGCCCTCTTGGGTAGCGACAAACGGGTGAAAACCGGTGATGTGGCCGTGTTTTACCCCGATCGACACCTCAGGTGACCCTTTGGGCCCACGAGCCCCAGATTGTCGCTGAAAGCGGAGTGCCCACCGAGTCAGCGACAACGGGGGCCGAGGGGTGGGACCGAGGGGTGGGGCCGACGTGTTTCGCACACCCCGGCCCCGAACCGGAATGTCCGACCCCCGTGGCAGCGTGACGCCATGGACACCACGACACCGACGTCGAACCCGCCCGCCCCGAACGTGTCTCGGCGCTTCGTCAAGGGCATCGAGTTGCGCTATCTGCTGACCATGGAGCTGTTCGACACCGGGCCGGCCAGCGTGCGCCAGCTCATGTCCGCCTTGCAGCGGCGCGGCTTCCGCATGCCCGGGCGGATGTCGAAAACCATCTCCGACTCCCTGCGCTGGGAACGTGACCGCGGCCGGGTACGCCGGCTCGGACACGGTCGCTACGGACCCGGCTACATGCCGCGCGGCACCGAACACCGCATCAGCCACCGTGTCGAGCAGTTGCGCGCCGAGGCCGAGCAGCTGCTGTCGCTGGCTCGGCGGGCACCCGCCCCACAGCGACAAACGGTGACTGCTGAGGCCAACGGGTCGGGTGAGGCGCTGAATTGAGGTTTCGGCGCCCGAAACCGGCCCGACGCGCGCCGGTGTCGCTCGGTAAGCGGGCACTTCGGCACACTATCCTCGCGCGGCGGGCGAGCGGCGCGGCGGCGGGGCGCGGCGGGCGAGCGGCGGGCGCAAACCCGCGCGCCACCCTTGACCGCGCACGCGGCGAGCCACAAGACTGAAACCCGGATGGAAAACGCACTCGTCGTCGTCACCGGGGCCGGTTCGGGGATCGGCCGCGCGATCACGCTCGGCTTCGCGGCCACGGGCTGCCGGGTGGTCGCCGCCGATCTCAACGAACCCGCGGGCGCCGCCACCGCCGCCCACGACCCCGAGCACATCAGCGCGCTACCGGTCGACATCGCCGACCGCGCCAGCGTCGACGCCCTGCACGCCCGGGTGCAGGCCGAACTGGGCACCCCCACGGTGCTGGTCAACGCGGCCGGCTGGGATGAGACCCACCAATTCATCGACGCCACACCTGAATTCGCCCAGAAGGTGGTGGCGATCAACTACCTGGGCCCGGTCAACATGTGCGCGGCGTTCCTGCCCGCGATGATCGACGCCGGTGGCGGCAGCCGGGTGATCAACCTGGCCAGCGACGCCGGGCGGGTCGGCAGCGCCGGGGAGAGCATCTACGCCGGCGCCAAGGGCGGGGTGATCGCGCTGACCAAGTCGTTGGCCCGCGAGCTCGCCCGCCACCAGATCACCGTCAACTGTGTCTGCCCCGGCCCCACCGACACCCCGCTGTTCGGCGCCCAGCCGGAGAAACTGCAGGCCGCCTTGATCAAGGCGATCCCGTTTCGCCGGCTCGCCACCCCCGAGGAGGTGGCCGCCCCGGTGCTGTTCTTCGCCTCGGCGGCCGCATCGTTCATCACCGGCCAGGTCATCAGCGTCTCCGGCGGGTTGACGATGGCGGGTTGACGATGGCGGGCTGACGGTGCGGGCTGACGAGCGCGGGCTGACGATGGCAGGATAAGTCGATGGCCGCCACCGCATCGACGAGCCCGCGCTTCGACCCGCAGGACCCGCTGAGCCTCGACGCCGCGCTGGCCCCCGACGAGATCGCGGTGCGCGACACCGTCGCCAAGTTCTGCGCCGAGCACGTGCGCCCGCACATCGCCGACTGGTTCGAGGTCGGGGACCTGCCGGCACGCGAACTGGCGAAGGGCTTCGGCGAGCTCGGCCTGCTCGGCATGCACCTGCACGGCTACGGCTGCGGCGGCGCCTCGGCGGTGCACTACGGGCTGGCCTGCCAGGAGTTGGAGGCCGCCGACTCCGGTATCCGCTCACTGGTGAGCGTGCAGGGCTCGCTGGCGATGTTCTCGATCCACCACAACGGCTCCGAACAGCAAAAACAGCACTGGCTGCCCGCCATGGCGACCGGGGAGGTCCTGGGGTGCTTCGGGCTGACCGAACCCGATGTCGGCTCCGACCCGGCGGCCATGACCACCCGCGCCCACCGCGACGGCGACGACTGGATCCTCAACGGCCGCAAGATGTGGATCACCAACGGCTCCATCGCCGACGTGGCGGTGGTGTGGGCGGTCACCGACGACGGCATCCGCGGGTTCATCGTGCCCACCGACACCCCCGGGTTCAGCGCGCACACGATTCACCACAAGCTCTCGCTGCGCGCCTCGATCACCAGCGAACTCGTCCTCGACGACGTACGGCTGCCCGCCGAGGCGCTGCTGCCCGGCGCCGAGGGCCTCAAGGGCCCGCTGTCGAGCCTCTCGGAGGCCCGCTACGGCATCATCTGGGGCTCGATGGGCGCCGCGCGCTCGGCGTGGAGCGCCGCGCGCGACTACGCGATGAGCCGCACCCAGTTCGGCCGACCCATCGCCGGATTCCAGCTCACCCAGGCCAAACTCGCCGACATGGCCCTCGAACTGCACAAGGGCCAGCTGCTCTCGCTGCACCTGGGTCGGCTCAAGGACAGCGTCGGGCTGGCCCCCGCGCAGGTCAGCTTCGGCAAACTCAACAACACCCGCGAGGCCCTGCAGATCTGCCGCACCGCGCGCACCATCCTCGGCGGCAACGGCATCTCGCTGGAGTACCCGGTGATCCGCCACATGGTCAACCTCGAGTCGGTGCTCACCTACGAGGGCACCCCGGAGATGCATCAGCTGGTGCTCGGTCAGGCGTTCACCGGGCACGCGGCGTTCCGCTGACAGACTCCGGGGGGAATTCGGCGCGGAGGGAATTCCGCGCGGAGGGAATTCCGCGGCGCCCCGGGGCGCTTGACCCCACGTACGGTAGCGCCGCTCACACCCTCGCTCGCCGACTTCACATCCGCGCATACCGTCGGGTAACGTCCCCGATGCTTAGCACAACGAAGCTTATGGAAGTCTCGGTGCGGCGATCAGGCGGCGATCAAGCAACACAAGACGTTAGGACGGGTCGGGGTGACCAGGCTGTTTAGACGACTGTGGATTCCGTTGGTGTTCCTCGTCGTGCTCTCCGTCTCCGGTCTGGTGGTCTACCGGCTGCACGGCGTCTTCGGCTCCGAAGACCCCAACGCCGACGCCGGGCAGGGCATCGAGATCGTCCAGTTCAACCCGAAGGTCGTCACCTACGAGGTGCTCGGCCCGCCGGGAACGGTGGTCAGCATCAACTACTGGGACGCCGAGGCCAACACCCACCAGATCGACGGGGCGGTGCTGCCCTGGTCCTTCACCTTCAGCACCACCTTGCCGTCGGTCAGCCCCAACATCGTCGTGCAGGGCGACAGCAGTGAGATCGGGTGCCGCGTCACCGTCGACGACATCGTGCGCGCCGAACAGTACGCCGACGGCAACAACGCCCAGACCTTCTGCGTGGTGAAATCCGCATGACCCAGCACGCCGCCTACACCGAGGACACCAAACGGCCGTTCTTCGCGCACATGCTGCGGGTGTTCTGCATCCCGATCATCCTGGTCTGGCTGCTGCTGACGATCATCGTCAACGCGGTCGTGCCCCAACTCGAGGAGGTCGGCGAGGCGCACTCGGCGCCGATGGCGCCCACCGAGGCCCCGTCGATGATCGCGATGGACCGCCTCGGGCACAACTTCCAGGAGTTCGACTCCAACAGCTCGGTGATGGTGGTGCTCGTCGGCGAGGACGAGCTCGGCCAGCCCGCCCACGACTACTACGACAAGCTCGTCGCCGAGCTGCGCGACGACCCCCGCCACGTCCAGCACATCCAGGACTTCTGGAGCGACCGGCTCACCGCCGCCGGGGTGCAGTCCTCCGACGGCAAGTCCGCCTACGTGATGCTCAACCTCGCCGGCGACCAGGGCACCACCAAGGCCAACGAGTCGGTCGAGGCGGTGCGCGCCGCCATCGAGAAGTCCGATCCGCCGCCCGGGGTCACCGCCCACGTCGTCGGCTCGGCGGCGCTGGCCACCGACATGCACATGATCGGCAACGCCAGCCTGGCCACGATCACGTTGTTCACCCTCGGGGCGATCACGATCATGCTGCTGATCGTCTACCGCTCGGTGGTCGCCACCCTGGTGCAGCTGTTCATGACCGGCATCGCGCTGGCGGTCTCCCGCGGGGTGGTCGCGCTGCTCGGCCACCACGACTTCATGAACATGACGACGTTCGCCACCAACATCTTGACGATGCTGGCGATCGCCGCGGGCACCGACTACGGCATCTTTTTGATCGGGCGCTACCGGGAGGCCCGCCAGCTCGGCGAGGACCGCGAGACCGCCTACTACACCACCGTGCGCAGCGTGACCCCGGTGGTGTTGGGCTCGGGCCTGACGATCGCCGGCGCCACCTTCTGCCTGAGCTTCACCCGCCTGCCGTACTTCAAGACGATGGGCTATCCGGTCTCGATCGGCATGCTCGTGGTCGTCGTCGTCGCGCTCACCCTCGGCCCGGCGGTGCTCACCGTGGCCGCGAAGTTCAAGCTGCTCGACACCAAACAGACCCGCCAGTCCACGCTGTGGCGCAAGGTCGGCACCTCGGTGGTGCGCTGGCCCGGCCCGATCCTGGTCGCCAGCGGCATCATCGTGATGATCGGCATGGTCGCCCTGCCCGGCTACAAGACCAACTACAACGACCGCAACTACCTGCCCGACGACGCGCCCGCCAACATCGGCTACACCGCCGCCGAGCAGCACTTCACCCAGGCCCGGATGAACCCGGACATGCTCATGGTCGAGGCCGACCACGACATGCGCAACCCGGCGGACATGCTGGTGCTCGACCGGGTCGCCAAGAACATCATCCGGCTGCCCGGCATCGCGATGATCCAGGACATCACCCGCCCGCTGGGCATCCCGATCCAGCACAGCTCGGTGCCGTTCCAGCAGGGCATGCAGGGCAACATGATGATGCAGAACATGGACTTCATCAAGGACCGGATGGACGACATGCTCAAGATGGCCGACGAGCAGCAGATCACCATCGACTACCTCGAGGACATGCTGCGCATCACCACCGGTCTGTCGCAGACCACCACCGGGATGGCCCAGGTCACCGACGACATGGTCGACGTCACCAACGACATGCGCGACCACATCGCCGACTTCGACGACTTCTGGCGCCCGATGCGCAACTACTTCTATTGGGAGCCGCACTGTTTCGACATCCCGATCTGCTGGTCGCTGCGCAGCATCTTCGACGGACTCGACGGCATCGACAAGCTCGACGAGCAGTTCGGCAAGATGTCGACGTCCATCCACGAGATGGACAAGTGGCAGAAGGAGATGGTCGCGATCCTGCCGCCGGCGATCGCGAGCATGAAGCACACCAAGTCGCTGACGCTGACGATGCACAGCACGTTCAGCGCGATGATGGACCAGATGGAGTACATGTCGAACACGGCCGTGATGATGGGCCAGAGCTTCGACGAGGCCCGCAACGACGACTTCTTCTATCTGCCGCCGGAGGCGTTCGACAACTCCGACTTCCAGACCGGTCTGCGCCAGTTCATGTCGCCGGACGGAAAGTCGGCGCGCTTCTTCATCACCCACGCCTCCGATCCGGCTACCCCGGAAGGGATTTCGCGGGTGGACTCCGAACGCCAGGCCGCCCAGGAGGCCCTCAAACAGTCCTCGCTGTCGGGCGCGAAGGTGTTTTTGGGCGGGACCGCCGCCACGTTCAAGGACATGCACGACGGTGCGAAGTACGACCTGATGATCGCGGTGATCTCCTCGCTCACCCTGATCTTCATGATCATGGTGCTGATCACCCGCAGCCTGGTCGCCGCGGTGGTGATCGTCGGCACGGCGTCGAGTTCGATCGCCGCGGCGTTCGGGCTCTCGGTGCTGATCTGGCAGGACCTGTTGGGCCACAACATCCACTGGGTGGTGCAGGTGCTCTCGATCATCGTGTTGATGGCCGTGGGCTCGGACTACAACCTGCTGCTGGTGTCCCGGTTCAGCGAGGAGATCCATGCCGGGCTGCAAACCGGCTACATCCGCGCCATCGGCGGCTCCGGCGGGGTGGTGACCGCCGCCGGGCTGGTGTTCGCGTTCACGATGGCCGCCATGCTCGGCAGTGACCTGGAGGTGCTCGGCCAGTTCGGCTCGACGGTCTGTATCGGGCTGCTGCTGGACACCCTGATCGTGCGGTCGTTGTTCATGCCGTCGATCGCGGTGCTGCTGGGCCGCTGGTTCTGGTGGCCGCGGGTGATCCACCCGCGCGGCGACAACGCCCGGCCGCCCGGCCCGCCGCCGTCGGAGCAGACCGAGCCGCTGGCGGTGCGGTCATGACCCGGCCCGCCGGCGTCGGGTTGGCCGCCCGCGTCGGGCTGGCCGCCCTGGCGGCGCTGCTGGTGGTGCTCACCGGCTGCAACCAGGAGTCCGACGCGGAGAAGAAACCCGACGTGTTCGTGCCGAGTCTGCCGACCCCGCCGCCGCGCCCGCCGGCCTACCTCGGCGACACCCTGGAACTCGACCGCATCGGCGACAGCCGGGTGGCGGTCACCGTGCGCCAGGTGATCAACCCGGCCGCGGTGCCCAACGGGCGCGAACCCGGCAAGGACTACATCGCGGTCGCGTTGAGCATCAAAAACATCGGCCGGCTGACCATCACCGGTGACGCCAACAACAACGTCTCGGTCGTCGGCTCCGACGACCAGACCTACCCGTCGTCGCTGGTGACCGTCGCCACCTGCACGAACTTCCTCTACGGGCAGTTCGTGCTGGCCCCGCAGGAGGCCGCCGACGGGTGCGTGTCGTTCGCGCTGCCGGCCGGGGTCAGCCCCACCGAGGTGCGCTACAGCCCGTCGTCGGGGATCTCGATCGACGTCGGCGTCTGGACGCTGTAGCCGCCTGTCGGCGCCGTCCCATTTGACACGTGTAAAGTCCGACGGCATGGACACCATCGCCGGCAAGACCATCGTCATCACCGGGGGCGCCCGCGGTATCGGGCTGGCCACCGCCAAAGCGCTGCTGGGCAAGGGGGCGCGGGTGGTGATCGGCGACCGCGACGTCGAGATGCTGGAGTCCGCGGTGGCCACCGTCAGCGCGCTGGGCCCGGTCTCGGGTCACCCGGTCGACGTCACCGACCGCGACTCGTTCGCGGCGTTTCTGGACAAGGCCGGCGCCGACGGGGGCGGGCGCATCGACGTGCTGATCAACAACGCCGGGGTGATGCCGGTGGGTCCGTTCGTCGAGCAGTCCCAGACCTCGATCCGCTCGTCGCTGGAGGTCAACGTCTACGGCGTGCTCACCGGCTGCCAGCTGGTGCTGCCGGGCATGATCACCCGGGGCAGCGGGCACATCATCAACATCGCCTCGCTCATCGGGCTGATCCCGCTGCCCGGCCAGGTGGTCTACACCGCCACCAAGGCCGCGGTGATCGGGTTGAGCACCGCGCTGGCCGACGAGGTCGCCGAGCACGGCGTGCAGGTCTCGGCGATCATGCCGACGTTCACCAACACCGAGCTGATCTCGGGGACCACCACCACCGCGGCGAGCAAACCGGTGGAACCCGAGGACATCGCCGAGGCGGTCGTCAAGGTGCTCACCAAGCCGACCACGCTGGTGTCGGTGCCGCGCCCGGTGCGCTTCACCGCCACGGTGGCCCAGCTGCTCGGCCCGCGCGCGCGGCGGCGGATGAACAAGGCCCTCAAACTCGACCGCATCTTCCTCGACGTCGACACCACCGCCCGCCGCGCCTACGAGACCCGCGCCCAAAACGCCCAGGGCGTCACCGAGCCCGACGCCTAGCCCGCGCGCCGGCTACAGCCGGCCGGTGAGCCGCTGCACCGCCTGGATCTCGGCGTTCTGGTGCGGTTTGCCGTCCGGGCGCAGCAGGTCGTGGAACCACACCTTCGGGATCGACGAGTACGGGCTGTCCCAGGAGTCCCACGGGTAGTAGGTCTGGCTCTTGCCGGCCACCAGGCCCCAGTTGTACACCCCGACGTTGCGGCGTTTGGCCACCGGCAGGATCCCCTGCACGGTGGAGCCCTCCTGACGCGCCATGTACTCGGTGCACAGGATCGGCCGGCCCTGCGGCTCCAGCTCGTCGATGCGGTTGGAGAACCCGCTCGGGTGGTCGTAGCTGTGGAACGTGATCACATCGGAGTTGGTCAACTGCACGTTCTGGATCTCGGTGCGCCCCGACGGGTCCGCCCACGACCCGTCCCACACCCCGGAGGTGATCGGCTGGCGCACCCCCACCGAACGCGCCCACGAGAACACCTGCGGCAGCAGGTCGGCGACCTGGGTGAGCTTGTCGGAGCGTTCCACGCTCGCGTACTGCTTGGCCATGTTGTCCGGCTCGTTCCACACGTCCCAGGCCAGCACCCGGTCGTCGTTGCGGAACTGGGTCATCACCGAGGTGACGTACTCGCGCAGCACCGCCCGGTAGGCCTTGTCGTCGATGCGGTCGGCGCCGGGGCTCTGCGCCCAGCCGGAGTTGTGGATGCCGCGCCGCGGGGCGCGCTGCGCGCCGGCCTTGGGGTGCGGGTCCCAGCAGGAGTCGAAGAACACCAGCATCGGTTTGATGCGGTTGCGCGCGGCGATGCCGAGGAACTGCGACAGCCGGCTGGTGAACCCGCGCTTGTCGGCGGCCCACAGCTGGTCGTGGAGAAACACCCGCATCGTGTTGAACCCGCACAGCCGCGCCCAGTTGAGCTCGGTGTTGATCCGGCGGGCGTCGAACGTGGCCGGCTGGAACATCTCCAGCTGGTTGATCGCGGTGGCCGGCACGTAGTTCGACCCCACCAGCCAGCCCTGCGCGCGGTACCAGCGGTTGGCCTGATCGGCCGTCCACCGGGTCGGGGCGGCACGCGCATGGGGCATCGAGGCCAGCATAACGCCGGCACCGACGGCCAGCGGCAGCTTCAGGGCGGTTCGACGGCGCACCCCGCGACCATAGTCGGCCGTCGCGGGGGTTTCCTTGCAGGTCAGCGGCGTGCCGCGGCTTTGATCCGGAATCGTTACCTGCGCAGCGCGTGATCGAGGTCGCCGAGCAGATCGTCGACGTCTTCCAGCCCGACCGAGATGCGCACCACGTCGTCGCCGAGCCCGATCGCCGCCCGGCCCTCCGGGCCCATCGCCCGGTGGGTGGTGGTGGCCGGATGGGTGATCAGCGACTTCACGTCGCCGAGGTTGTTGGAGATGTCGATCAGCCGCAGCGCGTCGAGCACCTCGAAGGCGCGGCGCTTGGCCGCACCGGCCGGCGCGTCGAGGGCGAAGGTGATCACGGTGCCGCCGCCGGACATCTGCCGCCGGGCCAGCTCGTGCTGCGGGTGCGAGGCCAAAAACGGGTAGCGCACCCAGCGCACCGCCGGGTGGGTCTGCAGGAACTCCGCGATGTGCAGCGCGGCGGCGGTGGCGTGTTTGACCCGCACCGACATGGTCTCCAGGCCCTTGAGCAGCAGCCAGGCGTTGAACGCGCTCATCGCCGGACCGGTGTGGCGCATCAGGGTTTTCACCGGCCCGCCGATGAATTCCTGCGGGCCGAGCACCGCCCCGCCGAGCACCCGGCCCTGCCCGTCGATGTGTTTGGTGCCCGAATACACCACCACGTCGACCCCGAGCGGCAGACCGCGCTGCAGCAGCGGGGTGGCGAAGACGTTGTCGAGCACCACCTTCGCGCCGGCGGCGTGGGCCATCTCGGTGACCGCGGCGATGTCGACCAGCGACTGCATCGGGTTGGCGGGGGTTTCGAAGAACACCGCGGTGGTGGGCACCGACAGCGCCCGCTCCCACTGGGCCAGGTCGTCGCCGTCGACGAAGACGGTCTGCACCCCCCAGCGCGGCAGGATCTCGTTGCACACCACGAAACACGACCCGAACAGGCTGCGCGCGGCGACCAGCCGGTCACCGGCGCCCAGCAGCGCCCCGAGTGCGACGAACACCGCGGCCATGCCGGAGGCGGTGGCGAACGCCGCCGGGGCGTCCTCCATGAGCCGCAGGCGCTCCTCGAACATGGTGACCGTCGGGTTGCCGTAGCGGGAGTAGACGTAGCGGTCGACGTCGCCGGTGAACGCCGCCTCGGCGGCCTCCGCGGAGGAGTAGACGTACCCGGAGTTCAAAAACAGCGCCTCGGAGGTCTCCTCGAACTGCGAGCGCAGGATGCCGCCGCGCACCCCGATGGTCGCTTGGCCGACCCCGTCGGGAAGCGGGTCGGGCACCCGGATCGAGTCGGGGCTCACGACCGGGCCCAGGGCAGCCCGTCGGCCTTCCAGCCGGTCGCCCCGCGGTTCCCGGCGGCGTCGGCGCCGCCCTCGAACCCGTGCACCATGTTGTAGGCCGGGGCCAGGCCGGCCTGGGTGGCGGTCTGCGCCGCCGGGATCGACCGGTTGCCCGACCGGCACAAAAACACCACCGGCCCGCCGGGCACCTTCGCGGCCAGGTCGCGGGCGAAATCCGGGTTGGGCCGCCCGCTGGAGTCCACCCACTCGAGGAACACGACGTCCTTGCCGATGCCGGACAGGTCCGGCACCCCCACCGAGCGCCATTCGGCCTCGGTGCGCACGTCGACGAGCACCGCGTCGGGGTCGTCGTTCAGCAGCCGCCACGACTCCTGCGGGGTGATGTCTCCGGCGTAGCTCACGTTCGTGAGTGTGGCATATCCGGCCAGGGTCTCCGCACACGCCTTCCAGCTGCCGTCCTCGCGGACGAACCGGGTGGGGGCGGTGATCTTGTCGTCGGGGGTGTTCTCGAAGTAGTAGACGACGGTGGCGGTGGCCTCATCGCCGTCGACGCTGATCGTGTTGACGTCGGCCACATAGCGCGCGCCGTGCGCCTGCGTCGACTCGCGGTGGCGGGCAACGAAATCGGATTCGGCACCCCGTTCGGCCGCGCAGGTGAACTCGCTGAACGCGGCGAAGTCCTCCCGCTGCAGGGCGTCGTTCTGCCCGATCGCGGCGCGCACCACCTGCTCGGCGTCGTCGTCGTCGCGCAGCAGCGCGGCGATGCCCAACCCGATGAGCACGACCACCACCACCGCGACCGCCAGCAGGATCGGCAGCGGGCTCGACCGGCGCCCGGCGTCGGCGTCGGTCACCGAGCGAACATCCCGCTCAGCGCGTCGGCGGCGTCGTCGACGCGCCCGCAGGCGGCCTCCACATCCCCGGCGGTGGCCAGCAGCGCCCCGACCCGGCAGCCCTCGCCGAAGACCCGCACATCGGTCTCGGGCACCGCCAGGGCGGCGGCCAGCCCGGCGGCCGGGGGCGCCCCCAGCTCGCCGTTGCGGTACCGCAGCCGCGCCGCGCCCGGGGAGACCAGCAGGGTGTCGGCGGGCAGGCCCAGCACCGCGCGCGCCGCCAGCTCGAACTGGGACAGCCGCTGGGTGCGCAGGGTGACCAGCCCGGCGTCGGTGGGAAACACCCCGGCGTCGCGGAAGTAGACCTCGTCGTCGCGGATCGCCAGGTGCACCGCGAACAGCCCGCGCCCGCCGAGGGCGCGCACGATGCGCGCGGCCACGCTGCGCGCGGCGTCCACGGCGATCTCGCTCATCGGCTGCGGCTGCCAGGACTCCAGTCCGCGCCCGTCGGCGGTGGGCCGGTGCCCGATCGGCGCGCAGAACTCCACGGTGTCGGCGTCGTCGGCGAAGACCAGCTGGGTCATCTCGTAGTCGACCTGCAGCACCGATTCGCCGAGCACCCGTTCGATCTGGCCGTCGGCGGCCAGGGCGCGCCGCCAGGCCGGCTCCACGTCGTCGGGGCGCACCAGCACCGACTGGCCCACCCCCGGGGTCGACACCCCGACGGGGCTGACCACCAGCGGATAGCCGGCCCGTTCGGCGACCGCGGCCAGCTCCTGGGCCGACCCGGCGAACCAGAACGGCACCGTCGGCACCCCGAGCTCCTCGGTGACCAGCCGGCGCATCTGTTCGCGGTCGGCGGCCAGCCGCACGCTGCGCGCGCTGGGCACCACCGCCGCCTGCCCGGACTGGGCGGCCAGGCGCAGCGCCTCCACCGACACCTGGTCGGTGACCGCGACCACCACGTCGGGGCCGGCCCGGTTGATCGTCGCCGACAGCTCCTCGGTGTCGGTCAGCGTCGCCACCCGATGCTCGTCGGCGGGGGTGGGCGGCGCGGCCGGCGGGTCCACCGCGATCACCTCCGCGCCGAGGTGCTGCAGCGCGGTGATCAGCTCCGATCCGAGCTGACCGGCCCCCAGCACCATCACGCGGGTGCGCCGCCGCACCGACACGGAATCGGTGTCGGACACGGACTCACCCCCTCGGTATCGCCTTCAGCGTGTTGCTACAGGATAAAGGCGAACAGAAACGGAGGGTGCGGCGCGTGGATGCTCTGCTGCTCGCGGTGGTGGGTTCGGCGGTGTTGGTCACCGCGTTGGCCCGCCACTTCAACCTCTCGGCGCCGCTGGTCCTGGTCGGTGTCGGGCTGGTGTTCGGCATCGTCCCGGCCATCCCCGACGTGACGATGGGCTCGGATCTGGTGCTGTTCGTGCTGCTGCCGCCGCTGCTGTGGTCGGCGGGGCTGGACAGCTCGTATCTGAACATGCGCCGCAACGCCCGGTCGATCTCGCTGTTGGCGGTGGGTCTGCCGCTGGCCACCACCCTGGCGGTCGGGGTGGTGGCCTACGCGGTGGTGCCGGCGCTGACGTTGCCGGCGGCGTTCACCCTCGGCGCGATCGTGGCGCCCCCCGACGCGGTCTCGGCGACCGCGGTGGGCCGCCGCCTCGGGCTGCCGCGGCGGGTCATGACCCTGTTGACCGGGGAGAGCCTGCTCAACGACGCCACCGCGCTGACCGCCTACAAGGTGGCGCTGGGCGCGGCGATCGGGGCGACGGTCACCGTCGGCGGCGGGCTGGCGGTGTTCGTCACCGCCGCGGTCGGCGGGGTGGTGACCGGGCTGACGCTGGGTTTCCTGCTGGTGTGGGTGCGCGCCAAACTCACCGACCCGCTCGCCGAGAGCGCGGTCGGGCTGGTGGCGCCGTTCGTCATCTACCTGGTCGCCGAGATGGTCGAGGGCTCCGGGGTGGTCGCCGTCGTCGTCGCCGCGCTGCTGCTGGGCCAGCGGTTCACCCGCGCCCACTACGCCACCCGGCTGCAGGACCAGGCGGTGTGGCGTGCGCTGACGCTGATGCTGGAGTCGTTCGCGTTCATGCTGATCGGGCTGCAGCTGCCGACGGTGATCGGCGATCTGCACGGCGACACGTTCGCCGCGCTGCTGGGGGCCTCGGCGGCGGTGCTGGCCGCGGTGCTGGGCATGCGGATCGTGTGGGTGTGGGCGTTCGCCACCCTGCCGCGGCGGTTCTCCGCCCGGATCCGGGCGCGCGAACCGGCCGCCACCGCCGCGGAGGTCGCGGTGCTGGCCTGGGCGGGGATGCGCGGGGTGGTGTCGCTGGCCGCGGCGTTCGGGGTGCCGGTGCTGACGCTGAGCGGCTACAACTTCCCCGGCCGCCCGCAGCTGGTGTTCCTGACGTTCGTGGTGGTGGTGGGCACGCTGCTGCTGCACGGGCTGACCCTGCCGTGGCTGATCCGCCGGCTCGGCGTCTACGGCGACGAGGCCCGCACCGACGCGGTCGCCGCGGCCACCGCGCAGGACAAGGCCGCCCGCGCCGCGCTGGAACGCCTCGACGCGGTGCTGGCCTCCAGCGAGCCGTCGCAGACCACCGAACGCGCCGCCGAGGTGCTGCGGGTGATGAACACCCGCCGTCGCAACGCCGCCCGCGAGCGGCTGCGCCGCCACGACGACACCGCCGAGCTCATCGACGAGAGCGTCTCGGACACGTTCAAGTGGCTGCGCCTGCAGATGCTGGCCGCCGAGCGGGCCACGTTCATCGCCGAACGCGACGCCGGGCACATCGACGACCAGGTGCTGCGCGCGCTGATGCACGGGCTGGACCTGGAGGAGGCGACGCTGAACCTGTAGGGGCTGCGCCCTGGCACGGTGTTGTCAGGCGGCGAGCCGGTTGATGGGTGGGTGTCCGCCGAGGGCGTGGCCGCTAGGCACTCGGATCCTCGTTCACGACTCAGCTCACAGAGCCGGTCCTGTTCCATAGGCTTCCGGCGGCATGCCCAATCAGTAGCTTGGTGTAGTAGACCGGGGCGAACCAGGGAGCTGCCGTCGATGGCCCGAGTCGCCGGTCGAGGATTAGACCGACACAGGTGGTCGCGATCGCCAGCAGGAGACGCTGCCGCCGAGGCGATGCAGTAATAACGGTCGCGGATGCGAGCATCCAACCGTAGTGCCCCAGCGTCCAGCGGAGGGCCGACGCACGGTCGCGTCGGTGACCCGTGGCGTCGACGGCGGCGATCACCGCAGGGTGTGCCGCATGCAGCGCCGCGAAGCCGAGGTGTTGGCAGGCCCCCTGGCCGGGGCGCTCGTACCAGCGCACGCTTGCGCGGGTGTTGTTCACCCACGCGCCGCCCCATAAGTCGACTGCAGTCAGTCGCAGCAATGCGCTGCGCAGCAATGACCGACGCCGCGGGTCGCGGTCGGCGAACACTGCCGCAGCTATCACGGCGGCAAGCGTGCCGCCGGTCTCGGCCTGGGATGCACGCGGTCCGACGAATCGGTCCCACGATCCGGCCACGCCGGGGCGGACCTCGTCTTCGATACCCATCACGACCTCCCTTTGGTGCTACGCGCCTTTGTTGCTACGAGCGCCGTATCCTCTTTTCGGTGGTTGCGGTCGCTCGAACGCGACCGGCGTTCGAGACGTTGTTGGCGCCTGCGGCGGTGCCAGCCGGAATTCGCATCGTGCGGGTCAGGGTCGTGTGGGCTGGTCGGGGTCCGGGGCTGCAGGCCGGGTTTGACGCACGGGCCGTCGACGCGCTACGGCTGGCCGGGGCGCAGCTGCACCATCAGCGCGTCGAGCTGCGCGCAGAGGATCTCCTCGGCGTCGCGGGGCTCGACGAGCTCGCCGGTGATGAACGCTTTGCGGCCCTCGACCCGCGCCACCCGGCCCCGCGCGATCAGCGCGGTGTCGATCGCGGTGACGTGGCGGTAGTCGACCTTGAGGTAGGCGGTGCGGCTGATCGGGCGCTGCGCGGCGTGCACCACCATCCCGCAGAGCCAGTCGAACAGCAGCGGCAGCACCCCGCCGTGCACCGCCGAGTTGCCCCCGACGTGCATCCGGCTGAACTGCCCGCGCATCTCCACCCCGTCGGGGTCGAAGCGGACCACCCGGAACGGCGGCAGCAGCAGGCTGCCCATGCCCGGCAGCGCCGGCGCCCGCCCGGCCGGGGAGACCCCTTCGGGGGCGACGGCCGGTTCGAGTGCGGCGACCAGCTTCTCGATCTGGTCGGCGGCCGCGGCCCACACGTCGTCGTCCGGGGCGGCCGAGACCGACAGGTCCCCCAGCCGGCGCATCGCGGTGACGTAGCGGGTGAACCCGGGCTCGGCCGCGGTGGCCTCGAAGTCGGGGAACCCGCCGCGGCCCCGGTCGTCGGGCCCGCTCACGCCGGCTTCCCGGTGATCACGTCGCGGCGCACGATCGTCTGGTCGCGACCCGGCCCGACCCCGATGCACGACACCGGCGCCCCCGACAGCTCCTCGAGGCGCGCCACGTAGTCGCGGGCCTTGGCCGGCAGGTCGTCGAACGTGCGCGCCCCGGAGATGTCCTCCCACCAGCCGGGCAGCTCCTCATACACCGGTTCGGCCCGGGCCAGCTCCGCCTGGGTCATCGGCATCTCGGCGGTCTGCTTGCCGTCGATGCGGTAGCCGACGCAGACCGGCACCGTCTGCAGGCTGGACAGCACGTCGAGCTTGGTCAAAAAGTAGTCGGTGATGCCGTTGACCCGGGTGGCGTAGCGGGCGATGACCGCGTCGAACCAGCCGCAGCGCCGGGCCCGGCCGGTGGTCACCCCCACCTCGCCGCCGGTCTTGGCCAGGTACTCGCCGTGCTCGTCGAAGAGCTCGGTGGGGAACGGGCCCGCCCCCACCCGGGTGGTGTAGGCCTTCAGGATGCCCAGCACCGTGGTGATCCGCGTCGGCCCGATCCCCGAGCCGACCGCCGCGCCCCCGGCGGTCGGGTTCGACGAGGTGACATACGGGTAGGTGCCGTGGTCGACGTCGAGCAGGGTGCCCTGCGAGCCCTCCAGCAGCACCAGCTGCCCGGCGTCCAGCGCGTTGCCCAGCAGCAGCCGGGTGTCGGCGATGCGGTGGGTGAACCCTTCGGCCTGCTCCAGCAGCTCCTCGACGATCTGCTGCGGGTCGAGGGCCTTGCGGTTGTAGATCTTGACCAGCACCTGGTTTTTGAACTCGCAGGCGGCCTCGACCTTGTGGGTCAGTTCGGTCGGGTCGAGCACGTCGGCCACCCGGATGCCGATGCGGGCGATCTTGTCCTGGTAGCACGGCCCGATGCCGCGCCCGGTGGTGCCGATCCTCTTGTTGCCCAGGTAGCGCTCGGTGACCTTGTCGATCGCGATGTGGTAGGGCATCAGCAGGTGCGCATCCGCCGAGATCAGCAGCGTGGAGGTGTCCACCCCGCGGCGCTCCAGGCCGTCGAGCTCCTCGAGCAGCACCCCGGGGTCGACGACCACCCCGTTGCCGATGACGTTGGTGACCCCCGGGGTCAGCACCCCCGAGGGGATCAGGTGCAGCGCGAAGTTCTCCCCGCCCGGCAGCACCACGGTGTGCCCGGCGTTGTTGCCGCCCTGGTAGCGCACCACCCACTGCACGTGCTCACCGAGCAGGTCGGTGGCTTTCCCTTTGCCCTCGTCACCCCACTGGGCGCCGATCAGGACGATTGCCGGCATGGCTTCTTCCCGCCTTGGTCTCGCGATTATGGTGTTCCAGCCGGGGGTCCACACTAGCTGAGCAGGTCGCGAGGGATGCCGTGAACACAGCCGAGACGGTGGTGGTGCACTTCGGCGCCGCCGCGCTGCCCGGGGTGCTGGCCGGGCTGCCGGTGCTGGCGGTCACCGCCGCGAGCGAGGTCGATGAGCGGCTCGACGGGGCGCGGCGACTCGTGGTGGTCGGCTCGCACGCCGAGTTGGCGGCGGTGCTGGGGCGGCTGTTGCGCGCCGAGCGCCTCGACATCGAGGTCGCCCACGCCGTCGGGCGCCGCGCGGCGCGCCGCGCGCTGAGCGCCGCGGCCCGCCCGACGCCGCTGATCCGCGACGAGACCGGCACCGTGCTGATCGGCGCGGCCACCTGGCGCGGCGCCGACGGCCCGCTGCACGGCGAGGCCGTCGTCGACGACGCGGTGCTCTTCGACGGGACGGTGCCCGGCGTGCGCGTCGAACCGCTGCACCGCGCCCCCGGGGTGCGCGCCGCGGTGCTCGGCCGGTGGCGCCGGCGTTGGCTGGAGGGCCGCGCCGCGCAGCTGGGCACCACCGGGGCGCTGGTGGTGCGCGACGGGGTCGCCGCGCCGCGGCCGGTGCGCCGCTCGACGTTCTACCGGCACATCGTCGACTGGTGGGCGGTCCGGTAGCTTTCCTGGGGTGAATGTCCGTTCGCTGCACGGCCAGTCGGTGCGCCCCAGCCCGGTCTTTTTGGCGCTGGTGGGCGTGACCGCGCTCGGCGGGGCGGGGGCCTGGCTGGCGGCCGAGCAGGTCAGCGCCCTGGCGTATGCGGGGGTGTTCGTCTTCGTCATCGCCGGGTGGCTGGTGTCGCTGTGCCTGCACGAGTTCGGCCACGCCTACACCGCGTGGCGCTTCGGCGACCACGACGTGGCGGTGCGCGGGTATCTGACGCTCAACCCGCTGCGCTACTCCCATCCGCTGCTGTCGCTGGGGTTGCCGCTGCTGTTCATCGTGCTCGGCGGGATCGGGCTGCCCGGCGGTGCGGTGTATGTGCGCACCGGGTTCATGCCGCCGCGGCGGCGCACCCTGGTGTCGCTGGCCGGCCCGGCCGCCAACGCCGTGTTGGCGGTGCTGCTGCTGGGCGCGGTGCAGCTGCGCTACGACCCGGCGCACGCGATCTTCTGGGCCGGCGTGGCGTTTTTGGGTTTCCTCCAGGTGACCGCGCTGGTGTTGAACCTGCTGCCGATCCCCGGGCTGGACGGCTACGGCGCCGTGGAGCCGCACCTGAGCGCCGAGACCCAGCAGGCGCTGGCCCCGGTGAAGCAGTGGGGCATTTTGGCGCTGGTGGTGCTATTGATCGCCCCCGGGCTCAACCGGGCCTTCTTCGGGCTGGTGTATGCGGTCTACGAGCTCTCCGGGGTGCCGCGGGGCCTGTCCGGCGCCGGGGCGGCGCTGACCCTGTTCTGGAACAACCTGCTGTAGGCGGGGGCGCGGTGGGCCGCCGACCGGTGGGCCGCCCCCACGTGGGCCACCCCGCGGTGGGCCGCCGAAACTCACGTTTGCGTGCGTTTTCGGCGCTTGGGCGCACGCAAACGTGCGGCTCAACGCGCGCGGCGCGTGGGCTGTGGATGGGTGAACACCTCCGCGGCGGTCGGGGGCGCAGACTTCCCGCGTGGGCACGGTATTCATCGGCAGGGAGGCCGTCGCGGCGGGCGAACTCACCGCCAACGACCTGCGGCGGCGCTACACCACGCTGTTCCGCGGGATCTATGTGCCCCGCGGGCGCCCGCCGTCGCTGCGCGACAGGATCCGGGGGGCCTGGCTGGCGTCGGGCCGGCGGGCGGTGATCGGCGGGGTCGCGGCGTCGGCGTTGCACGGCGCCAGGTGGGTGGACCCCGACACGCCCATCGACGTGATCGGGCCCCACCTGCGCCCCCAGGAGGGGCTGGTAGTGCACGAGGGCCCCCTGGCGGCGTGCGAGACGACCACCGTCGCCGCGATCCCGGTGACCTCCGTGGTGCGCACCGCCTTCGACCTGGGCCGGTGGCTGGCGTGCGGGCCGGCGGTCGCCCGCCTGGACGCGCTGGCGCGGGCCGCGCCGTTCGACAGCGCGGCGGTGACCCGGCTGGCGGCCGACCACCGGGGTGTTCGCGGGCTGTGTCGCCTGCGCGCGGCGCTGCCGCTGGTCGACGGCGGCGCCGCCTCCCCGAAGGAGACGTGGCTGCGCCTGCTGCTGATCAACGCCGGGTTTCCCACCCCGCAGACCCAGATCCCGGTGATGCGGGGCTACCGGGCGGTGGCATTCCTCGACATGGGGTGGCGTGAGTACATGGTGGCCGCCGAGTACGACGGCGACGGCCACCGCGTCGACCGCGTGACCTACCGCCACGAGCACTGGCGCAGGGAGTACATCGACACGCAGGGCTGGCTGACGGTGCGGGCGATCAACGAGGACCGCCCCGCGCACCTCATCGACCGCGTCTATCGGCTGCTGAGCCTCCGCGGCTGGCGCCCATCCGCACGTTTCCGTGCGTATCAGCGTGAAAACCGCACCCAAACGTGAGTCTCGGCGATGGGCGGGGTGGGCCTGGGCGCGGGTGAGCGCGGGCGGGGGCGCGCGGGGCGCGCTACGCCAGGTCGAGGGCGGCGCGGGCCGCCGGATCGCAGTCGTCGAGCAGGTCCAGGCAGCGCTGGTGCTCGTCGCTCTCCCCGATCGTGTCGGCGGCGCGGGCCAGCACCGCCACGCAGCGCAGGAAACCCCGGTTGGGTTCGTGGTCGTAGGGCACCGGGCCGTGCCCGCGCCAGCCGTTGCGCCGCAGCGCGTCGAGCCCGCGGTGGTAGCCGGTGCGCGCGTAGGCGTAGGCGGTGATGACCTTGTCGTCGGCGAGCGCGGTCTCGCCGAGCACCGCCCACACCAGCGAGGCAGCCGGATGAGCGGCCGCAACGATGGCAGGATGGTCGCCAGCAGCCAACCGCGCCTCCACGTCGGTCTCGGCGGGAAGCAGGATCGGATCGGGGCGCAGCAGATCACCGGAGAGTGCCATGACACCCATTCTGCCGTGCCGCACCAGGGTCGTAAGCTCCTAACTAGTTTTTCGACGGAGGGACAGCACCCCATGGCCAACCCACCAGGGTCCGATCGCGACGGCGAGACCACCGATCCGGTTGCGCCGCTGGAGCACGACGCGGAGAACGACGCCATCACCGACCGGGTCGACGCCCCGGCGGATCCGCCCACCGAGATCCTCGGCAGCGGCGAGCAGTCCCCCGCCGAGCAGCCCGAACGCCGGTTCACCGCGCCGGGTTTCGACGCCGGCGCCACCCAGGTGCTGCCGCCGGCGCCGGAGGACCCCGAGACCGAGGTGTTCGCCCCGCAGGCGGGCAAGGTGCCCCCGCAGGCGATCCCGCCGCGCGGCAGCAAGCTGGCGCCCCAGCTGCACAACAGCTGGGGCTGGGTGCTGGCGTTGACGTTGATCATCCTGGCGCTCGCCGCGATCGCGGTGCTGGGCACGGTGTTGATGACCCGCGACAGTGACCCCAAGGTCGCCTCCCAGAAGGACCTGGTGCGCGAGACCATCCACGACTTCGACCTGGCGTTGCAGAAGGGTGATCTGACCACGCTGCGCTCCATCACCTGCGGCACCACCCGCGACAACTACGTCAACTACGACGACGCCAAGTGGGCCGACATCCACGCGCGGGTGAAAAAGGCCGACCGCTACCCGATGGTGGCCAGCGTCGACGAGATCGTCGTCAACGACGAGCACGCCGAGGCCAACGTCACCGCCTACATGGCGTACGCGCCCAGCCAGCGCTCCACCCGCAGCTTCGATCTGCAGTTCCGCGACGACCAGTGGAAGATCTGCCAGGCCCCGGCGGGCTAAAACCCCGCTCGGGTCATCTGCTCTGCGCCGCCGGCGTGGCGAGCTGGGCTGTCGCCGTCGGTGCGGTGTTCGCGGTGCTCACCGACCCCGCGTTCGCCGGCGACTTCGAGAACGGCACCCACACCGCCACGATCACCCGGGTCGCCGGGCCGGTCGCCGGTGTCGGCGCGCTGCTGGGGCTGGTGTTGCTGATCGCGGCGCTGTGGCGCGGGCCGGCCGCGGCGCGCTGGATCAGCGCCGCGGTGTTGGGGTTGGCCGCGCTGCCCGCGCTGGCGGTGATGCTGACGCCCTAGCCCCGAGGGACACAGGCGCCCACCCCGAGACCGGGGCGGGCGCTGTGCGGTTGCAGCGTCAGGCGGTCAGCGACTTGCCCGCGCAGTGCAGGTCGTTGCAGGCCTCGATGACGCGCTCGGTCATCGACGCCTCGGCCTTCTTCAGGTAACTGCGCGGGTCGTAGGTCTTCTTGTTGCCGACGTCGCCGTCGACCTTGAGCACCCCGTCGTAGTTGGTGAACATGTGCGCGGCCACCGGGCGGGTGAACGCGTACTGGGTGTCGGTGTCGACGTTCATCTTGACCACGCCGTAGCTCAGCGCGTCCTCGATCTCGGATTTCAGCGACCCCGACCCGCCGTGGAACACGTAGTTGAACGGTTTCGCGCCGGCCGCCAGGCCCAGCTTCTTCTCGGCGACCTTCTGGCCCTCGTCGAGGATCTCCGGGCGCAGCTTGACGTTGCCCGGCTTGTACACGCCGTGCACGTTGCCGAACGTCGCGGCCAGCAGGTACGGGCCGTGCTCGCCGACGCCGAGGGCCTCGATGGTCTTCTCGAAGTCCTCCGGGGTGGTGTAGAGCTTCTCGTTGATCTCGTGGGCGACGCCGTCCTCCTCGCCGCCGACCACACCGATCTCGATCTCGAGGATGATCTTGGCCGCGGCGCAGTCGTTGAGCAGGCCGGTCGCGATCTTGAGGTTCTCGTCGATCGGCACCGCCGAGCCGTCCCACATGTGCGACTGGAACAGCGGGTTCTTGCCGGCCTTGACGCGTTCGGTGGAGATCGCCAGCAGCGGGTTGACGAACCCGTCGAGCTTGTCCTTGGGACAGTGGTCGGTGTGCAGCGCCACGGTGATCGGGTACTTCTCGGCGATGACGTGGGCGAACTCGGCGAGCGCCACCGCCCCGGTCACCATGTCCTTGACGCCGAGACCGGAGCCGAACTCCGCACCTCCGGTCGAGAACTGGATGATGCCGTCGCTGCCGGCGTCGGCGAACCCCTTGATCGCGGCGTTGATCGTCTCCGACGAGGTGCAGTTGATGGCCGGAAACGCATACGCGTTGTCTTTGGCCCGTTTGAGCATCTCGTTGTAGGTCTCGGGCGTTGCGATGGGCATGGGAACGTCCTCCTGGGCGGTTCAAGCGGTTGTTCGGGTCGCGACCCTGTCCCCTCAGTATCCCCAACGCCTGAACAGCGCAACCACCGGTATGTTGGTGCATCATGATCACCGTCGCGGCCGCCATGCCGCACATCTTGGATCCGATGTACTGGATCGGGCAGGGCGGACTCTTCGAGCACGCGGTGCTGCCGGCCATCCTCGTCATCGTGTTCATTGAGACCGGGCTGCTGTTTCCGCTGCTGCCCGGCGAATCGTTGCTGGTCACCGGTGGTCTGCTGGCCGCCGCCGGCAACCCCGACATCCGGGTGCTGGCCCCGGCGGTGGCGGTGGTGGCGATCGCCGGTGATCAGACCGGGTACTTCATCGGGCGCAAGATCGGCCCGGCGCTGTTCAACAAGGAAGACTCCCGGTTCTTCAAAAAACACCACGTCACCGAGTCGCACGCGTTCTTCGAGAAGTACGGCCCGGCGGCGATCATCCTGGCCCGGTTCGTGCCGTTCGCCCGCACCTTCGTGCCGGTCATCGCCGGGGTGTCCTACATGCGTTACCCGGTGTATCTGGGTTTCGACATCGTCGGCGGCATCCTGTGGGGCGCCGGGATGACCCTGACCGGCTACTACCTGGGCACCAAGGTGCCCGGCATCACCGACCACCTGGAACTGATCATCGTGGTGATTTTGTTCGTGTCGCTGCTGCCGGCGATCTTCTCGGTGACCAAGACGTATCTGAACCGCCGGCGCGCCGCCGCCGAGGGGGCCGGCCCCGCCGACCGCGCGCCCGCCGACGCCGAGGAGACCACCGGCTCCTGAGCCGTCGACGCGGTGACCCTGCTGGCCCAGGGCGCCTGAAAGCGGCGCCTCCCAGGTCGGGGTCGCCCTGGGTGCAGCGTGAACACGTTCAGGCCTGCGGGGCCTCGCCCGGCGCACCCGCGTCGCCCGGCTCGCCGGCCTCCACCCGGTAGGCGGCCTCCATCAGCATCCAGCCGCCGAGCTGCACCGACAGGTCGCGTTCGGGGATCTGCGAGGAGTTGACCGCGCCGTCGGCGAACGGCGGGGCGTCGTCCTCGGCGCGCGGCAGCTCGGCGCTGCGGTCCCAGAACGGCCCGAACAGCGGCAGCCCGTCGACCGGCTGGCGGTGGTCCCACGCCGAGCGCGCCGAGGTGAGCACCAGACGTTTGGCGGTCTCGCGGGCGGTGACGTCGGCGGGGTCCTCGCCGGGCAGCCGGGTGGCGACCAGCGCCAGGTAGCGGGCGGTGATCGCGCCGAACAGCCCGGCGTCGCCGCCGCCGGCGCCGGTGATCACGTCCTTGGCGGCCATGTGTTCGGCGACCGCGGCGACCAGGCGGTGCACCCGCTCGGCGTGGCGCGGCTCCCCGGTGCGCGCCGCCAACTCGGTCTCCAGGCCCAGCACCACACCCTGGCAGTAGGTGTACTGGGCGCGCACCAGCGAGCCGGCCTTGATCCCGTCGAACACCAGGTGGGTCTGCGGGTCGATCAACGTGGCGTCGAGCCAGTCGGCCATGCGCACCGCGCGCGCCAGCCGGTCGTCGATGCGGGACAAGAAGATGCCGGCCGGGCCGTTGGCGGGGGCGTTGAAGAACTGGTCCTGCTTGCGCCACGGGATGCCGCCGCCGTCCTCGGGCACCCACGAGTTGACCAGCTGGCCGGTGAGCTTGTCCAGGGTGCGGCGGTGGGTCTTGCCGGTCACCGCGTCGGCGCGCTGGATCGCCAGCGCCAGCCACGCCATGTCGTCGTAGTAGTCGTTGACCACCCCGAGGTTGCGCAGCCGCTGCCCGCGGATCTGGGCGTGGATCTGGGCGCGCCGCGCCTCGGTGGGGTCGCGCAGCTGCGCATCGACCAGGCAGTCCAGCAGGTGCGCCTGCCACCAGTAGTGCCACACCCCGGTGAACCAGCGCTCCCGCCGGGCCGCCGGCCAGGCCACCACCCCCAACTGTGTGCCGGGCACCCACCACAGCCGCTTGAGGTGACGCTGGGTGATCGCTGCTTCGGCGCTCTCCGCCCGATTAGCCCACTGCTGATCCATGCTCACCGATACTGCCCTACCACGCCCGGTCGACGTCGGCGTGCTGGGTAATCCAGGTGTGCATCGCGATCCCGGCGGCCACCGCGACGTTGATGCTGCGGGTGGAGCCGAACTGGGCGACCGACACCGTCGCCGCGGCGTGGTCCTGCAACTCCGCGGAGATGCCCGGGCCCTCCTGGCCGAACACCATCAGGCAGCGGTACGGCAGCGCGGTGCGCTCCAGGCGCGCCGCGCCGGGCACGTTGTCGACCGCGATGACCGCCAGGTCGTGCCCGGCGGCGAAGTCCAGCAGTGCGGCGGTGCTGTCGTGGTGACGCAGCCGCTGGTAGCGGTCGGTGACCATCGCCCCGCGGCGGTTCCAGCGGCGCCGGCCGACGATGTGCACGGTGTGCACCGCGAACGCGTTCGCCGCGCGCACCACCCCGCCGATGTTGGCGTCCTGACCGAAGTTCTCGATCGCCACGTGCAGGGCGTGGCGGCGCCGGTCGATGTCGGCGACGATGGCCTCCCGCCGCCAGTACCGGTAGGCGTCGACGACGTTGCGGGTGTCGCCGTCGCGCAACAACTCCGGGTCGTAGCGCGGGTCGGTCGGCCACGGCCCCACCCACGGGCCGACCCCGGCGCCCCCGGTGCCCCACTCGGTCGGTCCGGGCTCACTCACCGGTGATCCACACCCCGGCGTGGGTGCCGACGACCGACACCGTGGCGTACAGCAGCGCGGCGGTGAGATCGCCCTGGGTGCACAGCGAGACCGCGGTGTGCACCGCCCCCAGCGACGCGTCGGGCAGCACCAGCACCGAGGACCCGTAGGCCGCGCACGCCGGGTCGGACCACGGGCCCTCGTCGAACGGGCCGACCAGCAGCATCAGCGGGCCGCCGCGGTCCTCGGACTGCTCACGGTAGCGCGCCGAGGGGGCGTCGACGGTCAACCCGATCAGCATCTGCCCCTTGCCGTCGAACGCGCTCGGATCGCCCAGGGCCGCCTCGGTCAGCTGCAGGCCGTCGGCGCGCCAGGCGTGCACACTGCTGGAGCTCAGCGCCAGGCCGGTCTGCTCATCGCCGGTGGGCGGCAACCCGATCGGGAACGCCGCCGGGTAGGCCACCGTGGTGCCGGCCATCCGGTCGCGCGGGGAGTAGACGTACACCCCGCGCACCGCCGAGCGGTTGGTCATCGGCCCCAGGCACACGGTGCCGCTCAACCGGTCCGGTGCGGGCGCGGTCAGCGGGGTGGAGGTCGCCCCGACCGCCGAGTCGCAGCTGCCGACCCCGTCGGCCTCCACCGGATGCGCCAGCGCGCCGTAGAGACCGAAGCGCAGGTCGGCGGGATCGGCGGGCGACTCGTCGGCGTCGGTGGGCTGCCCGACGACGTCGACGAGCACATGGTCGGCGGCCCAGCGCAGGTCCGAGACGGTCAGATCCCAACCCAGCACGCTGAGTTGGTCGCCCATCCGAGCGCCCTGGGCCCCGTAGGGGGCCTCGATCGCATCGGTGCGCGAACACGAGGTCACCACCGCCAGCAGCACCGCCAACGCCGCCGCGACGGCCCGCACAGACATCGTCGCCGCTACTCCAGCCCCAGATCAGCCAGACCGAGCACACTGCGGTAGGAAAACCCTTCGGCTTCAATGGTTTCCGCGGCTCCGGTGGCACGGTCGACCACGGTCGCCACCCCGACCACCTCCGCACCGGCCTTGCTCACCGCGCGCACCGCGGTCAGTGCGGAGTTGCCGGTGGTGCTGGTGTCCTCGACCACGAGGACGCGCCGACCGGTCACGTCGGCACCTTCGATCATCCGTTGCATGCCATGGGTTTTCACCGATTTACGGACCACGAACGCGTCGATGGCCCGCCCCGGTGCGTGCATGACCGCGGCGGCCACCGGGTCGGCCCCCAGCGTCAGCCCCCCGACGGCGACGTAATCCCAGTCGGCGGTGAGCTCACGCATCAGCCGGCCGATCAGCGGGGCGGCGCGGTGGTGCAGGGTGGCGCGGCGCAGGTCGACGTAGTAGTCGGCCTCGTTTCCCGACGACAGCGTGACCCGGCCGTGCACCACGGCCAGGGTGCGGACCAACTCGGCCAGTTCGGCCTTGTCGGCGGTGGTCAGCTCAGGTACGCCCACGGCCCCTCCCGAAAGTGTTGGCCAGGGCGCGCACCAGGTTTCGCGGCACCAACCGGCCGGCGGCGGTGAGCGCCTTGTACTGCACGCCGGGCACGCTGAGCACCCGGCCGCGCGCGATGTCGGCGAGGCTCTCGTTGACCACGTCGTCGACCGACAACCACATCGGTGCGGGCACCGACCCCATCTCGATGCCGGCGCGCTGGTGGAATTCGGTGCGGACGAACCCCGGGCAGACCGCGTGCACACCGACCCCGGTGCCGCCGAGCCCGCCGGCGAGGCCCTCGGAGAACGACACCACCCACGCCTTGGACGCCGAGTAGGTCGAGCCGCGCCCCGACAACAGCCCGGCCACGCTGGCGATGTTGATCACGGTGCCCACACCGGCGGCCAGCATCGGCGGCAGCGCGGCGCGGGTCAGCTGCATCACCGCGGTGACGTTGACGTCGAGCTGGGACTGCAGCAAGGCGGGATCGGCGGTCCAGAACTCCCCGGAGGTGCCGAACCCGGCGTTGTTGACCAGCACCTGCACCCCGGCGGCGCAGCGCTCGGCGACCGCGGCGCGGCCGGTCTGTTCGGCGAGGTCGGCGGGCAGCACCTCCACCGAGCGCCCGGCCTCGTCGCGCAGCTCACCGGCCACATCGGCCAGCCGGGTGCTGTCGCGGGCGACGAGCACCAGGTCGTAGCCGTCGGCGGCGAAACGGCGCGCGTACCCCAGCCCGAGCCCGGACGTCGGCCCGGTGATCAGGGCAACCGGCCGCGCCATCAACGCTGCAGGCGGGAGGCCTGCCGGCCGGCGGGGCTCGACACCGGCCGGCGCGCCTCGGCGCGCACCGGGTCACCGTGGGCGGCCGGGGCCAGCGGGCGCCCCGGCGCGGGACGGCGCTCGGCGGCCTGCGGCAACGCCGCCGGCGGGGCCAGCGGCGGCAGCACCCGCAGCAGGTCGTTGAACTGCCGCACGGTGCGCATCCCCTCGTCCCACTGGGCGCGGGTCGACGACAGCGGCATGCTGATCAGCGTCCAGTTCGGCTCGTTCCACATGATCTCGATGCAGTCCGGCGCGGTGTGGGCGAAGGTGACCATGCGCCGGTCGCAGGCGCGGCGGGCGGCGTCGAGGTTGGTCGAGTACACCATCCGCGGGCCGATCGCGCCGAGCAGCCAGGTGTCGGATTCGCGGGGCTCCTTGATGCCCTTGAGCCGCATGTCGATGACCACATTGGTGCCGACCTTGCGGTGCAGCGCGATCACGGTGGCCACCTCGTCGAGATCGAAGATGTAGACCGCCTCGCCGCGGATCTGGCCGAGCACCACGTTGCGGGCCTGCACGTCGCCGACCGTCGACATGATCCCGCGCTGCCAGCGGTCGAGGATCTTCGTCGAGACCGGTTCGTAGTCGAAGCCCTGCGAACGGGCCCAGGACCTGCGCCGTCGTCCGCGTCCCCGGGTGCGGTCGATGTCGGTGTACAGCAGGACCGCCGCACTGACGAAACACAGTGCGGACAGCGTGAACCAAAGCGGCACCATCCGCACTAGCCTACTTGCTCACCCCGACGTTCACAGAATCCGAGCAGGTCACAACCGCGCATCACGACGGTGACGACGCTCACGCCCGGCCGCCGGCGCGGGCGCCCCGTCGCGGCGTGCCCGGGCGCCGGGGCGGGTGCGAGAATCAGCGGATGCGGCGGCGCGGAGTGCGGTCATGAGGCGCGTCGGCGCGTTCTTCTCCCCGTTGACCACCGGTAAACGCCTGCTGCTGTCGGCGGTGCTGGTGGCGCTGGCCGGCCTCGGGCTGGTCTGGCCGCTGCTGGTGCAGTCCGGCGGCGATTCGGCGGCCCCGGTCGACACCGCCTCGACGATCACCGACTTCACCGCCCGCTACCGGGTCGAGGCCGACGGGCGGGTGTATGCCACCGAGGCGCTGACCGTGCAGCTCGGGCCGGGCCGGCACGGGATCTTCCGGTTCTTCCCCGCCGAGGACCCCACCGATGCGCACGCCCGCCGGCTGCCGACGGTCACCGCGGTGAGCATGGACGGCCAGCCGGTGCCGGTGCACTACGAGTGGCGCAACGCCCGCACCATGTACGTGGCGCGCATCGGCGACTCCACACGCCCCGTGCCGGCGGGCCCACACCGCTACGAGATCAGCTACACCTTCGACGGCGGCCTGGTGCCCGCCCCCGAGGCCGCCGGGGCGTTCACCGCCGAGGCCGGCGCGCCCGACCCGGCGGCGACCGCGAGCTTCTACTACGATGTCGTCGGCTTCTGGGCGATGCCGATCCGCACCGCCACCGTGACCCTGCAGCTGCCCGCGCGCACCGGTGTGGTGCGCTGCGCCGCCGACACGCACGCGGCGATCCCGTGCGCGATCACCGGGGCGGGCACCGACCGGGTCACGGTCCGCGCGGCGTCGCTGCCGGCGCAGAACCCGGTGACGGTGCGCGCCGACGTGGTCGCCGAGCCGCCGCGGCGGGCGCTGAGCCTGCCGTGGACCATCCGGTTCGACAAGATCCTGGGCCACTCGGTGGCCGCGGTCGCGGTGGTGGCGCTGCTGACCCTGCTCGGCGGGGCCGGCGGCTGGTGGTGGTCGCGGCGCGCCGGCGAGGACGCCCCCGGCACTCCGGTGCTCTACGCCCCACCCGACGGGCTGGGCCCGGCGCAGACGGTCTACATCGTCGACGAGACACCGGGTGCGCACGCACTGGTGGCCACGGTGCTGCACCTGGCCGAACGCCAGCTGGTGCGCCTCGACGGCGACGACCCGAAGCACTGGACGATCACCGGGATCGCCGAGCCCGCCCAGTGGCGGGAGGTCGACGAGGTCACCGCCCTGGTCGGCCACGCGCTCGGCGTGGACACCGCCGGGGCCGCCCTGGCGGTCGACGGCGGCGCGGACGCCGGGGAGAAACTGGCCGCCGCCGGCAAGGAGCTGGCGACCGGCTGCCGGTCGTGGTCGCGCAGCGAGAAACTGATGCGCACCGCCGTCGCCGAGTGGGTCGGCAAGATCACGGTGGTGCTCTGTCTGGTGCTGGCGTTCCTCGGGTTCGCCGGTACGGCCGTCTGGACGATGTGGGGGCTGCCGTTCGCGGCGTTCGCCATCGGCGGGCTCGGGCTGCTCAGCGTCACCGCCGGGTCGCGGCGCACCCGCGCGGGCCGCGACGTGTGGTCGCGCGCCGCGGGGTTCCGTCGGCTGCTGGCCACCCGGTCGGCGGAGGACCGGTTCGACTACGCCGCCCGCCAGGACCTGTTCATCGCCTACATCCCCTATGCGGTGGCGTTCGGGGTGGCCGATGCGTGGGCGGCGAAGTATCGCACCGCGACCGGCGTCGAACCGCCCACCCCCGCCTGGTATCCGGTGGCGGTCTCCGGCGGCGTCGGGTCGGCGCCGCTGTACGCCGCCGGTGGGCTGGCCGGGTTCTCCGCCGCGGTGGGCGCGGCGATCGGTGCCTACAACAGCGCGCGCAGCTCCGCGGCCGGCGGCGGGGGCTTCTCCGGCGGCGGCGGTTTCGGCGGCGGCGGTGGCGGCGGGGGCGGCACCTGGTGACCGCTACAGTTGGCCCACCCCGATGACGAAGGAGTCAGCGCCATGCGTGGACACGCTCTGGCCGGTGCCGTGGCCGTGGCCGTCGCCCTGCTGGGTGGCTGCGCCGGCCCCGACACCGCCGCCGACCCGGCCATCTCGCAGAGCGGGCTGGCGGAGCTGACCATGCAGAAGCTGGCCGACACCGCCGGGCCGCAGCCGGAGTCGGTGCAGTGCGACGGTGACCTGCCGGCCACCGTCGGGATCAAGCGGCGCTGTGTGATGACCACCCCGGAGGGCACCCGCTACGGGGTGACGGTGACCGCGACCAAGGTCGACGGTGAGCAGATCGACTTCGAGGCGGTCGTCGACGACACGCCGATGGACCCGCCGGAGCAGTCCGGGTAGCCCGGAGCAGTCCGGGGAGTGCGCCGACCGCCGGCCCCGGAGGCGGGGTGGCTGCTGAGATCGACGCCTCAGCGGACATACACCCCCAAAAATCACGGGGTCGAGTCGATTTGCGTGTCGATCTCAGTCGCAACCCGGCCTCGGGGCACCCGTGGGCCCGGCACCGACATGCCACAGCAACACAACCGGTCACACCTGCACCGTGAACCCCACGCCGCGCGTGCCGCACCGAGGCGGCGGTGCGCGTGCCGTTGGTGGCCGGTCAGGTCAGCCGAGCACCAGCCCCTCGCCGTCGGCGGTGAGGTTGACCGCGACGACGTCGCCGTCGTGGACCTTGCCGGCCAGCAGCATGCGGGCGAGCTCGTCGCCGATGGCGTGCTGGATGAGCCGGCGCAGCGGGCGCGCGCCGTACAGCGGGTCGAACCCCCGCTCGGCCAGCCACCGCTTGGCCTCCAGCGACACCTCCAGCTGCAGCCGGCGCTGGGCCAGGCGCTTGTCGAGCTGGGCGAGCTGGATGTCGACGATGTGGACCAGTTCGTCGGCGTCGAGGGCCTCGAAGATGAGCACGTCGTCGAGCCGGTTGATGAACTCCGGCTTGAACGTCGCCCGCACCGCGGCCATCACCTGGTCCTCATCACCGCCGGCGCCCAGGTTGGACGTCAGGATGAGGATCGTGTTGCGGAAGTCGACCGTGCGCCCCTGCCCGTCGGTGAGCCGGCCCTCGTCGAGGACCTGCAGCAGCACGTCGAACACGTCCGGGTGGGCCTTTTCGACCTCGTCGAAGAGCACCACCGTGTAGGGCCGGCGCCGCACCGCCTCGGTGAGCTGCCCACCCTGGTCGTAGCCGACGTAGCCCGGCGGCGCGCCGACCAGGCGGGCCACCGAGTGCTTCTCGCCGTACTCGCTCATGTCGATGCGCACCATCGCGCGTTCGTCGTCGAACAGGAAGTCCGCCAACGCCTTCGCCAGCTCGGTCTTGCCGACCCCGGTCGGGCCGAGGAACAAAAACGCCCCGGTCGGCCGGTTCGGGTCGGCCACCCCGGCACGGGCGCGGCGCACCGCGTCGGAGACCGCGGCGACCGGTTTGCGCTGCCCGACAACCCGTTTGGCCAGCTCGTCTTCCATGCGCAGCAGCTTGGCGGTCTCGCCTTCCAGCAGCCGCCCGGCCGGGATCCCGGTCCAGGCGCTCACCACATCGGCGATGTCGTCGGGACCGACCTCCTCTTTGAGCATGACGTTCTCGCGGGCCTGAGCGGTCGGCAGCGCGGCCTCGAGATTCTTCTCCACCTCCGGGATGCGCCCGTAGCGCAGCTCGGCGGCCTTGGCCAGATCGCCGTCGCGTTCGGCGCGGTCGGACTCCCCGCGCAGCGAGTCCAGCTGCTCGGTGAGTTCGCGCACCACGTCGATGGCGCCTTTCTCGTTCTGCCACTTGGCGGTGAGCTCGGCGAGTTTCTCTTTGTGGTCGGCGAGTTCGGCGCGCAGTTTGTCCAACCGGTCCCGGGAGGCGTCGTCCTCCTCCTTCGACAGCGCCATCTCCTCGATCTCGAGGCGACGCACGAGGCGCTCCACCTCGTCGATCTCCACCGGCCGGGAGTCGATCTCCATGCGCAGCCGCGACGCCGCCTCGTCGACCAGGTCGATCGCCTTGTCCGGCAGGAACCGGGAGGTGATGTAGCGGTCGGAGAGGGTGGCCGCGGCCACCAGCGCGGAGTCGGTGATGCGCACCCCGTGGTGGACCTCGTAGCGGTCCTTGAGCCCGCGCAGGATGCCGATGGTGTCCTCCGCCGACGGCTCGCCGACGTAGACCTGCTGGAAACGGCGCTCCAGCGCGGCGTCCTTCTCGATGTATTTGCGGTACTCCTCCAGCGTGGTCGCCCCGACCATCCGCAGCTCCCCGCGGGCGAGCATCGGCTTGATCATGTTGCCGGCGTCCATCGCCCCCTCGCCGGTCGCGCCGGCACCGACGATGGTGTGCAGTTCGTCGATGAACGTGATCACCTGCCCGGCCGAGTCCTTGATCTCGTCGAGGACGGCCTTGAGGCGTTCCTCGAACTCGCCGCGGTACTTCGCGCCGGCCACCATCGACCCCAGGTCCAGGGCGACGACGGTCTTGTCGCGCAGGCTCTCGGGCACGTCGCCGGCCACCACCCGCTGGGCCAGGCCCTCGACGATCGCGGTCTTGCCGACGCCGGGCTCACCGATGAGCACCGGGTTGTTCTTGGTGCGCCGGGAGAGCACCTGCACCACCCGGCGGATCTCGGTGTCGCGGCCGATGACCGGGTCGAGCTTGCCCTCCCGGGCGGCGGCGGTCAGGTCGGTGGAGTACTTCTCCAGCGCCTGATACGAGCCCTCGGGATCGGGGCTGGTGACCCGCGCCGAGCCGCGCACCTTGACGAACGCCTCGCGTAACGCCTCGGCGGTGGCGCCGCGGTCCTGCAGCAGGGAGGCGACGTCGGAGTCGCCGGTCGCCAGCCCCACCACCAGGTGTTCGGTGGAGACGTATTCGTCGTCCATCTCGGTGGCCAGGTGCTGGGCGACGGTGATCGCCGCCAGCGCGTCACGCGACAACTGGGGCTGCGCGTTCGAGCTGGTCACCTGCGGCGCGAGGTCGACGAGACGTTGCGCCTCGCTACGCACCCCCGCCGGGTCGACCCCGACGGCCTCCAACAGCGGCGCGGCGATGCCGTCGTTCTGGGTCAGCAGCGCCAGCAGCAGATGGGCGGGACGGATGTCGGGGTTGCCGGCGGCGGTCGCCGCCTGCAGCGCCGCGGTGAGCGCGGCCTGCGTCTTGGTGGTCGGGTTGAACGAGTCCACAAATGCTCCTTCGGGGGCTAGTCGGTCGCGCGCTGGTCGGGATGGGGTCCCCGCACGCGTTACGTCCTTCAACGCCGCAGAGGTTGAGTCTGTTCCGCTCAAGTCTGCCCGATCGGGCTGCCCCGCTCATTGTTGCCCGCGGCGGCGCCGAAAACAGCGAGATCCCCGCATCGGGGGCCGCTCAGCCCTCGAAGAGCATCCGGGCGATCCGCTCGACGGTGCCCATCGGGTCGGCGGCGCGCACCGCCGGGTCCAGCGCGCCGTTGCGCCACAGGGTGGCGAACCCGTGCACCAGCGACCAGGCGGCCAGCTCGGCGGCGACCGGGTCGGCGTGGGCGTGCGGGTCCTCGAGCGAGGCCACCCCGCGCGCGAGCTCCGCGCCGGCGGCGCGCTCGGCGGCCGTCAAAGCGGGGTCGGCGGCGTCCAGCAGCGATTTGGCGAACATCACCTCGTAGTGACCCGGGTGCTCGAGGGCGAACCGCACGTAGGCCAGTGCGGCGTCGACGAACCGCGGGCGCGCGGCGGTCAGGGCCGCCTCGAGCAGCCGGAATCCCTCGGTGGCCAGCGCGGTGAACAGCCCGCGGCGATCGGTGAAGTGGTGCGCGGGCGCGGCATGGGAGACCCCGGCGCGCCGGGCCAGCTCGCGCAGCGAGATCCGGTCGGCGCCGCGCTCAGCCACCAGGGCCGCGGCCTCGGCCAGCAGCGCCGCCCGCAGATCGCCGTGGTGATAGCTCGACCGGGTCATGGCGCCCAGCATAGCCGACAAATCTTGACACTGCCTAGATGACGCCCGTAGGCTCCCTTTAACTTGACAGTGTCTAGATTGGAGAGCGTCATGGCCCCCTTGATCACGTTGCTGCTCGGCAGCGCCGGCGCCCGCGCCGCCGGCGCGCTCGGCGTGGACGACCTCGATTCCTGGCCGCGCGCGATCGCGGTCGGGCTCGCGGCGATGTTCACCCTCACCGGCGTGGCGCACTTCGCGCCCCCGCTGCGGCGCCCACTGATCGCGATCGTGCCCCCGGCGCTGCCCGCGCCCGCGCTGCTGGTCAGCCTCACCGGGGTGCTCGAGCTGCTCGGCGCCGCCGGTCTGCTGCTGCCCGCCACCCGGGTCGCGGCGGCCGCCTGCCTGCTGGTGTTGATGCTGGTGATGTTCCCGGCCAACGTCTACGCCGCCGCCATGCCCGACCCGCCGGCGGCGATGGCGACGCGGCTGCCGCGGCGCACCGCCGAGGAACTGCTCTACCTGGGGGCGGCCCTTGTGGTCATCCTCGGGGCCGGCTAGCCCAGGGGCAGCCGGCGCCGCACGGCCTGGATCATCCCGGGCACCCGCGACGCGCCCATCAGCGCCTTGAACACCGGACTGCGCTCCCCGGGCACCACCCCGGAGGACTGCAGGGCGTCGAGGATGTCAAACAGCGTCTCCCCGAAGTACATCCGGCCGTCCTTGCCGAAGTGGTAGCGGTCCACCGCGGCGCACTGCACGAAGGTGCCGACCCCGTGGATGGCCGGGGCGGAGTCGTCGTAGGGGTAGAACCGCAGCGTGCCGCTGAAATGCCCGCTGCCGATGTAGCGGACGACCACCCGGGTCTCGCCGTCGGGGGTGACATCGAGGTACACCTGATCGGGCAGCGGGTCGTAGCGCCAGTCGGGGATCGCGTCGAGGAAGGCGAAGTTGTAGCGCACGAACTCGTCGAGCCCGACGATGATCCGCCCGAACGTGGTGGGGTCCTTGTAGCGCAGATCCGGGGTGTAGAGCTCGTCGTTGAGCGACATGTCCCGCATCAGCCAGCTCCACCAGTACTTCTTGGCCCACTCGGCGACGAACGCGATGTCCAGGCCGTGCTCGGCGTAGAAGGCGATCTTGGCGTCCAGGTCGACGAACCACTGCTCGGTCTGGGCGTTGAGCTCGTCCTCGGTGAGCACCGCGACCCGCCCGCCGGCGCGGTTGCCCTCGAGGTAGGTCGGCAGCGGCTGACGCAACCGGGGCCGGGCGATCGCCTCGCGGAACTTGGCCTCGTCGAACACGGCGCTCCTCCTTCTGCAGCCCAATGTAGGAATCAGTTGATTCCTTTGAGGATCGTGGCACGCCGACGGCCTAGAATCAAGTGATTCGACCTCGACTGCGGCGGGAGGGCGGCCGGTGGCGGCGACGGCGGGGACGCCCCGGCGGTGGCGCGGGCAGACCCACGACGACCGGGTGCACGCCCGGCGGCGCCGACTGCTGGCGGCCGGCTACGCGCTGCTCGGCGACGACGGCACCGCCGGGGTGAGCATGCGGGCGGTCTGCCGCCACGCCGGGCTGAGCCTGCGCTACTTCTACGAGAACTTCGCCGACACCGACGCGCTGATCACGGCGGTCTACGACGAGTGCAACAGCGAGCTGCTGGCGGCGATCACCGCCGCGGCGCTGCCGCTGCGCGCCGAGCTCGATCGCGCGGTGCGCGCCGCGATCGACGCCGGGGCCGGCTATTTCGCCGCCGACCCGCGGCGCGTCCGCATCCTGCTGCGCGAACCGCTCTCCAACGACCTGCTCACCGACCGGCGCGCCGCGGTCGCCCCGGAACTGCTCGGCGCCCTGGTGCAGACCGGCGGCCTCGACCCCCGCGGGCCCGCCGCCGTCCACGCGATGACCGCCAGCGCGTTCTCCGGGGCGTTCACCGCCCTCATCCTGGACTGGTCGGACGGCCGGCTGGCCGTCGACCGCGCCCAGCTGGTCGACTACGCGGCCACACTGGTGCTCTCCCAGCTGGGCGGCTCGGCTACCGTGCAGCCATGACACCGGCCTGGGGTTCGGCGCTGACCGCGCTGGCCCCGCTGGCGTTGGTGGTGGCGGCCTCCCCGATCACGGTCATCCCCGCGGTGCTGGTGTTGCACACCCCGACCCCGCGGGCGAGCGGACTCGGCTTCGCGGCCGGGTGGCTGCTCGGGGTGGGCGGGTTGACCGCGGTGTTCGTCGCGGTCTCCGGTCTGCTCGGCGGGCTGGGCCGCACCCCGCCGGGCTGGGCGTCGTGGCTGCGGATCGTCGTCGGCGCCGCCCTGATCGGCGTCGGCGTCTACCGCTGGCTCACCCGCGAGCGGCACACCGCGATGCCGCGCTGGATGCGTTCGTTGACCACGCTGCGCCCGTCGCGCGCGGCGGGCGTGGCCGTCGCGCTGGCGGTGGCACGCCCCGAGGTGCTGGGCATGTGCGCGGCCGCCGGCCTGGCGGTCGGCAGCGCCGGACTCACCCGACCCGAATCATGGCTGGCGGCAGCGATTTTCGTGGCTGTGGCCACCTCCAGTGTGCTGGTGCCGATCGGCGGGTTCGTCGCCGCCGGCCCACGCCTCGAGGAACCGCTGACCCGGCTGAAGACGTGGATGGAGGCTCAGCACGCCGTGATGCTGGCGGTGGTGCTGGTGCTGATCGGGGCGATGGTGCTCTACAACGGGGTGCACGCGCTGTGACCTCAGCGGGCCTCGACACGGCGGGCGACCTGGCGCGGCGTGCGGCGCGCGCGCCTTAGAATCGGCGCGCATGGGGTTGACCGACCGCACCGCGCTGCAGACGCTGCAGGACGCGTTCGCCGCCCCGGCGGGCCCCGAGGTCACCGTGCACCGGTTTTTCACCCGCTGGTTCGCCGCCGAACCCGCTGTGCGCGCGATGTTCCCGCCCCACCTGAGTCCGCTGCGGGTGGCGTTCGCCCAGGCCCTGCACTGGGTGTACGGGCAGCTGGTTGCGCAGCGCTCGAAGGAGCCGGTGGCGTTTTTGGCCCAGCTCGGCCGCGACCACCGCAAATACGGGGTGACCGCCGGGCACTACCCGGCGATGCGCGCCGCCCTGCACGCGGCGCTGCGCGACAGCCTCGCCGCCTCGTGGACCGCGACGCTGGAGGCGACCACCGCGCAGTCGCTGACGCTCATCACCGGGGTGATGAGCAGCGCCGCGGGCTCCGACACCGGCCCGGCCTGGTGGGACGGCACCGTCGTCGAGACCCACCGGGTCTCCCGGGACCTGGCGGTGGTGCGGCTGCAACTGGACCAGCCGTTGCCCTATCACCCCGGCCAGTACGTCAAGGCCGAGGTGCCCCAATGCCCCCGCAGCTGGCGGTATCTGTCCCCGGCGATCCCGGCGCAGGACTCCGGCGGCATCGAATTCCACGTTCGGGCGGTGCCCGGCGGGCTGGTCAGCACCGCCATCGTCGCCGAGACCCGCCCCGGTGACCGCTGGCGCCTCTCCGGGGCGCACGGCGGGCTGCACATCGACCGCGACCGCGGCGACGACGTGCTGATGGTCGCCGGCAGCACCGGGCTGGCGCCGCTGCGCGCGCTCATCATGGATCTCACCCGGTGGGCCCAGAACCCGCGGGTGCACCTGTTCTTCGGGGCCCGCTACCCGTGCGAGCTCTACGATCTGCCCACGCTGTGGCAGATCGCCGCGCACAACCCGTGGCTGTCGGTCTCCCCGGTCACCGAGTACTCCGCCGACCCGCCGTGGGCGCCGCACTACCCCGACCCGACACCGCCGCGCGGGCTGCACGTGCGCCAGGGGGGCCGGTTGCCCGAGGTGGTGGCCCAGTACGGCGGGTGGGGGGATCGCCAGATCCTGGTCTGCGGCGGCCCGGCGATGGTGCGCGCCACCGTCGCAGCGCTGCGGGCACGCGGCACCGCCGCCGACCGCGTGCACCACGATCCGCTGTTCAGCTGAGTCGGGCAGAATCCGCCGATGGCACCCCCGCAGATCCCCACCGTCACGCTGCGCGATGCGACCTCGCCGCTGACCGCCACGTTCGCCCCGGGCGCGGGCATGGTGGGTGTCTCGCTGGCCGACGACGGCGTGGAGTTCCTCGGCCAACGCCACGGCCTGCGCGCCTACCTCGAGCGCGGCAAGACGATGGGCATCCCGATCCTGTACCCGTGGGCCAACCGGCTCGGCGCCGACCACTACGACGTCGACGGGGCGGTGGTCACACTGACCCCCGGCGCCGGCGGGGTGCGCACCGACGAGCACGGGGCGCCGATCCACGGGGTGCTGTCGGCCTACCCGGGCTGGCAGGTGATCCGCACCACCGAATCCCGGCTCATCGCCGAGATCGACTACGGCGCGCGGCCGTTGCTGCTGGCCAGCTTCCCCTACCCGCACCGGCTCACCGTCGAGGTCACGCTCGCCGAGCGCACCCTGCGCATCGCCACCACGGTCACCGCCACCGCCGCACCGGTGCCGCTGTGCTACGGGTTCCACCCGTATCTGCACCTGCCCGGGGTGCCGCGCGCCCAGTGGACGGTGCAGACCCCGGCGATGACCCACCGGCCGGTCGACGAGCGGGGGCTGCCCACCGGGGCCGCCGACACCCGCCGCGGCGCGACGGTCGTCCTCGGCCGCCGCGTCTACGACGACGGCTACACCGACGTGCCCGCCGGGGCGGTGTTCGCGGTGAGCGGCGGGCACCGGCGCCTCGAGGTGCACTTCGAGCGGGGTTTCCCGGCCGCGCAGGTGTTCGCCCCCGCCGACGACGACGTCATCTGCTTCGAACCGATGAGCGCCCCCACCGACGCGCTGCGCCGCGGCGGCTACCGGCTGGCCCACCCCGGGGAACCGGACACCACCGCCTTCGCCATCCGGGTCTGCTGACGGCGCAAGCGGCGGTCAGCGGCGCGGACGCCAGACCACCACGGCGGTGCTCTTGGGCGCCACCATCAGGTCGCGGCGCTGGTTGGCGCGCAACGACTCCACCTCACGGTTGAGCTCGGCGACGCGGGCCTGGAGCGCGTCGACCTGGTTGGTCAACTCGATGATCCGCTTGATGCCGGCCAGGTTGACGCCCTCGTCGTGGGAGAGCCGCTGCACCTCGCGCAGCAGATCGACGTCGTGCTCGGAGTAGCGCCGCCCGCCACCGGAGCTGCGGCGCGGACGCACCAACCCGATCCGGTCGTAGGTGCGCAACGTCTGGGCGTGCATCCCGGCGAGCTCGGCGGCCACCGAGATCAAGAAGGTGCGGGCTTCGCTCTCCTTGCTCATCGGTGGCTCCCGGCCCAACCGGCGCGCGGGTCGAACCCGCTGGCCTTCTCCGCCGCGGCGTAGGCCTGCAACGCCTCCTTGGCCTCACCCTCCAGCTTGGAGGGCACCGCGACCTTCACGGTCACCAACAGATCGCCGTGTCCGCCACCGCGTTTGGGCACACCGCGCCCGCGCACCCGCAGGATCCGCCCGTCGGCGGTGCCCTCGGGCACCCGCACGTTGACGGTGCCCTCCAGGGTCGGCACGGTCAGCGTGGTGCCCAGCGCGAGCTCGGTGAAGCTCACCGGCATCGTCACGGTCAGATCGGTGCCGTCGCGGCCGAACACCGCATCGGGGCGCACGTGCACGGTGACATACAGATCACCCGACGGGGCCCCGCGCAGCCCGGCCTCGCCCTGTCCGGCCAGCCGGATGCGCTGACCGTCCTCGACCCCGGCGGGGATGCGCACGTTGATGGTGCGGGTGCGGGTGGCGACCCCGGTGCCCTTGCACTCGTCGCAGGGGTTTTCGATGATCGACCCGCTGCCGCGGCAGTCGGTGCACGGCTCGGAGAACCCGAACGCGCCCTGGTTGCGGCTGATCGCCCCCGACCCGTTGCAGGTCGGGCAGACCTTCGGGCTGGTCCCCGGCCGCGCGCCGCTGCCGTGGCAGTTGGTGCACGGCGCCGGGCTGGTCAGCCGCAGCGGCATCTGCACGCCCTTGGTGGCCTCCCGGAAATTCAGTTCGGTCTCGGTCTCCAGGTCGTTGCCCCGGCGCGGCCGGCTGGGACGGGGCTGGGCCGCACCCCGGCCGAACAGACCGCCGAACAGATCCCCGATGTTGGCGCCGCCGCTCTGCCCGGCGGCGTCGAACAGGTCGTTGAGGTTGAACTCGACGCCGTCGGCGCCGGCACCGGCGAACCCGCCGAAATCGCCGCCGCCGAAACGCCGCCGACCACCGTTGGCGAACAACCGACGCGTCTCGTCGTATTCGCGCCGCTTCTCCTTGTCGGTCAGCACATCCCGCGCCTCGCCGACGGCCTTGTACTTCTCGTCGGCGGCGGCGTTGCCGGGGTTGCGGTCGGGGTGATTCTCCGCCAGCAGCTTGCGGGCGACCCGCTTGATCTCCTCCTCGCTGGCGTCGGGAGGGACGCCGAGTTCCTTGTAGAAGTCCTTCTCGACCCACTCACGTTGAACCATGCCGCGTCACCTCCTCACCCTTCTCCGCTCGTTGTGTCGTTGTGCGCCATCTGCCGGCTACGATTCGGTGTCCGGCTCGGCATCCTCCTCGGGTCCCTCCGTGGTCTCGTCCTCGGCCCCGGCGGCGTCCGGGGCGTCGGCGGCGTCGGTGGCGTCGGTGGCGTCGGTGGTGTCCTCCACAGTGTCCACCACGCCGACCATGGCGTGGCGCAAAACCGCCTCACCGAGTCGGTAGCCCTTGCGCAGCACGTCGGCGATGACCGTGAGCCCGCCGCCGTCGCCCTCGTGGTGGACGGCCTCGTGCAGAGCCGGGTCGAATTCGTCGCCTTCGGCGCCGAACTCGGCCAACCCCAGTGAGGTCAGCGCGTCGGTGAGCTTGTCGGCGAACGCCTTCAGCGGTCCCGACTCCAGATCACCGTGGCTGCGTGCACGATCCAGATCGTCGAGGATGCCGAGCATCTCGGTGACCACCGCGCCCTTGGCGCGTTCGGCGGCGGCCTGCTGGTCGCGCAGCGCCCGTTTGCGGTAGTTGGCGAAATCGGCCTGCACCCGTTTGAGGTCGTCGGTGAGCTCGGCGAGCTTCGTCGCGTCGGCGCCGGAGTCGGCGACCTCCTCCGAGCCCGGCCCGCTGGGGGCCGGGTCGGCGGCAGGCTCGCGCACTTCACCGGTCTCGGGATCGATGCGCCGCTTGTCGGTCACGACCACCGGTTCGTCCGGGTTCTGTTCGCTCACTTGTTCTCCTCGTCGTCGACCACCTCGGCGTCGACCACGTCGTCGGCCCCGGCACCCGCACCGGCCTCGGCGCCACCGGCGGGCTGCTCGGCCTGAGTGGCCTCATAGATCGCCTGGCCCAGGGCCTGCGACTCCTCACCGAGCTTCTCCATCGCGGACTTGATCGCCGAGATGTCGGTGCCCTCCAGGGCCTTCTTGGCGTCACCGATCGCGGAGTCGACCTTGTTCAAGGTGTCCTCGGGCACGCTGGGCCCGCCCTCGGCCTCACGCTGATCCTTGACGAACTTCTCCGTCTGGTAGACCAGCGACTCGGCCTGGTTGCGGACGTCGGCCTCCTCGCGGCGCTGACGGTCCTCCTCGGCGTGCGCCTCGGCGTCCTTGATCATCCGGTCGATCTCCTCCTGGGACAGCCCGGAGCCCTCCTGGATCTTGATCGTGTTCTCCTTGCCGGTGCCCTTGTCCTTGGCGGTGACGTGCACGATGCCGTTGGCGTCGATGTCGAAGGTGACCTCGATCTGCGGCACGCCGCGCGGGGCCGGCGGGATACCGGTGAGCTCGAAGGAGCCGAGCAGCTTGTTGTGCGCCGCGATCTCGCGCTCCCCCTGATAGACCTGGATCTGCACCGACGGCTGGTTGTCGTCGGCGGTGGTGAAGGTCTCGCTGCGCTTGGTCGGGATCGTGGTGTTGCGCTCGATCAGCTTGGTCATCACCCCGCCCTTGGTCTCGATACCGAGCGACAGCGGCGTGACGTCCAGCAGCAGAACGTCTTTGACCTCACCCTTGAGCACACCGGCCTGCAGGGCGGCACCGACGGCCACCACCTCGTCGGGGTTGACGCCCTTGTTGGGCTCCTTGCCGCCGGTCATCTCCTTGACCAGCTCGGTGACCGCGGGCATCCGGGTGGATCCGCCGACGAGCACGACGTGGTCGATGTCGGCCACGGCGATGCCGGCGTCCTTGATGACCTGCTGGAACGGCTTGCGGGCCCGGTCGAGCAGGTCCTGGGTGATCTTCTGGAACTCCGCGCGGGTGAGCTGCTCGTCGAGGAACAGCGGGTTCTTCTCCGCGTCGACGGTGATGTAGGGCAGGTTGATCGAGGTGCTCTGCGAGCTCGACAGCTCGATCTTGGCCTTCTCGGCGGCCTCACGCAGCCGCTGCATCGCCATCTTGTCCTTGGTCAAATCGATGCCGGAGCTGGCCTTGAACTTCTCGACCAGCCACTCCACGATCCGGTCGTCCCAGTCGTCGCCGCCGAGGTGGTTGTCCCCGGAGGTGGCGCGGACCTCGACGACCCCGCCGCCGATCTCCAGCAGCGAGACGTCGAACGTGCCGCCACCGAGGTCGAAGACCAGGATGGTCTGTTCGTTGTCGCCCTTGTCCAGGCCGTAGGCCAACGCGGCGGCGGTCGGCTCGTTGACGATCCGCAGCACGTTCATGCCGGCGATCTGGCCGGCCTCCTTGGTGGCCTGACGCTGGGCGTCGTTGAAGTAGGCGGGCACGGTGATGACCGCGTCGGTGATGTCCTCACCGAGGTAGGACTCCGCGTCGCGCTTGAGCTTCATCAGCGTGCGCGCGCTGATCTCCTGCGCGGTGTAGGTCTTGTCGTCGATCTCGGTCGACCAGTCGGTGCCCACGTGGCGCTTGACCGAACGGATGGTGCGGTCGACGTTGGTCACCGCCTGGTTCTTGGCGGGCTGGCCGACCAGCACCTCACCGTTGCGCGCGAACGCGACAACCGACGGTGTGGTCCGCGACCCCTCGGCATTCGCGACGACGACGGGGTCGCCGCCCTCGAGGACCGAGACGACGGAGTTGGTGGTCCCGAGGTCGATTCCGACCGCACGAGCCATGAGCGTTCCTCCTGATAGACGTTCTTGTGGACGTTGACGTGGTCTGAGCGAACCAGACTCAAGCCTGCTCTCGGCGCCTCGAGTCTGTCAACTCGGGGTTGAGCCTACTTCACTCATACTTGTCGGGTTCAACGGCCCGGTGCCCGCCTTTGTTCCCCGGGGCACCGACTGCCGGCACCTGCGCCTCACGGGCTCACCGCGCGAAGTACGCCCGCACCGCCGCCACGACGGTGTCGATGTCGTCGGCATCGACGTCGAGGTGGGTGACCAAACGCGTCTGCTCGCCCGCCCCGGTGAGGATGCCGCGGTCGGTCAGCCACGCCGCCAGCGGCGCGCGGTCCTCGGGCGCGAACCGCGCGAACACCATGTTGGTCGCCTGCGACACCACGGTGACGCCGTCGATCTGCGCGAGCCCTGCGGCCAGGCGCGCCGCGTGGGCGTGATCGTCGGCCAGCCGCGCCACATGGTGGTCGAGGGCGTACAAACACGCCGCCGCCAGCACTCCGGCTTGGCGCATGCCGCCGCCCAACGTCTTGCGCCAGCGGCGCGCCTCACCGATCAGCGCCTCGCTGCCCACCAGCACCGAGCCCACCGGGGCGCCGAGGCCCTTGGAGAAGCAGATCGACACCGAATCGAAGCCCTGCGCCAGCGCCGCCGGCGGGTGACCGGAGGCGACGGCCGCATTGAACAGCCGGGCGCCGTCCAGATGGGTGGCAAGCCCGCGCCCGTGGGCGAACGCGGTGGCCTCAGCGACGTAGTCCTGCGGCAGCACCGTGCCGCCGATGGTGTTCTCCAGCGCCAACAGTCGCGTGCGGGCGAAGTGATCGTCGACCGGCTTGATCGCGGCCGCGATCCGCTCGAGCGGAATCGTGCCGTCGGCGGCGTTGTCGAGGGGCTGGGGCTGGATGCTGCCGAGCACCGCCGCGCCGCCGCCTTCGAATTTGTAGGTGTGGGCGGCCTGGCCGACGAGGTATTCGTCGCCGCGGCCGCAATGCGCCATCAGCGCGGCCAGATTGCTCTGCGTGCCGCTGGGGAAGAACAGGCCGGCCTTCTTGCCGGTCTCTTCGGCGACCCGCTCCTGCAGGAGCACCACGGTGGGATCATCGCCCCAGACGTCGTCACCGGTCTGCGCGCGGGTCATCGCCGCCAGCATCGCCGTGCTCGGACGGGTGACGGTGTCGCTACGCAGATCGATCATGCGAGGGCTCCTGGTGGTGGCGTCGCGGCCGCATCGGCGCGGCCGCGAGAGCCACCGCAGTGTATTTTCGACCGGCGCGGCGCGGCAACCGCGGTGCCCGAGTGCCCCGGTGCGGCAGGCCCGCTCAGCGCATCAGGGTGGCGCCGCCGTCGAGACGGATCTGCTGGCCGGTCATGAACCGGGACTCGTCGGCGAGCAGATAGACCGCGGCATAGGCCGATTCCCAGACGCTGCCGCGGCCCATCTTGAGTTTGACGACGTCGTGGTAGGCGTCCTCGACCTCACCGGGGGTGTAGCCGAACAGCTTCTGCGAATCCTGGTTGCCGATGACCGAGTCGATCGGGCCCAACATCAACGTGTTGACCCGCACCCCGGCGGGCGCGTACTGCGCGGCGGTCAACTCGGTGATGTAGTTCAGGCCGCACTTGCCCAGCGCATAGGGCATGATCCCGATGTTGAGGCCCAGTTGGTGCGTCACGCTCGCGATCGAGGAGATGTTGACGATGCTGCCGTTGGTGTCCTCGCCGTTCTTCTCCATGCACTGGGAGGCAAACAGGTTGCAGTGATAGCAGCCCAGCATGTTCACGTTGATGCCGTGGTCGAAGTTCTCGACGGTCATCGCGTTGGACTCCCGGTCGAACGGCGGGTTGATCGCCACGCTGTAGACCATGCCGTCGACGCGACCACGGGTGTTCATCGTGGTGTCGAAGATGCGTTGACAGTCCGCCTCTCGGGAGACGTCGGCCTCGATGGCGTAGGCGCTGCCGCCTTCGGCGGTGATCATCTCGACCGTCTCGTCGGCGGCCGGCAGGTTCCGGTCGACGGCGATGACCTCGGCGCCGTGGCGCGCGGCCAGGATGCAGATGGCCCGACCGTTGCCCATGCCGGGACCGCTCTGCTGTCCCCCGCCCACGACGACGATCACCTTGCCGGACAAATCCAGCGCCTTGCGGTCCCTGCGGTGGAAGTCAAGCGACATGGTTCTTCCCTTCGATGGCGTGGTGCGGGTCGGGGTCGACGACGACGTGCAGGTCGGTGAGCCCGCGCAGGATGTAGGTGGGCACATAGGTGTAGCGACGGTCATGGGCGGGCCCATGCGCCTCGGCGTCGATTCTGATGTCGGCGGTCCTCTCCAGCAGTCGTTGAAAAAGTACCCTCGCCTCGGCGCGGGCCAGCGGGGCCCCGATGCAGCTGTGTATCCCTCTACCGAAACCGATGTGGCGGCGCGCATTCGCCCGATCCGGGTCGAACACGTCGGGATCGTCGAAAATGCGCGGATCGCGGTTGGCGGCGCCGTAGTGCAGCATCAGCGTGGTGCCCGCGGGGACGTCGACCCCGCCGACCGTCGTCGCGGCGCGCGCCAACCGGAAGTCGCCCTTGATGGGGCTTTCGAAGCGCAGCGTCTCTTCGATGAAGTTCGGGATGTCGCCGGGGTTTTCGCGCAACCGCGTCTGGAGTTCGGCGTCCTCGCACACCAACTTCAGCGCCGTGGACAGCAATCGCACGGTGGTCTCCTGGCCGGCCGAGAACAGGTTGGCCGCCACCCGGACCACGTCGATGACCTCGGGAGTGGATCCGTCGGGGAACCTCGCCTGCGCCATCTCGGTCATGACGTCGCCGGCGGGCCTCTCGCGCCGCGCGCCGATGTAGTCGGTGAAGCGCGCGTAGAGGTACTCCAACGGCGCATGCTCCATGACGGTCTCGCCGTCGGTGCTGCCCAGGGAGACGTCGGCGGTGAGCACCTGCGCGAGCTCGTCGTGGTCCTCCTCGGGCACACCCAACAGATCGGCGATCACCAGCAGCGCGAACGGGCTGGCGACCTCGCCGATGAACTCCCCTGCGCCGCGCGCCAGGAACACGTCGAGCACCCGGTCGGCCAGCCGCCACATGAACTCCTCGTTGGACTTCAGCCGTTTGGGGGTGATCAACCGCGACAGCAGCGAGCGGTGCGCGGTGTGCACCGGCGGGTCGAACGTCGGCAGTTGATCGCTGAACGGCAGCTCGTCGCGGTGGGCGTCGATCAAGGCGCTGACCTCGGCGTCGTCGCGGCCCGCCAACGGCACCGGGAACCCCGGCACGGGCCCGGTCACCGTGTTGCACGACGAGAACGTCTCGGGATCGCCGGCGACGGCGAGCACCTCGTCGTAGCCGGTGACCACCAGGACGTCGTGGACGGGTTCGCGCAGCACCGGGTTCGCCGCGCGCATCCGGTCGAGCACCGGGTACGGGTCGGCGATCATCGCGTCGTCGCCGAAGAAGTCCAGCGAGGCGAAGTCCTCGGGCGCCGCGGTTGCCGGCGTCGGATCACGGGGTGTCATGGGCTCCTCGAATCCACTCGATCCTGACCATTCGTCAAGGCATCTCCTGACCAACCGTACAGGATGAAACTGGCCGATTGGTCGGTTATGCTGGGGTCGTGAACGAAGTAACGTCGAGGGCCGCACTGTGAGCGGCGACGCAGCGCAGGCCGGCCCCACCCGCCAGCGGCTCCTCGACGTGGCGATCGAGCTGTTCAAGCAGTACAGCGTCGCGGGCACGTCGCTGCAGATGATCTCCGACGAGCTCGGATTGACGAAATCGGCGATCTACCATCACTTCCGCACCCGCGACGAGCTGTTGAGCGCGGTGATGGAACCGATCATCGCCGAGCTCGCCACGCTCGTCGAGGCCGCCGAGACCCGGCGCGGCCCGCGGGCCCGCGCCGACCGCATGCTGTGCGGCTACGCAGGCCAGGCCGCGAGGAACCGCGAGCTGATCTCCCTGCTCAGCGGCGACCCCAGCGTGCACGCGCTGATCCGAACCCGCCCGGGTTGGCGCGATCTCATCGAACGTCAGGTGGCGCTGATCGCCGACGTCGAACCGGGACTGGGCGGCAGGGTCAAGGCCGCACTGGTCATGTCCGGAATCGCATCCGCCGCCGGCACCGACTACGGCGACGTCGACGTCGACACCCTGCGCGACCAGCTGATCGCGGCCGGTCGCCGCACGCTGGGGCTGCGCGGGTCGCGCGTCGACCGCTGAGGGCCCCCACCCGGCGTCTGGCCGACAGTTGACACCGCGGTTCCCCGGCGGTCACCGCCCGGACACATTCGCGCGGCAGTGTGGGGCGTGTCACCCCGTCATCCGTTCGACGCCCGGAGGTCTCGATGGACGCCTCAGAACAGCACCGGTTGCACCAGCTCGCGCACGACCTGCAGCGCTTCGCCGGCGAGGTGCACACCCTGGGTTACTCCCCGTCGATCGCCTGCGGCGCCGAAGGCCCGTTCCTGGAGCTCTCGGCGCGCATGCGCGCCCGCGCCGACGCGCTGGCCCGGATGGCCGCCGCGCGCAGCGCCTGACCCGTGGGCCCGGCGCTGGTATCGTGCGGTGATCGTCGATGCCCGGTGAGCCGGCCGCGAGGCCGCCGCGGAGAGGAACGGTCATGAAGCTGGCGGAGGCACTTTCGTTGCGGGCCACCGTGACCCGACGTATCGAACAGCTGCGGACCCGGATCGTCCACAACGCCCGCTACCAGGAGGGGGAAGACCCCCCGGAGGACGCGGCGGCCCTGCTCGTCGACGCCGACGACGCGCTGCGCGAGTACGAGGAGCTCATCCGGCGCATCAACCGCACCAACGCCGCCACCGTGATCGGCGCGCACGGCACGCTCACCGACGCGTTGGCGCGGCGCGATGCCCTGCGGCTGCGTCATCATGTGCTCAAAAGCGCCGCCGACGCAGCTGCCGGCACCGGTCAGCCCGGCTACACCCGCCAACTGCGCTCGGAGCTGAAGATGCTCGCGGCGCTACCGGTCGCCGAGTTGCGCTCCCGCGCCGACGTCGTCGCCCGGGAGTATCGCGAACTCGATGTGCGTATCCAACGCGCCAACTGGGAGGTCGATCTGCTGGAGTAGCCGGCGCGCGCCACCCGCCGGGGTGGTGCGCGCAGTCCGAGGAGAGTCTGTAGGTAGCCGTCGCGGAGGCGTGCGCAAGCCCCGACCGGCGGGCGAAGTCCGGTCTCCACTGGCGCACGACGGGCAGTGCAACGGGTTCGATTCCCGCTTCACCGAGCAGCCCCGCATCGCGCACCGGTGATCGCGCACGACGCACACCGCATCACCACCGCGCAGATCCGCGACGGCGAGGGCGGGCACGGGGCACCTCTTCTCGGTCGCGCCGGTGTGCTCGGGCGTGCGGGGGTCAGCCCGCGGCTCGTCGGGTGGCTTGCCGCTGCCTCGCGGCCGCGACGAGGGCGTCGTTGCGGCGCTCGATCTCCTCCTGGGTGGCCGGCGCGAGGAGCTCACCGCCCGGTGCGGCCATCTCCTGGGTGCTGATCGCACGCGGTCGTTGAGCGCGGTCGTAGTGCGCCAAGGCCCCCTCGACGTCGCCGCGATGATCGCGTAACGCTTCGGCGAGGAGCCAGGCACCGGTGAGGGCCAGGCTGGTGCCGCGGCCGGTCAGGTTGGAGGTGCAGTGCGCGGCGTCCCCGACCAGCACCACGCGACCGCGGTGCCAGCGGGTCATCCGGATCTGGCTGACCGAGTCGAAGTAGAACTCCGGGTCCTCGATCGCCGCGTTGACCAACTCGGGGATGCGCCATTCGGTGCGCCCGGCGAAGGCGTCGGCGAGGATCTGCTTCTGGGCCCCCAGATCGTGGTAGTCGTAGTCGATCCAGGGTGAGCGAAACATGAAGGCCGCCAACGCGGTGTCGTTATAGGCGGCGATGCCGGCCATGTGGCCGGGAAAGTTGTACATCGGGTTGACGCGGTCGGTCGGGGTGTCGCCGGGCAGTCGGGCGAGCGCGATGTACATGCCGAGGAAATGTAGGAACTGCCGTTCGTCGCCGAACGTGAGCCGCCGGATCGCCGAGTGCATCCCGTCGGCGCCGACGACCAGGTCGTAGCGGCCGGTGGCCCCGGAGGCGAAGCGGACGTCGACCCCGGTGCCGTCGTCACGCAGGTCGGAGACCGACTCGCCGAACCGGAGGTCCACGGCGGGCCCGAGGTGGTCGTGGAGGATGGTGGTGAGGTCTTCGCGGGGGATCTCGATGTCGTCGGGGGAGTCGTTGATGTAGTCCCAGGACGGTTCGGCCACGACGGCTCCGTCGCTGTCGATGAATTGGACACGTTCGGTCATGTCGATGCGGCGCTCACGGATCGGCCCGAGTACACCCATCTTGTCGGCGACCCCGATCGCCTCGCCCCGGATGTCGATGGGCGAGCCGTTGGCGCGCAGATGATGGGCCCGTTCGACGAGGGTGACGTCGTGGCCGGTGGCGCGCAGCGTGATCGCGGCACTCAGGCCCGCCACCCCCGCACCGGAGATGAGAATGCGCATGGAGCAGCCCCTTCCAGCAGTAAGATACGATGTGTATCTAACGGTACCTCGGGATTATAGGAAACACAATGTCTCTTAACCCGGCAGGCGGGTCGACGCGGCGTCGCGGCCGCGTCCTGGAGGACGCACTCCTGGACGCCGCGTGGTCGGAGCTGGTCGAGCGCGGTTACGACGAGTTCACCATCGACGCCGTCGCCGTGCGGGCCGGCACCAGCCGCGCGGTGCTCTACCGGCGCTGGCCCGGCAAGCAGGAGCTGGTCCTCGCGGCGCTGAAACACGAGATCGGCAAGGACCCCGTCGTCGCCCCCGACACCGGCAGCCTGCGCGACGACGTGATCGCGGTGCTGCGGCAGGCCAACAAGGTCCGCACCGGGCTGGCGGTGCAACTGGTCACCCAGCTCGGCGGTTTCTACCGTCAGACCGGCATCAGCCTGGCCGACCTGAGTGCGTTTGTGCCCGGTGGGCGCAACCCCGTCTTGGACGAGGTGATGCAGCGGGCGATCGACCGCGGGGAGATCCACCGCGAGCAGGTCACCGACCGGATCGCCCGGCTGCCCGGCGATCTGTTCCGCTACGAGCTGCTCGTGACGCTCAAACCCGTGTCCGACGACACCATCGAAGAGATCGTCGACACGGTGTTCCTGCCGCTTGTCGACCGGCGCGCCCCGTCGTGACCGTCGCGGGCGCCCACGGCGGTGCCGCGTGGGCCTTGTGCGCCCACGGCGGTGCCTTGTGCGTCCACGGCGGCGATCGTCGCGATTCGGGCGCCGTGAGTGCACACACCTCCCTGAGTGCACAAGGCTCCCCGGGTGCACTCAGCCACGGTGGCGCTCACACGTGGATCAGTGCGGTCGATCGGCGGTGGTGAGCGGCGGGAACCAGGGCGCACCGCGCAGCGGACCGTAATCGGCGACAGCGAAGGCCGTCACCGCCGCGGCGGCCAGGGCACAGAAAACGCCGGGGCGACGCACCGCATCGGGGGGAAATCGACGATCAGCCACCCGAACAGCACCATGGCGACGGTGTTGACGGCGTCGGTGACCCCGATCGTCGACACGTCGGGGCGGCACAGACCGTACTGCCCACCGGTGAGCGCGGTGAGGAGCCCCATCACCCCGGCGATCAGGAAATACAGCGTGGCCACGGCATTGAACTGCCAGCCGTTCTGCGTAACACCATCGACCTGGGCCCAGGGCAGGAACAGCGTCACGATCAGCGAAGCACCGCCCACGCCGACGATCAGGCGTTGGTGCGCCGGGGTGTGTGTAGCCATGACGACCCCTTCCGAATACTGGCGATGAGCCGGCAAACTCATCGATATAACAATTGTTATTGCCGGTCCAGGCAGAATAACGGTCGTTATGGCAGGATGTCAACGGTGGCTTCGACGTCTTCTCCCGATACCGAACCGGGCCCGCGGGACCGCCTGGTGGCCGCGGCGTTGACCGTGCTCGAACGCGACGGACCGGCGGCGATCCAGGCGCGCTCGCTGGCCCGCGAGATCGGCGCCTCCACCATGGCGGTCTACACCCATTTCGGGGGCATGCCGGAGCTCATCGACGCGATGCTGCGTGAAGGCCTGACCCGGTTCGCCGACCAGGTCCGCGGAGTCGCCCACACCGACGACCCGATGGCCGACCTGATCGCCGGAGGCCTGGCCTACGGGGAGTTCGCGTTGCAGAACCCGCAGTTGTACCGAGTGCTGTTCGGGCTCAGCGACCTCGGGCGCGCATACAAATTGCCGCCCGGCGCAACAACCCCCTGGGATCTCGCCGAAGGGGTGGACGCCCTGTCCGTAATGGTCGATGCCGTCGAACGGGTCATCGCGGCAGGCCGTATCCGACCACAGGAGCCGAGACCGGCGGCCAGCCAAATCCTGAGCGCCACACACGGGTTCGTGCTGCTGACGATGACCGGGTTCATCGACGCCGACGAAGCGCAGCAGGTGATGGCCCCGCTGGCGGTCCATTTGGTGGTCGGTCTCGGTGACACCCGCCGCCGTGCTGAACGCTCGCTGGCCGCCGCACTCGACGCACGCGCCGCGGCGGCGGGCCCGCATCGCTCCGGCTCACCCCACCAGTGAGCGGCGGCCAACACCGTCAGGGTGGGCCTGTCGGCGGCCGGCACGCCAACGGGCACCGGCTGTGTGCGCTCACGGCGATGCCTTGTGCGTCCACGGCGGCGATCGTCGCGATTCGGGCGCCGTGCGTGCACAAGGCTCCTTGAGTGCACAAACCGCCGTGAGTGCACACAGCTACGCCCCCGGAGAAACACGCCCCCGCGGGATCGCGCGCGTGCTAAGCAGGAAGGCGGGGCGCACAGGCCCAACGCGTGGCCCCCAATGCGTGTGCCCCAGGGTGTGAGGAGGATCCCCGTGTCGCAGGCCAGGGACTGGGAGGGCATCTACCGCGATGCCACGGCACCGCCGTGGAATCTCGGCGAGCCCCAGCCGGAGCTGGCACGGCTGATCGAGGACGGCAGGATCCACGGCACCGTGCTCGACGCCGGATGCGGGCACGCGGAGTTCGCGCTCGCCGTGGCCGCCGCAGGCCACAGCGTGGTCGGACTCGACATCAGCGCCACCGCGGTCGCCGCGGCGACCGCTGCCGCCGCCGACCGCGGTCTGACCACGGCACACTTCGCCTCGGCCGACCTCACCGACTTCGGTGGCTACGACGGCCGGTTCGACACCCTCGTCGACAGCGGCCTGCTGCACTCGTTGCCCGCCGACAAGCGGCAGGGCTACCTGGCCTCGATTCACCGGGCCGCCGCAACCGGTGCGGTGCTCTACATCCTGGCGTTCGCCGCCGAGACGTTCGGCGACGACGATCCGGACCGCGGCGGCCCGCACGGGTTCACCGCCGAGGAGCTGCGTGCCACCGTGGCCCCGCTCTGGGTGGTCGACGACGTCCGCCCGGCCACGGTCTACAGCAGCACACCAGGGCATCGGGCCACCGCCGATGCGACCGGGCGCGGCATGATGGCCGGGTTGCTGCTGCACGCCCACAAACCCCGAGGATCTTGATCCCCCGACCGGCCCCGCGGAGAGGAACGATCGATGGCTGACGACCACCCGCAGCTCACGTTCAACGAACGCAACATCGCCGAGTTCCGCCGCCGGGGCGGCACCCTGGGCGGCCGGTTCGAGGGCGCTCCGGTGCTGCTGTTGACCACCACCGGGGCGAAATCCGGACTCGACCGCACCAGCCCGATGATGTATCTGCCCGAGGGCCAACGCGTCTTCGTGTTCGCCTCCAACGCGGGCAGCGACAGCCACCCGAACTGGTATCACAATCTGCGGGCCGATCCGACGGCCACCGTGGAGCTGGGCACCGAGACCTTCACCGCGACCGCCACCGAGATCACCGGCGCCGAACGGGATCGCCTGTACGCGATCCAGGCGCAGCGCTACCCCGGCTTCGCCGAGTACCAGGCGGGCACCGAACGGCTCATCCCGGTCATCGAACTGGTGCGCACGCCGGACGCAGCGGGCTGACGGTGCGGCGTAGGGCTCATTCGGGCGTGAGCGCGAACACCGGGATCGACGGTGCCGCCCGCGCCAGCTCCGCCTCGGTGGAGTCCGGCGTCAACCCGGCGACATAGCCCTTGACCTCCCAGTACCACCGCTGCAGGTAGCGGCGCAGCACCGCCGGTTTGGCCGCATCGGCGACCTCGCCGGCCCGCCGGGTGCGGCGCCGGTGGCGCGGGCCGATCTGCACCACCCCGGCGGCGCGCACATTGCGGGCCCACTGGGTGTTGCCGCGCGGGGACACCAGATAGTCGGTGCCGTCGACGGTCAGCACGTTGACCACGACGGCCCGCGGTGTGCCGGTCTTGCGTCCCGCCACCCGCAGCACCCGGGTGCCGGCGATGCTGATCCCGGCCTCGGCCAGCCACCGGATCACCGCGCTGCCGGCCCGCGCCAGCCGACCGGGCTTGTCGTAGCGCACTGCATTCCGCCTTTCGTGTCGTCGCCCGCGGGCCGCCTCAGCGCGGCGACCGTCGGGTGATCGTGAGGGATCGGTCGATCTGCCGGAACGCGGTGAACGTCTCGGCGGGCACGGCGAAGATCGCGGCCAGCACCTCCGGCGGCAGCTTGCTGATCGAGGCGCCGATGCCGATGTCGTCCTTGCCCTCCTCGGTGCTGGCGTTGAACACGATCAGCACGTCGAGATCGGTCGAGGTTTTGTTCTCGAAGTAGTGCAGCGAACCCTGGGGAGCGAAGATCACGTCGCCGGCCTGTGCGTCGAAGCTCTCCGATTTGCCGAGCGGGTCGAGCAGCGTCCAGGTGGCGGTGCCGCGGGTGATGACGCTGAGCTCCCACGCGCTGGGATGCCAGTGCGGCTCCCGGATACCGCCCGGCTCCAGGGTCACCATCACCACACTGGCCTCCTGGCCGGTCAGGATCGGAAAGTTGCCCCGGTGGGCCTGGCGCAGGTGTCCGCCGTCGAAGACGGTGGGCTCCACCGCACCCAGCCGACACAGGTGGGTGTGCTCGTATCCCAGCTCCGCGGGGATCCGCGGGTCCCCGAAGCGGGCGGCATCATCGGCCATGGACGGCTCCTCGGGACGGTTCTGCGGGGGCGGGCCGGCGTCGGTGACGACGCGGTCGGCGGCCACGCCGACGACGGCGCCGGCGCCCACCAGCCCGGTGCCGCCGAGCACCCTGCGTCGATTGATCGGCATCCGTCCAGAGTAGTGAGCTTCGGCCCGGTGGCGGGGCTTTTGACCGGCTCGGTTCCTAGACGGCGACGGCCGAGGCGGCGGTGGCCAGGAACGCCCGGAACGACTGCAGCTGCGGGTTGAGCGCACGGACCAGCGCCAGATCGCGGTCGCCGACGAAGCGCTCGGCGTTCTGCGCGTAGTACTGGAACATATTGCCCATTTCGACCGCACCGGGAAAGCCCTGCGCCCGAAACTCTTCGGCGCTCAACGGCCGGTAGGTGACCGGTTCACCGAGCGCGTCGGTCAACGCGGCCGCGTACTGCTCGCCGGTGAGGTGCTCTCCGGCGATGCTCACCGTGGTGTCGAGGAACTGTGCGCCGCGCTTGAAGATGCCCAGCGCGGTCCTGCCGATGTCCGCCACGGCGATACCCGACAGCGGCTTGTCGGCCAGCGGCAGGGTCAACGCCAGCGCGCCGTCGTCGTCGCGGGTCAATCCCGTTCCGGCGGTGATGTTGTCGAAGAAGAACGCGGTGCGCAGCAACGTCGTGGGCACCCCGTTGCGACGGAAGGCGTCGTCGGCTTCGCCCTTGGCGTCGAAGTGCGGCACCGTGTAGCGGCCCTCCACGATCGGCACCTGCGCAGCGTCGCCGAAGAAGTCGCGGGTGTCCTCCAGCGTCGACCAGATCACGTGCGCCACGCCCGCGTCGCGGGCGGCCCGCGCCGCAGTCTCAGCCTGGGCGAGTTCGCGCTCGGCCCGGCTGCGCCGGTCCCGCGGGCCCAGCGGCGCCCAGTAGTCGGTCATGACGTAGGCGCCGTGGGCGCCGTCGAAGGCGCGACGCACGCTCGCCTCGTCGTCGAGGTCGGCCGACACCACGGTGGCCCCGGCGCGGGCCAGGTCCCGCGCCGCGGGCGCGTCGGCGTTGCGGGTCATCGCCCGCACCGCGAACTCGCCCCCGGGGTCGGCCAGGATCGCGCGCACCAGGCCGCCGCCCTGCGACCCGGTGGCTCCGACGACGGTGATCAGTTTCTGGTGGGTCATCACGTCCTCCCGAACAACACTTGAGTTGATGTATCAACCTGATACCCGACCGTATGCCATACTGAGTTGATATGTCAACCACAGGAGTGGGAGGGGTCCGTGGCCGACCGTCAGCGGCTCAGCACCGACGAACTACAGGCGTGGCGCAGCTTCATCGAGATGGCGCATCACCTGCAACGCCATCTGGACCGGCACCTGCAGCGCGAGTTCGCGCTCTCCGGCGCCGACTTCGAAATCCTGGTCAACCTCTCCGAGGCGCCCGGGGCGCGGATGCCGATGGCCGACCTGGGCGAGGCCACCGGCTGGGAGAAGAGCCGGCTGTCCCATCACCTGAGCAGGATGGCCAAGCGCGCCCTGATCCGCCGCGACACCGGTGAGCGCCGCTACCCCGACATCGTGTTGACCGACGCCGGCCGGGCGGCCATCACCGCCGCCGCACCGGCCAACGCCGAGCGGGTCCGCACGCTCTTCGTCGACGTCCTCGGGCCCGAACGGCTGGCGCTCTTCGGCGACGCCTGCGACGACGTGGCCGCCGCCTTGGCCGAGCATCAGCGCGGCGACTGTTCGCTGGCGACACCGGACTGACTCCGCGGGCCCCGCAGCACACACCTCGCCTTAGGATCTACCCGAGCGCCGGGCTCGCCCCGAGCGGCTGCTCCGGTCTGCACCGCGCCACCGCCACCCGCCACCACCGCAAGGACGCCGCTTTGTCTCAGCCGTCAGCCTCCCCCTCGGCCGCAGACCGGCTCCGCCGCGAAGACGCCGGCTACCACAAGGGGCTGCGCCCCCGGCAGCTGCAGATGATCGCGATCGGTGGGGCGATCGGCACCGGGCTGTTCCTCGGCGCCGGCGGGCGGCTGGCCTCGGCCGGCCCGAGCCTGTTCCTGGTCTACGGCATCTGCGGCGTGTTCGTGTTCTTGATCCTGCGCGCCCTGGGCGAACTGGTGCTGCACCGGCCGTCGTCGGGCTCGTTCGTGTCCTACGCCCGCGAATTCTTCGGGGAGAAAGTCGCGTTCGTCGCCGGCTGGATGTACTTCGTGAACTGGGCGATGACCAGCATCGTCGACATCACCGCGATCGCCACCTACTTCCACTACTGGCGGCTTTTCCACGTGGTCCCCCAATGGCTGCTGGCGTTGCTCGCACTGGTGGCGGTGGTCGCGATGAACCTGATCTCGGTGAAACTCTTCGGCGAACTGGAATTCTGGGCGGCGCTGATCAAGGTGGTCGCGCTGATCACGTTCCTGGTGGTGGGCACCGTGTTCCTGGCCGGCCGCTACGAGATCGACGGGTCCGAGACCGGGTTGAGCCTGTGGCACTCCAACGGCGGCCTGTTCCCCACCGGGATGCTCCCGCTGGTGCTGGTCACCTCCGGGGTGGTGTTCGCCTACGCGGCGGTCGAACTGGTCGGCACCGCGGCCGGGGAGACCGTCGAACCGGAGAAGGTGATGCCGCGGGCGATCAACTCGGTGATCGCGCGCATCGCGATCTTCTACGTCGGGTCGGTGTCGCTGCTGGCGCTGCTGTTGCCCTACACCGCCTACCGCTCGCACGAGAGCCCGTTCGTCACCTTCTTCTCCAAGGCCGGCTTCGACGGCGCGGGCGGGCTGATGAACCTGGTGGTGCTCACCGCGGCGCTGTCGAGCCTCAACGCCGGGCTGTATTCGACCGGCCGGATCCTGCGCTCGATGGCGGTCAACGGCAGCGGGCCCCGGTTCACCGCGGTGATGTCGAAGAACGGGGTGCCCTACGGCGGGATTCTGCTCACCGCCGGGATCGGCCTGTTCGGGGTGGCGCTGAACGCGGTGGTGCCCGAGCACGCCTTCGAGATCGTGCTCAACATCGCCGCGCTCGGGGTGATCGCGGCGTGGGCGACGATCGTGGCCTGCCAGATCCGGTTCCATCAGCTGACCCGGGCCGGTGTGCTGCGACGGCCGTCGTTCCGGATGCCGCTGGCCCCCTACAGCGGATACGTCACGCTGGTGTTCCTGATCGGGGTGCTGGTGTTGATGATGTTCGACCCGGAGTACGGCGTCTGGATCCGCACCGCGGCGCTCGTCGGTGTGCCGGCGATGACCGGAGGCTGGTTTTTGGTGCGCAAGCGGGTGATGATCGCAGCTAACGCACCGCTGACGGCGCCACTGGAAACGGAGCACTCAGAATGACCGGCTCGACGCGCAACCGGAACGCCGCCCGTCCACCGCTGTACGGGATGCTGCTGGTGTTCACCGCCCTCGCGGTGGTGGCGATCACCAAATACGCCCACCTCGGGTGGTGGTCGCTGATCGGCTACGGCGCGGCGGCGGTCGTGGCGGTCGCCGGGTTCACCCTGGCGTTCCGCGATTTGTCCTGACCCCGCCGCGCGGCGGTGCTCTAGGCTGTGGCCGGTCGACGACGGGCCGGTCAACGGGTAGCGGAGGTCTGCGAGCACGTGAACACGGGCAGAGCGCTGGCACTGCTCGGCGTCGCACTGGTCGCCGGGTGCACCACCACCATCGACGGCCGTCCGGTGCCCGGGCCCGGCGCCGGCCCCCCGGAGCCGACGTTTCCCTCGACCACCCGCCCCCCGGTGCACTCCCCGACCCCGAGCACACCGGCGCCGACGACACCGGCCACCCCCGGGCCGGGCACGCCGAGCACCCCGCCCGGGTCCACCGAACTGCCCGCCGACGATGCCGGCCTGGTGTTCATCGAGACGAAATCGGGCAAGACCCGCTGCCAGATCTCGGTCAACAGCGTCGGATGCGAGGCGCAGTTCACCGACTCCCCGCTGCGCGACGGCGAGCACGCCAACGGGGTGCGCGTCACCTCCGACGGGGACGTGGAGTGGGTGCTGGGAAACCTGGGGGCCATCCCGGCGATCACCCTCGACTACCGCGGCTACGTCGCGCAGGGCTGGACCATCGACGCCGGCTTCGACGGCACCCGGTTCACCAACATCGACACCGGGCACGGCATGTTCGTCAGCATCGAACGCGTCGACACCTTCTAAGTGCCGGCCCGGCCGGCACCGCCTAGTGTGGCGCGCATGGACTTCCGGGTATTCGTCGAGCCGCAGCAGGGTGGAAGCTACACCGACCAACTGGCGGTGGCCCAGACCGCGGAGCAGGTCGGGTTCTCCGGCTTCTTCCGCTCCGACCACTTCGTGGCGATGAGCGGCGACGGCCTGCCCGGGCCGACCGATTCCTGGGTCACCCTGGGGGCGCTGGCCCGCGAAACCACCGCGATCCGGCTGGGCACGCTGGTGACCTCCTCGACGTTCCGTCACCCCGGCCCGCTGGCGGTGGCGGTGGCCCAGGTCGACGCGATGAGCGGCGGCCGGGTCGACTTCGGCATCGGAGCCGGGTGGTTCGAGGCCGAGCACCGCGCCTACGCGATCCCGTTCCCTCCGCTGGCGGAACGCTTCGCCCGGCTCACCGAGCAACTGGAGGTCATCATCGGGCTGTGGACCGCGCCCGACGGCGACCTGTTCGACTACGCCGGCACCCACTACGCGTTGTCGCACTCCCCGGCCCTGCCCAAACCGGCGCAGCGCCCGCACCCGCCGATCATCATCGGCGGGCTGGGCCCGCGGCGCACCCCGATGCTGGCGGCCACCTTCGCCGCGGAGTTCAACGTGCCGTTCGCCTCGATCGAGACCATCGAACGCCAGTTCGGCCGGGTGGCCGACGCGGTGGCCGCCGTCGGGCGCCGCCCGGACTCGCTGGTCTATTCGGCGGCGTTCGTGGTCTGCGCCGGGCGCAACGACGCCGAGGTGGCCCGCCGCGCCGACGCCATCGGCCGCGACGTCGACGAGCTGCGGTCCAACACACCGCTGATCGGCACCCCCGCCCAGATCGTCGACCAACTCGGCGCGGCCGCCGAGATCGGGGTTCAGCGCATCTACCTGCAGGTCCTCGACATGTCCGACCTCGATCACCTCGACCTGTTCGCCACCGAGGTGATGCGCCAGTTCTGAGTGGGCGGCGCGTCGGGGCCCGGCCGGGCCCCGACGGCTCCTACTATCGGTGTCCGTGGGGCGCCATGGAACACCGCAGGATCCGGGGGACGAGCCGACCGAGTACATCAACGTCGGCGATTACGGCACCGCCGGGCCGTCCGAGCCGCCCGCGTCGCCGTGGTACCTCAAACCGGCGGCGCTGATCGTGTGGGGTCTGCTGGTCTCCCTGCTGATCGGGGTGATCGTCTACGGGGTGGTCGTGCTGGTCACCAGCCGGTCCGGGGTGTCGGGGCCGACCCGCGACACCACCACGACCAGCGTTCCCGCGATCGCGCCGGTCACCCCGACCCCACCCACGACCACGGTGCGCACCCCGTCGACCACGACCTCGACCCCGGCGGAGACCACCACGACGACCACGACGACCGCGACCACCGCGACCAGCGAGACCACCACCGCGACCACCGCGACCACCGCCTCGACGCCCGAGACCGAGTCGACGCCTGTCGAGGAGCCCGGGGCGGGCAGCGAGTCCGAGGAGTTCCCGGCCGGACCGCCGCCGGGGCCCGTCGAGGAACCCGCGCCGCCCGCGGCCCCGCCGGGCGCCTAGCGGGATCACCGCGTTCTCCGGTTCTCAGCATCGACCAGTAAAATCTCTCGGCGTGTCCCGCTATGACGAGCCGACCGAGTACATCAACACCGGCATCGACCCCAACGCCGAGCGCCCCTCCCCCTGGTATCGGCGCCGCGGGCTGCTGATGGCCTGGCTGGTGTTGGTGCTGATCCTGCTCGGGCTGATCGTGTGGGGCCTGGTGGTGTTGTTCAGCGACCAACCCGACTCGCAGATGCCGACCACGCCGACATCGTCGACCACCCAGTCGTCGACCACGACCACGGCGCCCAGCACCACCACCGCCACGACCACCCCGTCGTCGGAGGCCTCGGAGTCCCCCGAGACCCAGGCTCCCGACGAGCAGCCGGGCTCGACCGCCGAGTCCCCCGGACCCACCGAGACCAGCAGGGAACACCGCCTGCCGCAGTTGCCGGAGACGATCACGATCCCGTCGAACCCCTACGTGCCGACCGAGATCACCATTCCGTCCCTGCCGTAGCCACCGCCCGCGCAGGCCGACCGGGGACCGCCGGGGCACCGGTTATCGTTGAGGCGCACTAGCCCGCCAGCCAACCAGTCGAGACACGAGGTGCGCGCGACATGAGCGACTCGCTGGGTTTGTCGATCGGCATGACCAACCTGGCCGCCGCCCACAGCGGCCGCCCCCCGGTGATCCGCCGGTGTGTGTTGACGCTGTTCGACCGCCGGCCGCCCGAAGTCGGGATTCGCGGCGAGAACCCGAACCTGGCCACCGACCCCGGGGATCCCGGGGTGGTGCTGCGCGGGTTCGTCGAGCGGATCGGCGATCCGGTGCCGCTGGTGGCCGCCGACGGCGCGGCCTACAGCGGTGAGGGCCTGACCGCCGAGGCGCTCGACACGATCGCGGCCACCGTCGGCCACGGCGCCCCGGTCACCGTGGCGATCCCCGCGCACTGGGATCCGGGCGCGTTCTCGTCGCTGTCGGCCGCGTTGGCGGCCAAGCCGCGGCTCTCCCCGGGCGGGGCGACCCCGCCGCTGGTGCCCGACGCGACCGCCGCGCTGGCCGCGCTGGCCACCGAACCGGGCATGCCGACCGACGGCATCGTTTTGCTCTGCGACTTCGGCGGCAGCGGCACCAGCATCACCGTCGCCGACGCGGGGGCCGACCTCACCGCGGTGGGACAGACGTTCCGCTACACCGATTTCGCCGGCGACCTGGTCGACAACGCGGTGCTCAACCACGTGCTCACCCGGCTGCCCGACGCCGGGGACACCGCCGCGGTCAGCTCGATGGCCCGGCTGCGCGAGCAGTGCCGGGTCGCCAAGGAACAGCTGTCGCAGAGCGCCACGAGCACCGTCGCCACCGGGATCGCGGGGACGGCCCCGGTGCCGTTGAACCGCGCGGAGTTGACCATGCTCATCGCCGGCCCGTTGGCCGGGTGCATCGACGCCGTCGCCACCACCATGCAGCAGAGCGGCATCCCGGCGCGTCGGCTCGCGGCCATCGCCGCGGTCGGCGGCGGAGCACAGTTGCCCGGCATCGCCGAGCAGCTCTCGCAGCGCCTGCAGGTGCCGGTCATCACCCCGGCCCAGCCGGCGCTGAGCGCCGCCGCCGGTGCCCGCATCCTCGCCGAGCGCGGCGGCGCCGGTCGGGCGCCGATGACCCCGACCGGCCCCGACGCCCCCACCGGGTTGTGGACCGAACCGCCGGCGCCCACCGGGCGGGCCGGGGCGATCGGCGCGACCGGGGCCACGGCCATGGCGCCCTCCGCCGCCGGCTTCACCGGCGGGGCCGAGTCCACCTCGGAGGCCACGTCGTATGTGCCCGGACCGCCGGCCGAGTCGGTGGGCCCCGAGCTGGCCTGGTCGCAAGACGCCGTCGGCCCCAGCGAACCCACCCCGTACACCGGCGACGACTACCGGTTCGACGCCTCCAGCTACACCGACTCCCCGCCGCCGCCCCCGCCGCCGGCGGCCGACCCCGGTTACGCCCCGGCACCGGGACTGCCCTGGTATCGGCGCCCCCCGGTGCTGTTCGGCGGCGCGGTGGCCCTCGCGGTGTTCGCCGGCGGCGGTCTGCTCTACAGCCTGGTCTCCGGCACCGAGTCCGGAGACCAGAAGCCGGGCGTCACCACCCCCGCGGAGCCGCCCGCCCCGGTCACGGTGACGGTGACCGGCGACGACGGTCTGCCGACCGTCTCGACGATCCCGCCCCCGCCGCCCAGCGAGGAGCCGCCGCCCCCGGAGTCCACCAGCGAAGAGACCACCACGACCACCGAGGCGACGACGACCACCAGCGACGAGACCACCACCTCCGAGGCGACCACCACCACCGAGGCGACCACCACGACCGAGCGCACCACCTCGGCGCAGCCGACGACGACGCAGGCACCGACCACGAGTGCGCAGCCGACGGCGACCGGCGACGCGTCGGCGGAGGGCGGCGAGGAATCCGGCGGGCAGTCCTAGAGGCCGGCGCCGGGGGGATCCAAAACCGGAGTTAGGGCAACCTGCGTCAGCGGCGGGTAGCACAATGATGTCACTATTGAGCTGGCACGCAATTATGTTACTGACCGGTAACCAGGGATAGGTTACTCATCGGTAACTTACCTTGTGGGAAGGACTCCCCGTGGAGAACACGCAGATGCTGATCAGGCTCGTGGTGGGCCTGGGCGGAACGGCGGTGGTGGGCTTCTTCGCCGCCTCCCGGATCCTGTGGCTGTACCGGCTGGTCATGTCCGGCCAGAAGACCGGCGACGAGCGGACCACCGACGTCGCCACCCGGGTGTGGACCCAGATCCGCGAGGTGGCCGGGCAGTCCAAGCTGCTGAAATGGTCGATCCCCGGCCTGGCGCACTTCTTCACCATGTGGGCGTTTCTGGTGCTGCTCACCGTGTACATCGAGGCCTACGGGCTGCTGTTCAAAAACGACTTCGCGATCCCGATCATCGGCCACTGGGACGCCCTGGGCTTCCTGCAGGACTTCTTCATCACCGCGGTGACGATCTCGATCATCGTGTTCATGATCATCCGCACCATCCGCAACCCCCGCGACATGGGGCGCGCCTCCCGGTTCTACGGCTCGCACAACGGCGGGGCCTGGCTGATCCTGGTCATGATCGGCCTGGTGGTGCTCACGTTCCTGCCGCTGCGCGGGGCGGCGGTCAACAACGGCACCCTGCCCTACGGCAACGGGGCGTTTCTGTCCCAGCTGATGGGCAAGCTGATGTCGGGACTCAGCCACACCGCCAGCGAGTGGGTCGAGACCGGCTCGCTGCTGGCGCACATCGCGGTGATGCTGGCGTTCCTGCTGATCGTGCTGCACTCCAAGCACCTGCACATCTTCCTGGCGCCGATCAACGTCACCTTCAAACGGCTGCCCGACGGGCTGGGCCCGCTGCTGCCGATCGAGGTCGACGGCACGCCGGTCGACTTCGAGGATCCGCCGGAGGACGCCTCGTTCGGTCGCGGCACGATCGAGGACTTCACCTGGAAGGGCCTGCTGGACTTCGCCACCTGCACCGAGTGCGGTCGCTGCCAGTCCCAGTGCCCGGCGTGGAACACCGGTAAGCCGCTGAGCCCGAAGCTGCTGATCATGGACCTGCGCGACCACTGGATGGCCAAGGCCCCCTACCTGCTCGGCGACGAGGAGATGCCGTCCGGGGACGTCGACCTGTCCGGCGCGAAGCCGGTCCCGGGCCATCACGTGCCGGAGAAGGGCTTCGAGCGCATCGGCGGGCACGGCCCCGAGCAGGCCACCCGGCCGCTGGTCGGCACCGAGGAGCAGGGCGGGGTCATCGACCCCGACGTGCTGTGGAGCTGCACCAACTGCGGGGCCTGCGTCGAGCAGTGCCCGGTGGACATCGAGCACGTCGACCACATCCTCGACATGCGCCGCTACCAGGTGCTGATGGAGTCGGAGTTCCCGTCCGAGCTCGGGGTGCTGTTCAAAAACCTCGAGACCAAGGGCAACCCGTGGGGCCAGAACGCCAGTGAACGGACCGGCTGGATCGACGAGCTGGACTTCGACGTGCCGGTCTACGGCCAGGACGTGGAGAGCTTCGAGGGCTTCGAGTACCTGTTCTGGGTCGGGTGCGCCGGGGCCTATGAGGACCGGGCCAAAAAGACCACCAAGGCGGTCGCCGAGCTGCTCGCCGCGGCCGGGGTGAAGTTCCTGGTGCTGGGCACCGGCGAGACCTGCACCGGGGACCCGGCGCGGCGCTCCGGCAACGAGTTCCTGTTCCAGCAGCTCGCCCAGCAGAACGTCGGGACCCTCAACGAGCTGTTCGAGGGTGTCGAGACGGTGGACCGCAAGATCATCGCCAGCTGCCCGCACTGCTTCAACACGATCGGCCGCGAGTACCCGCAGCTGGGCACCAACTACACGGTGCTGCACCACAGCCAGGTGCTCAACCGGTTGGTGCGCGACAAGAAGCTGACCCCGGTCAAGCCGATCAACCAGAAGATCACCTACCACGACCCGTGCTTTTTGGGCCGGCACAACAAGGTTTACGACCCGCCGCGTGAGGTGGTCAGCTCCTCGGGGGCGGATCTGATCGAGATGCCGCGCTCCCGCGACCGGGCGCTGTGCTGCGGCGCCGGTGGGGCGCGGATGTGGATGGAAGAGCACATCGGCAAACGCGTCAACCACGAGCGGGTCGATGAGGCGCTGGCCACCGGCGCCGACACCATCGCCACCGCCTGCCCGTTCTGCCGGGTGATGATCAGCGACGGTGTCGACGACCGGCAGGACATCGCCGGACGCGAAGGGGTGCAGATCCGCGACATCGCCCAGCTGCTGCTCGGGTCGCTGGACAAGGAGAAGGTGACGCTGCCGCCGAAGGGTGCGGCCGCCGAGGCCGCCGCCAAGGCCGCACCCAAGAAGCCGGCTCCGGCCGCCGCCGCGACCGCCACGATGGAGAAACCGGCCGCCGAGACCGCCCCGGCCGAGACCAAGACGGCCGGGGAGACCAAGGCGGCCGCCCCGGTGAAGGGCCTGGGCATCGCCGGCGGCGCCAAACGCCCGGGGGCGAAGAAGGCCGCACCGGCCAAGGCGGAGGCCGCCCCGGCGGAGGCCGCGGAGTCCGCTCCGGCCGAATCCGGTGAGGCCCCGAAGGCCGCGCCGGTCAAGGGTCTGGGCATCGCCGGGGGCGCCAAGCGGCCCGGCGCGAAGAAGACGGCGGCCAAACCGGCCGCGGCCCAGCCGGAGAAGACCGAGGACAAGACCGAGACGGCGGGCAAGGCGCAGTCCGCCCCGGCCGAATCCGGTGAGGCCCCCAAGGCCGCCGCGCCGGTGAAGGGCCTGGGCATCGCGGCCGGCGCCAAACGGCCCGGCGCGAAGAAGACGGCGGCCAAACCGGCCGGCGGCGCCGAGAAGGCCCCGCAGTCCCCCGAGGCTCCCGAGGCCCCCAAGGCCGCCCCCGAGGCCGAGGCGGGCGGGGCCGCGAAGGACACCGACACCGCTGCCGAGAAGGCCCCCGAGAAGGCCCCCGAGAAGGCCGACGAGAAGCCGCAGCCGCCGGTGAAGGGGCTGGGCATCGCCCGCGGGGCCAAACCGCCAGGCAAACGCTGAGACGCCAGTTGGGGCCGTGATTGCCGAGCAATCACGGCCCCAACTGCTCTCCGGGCAAATTTTCGCTAGACACTCGTGGGACGATGACCGACGTGACGACGCACCAGTGGCCCGGCCAGACCGGGCTCCCGCCGCGACCGCGCACGTTCGCGCAGTCCAGCAAGCTCCAGGATGTCCTCTACGAGATCCGCGGTCCGGTGCACGACCACGCCGCCCGGCTGGAGGGCGAAGGGCACCGCATCCTCAAGCTCAACATCGGCAACCCGGCGCCGTTCGGGTTCGAGGCCCCCGACGTGATCATGCGCGACATGATCCAGGCACTGCCGTACTCGCAGGGCTACTCGGACTCCCAGGGCATCCTGTCGGCGCGCCGGGCGGTGGTCACCCGCTACGAACTGGTCGAGGACTTCCCGCCGTTCGACGTCGACGACGTCTACCTGGGCAACGGGGTCTCCGAGCTGATCACGATGACGCTGCAGGCGCTGCTCGACAACGGCGATCAGGTGCTGATCCCCGCCCCGGACTACCCGCTGTGGACCGCCTCGACGTCGCTGGCCGGGGGGACCCCGGTGCACTACCTCTGCGACGAGACCCAGGGCTGGCAACCCAACATCGCCGACCTGGAATCGCGGATCACCGAACGCACCAAGGCGCTGGTGATCATCAACCCCAACAACCCGACCGGGGCGGTGTACTCGCGGGAGATCCTCACCCAGATGGTCGAGTTGGCGCGCAAACACCAACTGCTGCTGCTCGCCGACGAGATCTACGACAAGATCCTCTACGACGACGCCGAGCACATCAACGTCGCCGCCGTCGCCCCCGACATGCTGTGCCTGACGTTCAACGGGTTGTCGAAGGCCTACCGGGTGGCCGGCTACCGGTCCGGGTGGTTGACCATCACCGGCCCCAAGGAGCACGCCGCCAGCTTCATCGAAGGCATCCACCTGCTGGCCAACATGCGCCTGTGCCCCAACGTGCCGGCCCAGCACGCCATCCAGGTGGCCCTCGGCGGCTACCAGAGCGTCGATGACCTGGTGCTGCCCGGCGGGCGACTGCTCGAGCAGCGCGACACCGCCTGGACCGCGTTGAACGAGATCCCCGGGGTCTCCTGCGTCAAGCCGGCCGGGGCGCTCTACGCATTCCCCCGGCTGGACCCGGAGGTCCACGACATCGCCGATGACGAGCAACTGGTGCTCGACCTGTTGATGTCGGAGAAGATCCTGGTCACCCAGGGCACCGGATTCAACTGGCCGGCACCGGATCACCTGCGCATCGTGACGCTGCCGTGGAGCCGGGATTTGAGCCGCGCGATCGAGCGGCTGGGCAACTTCCTGGCCAGCTACCGCCAGTAGGGACGGCCTGACCGCGCGATCTGCTCGCCGATCCGCGAGCGGCCCGGCGCCCCGCACGCCGACAGCCCGCCCGCGTGGCACGCCATCCCGATACCCCAGCCGAGGAGCGGCCAGATCGGCCAGAAGTACCCGCCGGTCACCGCCCAGATGCCGAGCATCAGCGCCGCGGCACCCAGGTAGGCGGCCAGGTGGATCCGCACGCCGGTGCGGGCGGCGCGGTGCAGCGCGGCCCGCCGCTGCGGATCGTGCCGGCGGATCCGGTCGACGGGAAGATCGGCCATCAGCTCGTCGAGCGCCCCGACGGTCCGGGCCGCGATCGCCGCATCCGTCCGGGTCTCGTACTCTCCGATCGACAGATACCCCTGGCTGAGCGCCTGAGCGAGCCGCGCGGCGACGCGTTCGCGTTCCCGGTCGCCGACCCGCACCCCGCGTCCGGCCGCCGGCCGGGGGCGCGGCGACGGTGAGGCCACGGTCTCGGTGGTCATGTCGACTCCTTCCGTTCGCGCCGACCGCCCGATCTCAGCGGGCGGTCGGCACCCAGTTGCCGTGGAAGCCGGCCGGAACCCGATGCGGCAGGTGCACGCTGGCGACGGTGTCCAGTGTCTGCGCGTCGAGGATCGCCAGATCGCTGCGGTCGGCGGCGGCGTCGTAGACGAAGCCCATCAGCACCCCGTCATCCTCGTTCGCGTCCGGCGCCGACGGGTGGAAGACGAACTCGCCCAGCTGCATTCCGACACCGAAGGATCGCTTCGCCGTGCCGTCGCCGACGAAGTCGTGTTTGATCAGCACCCCTTCCGGCTCGCCGTCGTCGACGCCGACCGCGTAACCGAAGCGATTTCGGCGGCCGACGCGACGCTCGTCGACGCGGGGGAACTCCTGGGCCCGGTCGTCGATGCGCGACTCCCGCAGTTTGCCGTCGGCGAGGTCGATGGTCCACCGCTCCAGCGTCGGCGGGCCCTCCTCGGGCCCCCGCAGGTTGGTGTCGAACATCTTGGGGTGGCGCACCACGTCGAGCACGACGGTGTCACCGTCGTCGTGGGCGTTCATCGGATGGAACACGTAGCAGGGTTCGACCTCGAACCAGCGGACATCGGTGTTGTCGCCGTTGCGGGGCATCACGCCGACCCGCGCGGGATAGCGCGGGTTCCACCGGTACGGCAGACCGAGGGCCTGCGGGGCGGGCATCGGCAGCCGCGCGGCGATGGGGTCGGGAATGCGCACCCGCCCGATCAGCGCCGAGATCATCAGTCGGGCCGGCAGCCGCAGCGCCCGCGGCACCGTCGCCTCGACGACCTGCTGGGCGTCGAAGGTCACCGGCAGGTCGTAGAGCACGACGTGGTTCTCGGTGAGCGAGAAGTCGTGCATCATCGGCGCACCGGTGACCTCGATGTCCACCGAGCGCCGCGCCCGCCCGTCGGCTCCGATCACCGAGTACTGCACGGTGTTGCCGCGGTTGAACGCATACGACACCGCGTGCAGCTCCCCGGTGTCGGGGTCGCGCTTGGGGTGCGCGGTGTAGCCGCCCGGTAGGGTGCCGTCGAAATCGCACGGCCCGACGGTGTCGAGTTCGTCGGTGAGCTCATAGCAGGAGATGCCGCCCTCGATCAGCGCCAGCGTGCGCCCGGCGTGGCCGATGACGTTGGTGTTGGCGCCGATCGCCGACGGTCCGACGTGGCGACCCCGCGGCGCCGGTTCGCCGAGCGCGGCGCCGGCCTGCGGTGCGCGCACATACCGGTTCCGATACCACTCGGCCTTGCCGTCGCGCAGCCGAACGCCGTGCACCATGCCGTCACCCATGAACCAGTGATACAGCGCCGGATCGACCTCGCTGATCGGGTTCGGCCCGTTGCGCAGGTAGCGCCCGTCCAGGTAGCCGGGGATCGTGCCGGTGACCGGCAGATCGGTGAGCGTGTGTTCCTCGGCGATCGGGGCGAAGCCCCCCTGCAGGTAGCGGTTGTCCATGACCCGTCCTTCCGAAACATAACCTTGTTATGGTTCAGGTATAACACTGTTATGGCAGAATGGCAAGGATGAGTTCGCAGCGCAGCGCTTCCACCAACACCGACACCCGGCAACGGTTGGTCGACGCCGGCATGCACCTGCTGCGCCGCGAGGGTCCCGAAGCCCTGCAGGCCCGCAAGCTCGCCGCGGAGATCGGCGCCTCCACGATGGCGGTCTACACCCACTTCGGCGGCATGACCGGACTGCTCGACGCGCTGGTCGCCGAATCGTTCCGGCAGTTCGGCGCGGCGCTGGCCGGCGCGTCGACCACCGACGATCCGATGGCGGATTTTTTCGTGATGGGCTTCGCCTACTGGGAGTTCGCGCGGCGCAGCCCGCAGCGCTACCGGCTGATGTTCGGGCTGGCGGCCCCCCATCTCTCCCGTGCGGTGCAGACCGACACGCCGGTGGCCGCGGCGACCTTCGAGCAGTTGGTCACCGCGGTGCGGCGCATGCTCGACACCGGGCAGCTGCGCGCCGACGACCCGGTCGACCTGGCCGGCCGGGTGTGGAGTCTGGTGCACGGCATCGTGCTGCTGGAGATCGTGGGTGCCTTCGACGGCCACGACTCGGCGGGCCCGGGCGTTTACGCGCTCACCCACATCATGGGCCCGATGGTGGTCGATCTGCTGGTCGGCATGGGCGCCGACCGCACCCGCCTCCAGCGTTCTCTGCACAAGGCACGCGACCGGCTGGCGGCCGACTGAGTTCGCCCGCGGCGCCCTGCCCAGTCTCATTCTAGGTCGACACCGGGGGCTTGCGGCAAGACCCCTGTCGTGGGGCACACTGCGGTGATCATCGGTAGAAATCGAGGGGGCGATGGTGGCCGAAGCGCCGAAACCATTTGTGGCACATCAATCGGGGGCATACCTACACGGCACGAAGGCCGACCTGGCGGTCGGTGATCTGCTGGTGCCCGGACGCCGGTCGAACTTCGAGGCCGACCGGGTGTCGAACCACGTGTACATCACCCGCACGCTCGACGCCGCCGTGTGGGGTGCCGAGCTCGCCCTCGGCGCCGGACCCGGACGCGTCTACCTGGTCGCGCCGCAGGGGATCGTGGAGGACGATCCGAACGTGACCGACGCGAAGTACCCGGGCAACCCGACCCTGTCCTACCGCACCCGGCAGCCGGTGGCGGTGATCGGTGAGGTCACCGACTGGGTCGGGCACTCCGACGACCAGCTCGACGCCATGCGCACGCTTCTGGACGACCTGCGCCGCCGCGGTGAGGCGGTCATCTACGACTGAGCTCGTCGCCTCAGCGCAGCACCCCGAAGTCCGGACCCTGCTCGAGAAGGTCCAGCAGGTAACTGCCGTAGCCGGATTTGAGCAGGGCGTGGGCGCGGGCGGCGAGCTGCTCGTCGTCGATGAACCCGCGTCGCCACGCCACCTCCTCGGGCACACTGATTTTCAGTCCCTGCCGACGCTCCAGGGTGCGCACGTAGTCGCTGGCGTCGAGCAGGGAGTCGAAGGTGCCGGTGTCCAGCCAGGCGGTGCCGCGCGCCAGCACCTCGACGGTCAACCGGCCCTGCTCGAGATAGGTCTGGTTGATCTCGGTGATCTCGTACTCCCCGCGCGGTGACGGCCGCAGACCACGGGCGATCTCGATGACGTCGTTGTCGTAGAAGTACAGCCCCGGCACCGCATAGTGGGATTTGGGAACGGCGGGTTTCTCCTCGATCGAGACCGGCCGGTGGTCGGCATCGAATTCCACCACGCCGTACGCCGACGGATTGGCGACCCGGTAGGCGAAAATCGCTCCGCCCGCGACACTTTGAAATCGGCTCAGACTCGTCCCGAGCTCGGGTCCGTAGAAGATGTTGTCGCCCAACACCAACGCGACCGATCCGTCACCGATGTGGTCGGCACCGATGACGAAAGCCTGTGCCAGGCCGTTGGGTTCGTCTTGGATCGCGTAACTGAGGTTGATGCCGAACGCGGAGCCGTCACCGAGGAGCCGTTGGAAGCCCGGCGCGTCGTGGCCGGTGGTGATCACCTGGATGTCGCTCAGGCCCGCCATGATCAGCGTCGACAGCGGGTAGTAGATCAGCGGCTTGTCGTACACCGGCAGCAGCTGTTTGCTGACGCCGTTGGTGATGGGATACAGGCGAGTGCCCGAACCGCCGGCCAGGATGATCCCGCGCATGTGGTGAGCCTAGGGGATCAGTCGATGCGGTCAGCCTCGGTGAGGCGGGTCGCGGCCAGCGCCGCATCGAGGTCGGGGTGGCGGAAGACCGAGGTGACCTGGTCGTCGACCACCTGAAAAGCCGCCGCCTCCACCGGCGCGTCGGGGTCCTCGGGGATCAGCTCGACGACCACCACCCCGTCGTGGATGTACATCCGGCCCAGCTTGGTGATGATCGTCACCGTCTGCGCCCACTCCCGCAGTGCGCGATGCCCCTGTCCGGCGGCGTGCGGCTGCGCCACCTCGATGCCGTCGCTGGACAACGACTCCAGCGTGGTCAGATCCCGGGCGGCCAGCGCGTCGTGCCAGGCCAGAACGGTGGCCATCTCCGATGTCGTCATGTCCTGCAAAATACCCTGTGGCGCGCTCAGAACGGCGTGCGGTCCAACCACTGCTGCCACACCGCGGCGTCCCCGAACATCTCGATGCCGCTGTCGGCGACCGGGATGCGCCGCAGGGTGGCCAACAGCAGGTCGGTGGCGCTCCCGCGCAGCGCCACACTGCCCTTGCCGTGTTCGTGCGACCACCGCAGCCCGTCGGGGCCGCCGTGGATCGTCCACTCCCCCGCCGCCCCGAGATCGGCGTCGGTGACGTGCAGGTGCACGCTCTGGCCGTCGGCGAGCGGGGCGGGACCGGACCCACGCCCGGCGAGCCCGCTCGCCAGTTCCAGCCATTCGGTGACGGCGTCGGCCGCCAACTCCGGCGGCAGACCGGCCAGGCCCGGTTCACCGGTGAGCGCCAGGGCGGCGTCGGCGCGGTGCACGATCACCTCGTGCAGGCGCCGGCGGATCCACCACCGGGCGGGCTGCGGGCCCACGAACGTCCACACCGGGGTGTCGGGGCCGGTCGCGGCGGTCGCGTCGAGGAGTTTCTGCGCCCCGGCGTGCAGCCAGTCCAGCGCCGCATCCGGGTCGGCGGGCGGTTTGCCGCCGGGCACCGACCGCGGATCGACCGGGGTGTCCGCGGGCTCGGCGACGATCGCCGCGGCCCACAGGTTGCCGCGCCCGACGTGGCGGAACAGCTGGTTCAGCGTCCACTGCGGGCAGGTGGGCACCGGTGTGTCCGGGTCGCCGCCGCCGATCAGTTCCCCGAAGGCGCGGTTCTGGTCCACAAACGCCGCCGTGAAATCCACGAGTTTCAGGCTAGTGGATCGACGCCGCCGACCTCACCGAGTTGGACGGGCCGGCCCACCGGCGCGGCCTCACAGACCGGGGATCCCGGGGATGTCCCACTTGCCGCCGCCGCGACCGTGACCGTGACCGCCACCGCCGATGATCGGGATCTTCGGCGGCTTCCAGCCGTCGTGGTCGTGGTCGCCGCCGCGGCGCGGCCCGTCCCGGTCGCGGCCACCGCGTTTGCCGGGCGGATCGAAATCGGGCAGACCCGGGATCGGCAACGGCACGACCACCGGCGGCGGGGGCGGGGCCGCCGGGGGTGGCGGTGGCGCAGCCGGCGCCGGCGCCGGCGCGGGGGCGGCCGGGGCCGGGGCCTGGACCACCGGGGCCTTCGGCGCCTGGGTCTGCGGCGCAGGCGCGTTCTCGGGGGCCGGCGCGGGCGCCTCCGGGGCCGGGGCCGGGGCCGGGGCCTTCGGCGGCGGGGGCGGTGGCTCCTGCGGTTTCGGTGGGGCCGCCTTCTCGCTGGGCACCACCCGCGCCCCGGGATGGGGGTTGGGCGACTGGGGCGAGTCGAGGCCGACCAGCACCGAGATCACCAGCGCGGTGATCGCGACGACGACGACCGACCCGGCCCCGCCGACCAGCAGCCGCAGCCGCCCCCGCGGGTCCTCCTCGGCGGCGCGGAAGTCGAGCATGCCGGAGTCGAGGCGCTCGGGTTCGTCGGCGTCGGCGGCGGCCGCGGTGTCGACGTGTTCGGGGTTCTCGCCCTCGACCGCGCCGGGGACCGCACTGTAGGCCAGTGCGCCGTTGTCGCTGGTGGCGTCGTAGTCGATCGCGCCGGGCAGCGCGGTCAGCCACGCCCGCATCGCCCCGGAGTCCAGCGATCCGGTGCCGAAGTCCTGGGCCCACGCCATCGCCCGGGTCGACGAGGCGAACAGCGGGGCGTGCGCGCTGGCCAGCGCGGCGCCGCGACCCATCGCCAACGCCGGTTCCCCGGGCACGTTGACCGGCAACCGGGTGGCCGATTCCAACCGTGATTTGACCGCCGAGGTCATCACGCCGGAGCCGACGACGAATATCCCGTCGGGCGGGTCGGGCACCTCGGCGACGCTGGCGACCAACGTCGCCAGTTCGTCGGTGAGGTCCTCCTCGCAGTCCTCGTGCACCAGCCGGTGGCGACGCACGTCGGCGATCGCGCCGTCGGCGGATTCCACGGTCGCCAACGTGGCGGTTCCGGGCTGCACGAACAGCAGGGCGGTGCGCGCATGGCCGGTCTCGCTGCCGACGCTCTGGGTCAGCGCGACCGCCGCCAGAAACGCCGAGACGACCATGACGTCGTCGACCCGGTGGCGGACCAACGCGTCGCGCAGCAGGTCGGCCTCGATCGGGTCGTTGAACGACACCCCGATCGACGTCAGCTGGTGGCCGGCGTTGACCGCGCCGGCGCGGGCGCCGTCGATCGCGTTGACCACCTGCTCGGCCACCGATTCACCGGCGGCGACGTCGAACTCGTCACGATCGACGGTCACCCCGTCGGCGCTCTCCCCCTCGATCACGACCATCCGAACGGCCGGTGAGGATGCGGTGGCCAGCGACACGCCTAACGCGATGTCCACGACCCCTCCCTAGCGTCGGCAACGAACTCGCTGGTGATTCCTGTATAGCGGATCGGCCGTGCACCCCCGCCAGGCCCACCCGGTCTGAAGGCTCCGGTGTCTGCAACGGCACGGCAACCGATATGCCGACCCTACGCGTAGAAACCGGTCAAAAAAATTTAGAACGCCGAAGCACCGTCGTGAACTGGCGCAACGCGGCGTGTGATTTTTTCGGCGTGTCGCGCCGGGATAGGGCGATCTCACGCCAGACGCGCAGACGCGGCGTCGTCGGGCCCCGATCTCCGGTCAGGGAACGAAGTTCTGGTAGGAGCGCGACGGGGTGGGCCCGCGCTGGCCCTGATACTTCGAGCCGACCCGGGTGCTGCCGTAGGGGTGCTCGGCGGGGCTGGTCAGCCGCAGCAGGCACAGCTGGCCGATCTTCATCCCCGGCCACAGCGTGATCGGCAGGTTGGCGACGTTGGAGAGCTCCAGGGTGATGTGCCCGCTGAAACCGGGGTCGATGAACCCGGCGGTGGAGTGGGTGAGCAACCCCAGCCGGCCCAGCGACGACTTGCCCTCCAGACGGCCGGCCAGGTCGTCGGGCAGGGTGAACAGCTCCAGGGTGGCGCCCAGCACGAACTCCCCGGGATGCAGGACAAACGGCTCGCCGTCGACCGATTCGACCAGGCTGGTCAGGTCGTCCTGCTGGCGGGCGGGGTCGATGTGGGTGTAGCGGGTGTTGTTGAACACCCGGAACAGGCTGTCGAGGCGCACGTCGATGCTGGAGGGCTGCACCAAGGTGTCGTCGAACGGGTCGATGCCCAGCCGCCCGGCGGCGATGTCGGCGCGCAGGTCACGATCGGAGAGCAGCACCCGATGAGCCTATCCGCTGGGGTGCGCAGGCCCGCCGGCGCCGGAGCAAACCGCGCCACGCGCGGCGACGATCCGGGGATGACCGGGGTTTTTCCCCGGCGGCGACCTGCGGTGAGAGGCGGATACCGGCGGGTGCTAGCCTGCGAGGGCACCTGCGCCGATGTAGTTCAATGGTAGAACATCAGCTTCCCAAGCTGAGAACGCGGGTTCGATTCCCGTCATCGGCTCCACTCTGACCAGCATCGATGCTGTTCGATAGCGTCGAACACCCCTTTCGGGTGTCACAGAATGTCACAACTCCCCCGTAACTCGATCCAAGCTGCTCCCCGCCTGGCGCAGCGCATCGTCCTGTGAATGGGCGTACAGCCGCATGGTGAGAGAGGCATCCTTGTGGCCGATCCAGGCGGCAACCACCGCAGTCGGCACACCGTCGAGGTGCATCAGCGTGGCGCACGTGTGGCGGGCCGCGTGGAGCTTGATATGCCGGATACCCGCCGCCTCAACGGCCTGGCGCCAGTACCGAGAGAGGGTCTGCGGTGCATACGGCTGGCCGACCTCATTGCTCACAACGTATTCACCCGGCCCATACGACGGGCCGACGGCAAGCCGCTCCGCCGCCTGCCGTGATCGCGCCGCCCGAAGCACCATCTTCATACGATCCGTTAAGGGCAGCTCCCTCCGCGATGTGGCTGATTTCGGCTGATTCTCTACCGACGTGTTCCCGGCCTGAACCCGGTTGTTCGCCACCCGCAGCACACCGGCATCAAGGTCAACATCACCCCAGCGGAGGCCGGCGATCTCACCGCGCCGCAACCCTGATAAAGCCAACTCCCACGCATGAGCAAGGCGATCTTGGCCCAGCGACGCCCGGAGCGCCCGCACCTCGGCGACGGTGAACGTCTCTACCTCCGAATGGGGCACTTCCACCCGAGATACCAATTCGGCCGGGTTCCGAGCAATGAGACCCTGCCGCTGGGCATCAGCAAGCACCTGCTCGATGGTGGAGATCACCTTGTTCACCGCCACGGCTGACCATGGCTGACGAACGCGCCCCAGGGGTGTCTTGGTGCCACCGGCCACCAGGTCGGCCACCAGAACGTCGATATGGGCCTTTGTGAGGCGCTGCACCGGGAGCTCGCCGTACCGCTGTCGCAACGGACCCAAGTCATATTCGAGTTTCGACAGCGACGACGCCCGCAGCCGGTGCCGACCCGCAATGTAGTTCGCGCAAACCCTATCCACAGTGATAGAGGTCCGGGGGATAAAAGTGCCCTTCGCGGTGGCGTCGGTGATCTCCGCCAGTGCCTTGCGTGCTTCCCGTTCGGTCGCGTACCGGCGGCGTGTCTGCTGCCGGCGTCCCGTCACCGGATTAAGGCCGGTATCCACCGTGACCTGATACCGCACAACGGATTTACCCGTCCGCCGATCCTGTACTTCTATTTTCCGGATCTGCGGCGGCAGTTGCCGGCGGCGAGGGCTAGTCATCGTCGCCCAGCATTTCGCGCAACGTATTCCGCTGATCCTCAAGGGACGCGATGGAAGCCCGGTACCGTTCCGCGTCCGCAGCCAGACGTTCCTTGAAGGCGTCGGGCATCCGAAGCTTCTTCGGGCCCTCTTCGGCCTGGAACAGGCTGTGGCGCATCGTTTCTAATTGTTCTTCCACCGTGATTAACATCGCCCGCAAATCAACCCGCGCAGGATCATGTTTACCGACAAGGTGGGGAACACCGTCAGCGGCGGCGACCAGCCAGTCCACCCAATCCGCGTTAAGCGCCTTGCCCAGTGACACCAGTTCCGGGACCGTCACCGCCTGCTCGCCGCGTTCGATGCGAGTAATCGCCACCCGGTGAATGCCGACCCCGGCGGCGTTTGTGGCTTCGGCCAGCTTCACCGCGGACATGCCGCGATCCCGCCGCGCCTTCTCGATCTGCTCACCGAGTCGCAAAGACAGCTCACTCGGCCAAAGCTCCACATTGCTGTCGCCCATGACGACAACTATGCCCTAAGTCCGTTGCCGTACGCAACAGGTCATGTTAGTGTCATTGCAGACGACAGCATATGTCGATCGTTACGACAGGAGGCAGTGATGAACGACTGGAAGGCCACCGGGGAAAAACTCGGCGGAGTGGGGCGCTCCACAGTTTTTGAACTCTGGGGCTCCGGCGAGCTCGCTTCGGTCACCATCGGTCGCCGCCGCTTCTCCACCGACACGCAGATCGCCGCGTACGTCCAGAGCTTGGAGCGGGCCAGCGCCTGACCGCGTTACGTCGATTCGCTCAGCGACGAGGCGGCAACGGCATAGCCACCAAATAGGAGGACGCTGATGTCCACAAAAAATGATGACCCCGGAGTCGATTCCGAGGCCACCTACACCGCCACAGTGTGCCCACAGTCTAGCGCGACCGTCGCGCGGGCGCACCGCCGTCGCGCGGGATCGCGCCGGCTGAGCCCGCTCGATGGCGGCTATTCCGACCCCTGGCGACCTTATCGCGGTCCCTGTCGCGGGTACGCCGACGCCGCGCGGCACCTGGCGGGTGCCGGATTTCTGCCGGCACCGCCGCGTGACCTCGACGATCTGCGCGTCATGTGGAGGTCGGAGCGATCGCTCGCAGCCTGGATCGCGGAGCGCTGGGAGCTCGCGGCATGACCGACGATGTTGCCGCGGTTCCCGGTTCCCGGAACCCGGGTACGGAACCGGAACCGCGCGCGGTTCCCGGTTCCCGGTCGGTTCCCGGAACCGATGAGAGCCCCGGAACCGCTCGGGAACCGCTCGGCGAAAACTACGGAGAAACCGCAGGTCACAGCTCGGTTCCCGGTTCTCTACATGGGTTCCGGGAACCGGGAACCGCCGGGGACGATGGACCCCCGCTCTATGTCGACATCGCTGCCCTTCTTGACGGCACGGTTCCGGAACCGCCGGAACCGCAGCTCGGGCGTCGGGCGGATGGCGTCTGCCTGTTTTACCCGGGCCAGGTGAACTGGATTTTCGGTGACCCCGAGGTGGGTAAGTCCTGGCTCTGCCTCGCCAGCATCGTCGAGGCACTGCGCGCAGGCCGCAAGGCGCTGGTAATCGACCTCGACCACAACGGCGCTGCCGCGACCGTTCGCCGCCTGGTCGACCTCGGCGCACCGATCGAGGCGCTGCGCGATCACAATCGGTTTCGCTACTGCGAGCCCGAGGATCGCACCGAAGTGCGTCAGGTGGTCGCCGACTCGGTGCAATGGCGTCCCGCTGTCGCGTTGGTCGACTCCATCGGCGAGCTGCTGCCCATGTACGGCGCCAGCTCCAACAGCTCCGACGACTTCACCCTCGCTCATACCCAGGTGCTCAAACCCTTAGCAAAGGCCGGCGCCGCCGTGCTGGTGAACGATCACCTCGCTAAGAGTCCCGATTCCCGCGCCGCCGGCCCCGGTGGAACCGCGGCCAAGCGCCGCGCGATCGGCGGCGTCTCCCTGCGCGTGAAGATCAAGAAACCTTTCACCCCCGGCCACGGCGGCAGCGCGATCTTGCTGATCAACAAGGACCGACACGGCGGTCTGCGTAAGCACTGCCCGGTCGGCGACCGGGAACCCGTCGCCGGAACCTTCAAGCTCCTGGCTTTCGCTGACGGGGTTCTGGAGTGGGCGATCTACCCGCCCGCCGACGGGGAGCGCAACGAGGACGAGAACGCGCCAGCCGAGGACGTTGCCGCTGTCGCGGCACTCGATCCGCCGCCGACCACCGTGGAGGACGCCAGGCAGCGCCTCAAGTGGCAAAAACAACGCGCGGTAGCCGCACTGCGCACATGGAGACAACAACAAGATTCGGGAGATACGCCATGACGACCACGACAGCCACCGTCGAGACCCTCACGGCCGAAGTCCGCGTGCTGCAGGTCGGCAATCGACAAATCACATTGTCTGTCGCCAAGCAACTCGACGCCTTCGATCTGTGCCAGGACGAGGCCCTCGATTTCACACCGTTCGGGCGCATCCGAACGGGTCGCAAAGGTGAAACATTCGTACCCTGCACCTTCAGTGCACCCGGAGCAGAATGGTTTCCCGTTAGCGGCAAGGAAAACGTGTGTAAGCGCTTCCTTGAGCGTCACACGTGTCTGCACCGACAGAAATACGTGGGCACGAACATCGTATGCGGCAGATATGAGCGCCTGGAATTGCGTCCGTACGACTTCGAGTGGATCGGCCGGAATTACGCCGGAGACCTGATCGTCGTTTGCGCACACAGCACTGACGCCGAACTGGACGACGATGAATTTTCCGGGTGGAAAGAACTTCCCCTGATCGTCCTGGCGGGGCTGCGATGACCCCCACCGAGCCGTCGCCGCGATGCGCCTGCGGTCAAGAGCTATGGGCACGGCAATCAATTGCGCGCGGCTTTTGCGAACGGTGCCGCATCGAGCGCACGCGCTTAGGAGGACGCGGATGACGCACCCCAACTACCGCCGACCCCCCGTTCGCCGCGGCGAGGATCACCTTCACGCCCGACTTAATGATGAGTTGGTCCGAGAGATCCGCGTTCGCTATGCCACCGGCAACTGCACTCACCGAAGCCTCGCCGCCGAATTTGAAGTGTCGCACTTCACCGTCGGCGAAGTCCTGCGCCGCCGGCGCTGGACGCACGTCAAGTAACCCCACTGAAAGGACACTCCCAATGACCGACAGCCTCAACGACTTCGACCCCCGCCTTGGAACGGTGCTCGACCCCTACCGGCCTTCCCGGTCGCTCGACGCGCGCGTCAAGCAGCTCGCCGCGGAGTATGTGGCGCGCGATCGGAAGGCGGTCCACACCCTCCTCGATGTCTGCGCCGATGCGCTGGAGTTCGACCAGGTTCCCGGCGTCGTCACCTCGCTGCTCGAAATCCTCGCAGAGCACCTGACCAACGCAGTGGGCGAGCCGCTGGCTGCCAGGCGTTTGGCAGCCGACGCACACGGTGTCCGCGCCGACATCTTCGAGTATGGCGAGGTCCGCGCATGAGTGACCTCGACGGCGTGACCCAGCTCGACCAGCCCGACCCGCGCGGCATCCTCGCGCTGCGCAACCTGCCGGACGACCTGCAGGCCGCCGAGGACTCGACGCAATCGGCGGATTTCGTCCGCGAGCTGAATTGGCAGTGGTGGCAGCCGGGAACGTGGTCGGTCGGAACGTATGACGATGTGCGCCAAGCCGAGGATGCGGCGCTGAACGTGTTGCGCGCCGTCGGATTCACCCCGGCGTGGAGCGACCGTCTGAGACCCGCCACCGATGCCGAGCGCACGCTGCTGGCCTACCTGGACTATGAGCTGCCCGACGAGCTCTACACGGTTGTCTCATTCCCGAGCCCCGGCGTCCGCTGCCGGCGCTTCCCGCAAATCGAGGGGGCGGCGCCATGACCGAACCCACCCCGGCGAACATGCCGCGTCACAGGACCCGGATTCGCAACCGTGGCCCGACGACCGAGGACGACGCCGAACTCGCCGACCTCGACGGACGCCCGCTGCGGAAAGCCAAGCAACTTAGGGCCGAGAATCGGCGGCTGCGCCAGCGGCTCCGCGCCATCGAAAAACTCACCCGCGAAATACTCAAGGAGTTCTAAATGACCACACCCGAAACCCCCGACACCCCCGCTCCCGGCGCCCAAACGGACCCGCCCCCGACTGATAACACCCCCGACGCCGACAACGATGGTGGTGCGCTGCGGAAGCTGCGTCAGGAGAACAAATCACTCCGCGAACGGCTCCGCGAGTCCGAAGGCGCCACCGCGGCACTTTCCGGCGTCGTGGACACCATGCGCACGACAGAACTGCACCGAATGGTCAGCGACCGGCTCGCCGACCCGGCGGACCTCACCGTGGACATGACGGAGTTGCTCGGCGATGACGGTCAGCTCGATGCCGAGAAGGTCGACGCCGCAGTCGGCGCGCTACTGGACGAGAAACCCCACTTCGCCAAGCAGTCGGAGCGACCTGCACCGCCGCCGTCCGACCGGCCTGTTGAGGGCTTGCGTCCCGGCGCATCGCCGGAATACAAACCCGCGAAACTCGACTGGCACACGGCAATCCGCGGATCGCTGTAGAATGGGGAGAGCTTTGCAGGCCGTGAGACCCAGGTGGCAGGCCCGCAGAGCATCGCCCCTGGTGGGCACGCCGCTCGAGCCCCGGTGCTCGCGGATTCCAATCACGTTCATTCTGCGCGCCTTCACGCGCGCACTAACCGATAGGTAATCAACATGTCTCTCACCACATCTGGCGGCAGCTCGATTCTGTCGCCCGAACAGGTCTCGGCCCTGGTCGTCCAGCCGCTGATGCAACAGTCTGTCGCCGGCCAGGTCTCGACCGTCGTGCAGACCGACGCCAACGAATTCCGGGTGCCCGTCGTCACCGATGATCCGTCTGCGGCCTGGACGGCCGAAGGTGCCGAAATCACTGCCGATGATCCGACGTTGACCGAGGTCACCGTTAAGCCCAGCAAGCTCGCCGGGCTGACCATCATCAGCAACGAACTCGCCGCCGATAGTTCCCCGGCTGCCTTGCAGGTTGTTGGTGACGGCCTGGTCCGCGATCTGCGCCGCAAGGTCGATGCCGCCTTCTTTGGCAGCACCACCACCAATGGGCCGTCCGGGCTGGGAAGCCTGACGACTCAGACCGTGGACGCCGGCGCGAGCTGGAGCAACCTCGATGCGTTCTCCGAGGCGATTAGCAAGGCCGCCGACAAGCACGCCACCACAACCGCGTTCGCCTGCAACAGCGCGACCGCCCTGGCGCTTGCGAAGCTCAAGGAGGACTCCACGAGCAACAAGGCGCTGCTCGGTGCCGACCCGACCAGCCCGACCGCGCGAGTCATCGCCGGCGTGCCGCTGTACGTGTCGCCCGAGGTTGACGACGACGTGGTGTGGGCCATCCCGCGGCAGCACGTCCTGCTGGTCCACCGCACCGGCGCCCAGGTCGTCACCGACACCAGTGCGTATTTCTCCAGCGACCGCGTTGGTGTGCGTGTCACGATGCGGCTCGGCCTCGGGTTCACCTACGCCGACGCCGTGGTCAAGATCGCGCTCAGCGGGTAACAGACCCGCACCGGCCGAAGGGGGTTCCGGTCGGTGCGCTGGTGGTCGGTGAGTTGCCGTTTCTAATCTCCCTCGGCAGCTCGTCGGTCACCACTCGGCGGCGGCGTGGTCGTTCAACAGGGGCTGCGCCGCCGCCACCTACCAACAACAGGAGGACGCGATGAGTAGCTGGGGAACCGGAAGTGGTGCCAGCCAACGGGTGCGCGCCGAGGTGCTGACCCGCGATGGATATCGCTGTCAGATCGGTGACCAAGGTTGTCTCGGCGTCGCGTCCGTTGCGGACCACACGACACCGATAGCCCGCCTCGGCATCGCCCGCCGCGATGCCAACGACCCGGCGTTGCTCCAGGCTGCCTGCTCGGAATGCCACGACCGCAAGACCAAGCGGGAAGCTGCTGACGGGTTGCGCGCCCATCATGCTCGCCGCCGTGCGCGCCTGCGCCTTCCTCAGCAGCCACACCCCGGCGCCTAGCAAACATCGGAGCGAACGATGAGCGCGCGAGCCAGCAAACTCTATCGAACAGATGTGCAACTCTGTGACCTGCGGCGATGCGAGGCGGTGAAACGGTCACGACCGCTCGATGCGGCACAGCAAAGCGAGAACCATGCTCTGACCTGCGGGGATGGACTCTCCGCAACGATTTGCGCCGTACCCAACAGACATAGCATCTCGGGCTCAGCGCACGCATTCCCCAGAAAACAGGGTAAAAATCGGCCCCTACAGCAAACACCGCAGGTCAGCCAGGGTCCGACACCGAAAAGGAGGTGCCCATGACACCCCGAAAACCGCCCGGAAAGCGCCTTGTCGAGTCCCTGAACGCGGCCCTGCCGCCCAACTTCGAATGGGATGAAGCCGAGGCCGCGACCCTGGCCCTCATCGAGCGCGCCGAGGACCGCTGCGCCGACCTCCGCCAACTGTTCGATGCCGAGATGGCCAAACCCGTGCCGACCCGCCGCGCCGTCGAGTTGGCCGGCGAGCTGCGCTTGCACGAGGCCCAGGTGGCCAAGCTCATCGCCGAACTTGACCCGTGCGCGTCGAAGGCCAACCCGAAGAGCCGGCTTCACCAGAAAGCGGCCCAGGCGAGGTGGCGCGGTGCGAGTTAAAGGCGGGGCGCACCGGACCCTGCGCGCGGACCTCCTGGCCGACGCGACCGAACTCCGGGACTTCATGGTCGAGGCGTTCATCGCCGACCCCGAGCTGGCACGGGCGGCTGCCCGCGAGTACGGCAAGCTGGTCGATGATCTCGCCGCCGGTCGCGAGTGCTGGCTGTATCGGTGGCAACTCCCCGATGACGTGCCGCAGAGCTACGAGGGCACCCCCGGCGATATTCTTGTCCTCGGCGTCGATGATCGGTTGCGCGAGCGGGACTAGGTGTGTCTGACCAGGCATTTGGACGCTGGGGCCACCAGTCCGACGCGGCGTTTCCGCAAGTCGACCCGTTCGACGTATCATCGTGATGTCCGTGAGCTATCTTGGGCCCAACTGTTAGGTGGGAGCAGGTATAACGATGTCGGTAACGGCGATCAGCTACGAGTCGGAGTCTCAGATCGTTGAGACCGACTCGGAATCCCGGCTGACCATGGACGCACCGCACCGTAAGTACGTGCGGATCATCGAAGCAGATGGCACTATCCGCCTAGTGCCGCTAGACCGCCTGCACGAATCAGAGCGAGCGATTCTGGAGAACCGCCAGCTTTATGCAGATACGCACAAAGGCCTAAAAGAGTTCGCCGAGGGTAAGCGCGTCTCGACCGATTGGCTTTTTGACGGCGAGTGAGCGCTGAGACGGTCTGGACCTCACCGAAGGTTGACGAGTGGTTGAGGGTCGCCAAGGATTCCCCGCACCTACAGGAGAAGTTCAAGAAGGCGAAACGGGCCATCCGCATAATGCGCGAGGCTGGGCCGAAACACCCCTCGTTCTGCACTCATAAGATGCAGCACCTTAAAGGCCCCGGCGGCGCCATCATCTGGAACTCCTACATTGAGAATCGGACGCCACAAGCTTGGCGCATGTATTGGGTGCGCTGTGATGATGGATCGCTGCAGATCGTCTCGCTCGGCCCGCATGACCACACGCCGGGTATGCAGCCGGCCCCTTAGGGCCCATCACCCATTCTCCGCTGCGAATCGGCCCGTCGTACAGCAACGCGGCCGATTTTTGGGGCGTTCGTCATGGATTGACCTACCCCTCGGTGTCACGAGAATGTCACAACTGTTTGGACGCACCCGGACTTTCACGGTTGTGTTTTCCCACTTCGGTCGCACCCCTGGACCCGCCTGGACCCCTAGAATCGGCTCGAATCTACTTCCCAAGCTGAGAACGCGGGTTCGATTCCCGTCATCGGCTCCACTGGGCCCCGCGGCCACCCGCTAGCCTTCTGCGGTGACCACAGCTGACGACGTTCCCGACGCCTGGCGCTCCCGGTTCGCGTTCTTCGACGCCTACGGGCTGCAGACCACGACCCTGCCGGCCCGGGAGGCCTACAAGGCCCTGCCGTTCACCCGCCGGCTGCGGATCAGCAGCAACTTCCTGGCGTTCCTGTTCGGTCCCATCTATTTCTTCGTCAAGGGCATGTGGCGCAAGGGCCTGACCCTGCTGGGCATCACCCTGGCGGTCGGCACGGTGGGCACCGCGCTGAACCTGCCCGGCTCGGTGGCCAACGCCGTCGGGGTGGCGTTGGGCGCGCTGGCGATGATGACCGCGAACTACGCCTACTACCTGCATGTGCGCGCGCACAGCCGGTCGTGGAACCCGTTCGAGGGCTGGCGTTCGCGCAGCTGAGGGCTCTCAGCGGTAGTAGACCTCGCCGCCGGTGGGGTAGCCGCCGCCGGTGGTGGTGATGTGCACGTGGTCGAAGTGCCCGTAGCCGCCGCTCTGCGCCCCGTGCGGGGTGTAGTAGACCCCCCGCCAGATCACGTCCTGCAGGGCGAACCGCTCGGCGTTCTGCAACGCGTAGGCGGCGACCTGGTTGCCCAGCTCGATGCCCGCGGCACTGCCGGGGTTGGGGATCATCACGTCCAGGGCGAGCCCGTCGGGGTGCCAGCGCAACGCGTCGGCGCGCACCCCGCCGATCTCGTGGATCTCGGGGAACACCACGCTGATGTTGCGGGCGACCAGAATCGTTTTGACCTGCAGACCCGACTCGGAGGCGATGCTGGGGCCCAGTTGCTGCGGGATCGCGGCCTGATCGACCACCCGCCACCGTGACGCGGCCCGCTCGGGCGGGGCGGCCGGGCCGGATTGGCCGACGAACGAGGCCGCCGTCGCCGCGCCCGGCTCCGCCGAGATCACCTGCGGGCAGCACAGCGGGTCCCCAACCGGCGCGGCGGCCTCGGCGGTGATCACCGGCGGCGCGTTGCCCCCCACGGCGAAGCACGCGGCCGTGGCGGCACTGACCGCCGCGACGGCCGCGAACGGCCTCCGCCGTCCGCTGGCTAATGCTTGCCAAGCCACCGACACACCATACGAGCTGTTGAGCAAATAGTCACAATTTCATAAACATTCCGTGTCGCTGCCGGGGCGCCGGACGCCCGGGCCGATTCCGCCCCGGAGCCGGTCAGGGCCTGCCGAAGCCCCCGGAGTTGCCGGGCAGGCCCGGGCTTCCCGGCTCACCGGGGTTGAGGAACGGGTTACGCGGGGCGTTCTGCCCCTCGGGCACCTGCACCGGGATCGGCACCGGCACGAACGGCACCGTGAGCCACTCGGTGGTCATCGGGGTGGTCGCCGGTGTCGTCGTGGTCGGCGGGCGGGTCGTGGTGGTCGTCGGCGGGGTGGTGGTCGTGGTGGTCGGGGCCTCGGTGGTGGTCGTGGTGGTGGTCGGCGCCTCGGTGGTCGTCGTGGTCGTCGGGGCCTCGGTGGTGGTCACCGGGGCCTCGGTGGTCGGCGGCGGGGGCGGCGGCGCCTCGGAGTGCACCGGCGGGGGCGGCGGCGCCTCCGACGGCGGCGGCGGGGGTGCGGGCGGAGGCGGTTCGGCCTCGCTGGGTTCGGGCAGCGACCCGCTGGGCGGGGGCGGCACCGTCACCGAGTTCGACGGCGCGTCGTCGTGGTGTTGGGAGGTGTTCGACAAGGTGTAGGCCACCCCGCCGACGGCGACCGCGGCGACCACCGCCCCCAGCCCGAGGGCCAGCTGCGGCAGCTGAAACCACCGACGTCCGGGCTCGTCGAACGGCTCGGGGGCCACCGCCGGCTGAATGCGCGACGGCGGTTCGCGCAGGTCGCCGTCGCCGTAGTAGCTGTCGTCGGGCACGTCACCGGTGAACGGCACCGGTTCGGCGCTGTCGTCCTCGGCCGACCAGGCCAGCTCACCGACCTCGGCGGAGCCGGTGGGGTTGGCCGCGGTGGCCGCGGTGGGCGTGGCGGTGGGCGTGGCGGCCGGGGCCATCGCGGTGCGCCCGGCGTCGGGCGCACCGGTGGAGCTCACGGGGGCCATCGCGGTGGCCGTGGCGGGTTCACCGCCGGCTTCCTGCGCCGAGAGCAGTGCGGCCCCCAGCGCGGCGTTGAGCCCGGGCTGCGCGGTGATCACCACCGGCGCCCGCAGCCGGGCCGACAGGGTGCGCGCCACCAGCGGTGTGGCGGCGGCGCCGCCCACGGCGGCGACCGCCGTCAGCTGGGCCGCCGTGATGTTGTTGCGCTGCAACATCTCTTCGAGTTCCTCGACGGCACCGTCGAGGGGCGCGGTGATGAGCGACTCCAGCTCGGCGCGGGTCAGCGGCACCGTGGTCTGCCGCCCGGGCAGCGCCACGGCCAACTCGGTGGTCTCGGCCGCGGAGAGCCGCTCCTTGGCCAGCCGGCAGTCCTCGCGCAGTTGAGCGACCGCGCCGACGGCGGTCGTGCCGGTGGGGTCGTCGTGCTCGGCGGCGCCGACGCGCTCCAGCACGTGCCCGAGCAGCAGGTCGTCGACGCGGTTGCCGGACAACGGTGCGTACCGGCGGGTCTCGATGGGCTCATAGCCGGCCGCGGCGTCAGCGAGGGTCAACGTGGTGCCGCCGCCCCCGAAATCGCAGAGCGCCACCACCCCGGCGGTCGGCAGCCCCGGGTCGGCGCCCAACGCCGCCAGCGCCGCCGCCGCGTCGGACACCAGGCTGGGCGCGCCGTGGGCGGTGGCCAGCCGCGGATGGTTACGCAGGCCGTCGCGCAGGGTTCGGGCGCGCCGGTCGTCCCAGTACGCCGGCAGCGCCAGCGACAGCTGGGCGATCCCGGGCTGGGCGCCCACGGCGATGACCATCGCCTCGATCGCGTCGAGCAGCAACTGGTCCGGGGTGTGGGCGATGCCGTCGGCGCCCACCAGCGGGGTGGGGTCCTCGACCCGGTCGACGAACCCGGAGAACGTCGGTCCCGCACCCGGCGGGGCACCGATCTGCGGCGGCTGATGCGGCAGCAGGGTCACCACGGCACGACGCGTCATCGGCGGGAAACCGACACGCGCCGCAACGAAATTGGTCGTCCCGATAGACAACCCCAACGGGTCGTACATGTACCGCGCACCTTGCATCGACGATCGAGCAGTCCCCCACCCTAACGGCGCCGCGCGTCATCGCTGCGGGCCCGTAAAAAACGATACCGGCGCGTTATCGAGTCGACGTCGAATCGGTGCGGTCACACCGGAACCGCCCCGATGAGACGGCGGTCACACCACCGTCAGCGGCAGCGAGCGACGGGGTTTGAACTGGAAGGTCGACCCGCCGCTGACCTTGGCCACCGACACCTCGGGCAGTTCGGCGGCCGCGGTGTCGGAGTGCACCAGTTCCGCGGTCCAGTCGGTGTCGGTGCCGGTGACCGTCACCTGCAGGTGCGGGTCGACGGCGGTGGCGATGGCCTGCAGCGGCTGCACCGACGCGGGGGTGCACAGCGAGATCCAGGCCGCATCCTCGTGTGCCGGGCAGGGCCGCACGTGGATCCGGTTGGCCTCGAAGTCGGCCTCGACGTAGCCGGCCGGGTTGAACAGCGGGTGCAGTTCGAAGACGCGCATCGCCCCGTCGACATCGGCGGGCAGCGCCAGCGCCCGGTGCAGCCGCTCGGCGGCCAGCCCGGCCAGGCCGGTCAACTGCCGGGTTCCAACCGAGACGGCCTGCTCGGTGTCCTCGCCGGTGCGTGCGCGCACCGCGATCGCGAACGACAGGTACAGCAGGTGCATCTGCAGACACACCTCGTCGGCGAGCCGGACCAGCGCGGAGTGGGAGAAGTCGTTGAAGTCGATGTCGGAGAGCAGCGGACCGGTGTACTCGCCCACGCCCGCCTCGCTGAGGTCGATCGCGGAGAGCTCCCAGCCGGCGGCCCGGGTGCGGCGCACCTCGTCGAGTGCCGGGATGCCCTCGACCGGCGGGAAGGACTCGTCGATCTTCACCGTCCACGCGCAGTGCGGGTGCTGATCGACCGGCTCCCGTGGCGGCCGGTGGATGGGCCGGCACTGGGCTTTCGGGTTGGTGGCCACCGCGGTCGCATCGAAGGTGGGGTCCTCGATGGTGTGGCACATCCCGAAGACGAACTCCTCGCCGAGCGGTTCGACGTCGAGAAGCGCACCACAGCTGTTCAGCTCGAACTCCCCGTCCCAGGCGTTGTGCACGGTGAACCGGAAATCCATGAACTGCGGCGGCGAGCCGATGTCGAACTGCATGCCCTTGAAGATCGTGGGCACGTCGTTGCCGACGAAGTTCAGCGCCCGCTGGATGCGTTGGGCGTACACCGGGCTGGCGCCGGCCCACTCCTCGATCGCGACCTGTTCCATGCCTTCGCGCCCGAACGCCTGGATGCACCACGCCATCCCGGACCGGTCGATCATGTGCCCGATCAGCAGCAACTCGGGCAGCAGGGTGGCCAGTTCGTCGCGCGTCAACGACGCGTACCGCGAGGAAGTCACGCCTCCAAACATAGTCGGATCTATGTTATAAAGTCAACAATGTCTGTTTCTGCGGGTCAGAGCGCGGGCCGGGGCGCCGTCCCCACCCGCCAGACCCGTGCGCCGCGCAAACGCGGGGACCGGACGCGGGCCAAGATCATCGACGAGACCGTGCGCTGCGTGGTCGAAGAAGGCTTCGCCGCGACCACCGCCAAGCATGTCGCCGAACGCGCCGGCGTCACCTGGGGCGTCATCCAATACCACTTCGGGGATCGCAACGGGTTACTGATGGCCGTCGTCGACGACGGGGTCGCCCGACTGCTCGACAGCCTCAGCGCCATCGACGTCGAGGAACTGCCGCTGCGCCAACGCATCGAGGTCGTCGTCGACACCGCCTGGCACTGTTACAGCAGCCCCACCTCGATGGCGGCGTTCGAAATCCTGCGCGCCACCCGCGGCAGCCTCGGGGACCGGTCCCGACGCCACCTGCTGGAGATGAACGACGCGATCGGTGAACTCGGCCGGCTGATCTCGACCGATTCCGCCAACGCCGGAGTCGCCGAGGTGATCTGGGCGGCGCTGCGCGGAGTGGTCTTCGCCCAGATGCTGGTGGGCACCGCCGTCGACTGGGAGCGAGAACGACGCGCGCTGATCGCCATGGTGGCGCACTATCTGCAGCGGCCCGCCGATGTGCTGCAATGTCCTGATGGGTGACAAGGCCGCGATCAAGAACGTCAAATACCGCTACCTGCGGGCGCTCGACACCAAACACTGGGACGATTTCGCCGACACCCTGACCGACGACATCGTCGGCGACTACGGCTCGTCGCTCGGGGAGTCGCTGCGGTTCACCAACCGCGCCGATCTGGTCGACTACATGCGCTCGACGCTGGGCGCGGCGATCCTCACCGAACACCGGGTGACCCATCCGGAGATCACCGTGACCGGCGACGAGGCCACCGGCATCTGGTATCTGCAGGACCGCGTGATCGTCCCCGAGGCCGATTTCATGCTGATCGGCGCCGCCTTCTACTACGACCGCTACCGCCGCACCCCCGACGGCTGGAAGATCAGCGCCACCGGCTACCAACGCACCTACGAGGCGACGATGTCGTTGGGCGCCCTCGGGTTCAACGTCACGGCGGGCGCGGCGCTGGCCGGCGAGCCGCAGTAGGCCCCCCTAGGTCGCTTCGCCGCGCACTACGCGAGCGCCGGCGGGCGGACCCCGGCGATCACCGCGCCGAGATTGGCCAACGCGATGTTGTCGTCGTCCCAGTAGCTGCTGTGCGCATCGACGGTCGGGAACACCCCGGCGAAGCTCGGGCCCGGGTCGGCGGCCAACCGGATCGCGCCGAACCGCGGATCGTCGGGCGGACACGATCCCAACCCCAGTCCTCCAGCACCCCACCGGACGATGTCGTTGCGGGCCTCCAGCGCATAGACCGCGGCCCCGGGGTCGAGGTCCAACTGGGCCGCCCGGTCGACCAGCATCCCGGGGCTGCCCACCGCGACCACCTTGTCGACGTCGAGGTGATGCCCGGCGCTGGCGGCATCGCCGATCACCACCGACCCGTAGCTGTGCCCGATCACGGTGTTCAACGACCGCGGGCCCACATGCGAGGCCCGCAGCCCCTGCTCGAAACGGTCCAGGGGCAGCGCACCGGAGTGGGCGCTGTCCGGCCGGGCCGCCTCCCACAGACTCATCGGCCGGTCGTATCCCATCCACGTGGTCACCGACAGGTCCTGGGGACGCAGCCGCGGGTCGGCGGACAGGGCCGCGCGGTACATCGCCGTCGACTTGTGGTCGCTGAATTGCCAGCGCCGCAGGTCCTGCCCGGTGCCCGGAATGAACACGGCGGTGCGTTTGGCGTGGTCGGGATCGCCGATCGTGATCGCCGCGTGGCCCTGCGCGTCGATCATCGCGAGAAGCCGCGGGGCGCCGTCCTGAGCACTCAGCCCCTGCTGCACCGCGGTGTAGGCGTCGAGCGTGCGGTTGATCTCGGCCCATCGTTGGCTCCACGCCGGCCAGCCCGGCGGTGTTGAATGGTCCTGGCCGAGGATCGGGGGGTGGGCGGCCCAATCGGGATGCTCGGCGGCCAGCCGGGCACGCTCGGCCGCCGCGGCGGACGTGAGCTCGTTGAGGTGGCGCCGGTTGTAGTGGTTCTTGTCGGCGAAGTCGACGCCCGGACGGTTGCCGACCGTGGGATCCCGGCGGTAGAACCAGTCTTTCTCCGCCGGCGTGAGCATCACCCACACGTCGTGGAGTTCGTCGGGATCGTCGGGAAGTCCGGCGTAGAGCACCCGCTGCACCGCCGGCCGGTTGTCGTGCAAGCCGGGCGGCACCGGCCGGTCGCCGTCGGCCATGTCGATGGCGGCGGCCAACTGATGGTTGATGGCGTTGGCGGTGTCGAGGATCTTGGCGAGAAACGGCTGCAACTGCCGCTGGGCGGTCGACATGTCGACGGTGTAATCCTCTGCGCCGGCGGCCGGGATGAGCCGGTCGTTGATCGCATCGATCGCCAGATTCCGATCGCGCGCGTAGATCTCCAGCGCCGAGAGTTCGTGCTGGACATGCTCGATACCGTCGGCGGCGCGGCTGGCGGCGTGGGCCACCACGACGGCCTCGACACCGTGCGCATCGAGGTCTTGGCGCAGCAGCGCATTGGCATGCTGGGCGGCCTGCGCCGTGGCCCCGCCCCACGTCGCAAAGACCTGCAGCGCCCCGATCTCCCGCGAGACGGTGGCGGTGATCTGGGCACGGTCGATCGCGGCGTGGAACACCGCACGAACCGCGTCGGGGTCCCAGCGCCGGATGTCAGCGACGGTCAACATGACCGGAACTCACCGAGTTCGCGCAGCGCTGTCCCGCCGGCCTCATCGGTACCTGCCGCGGCCGTCGCCGCGTCGCAGAAGCCTTGCGCGTGTTGACCCAGCCGGGCGAGAAGCCGGGCCGACTCCTGCTGCCAGGAATCCAGTCGCGCACCGAGGGCTGTCGCCGAGGTACCGACCCATCCGACTCGAGCATCCTCGATCCTGTTGCCCGACAACAGGTGTCCGGTAGCCAACGATTCGCAGTGGTCGCCGGCCTGCTGCGCAGAGCGATGCAGCTCATCGAGGTTGAGATGCAGTGTCACCGCTAACCCCCTGCAACCGAAGTTGATGGGTCAGGGATAGCAGCGCCGCGAGAAGGCGGCCAGTCACCGTGCGGTCAGGCTGTGGAAAGTGCGCCGGTGACTACTCGGCGATGGCGATGACCGCGCCGGGCTTGAGCCATTGAATGATCTTGACCAGGGTGTCGTCATCGATGGCGACGCAACCCTCGGTGGGGCGGCCGTCGGTGGTGTGGAAGAAGAACGCCGCACCGTCACCGGGTGAGCGCTGTTTGTTCACCCCCATCACCACCGCGTGCTTGTACTGCGGGATCTCCAGGTTCTCGCTGGCAGAGGTGTCGAACGGACATTGGTCGCGTTCGCAGACCTGCATGGTGTTGAAGGTGCTCGGGCTGTTGTCGTCGCCGCTCCACCAGTGGTTCGGGCCCACCTGCACATAGCGCAGTCCGCTGCCCGGGTTCGGGGCCGTGCCGAACGCGTAATCCAGGGAGTACACCCCCATCGGCGTCGCCGGATAACCGCTCTTGGCCTTGGGGGCCATGCCCTCCGAGCCGACGAAGGTCGGGATCCCGGCCGCCAGCGGCTGCCACCCCGCGCTGGTCCGCTGGTAGACGTCCATGTTGGCCTTCGAACCCCCGGTGCTCACCACCGAGACCACCTGGGTGGCGTTGCCCACCATGTTCGCGAACCAGGGATTGCCGGCCGCCGCGGTGCGCGGGGCCAGCGCAACGGTCACGGCGGTGGCACAGACCGCCGCACACAGCAGAGTTAGCAGGCGGCGCACGGCATCCATCGTTATGGCGCCCCGCCTAAGGGTCAAGTCAATGTTCAGCGTCGAATGGGTCACGCCGCGGTCGCTTCCGGGGCCGACTGCACGCGCAAATCGGTGAATACCGAAACACCGAATCGGCGTTACGATCATCCAATGGCGGATATGCCCCCTGCGGGGCTTCCTCCAACACCGGCGGCGCCGCCCACCTGGACACCGACACCGCCCGCTCCCCGGCGCACCGCACCCCGTTGGCCCGGCTTCACCGCGCTGGGCATCGCTTTGGTCGCCTTGGTGGTCGCGGTCGCCGGATGGTTCCGTCCACCGGCCCCGCCCCCGACGGACACCGCCCCGACCTACAGCGACCAGCAGGTCGCCGACGCTAAAGCCAGGGCGTGTGAGGCGTTTGATTTGGTGGACCAGGGGGTTGTGCTGCAGACGAGCGGCGGTGAACAGGGCGGCGTTAGCTCTGAGCCCGTAATGGCTGAAGCGCAAGCGGCCAATGCTCGACTGTCCCTGATCGCTGGGAGCGCCTATCTTCGCGATCACGTCAGTTCTGCGACGCCACCCGACCTGGCAGGTGGGATCAATCATCTTGCGGATGTACTCGCAGACCTCGGGGTCCGCTATCTCGCTGGGGAAAAGGACATCGACCCGGAGTTGGCGACCCTCCTGGCGGACGGCGAAGCGAGTTTCCAACAGATCGAAGGGCTCTGCAAATGAGCGATCTGCCGCCCGGCGAATACTCCGAACTCCTTGTAGGCGAACATTGGCCGAGTTCCGTCGCCATGACGTCGGTGCACGATGCCATGGCGAATCGCGGCGCAGCAGCAAACCTGTTCACTGACCTGGGTGAGCAATTACGGCTGATCCAATCAGGCCCGATTGCGAATCAGTCCGGCATTACCGCAGACGAAATTCGTGACGTCTTCGACCGTGGCGAACGCGACGCGCGCACCATCGCGACGAACAGTCAGGCTAAGCGGACCGCCTACGCAGCGGCCCACAGTTCCGCCGAATCTCTCCGCAGAACGTTAGAAATGATTGCAGAGGAGGGAAACTCGAAAATTGACCAGATCCAGAAATCGAAGGGGAATCTGCCGGAGAAAATTACGAGAATCACCGACATCGTCGTATCCGCGCAGTACCAAGCGAATGTCGAGGCCGCGGACTGTGCCGCCGAGATCCTCGACGCCACTCAACGCGTCTTCTCCAAGCAGGGGTTCGAACACTCGGCACGAGATTTCGCGAAGCACCATGGCGTTGACATCGCCTCGATGTTCACCTCACCGGATCCCGGTGTAGTGCGCGAAAAAGTCACCGCGATGCTCAATCCTCCAGCAAGCCCGCAAGACCCTACGCTGGCTAATTCTACGCAACATTTGCAGGGTGCTACCGAAAATGCCGCGGCACTGGCTCCATCGCCGACGGACACCAGCCCGGTTGCTGCACCGCGTTTCAAAAGCGCTTGTGAGAACCCGACGTCCCTAGCGTTGACCCCTGTCGACACAACTAACGATCATCTATATAAGGCCAGTCAAAACGCACCATCCAACCCACCCGTAACCAGCCCCACTCCAAATCAATCGGCACCAACTCCTACACCACCCGCCCCCGTATCCCCCACAAACCCCTCACCCACCGCCAACACGCCCACCCCCGCGGTCGCACCGACATCCGCGCCATCGCCACCCACAGCACCGGGGGCTGCCCCGCTGAGCAACACGGCATCCACATCACCGGCCGGGTTGGTAGAGAGCTTCGAGCACGGGATGCACCAGGGTGCCGACGTGGCGCCGATCCCGACCGCGCCACCGCCGTCCCCCGCAGTCGAGACCCCTCCCGCCGTCGGCGTCGCGGACGCACCACCCCCGCCCCCGGCGATGGTGGCCTCCCCGGGCCCGCAACCCCCCCGGATCTACCGGGGGTGGCGCCGGCGCTTCACCCGCCGTCCGATGCCGCGACGCCGTATCTGGCTGCGCCGCTTCTGCAGACGCCCCCGCCTGTGGCCACCGCAACATCGATTCCGGCAGGCCCGCTGCCGGGATACGGAACGGATCTGCGCGCACCCGTTGCGGCCGCGTCGCCCGCGCCGACCGGACCACCCGCCTCGCCGATGCCGGCGAACCCGTCCAGCGCCCCGGGCACCGGGCAGAGCCTGGGCCAACCCACGGTGGTCCGCCGGTCGTCGGCCCCGGCCGCCGCGGTCGTCGAGCAGGCGGTGACCGCCACGTCGGGCGGGGCGGCTGCGGGGGCGCTGTCGGCCGAGGCGACCGCGCGACAGCGGCTACGGTGCCTGCTCGCCGGTGTCGCACGCCAACAACCGCGGCTGCGCTGGGCCGCCGGTGAGCGCGACGACGGCAACACGCTGTTGGTGACCGACCTCGCCAGCGGGTGGATCCCCCCGCACATCGCCGTGCCGACCGCCGTGCGGCTTTTGGCGCCGGCTCGGCGGCGCGGCGACCTGGGGGATCTGCTGGGCCCGGTCACGGTGTCCGTACAGCTCCTTCCCGGCGATGCTCTGCCCCGCCTTGGGCGCGACGACCCGCAACCGGCCACACAGGTGGCCCGCAGTGCGGCGCCCGCAGACGAGCTGGGGTGGGAGCTGATCCAAACAACCCAGTGGCGTGACGGTCTGCCGCTGCTGGCGCACACACTGGTCAAAGCCGCCTGTGCGCGCACCGGCGTGCTGAACTCCGAGATCGCCCTGCTGCGCGAGCACCTCACCGAGCTCGGCACGCGGGTGCTCGACGGCTATCCCGGCGAGGTCGACGTGACCGCCCTGACCAACTGGCAGCTGCTGGCCGCCATCGAGTCGTTCATCGACGCCGACCCGCGTGCCGCGACCTATCACCTGGGTTGGTTCACCGCGCTCACCGCACCCGCCCCGACCGGGAGGGCCTGATGGACCCGGAGCTGGTCGCGGTCATCGAGGAGTATCTGCGGGCCCACGGGATGAGCACGCCGGCACCGGAGGTGATGTCGGACCTGGTAACCGGTGTCGGCTCCACGATCGACGGCCTGCTGGCGACCTTGGGGCTGGCCGCGAACCTGGGTGATCCCGCCGACAACGCCGAGGCCCAGCTCGACGAGGCCGACCGGGAGGCGGGTCTGGTCGACGCCGAGACCAAGTTCCCGGCCAACGAAGCCCAATCGGCCCAACTCCTGCAGCAGCTGCCGCAGGCCGCGGCCGGGATCGCCGGTGCGGCCGGCGGGATCTTCACCGGGTTCCTGCAGGGCATGGCACAGCTGCCCCAGCAGGCCGCCCAGGGGGTGTCGCAGGCCCTGCAGGGCGGCCTGGGCGCACTGCAACAAGGCGTCGATCCGGCGCTGGATCTCGGTGCCGACGTATTCGAGGACGATCCGCTGGAGGAGTTCGACGACTTCGGCGGCGACGACGTCGGCTGGGGTGGCGTGGGCCCGGAGGCCGCCGGGGATTCCGGCGTCATCGACGGCACCGCGCCCACCGGCTATCTCGGCCCTCCACCGACCCCGTCGCCGGGGACCGCGCCGGCCTCGGCCGCGGTCGGTCCCACCGCACCGGCCGGGCCGCCGCCCGCGCCGGCCGGTTCGCGGGGCGCCATGGGCGCGGTACCGCTGATGCCGCCCGCCCCGATGTACGGCACCGGCGCCGACGGCGACACCAAACCCGCGACGAAACGCATCGTCGGGCCGACGGTGACCAACGGCGCACCGGTTCAGGGCCGGATCGTCGCCCCGCCCACCCCGGCGGTGACCAAGCGGGTGGAGGGCAAACCGGTGCCGACACGTCGGGTGGTGGCGGTTCACCCACCCGCCGACGGTGACCCGGACGGCTGAATCGTTCGGCGCTGCGGCGGCGCCGGGAACCGCAGAATCTGCATCCACAGCACCACATAGGCGTAGCCGAGTGCCCACCCGGCGACCACGTCGGAGGGGTAATGCACATTGAGCGCGACCCGCCCGAACCCGACGGCCGCCACGATCAGCACGCCCAGCACGATCAGCCACACCTGTGCGGTGCGGGTGAGCATCGGCAACACCACCACCAGCAACCCGAGCACCCCGACCATCGCCCCGAGCGAATGCCCGGAGGGAAACGAGGTGGAGCTCACCGGCGACAGCGCGGTCTCCGGCCGCGGGCGATCGGCGAGCCGCTTGGCGACCTCGATGATCACCCCGCTCAGCTCCACGGTGAGCAGCACGAACAGCCCGGCCCGCAGGTTGCGGCGCACCAGCGCCACCACGATGACCACGAGGCCGACGAGTCGAAACCCGGTCGGGCTGAACACCGCGCAGACGATCTCCCAGAACCGCAGCCAGCCCGGGTGCGCGATCGCCACGTCGTGCAGAGCGCGCAGGCTCGGCGAATCGGCCCAGTTCCACCATCCGTGGTGGTAGCCCACCCAGAGCGCGCCGTAGGCCGCGACCGCGAGCAGCGCCGCGATCGTCGCCCCGGCCCGCTGCGTCCCGGTTGTCCCCACGGTCCACGATTATCACGAGCAGTCGCCGAGATGGGGATACTGGAGCCATGTCTGTCGTGATCCGCAAGCTGCTCGGCATCGGGAAACTCCCCGACGACCTGCGTGAACAGCTCGAGGCGGAGGGCCTGATCCACCTGGTGGATTATGTGGCGGTGACCCGTCGGTTCAGCGGCGCGATCCCGGGCATGCGGTCCACCCACAGCGTCGCCAGTTACGTCGGATCGGTGGCGTTCAGTTCCCACCGGGTGCTGGCCACCCTGTCGGCACTGCCGAAAATGGCCGGACGCACCGTTGACGTGCGCTGGGACCAGCCCCAGGGTGGTGCGGCCACCGTCGCCATCACCGAGTCCGGGTTGTCCGTCGACGTCGACCTCGATGAGTCCGATCCCCGGTTCCACGGCCGGCTGGAGTTGGATTACAAAACCGAGCTTCCCGCATCGGTCCTGGATCGGTTGCCCGCCCGAACCCTGAGGTTCGACGTGCCGCCGGAGTACGTGTTCCGCGCGGTCGGTGTCGCCTATCACCCGTGACCGCGGGACGGCGGCGCGCGGCCGGTGTTCTGCGGCTTCCTACGATGGCATCGTGACCGCACACGCCTTCAGTGACCTCGAACGCAGGGCGGTGTATCGTGCGATCGCCGAGCGCCGCGACATGCGGCGCTTCGTCGCCGGGGCGACGGTGCCCGACACGGTACTCGCCCGGTTGCTGCAGGCGGCGCACCGCGCCCCCAACGTCGGACTGATGCAGCCCTGGCGGTTCGTCCGGATCACCGACACGGCACTGCGCACTCGGATCCACACACTCGTCGACGCCGAGCGCCGTCGCACCGCGGCCGAACTCGCCGAACGGGAGCGTGAGTTCTTGGCGCTGAAGGTCGAAGGTATCCGGGAGTGCGCCGAGCTCTTCGTGGTGGCGTTGCGCGACGGCCGCGAACGGCACATCTTCGGTCGCCGTACCCTGCCACAGATGGATCTGGCGTCGGTGGCCTGCGCCATCGAGAACATGTGGCTGGCGGCCCGTGCCGAAGGGCTGGGCATGGGGTGGGTGTCGCTGTTCGACCCCGCGGCGCTGGCCGCCCTGCTGGACATGCCCGCCGGAGCCGAGCCCGTCGCGATCCTGTGCCTGGGTCCGGTACCGCGGTTTCCCGATCGCCCCGAGCTGGAGGAGGCCGACTGGGCCCACGGTCGGCCCCTGTCGGAATTCCTCAGCGAAAACTCTTGGGAGACAACGTGAACAATACCACGACGGAAGGCCGGCGATGAGCCAACAGCCCGGGAGCGCCGACGAGATCGCCGCGGTCCGCGCGATCTGGTCACAGTTGGGTCTACCGGGAATGATCGACGTCCACACCCACTTCATGCCGAAACGGGTGATGGATAAGGTCTGGGATTACTTCGACTCGGCCGGCCCGCTGCTGGGCCGCTACTGGCCGATCAGCTATCGCACCGATGAACAGGAGCGGGTGCGCACACTGCAGCAGTTCGGGGTGCGCGCGTTCACCTCCCTGGTGTACCCGCACAAGCCGGACATGGCGGCGTGGTTGAACCAGTGGTCGATCCAGTTCGCCGGCGACACCCCGTCGTGTCTGCCCACCGCCACGTTCTACCCCGAACCGGGTGCCGCCGAGTATGTCGGCGACGCCGTCGACGCCGGGGCACGGGTGTTCAAGGCACACCTGCAGGTGGGTCGCTACCACCCGAATGATCCGTTGCTGCAACCGGTGTGGGAGCGCATCGAGCGCGACCGGATCCCGGTGGTGATCCACTGCGGGTCGGGCCCGGTGCCCGGCGAGCACACCGGGCCCGCGCCGGTGCGCCGGCTGCTGGATCGGTATCCGCGGTTGCCTCTGATCATCGCGCACATGGGCATGCCCGAGTACGGCGAGTTCTTCGACATCTGTGCGGAGTTCCCCGAGGTCCGCCTGGACACCACGATGGCGTTCACGCCGTTCACCGAGGAGATCATGCCGTTTCCGCCCGCCCTGGGGCCACGGCTGATCGAGATGGGTGAGCGCATCCTGTTCGGCAGCGATTTCCCGAACATCCCCTACGGTTACCTCGCCGCGATCCGGGCTCTGACCGATCTGCCCGGTGTTGACGACGCGTGGTTGCGCGCCGTGCTGCACACCAATGCCGCACAGCTGTTTTCGCTCGAGTGAATCCGCTGACGCGGCAACGGAGATCTCAGCCGAAATCGCCCTCGGTCAACATGGTGGCGAGGAAGACGATCCCGACCGAGCCGGTGAGCGCGGCGATCGAGGCGATCCGGGCGTACCGCGGCCGACGGGTGCGTTGCAGGAAACCGTGCACGGTGGAGGCCGCCATCACCGCGACGAACAGACCGATCTTGGTGGCCAGTACCCGACCGTAGCCGGGCTGCAGCAACGACCCCCACGTCACACCGTGTGCGTAGGCGAGCAGCACTCCGGTGGCGATCTGCAGCGGGATGAACACCGTCCAGGTGACGGTCGCGAAACGCAGACCGACCCGGCGCACCAACATCGCCCGGTCGGCGACCGTGGTGAGCACCTCATACACCGGCGGCAGCACCACCACGGTGATCGTCAACAGGCCGCCCACCCAGATGATGGCGCCGATGATGTGCAGGAACCGCACGATCGTCCACAGATCGAGCATGGCTATTCCGTCACCGTCACGGTGCCCCGTGCACCGCCCTCGGCGTGGCGCAGATCGTGGTCCATGATCATGTAGTGCCCCGGTTCGGGGAAGGTGAGTTCGACGAATCCGCCTTGGGCCGGGGCCAGATCGAGGACCTGCGATCCGCCCCGCGGGGCGTTCGCGGCGCCCGGGCGCAGCAGCCAGGTACCTTCCTTGTAGACGGTGTCGAATTGGGTCCCGACGATGTGGAAGGCGATGGCGTCGCCGGGTCCGGCGTTGACCAGCCAGATCCGCACCCGCTCACCGGCACGCACCTCAAGCGGGGCGTGGCGGTACTGGTCGGCCATGCCGTTGAACATCCAGCCGTCGGGGCGGTCGGCCCGGATCGCGGTCGGCTTGTCGTCGCTGTCGGGGTCACCGAGGTACAGCTGTGCACCCACCATGGCGAATTCGTGGTCGACCGCCGCCAACCCGGGCGGGTCGATGACGACCGCGCCGTACATGCCGTTGGCGATGTGCAGGGAGATCGGATCGGTGCTGCAGTGGTAGAGCCAGGCACCGGCCCGGTCGGCGGTGAACCGGTAGATCAGCCGCTCCCCCGGTTGCAGGGTCCGCATCGGCTGGTCCGGGGCGAGCGCACCGGCATGGAAGTCGATCCCGTGGCCCATGGTGGTGTCGTTGATCACGGTGATCTCGAAACGATCGCCGACCTCGCCGTGCAGGATCGGCGCCGGCTCGGTGCCGCCGAACGTCCAACGGGTCTCCCGACGACCGGGGGCGACCTCGAGCTCCTCGTCGGTGGCGCGCAGCTCGACGCGGTGCAGGCCGGGCTGCGCGGCCGGCAGCGCCGGATCGCGCGGGGTCCATCCCGGTGACGGGTCGGTCGCGAGATTGAGCTCGGGCGCCTGCCCGGTCGCCTCCCCCTGATGACCGGCGTGGGCCTCGCCGCGCTCGGCTTGGCCGCCGACCGCGACGACGGTCATCGTCATCCCGGCCGCCTTGTGGCCGGGAACATCACACCAGATGTCCCGATCATGGTCGACCACACCGATATCGAGCATCGCCGTCTCGCCGCGACGCAGCCGCGGGGTGTGCTCGCCGCTGTCGGCACGCAGATCGTGCGGCAGCGACTCGTCGTTGGTCACCCGCAGCACCAGATGGGTGCCGGCGGCCACCTCGACGGTGTCGGGCCACACCCGCATGTCGTGCAGCGCCACGTCGACGACCGTGGCCGCGTCGGGCACCGGGGCCTGCTCGTCGCCGACCGACGGTCCCACGCCGGCGGCGACGGCGACGACCACCGCGGCCAAACCGGCCACCAGCCCGGTCATCGTTCCCGGAAGCCGCCGCTCGATCGCCTCGACGTTCATCCGTCGCCGCAGCATCGCCGGAATCGCCAGGCGCAGTGCCAATCCGACGAAAGTGGCCACACCGATCGCCGCCAGCGCCCAGCCGACCACCCGGATCGGTCCCGGCCAGTGCGCCGCGACCAGGGGCACGGCGAGGTTGAGCACCGCCAGGCGCGCCTGCCAGCCCTGGGCGAGATAGCCGACGACGGCCTTGCGTTCGGCCGGGCCCTGGGCCACCACGACGGGCAGCATCTGGGTCAGCGCACCGATGAGGATCTGGGCGACGAAACCGATGACCAGCAGGGGCATCACGACGGATTCGACCAGCCCGGGAAGCACCTCCACCGAGCGTGACCACGCGGCGCCGACCATCTCGATCAGCACGGCGACCGCCAGCCAGCCCATCGCGGCGGCCAGGTTCCACGAGGCGACCTCCCGCGGTTTGCGGGTGGGCCACAGCGCCACCACCGCGATGACCACCCCGGCGGCGTAACCGATCAGGCCCACGCCGGCCAGCCACACGTTGTCGATCAAGACCCCGGCGACGACCGCGACCAGCCCGGCGACCAGGGTGGGCAGCGTGCGGCGGGCCAGTTTGATGCTGCGCTCGGTGATCCGCACCCCGGAGGCCACCGGCCAGAGCGTGAACAGGGTGCCCACCACGGTCAGCCCGATCCAGCCGTAGAGCATGACGTGCACGTGGGTGGACCACAGCTGCGCATACCAGCCGTCGGCGCCCAGGGCCAGGGCCGCCCCGGCGGCGGCGCCGATGAGCAAGGCGGTGCCGGAGGCCACGTAGAAGCTGATCAGGTAGTCGAACCGGGCCTGCAGTGCGGCGCGTCGCATGACGATCAGATGCGCCGCGTGCACCACCGCCACCACCGCGACCGCCACCCCGGCGACCGCGGTCAGCACCATCACGCCGCTGTAGACACCGGCCAGGGCGGTGATCGCGGCGACGTTGAGCACGGCGAGTTTGGCGCTCAGCTGCCACGACGGCGGGTCCGGTGCCCGGCACAACGTCGCGGCGAAATGCTCCGACCAGATCACGATGGCGTTGGTGGCCGCGCCGAGCAGCAGCGCGTGGACCGGCAACCACACCGACAGGCCCAGCGCGTCGTAGCTGAGCAGCAGCGCCACCGCCACCGCCAGCCAGGCCAGCACCACGACGTTGCCGATGACGAAGACCGGCCGCCGCGGCCCGCCCGGTTTACCGGGCCTGATCGGCGGAGGCTTCTTCGAACTCGAGGCCGCCACCTGGATCATGGTCGCCAGGGTACGGTCGCGCGGTCACCGTCGGTGCTCACCGAAGTCAACCCTTTCAAGGACCAAAGGCCCTGTTGATCGAGCCGGATGGGGAATGCGGCCGTGCCGGTCGGCGAGACCGGATCGGCCCCGTCGAGAGCATATCGAGCACCGGTGCGCGGCCGTGGCCCGCTGTCGGCGCAAACCAGCTACCATCCGGTTGGTCGGGCCCTGGCTGATCTCGGGCCCCGCACAGAAAGGCCATCGACCGTGACAGTCGACACCAGCGCACCCGAGCCCGCCCTGCCGGTACCGGACGTACCCGGTGGTGTGGCCGATCAGACCGGCCTGCCGCAGCGCGCGGCGCTCACCTGGGGGCAGCGGGCCGTCGTGGACGCCTCGGCCCTCGCCGACCTCGGGTTACGGACCGCGATCGCGTCACTCGTCGGGGCGGCGATGCTGCCGCCGATGATGACCACGGCTCTGCAGCGCAACCAGTCGCGCACCGAGCAGGACAACCTGCGTTTCTATGCCGACTTGGCTGCGCAGGGCGACCCGGCCGTGTCGTTTCCCGCCCCGACCGAACTGCCCCGGGTGGTCTCGCGGCTGGCCAACCCGTTCGCCGAACGCATCGCCGGCGGCAACGTCGACAACATCGCGTTCCCCAGCAGTTTCGTGCCGCGCAACCCGACGATGCGCCCGCTGTGGCAGACGCTGTCCCGCAACAACGTCGTGCGTGCCCAACACTGGCGCCACGACGACGGGGCACGCCCCACCCTCTGCGTCATCCACGGTTTCATGGGATCGCCCTATCTGTTCAACGGGCTGTTCTTCTCGCTGCCGTGGTTCTACCGGTGCGGCTACGACGTCTTGCTGTTCACGCTGCCGTTCCACGGCCGTCGCGCCGAGAAGTACTCACCGTTCAGCGGCTACGGATTGTTCTCGCACGGTATGGCGGGTTTCGCCGAAGCGATGGCGCAGGCCGTTCACGACTTCCGCTCGGTGATCGACCATCTGCGCCACACCGGTGTGGACCGGATCGCCTTGACCGGCATGTCGCTGGGCGGCTACACCTCGGCGCTGATCGCCTCGGTCGACGACCGCCTGGATGCGGTCATCCCGAACGTTCCGGTGGTGTCGGTGCAAGACGAGGTCGACGACTGGTTCCCGGCGAACAAACTGTTCAGCCTCGGGCGCCGACTCGGCCGCATCGACCACGAGCAGTTCGCCGCGGCCACCGCGTTCCATTCGCCGCTGACCTACCGTCCGCTGGTTCCCAAGGACCGGCGACTGATCATCACCGGGTTGGGTGACCGGCTCGCCCCACCGGAACAGTCCGAGATGCTCTGGGAGCACTGGGACCGGTGCGCGTTGCACTGGTTCCCCGGCAACCACATCCTGCATGTCAGCCAGCCCACGTACCTGCGGCGCACCAACCGGTTCCTGCGGCCGTTCATGTTCGACCACGCGGGCGAGACGCCGGCTTAACCGCCGACGGTGGCGTGGCGCCCCCGGGACTTCTTCTTCGCGCGCCGCGGTCGCCGCAGCGGCCACGGCACGCCCGCCAGCGTCGCCACGCCCACCTCGGTGCGCCCCTGCAGACGGTCCCCGGAGAGCGGATCCATCGCCGCGAGCACCGCACGGTGGATCCCGCGCTGCGGGGTCAGCCCGCCCAGCGGTGCCGCCGCGGCCGGGCGTTCCGCGGTGCGCAACGCGCAGGCGGCCGCCACCGCGGGCTCGGCGGGGGTGCCGGTGATCTGCATCGCGGTCCAGGTCTCCTTGGTGGGCTGCAACCAGACTTCACGCAGCGTCTCCGACAGTGCGCCGTCCACCGAGATCCGGTAGGCCGCAAGGTAGTCACCCTGCTCGTCGGCGACGGCGCGCCACGTCTCCTTGCCGCCCGTCTCGATGAGCATCGGAACGTCCTCCGACTGCGCCACCGCGGCGTCCCACCCGAGTTCACGAAGGTGGTCGGCGAGCCGCCGGGCCGCCACCCGGGCGGTCTCCTGCAGTGGCACCGACGCCGATCGGGCCTGCAGCGCGGCGAGGTTGTCCGCGGCCGCCACGGTGAGCCCGATCCAGGTGTCGCGCTGCCCCTGTTCGGGGTCACCGTCACGGCTGGTGATCTGGATACTGTCGGCCCGGATGCCGTAGCGGTCCAGATAGCCGGCGAGCAGCGGCAGGGGCAGCACCCCGTCGGCCCCCTCGGTGGGGGTGACGCTGAGCACCGCGGTCGTCGTCGTGACCGGATCGGCGGGGGCCCGCTTGATCCGGTTGCCGCTGAGCACGGCCAGACCGCGACGCAGCAGCGTGGTGATGTGCAGGCCACGCCACCAGGCCAACAGCAAAATCACGATCGCGACGGCCACCCCGAGTATCCAGCGGTCCCGCGTCGTCGGCCACGGGTAGGCCAGCGCCGCCGGGATCACCGCCAACGCGACCAGCGTGAGGCGCGCGGGGCCGGGCCACACCATTGTCGGTCGGTTCATGCTCATCCGGAGGTCTCCTTTCGCCGACGCGCGACCAGCGCGGCGACAACAGCAACGGCCAGCAACAGAACCGCGGATCCGGTGTAGGCGACGATCCGCGGGGTGGGATCGACCGGCTCTGGATCTGGGGGTGCCGGAATGGATTTCGTGGGTGCGGTGTCAGCGGCGGCGGGCAGCTCCCAGGTCAGTGCCGCAACCGGGTCCAGGGTGCCGGCACCGACCAGGTTCGACGGTGCCCGCGCCGCGTTGTGCGCGGTGGCGGTGATGCGCTGCACCACCTGATTGGCCTTCATCTCCGGAAAACGGCTGCGCACCAACGCCGCGACCCCCGCCACGTAGCCGGCGGCGTACCCGGTGCCACTGAGCGGCACCAGCTTCTGTTTGTCGCCGGGCAGCGCGTTGGCCAGCCCGCCGTCGTCGCGGTTGGAGACCGAGGCGATGTTCTCCCCGGGTGCGGCGATCCCCACCCACGGGCCGGACATCGTCAGCTTGGACGGCTGCCCGGTCGGGGTCAGCGCCCCCACCGACAGCACGTAGGGCTGCCAGTACGACGGCAGCGACAGGGAGCTGACTCCGTCCCAGTTCCGCGAGTTGGGCCGGTTCAGGTCGGTGAGGGGGTTGGACTCGCAGGCCGCGCCGCCCCCGAATGCTCCGGAGGCGCCGTTGTTTCCGGCCGCGGCCACCACGACCGCGTCCTTCTCCACGACGGCGTAGCGCAGCGCGGCACCCAGCGCACTCAAGTCGATGGGTCGATCCACCGGCAAACAGCTCGGCTGGGACAGGGTGATCACCCGGGCGCCGAGGTCGGCGGCGTGCACGATGGCGCGGGCCATCATCGCCACCGCGGCCGTCGCGTGGGCCACCGTCGGTTCGCTTCCGTCTCCGGTGCGCGGCGAGAACCGCATCGACGCCGCACGGATCGCCAGCAGGGTGGATTCCGGTGCCACACCGGAGAAGCCGTCGTCGCCGGGTTGGCCGGCGACGATCCCGGCAACCAGGGTGCCGTGGCCGTCACAGTCGGTGAGCCCGTCGGTGGATTCCACGTAATCCCCACCGGCCTCCACCTCCGGCAGCCGCGGCCCGGGCCGCACCCCGGTGTCGATGATGGCGACCTTCTGACCGGCACCGCGGGAGAACTGCCAGGCGTCGGGCAGGTTCAGCATCTGCTGGCTGGTCGTGGCCGCACCGGGATCGGTGCCCGGCAGCACCTCGGACACTCCGCAGGCACCGAACTGCGACATCTCGGTGACCGGTCCGGGGGTGCCGTCCGGTGGGGCCACGGCGGCATCGATCTGCGGCGGGTCGATGGCCGCAGCCGGTGGGCTCACCGCCAGCCCGGCGGTGAGCACCACGGTCAGCAGGCTAAGGCCGACACGGCTCATCGATCGAGGATCCAGGTGAACAGCCCGACCAGGTACGCCATCACCGGGATCAGCGAAGCGTCCAAACCCGAGGCCAAAAATCCGAGCAGCCGGCGCATCGGCAGCGAGTAGCTCTCCGGGGCGGCGACCACCGGGTTCAATGCCACCACCACCCAGGCCAGCGCCACGGCGGCCATCGTCACCAGCACCCAGCCGGCCGAGGCGTAGTGGCCGGTCGCGGCGTAGACGACCAGCAGGGTCACCGACAGCAGCAAGGGCTGGGCCAACAGCCACGCCTTGCACGGCGCCGAATCCCACACCCGGGCCCGCAGCACCGTGGCCAGCGCCGTGGCGGCCACCAGGTACCAGCCCCAGCCCGGCACGGTGTCCGGGCGGACCGCGATCGCCACCGAACCGACCACGCTGAGCAGGACCGCGGCGGCGACGAAACCGCTCTGGTGGGAGTCGCTGGCCCGGACCCGCCGTGGCAGGTCACGCAGCAGGCGCTGCGACGGCGGCGCCGGCGTCGGGTCGCCGGGGGCGGGGATCACCGGCAGCGGGAAGCGGGCGCACATGGTGGAGAGCTGCGGGGCCATCACGGTCACCAGCAGTGCCGCCACGATCAGCCCGCATCCCAGGCTGGAGATCGGCAGATCCCAGATGGATTTCGCGCCGGCGGCCAGCAGCAGCGCCAGCGCCGTGACGGTGGCGGTGGTGAAGAACGCCACCGCCCGCTCCTGGTCGCGACGCGGGACGATCAGGCTGACCAACGACCACGCCGCCACGCCGGCGGAAGCGAACATGATGTGGGCGGGCCCGAACTCCCCGGGTACGGCCAAAAAGCACGCCGCCGCGATCGGCGCCAGCGCGGTGATCGCCAGCGCCACCGCAACCCGGCCGGAGCGTGCGCGGCTCACCAGCGAGGCGACCGCGGTCAACCCGGCGATGGCCGTGGCGGCGAACAGCCCGGCCAGATCCCCGGAGACGGCCTGGTAGGCCGTCGCGAGGCCGGTGGCGGTCAGGATCACCAGGATCAGCGTGGCCAACGCGCCCCGCTGAATGTGTTTGGTGCCCCACGGTTTGGTTCGTGACGCCGAGAAGATGACCGCCGCATCGGCGATGTCCTCCACGATGCCCGGAGACGCCGGGCCGGCCGGCACCGGCTGCAGCGCCAGCAGGTCACCGTCGACGACCCCGACGGTGTCCAGGGTGGCGTCGAGGCTGAACGGCGCGCCGCCGATGGGGGCCAGGCTCAGCGGAACCGTCGCGTGATCGTCGTCGTCGGTGGCCGGGGCGACCAGTTGCTGTACGGCGGGCAGGATCTCGCGCAGCGGCAGTTCCGCGGGCAGGGCGACTTCGGTCAGCCGGCTTTCGGCAAGCACGGCGACCCGGACGATCGGCATCACGACGTCGGGCAGCACCGAGGTCTCGGACATGGGTTATCTCTTCTCTGTTTAACCGGTTGCTGGTGGGGGCTCAGATGTGTTGTGCGGTGAAATCCCGCAACAGACGCGCGTCGGGGAACCATCGCCCGTCGGGCAGTAATTCGGTGAGGTGGTCGACCGCGGTGGCGATCGCCAGGGGGGTGCCGGGGGTGAACGTCGAGACCCATTCGTCGTCGAAGGCGCGCGACGGGCTGACCAGGACCCGGCCGGCCTCGGTGTCGACGACGCTCATCCCGACCTCGGTGGTGGCGTGTCGGCCGTTGCTGCGCTGACCGGCGACGATCTCGACGTAGCTGCGGGGGCCGGTGAACACCGACTCCACGACCGAGCGAGCCGAACGCGGAATCCCGAGGTATTCGAGCACCTCGGTCAGCGGGGCGCCGCCGCGCAGACGCTCGTCGGCGCGGGCGCCCACCCGGGCGGGCAGCCGGAACTCCTCGAAATGAGCGGGGGCACGGCCGCTGAGCCCGGCCGTCAGCACCGGACCCAGCTCCCTCGGGTCGTTGATGTCCATCGCGGTGAAGGTGACCAGTTGGGCGTTACGCAACGCGACCACGGTCTGCTGCCCACGGCGCGCCACGATGCCGCGCAGCAGATCGTCGGGGGACGAACTCGGCCCGATGAACCGCAGATCCAGCCACCGTTCCGGGAAGCACACCACCCGGATCCATTCGGCCACAGCGGGGTTGATGTCACCTTGCGGTGACATCAACCCCATCTCGGCCAATTCGGCAGCCTGACCGTCGAGGAATGCGGCACGCTCGCCGGCATCCCGATACGGCGTGGTAATCGCCAGAACCCAGGGGAACGATCCCGCTCCACCGGTTTCGGCGATGTACCACGCCTGCTCGACGGTGAGTTCAACCGCGTTGGGTCGCAAGGACATTTAGCCCCATTTAGCGGCTTGCGCCTGGTCGCGACCGAGCATCGCCAAGGTGTTGGTCTCGTGCGTGCCGGCCATCGCGTGGTAGGCGCGGATCAGCTCCTCCATCGCGGTGTTCCACTGCGCCTGCCAGGCCTGGTAGGTCAACCCGGTGTCACCCATCCAGGCGCCCTGCAGCGCGGCCTGCTCGGTGGCGATGTCGGCGCCGACGGCCTGCAAGGTGCCGGCGTAGCCGGTCATCTCGCCGGCGTGGGCCAGCATCGCCGGGTAGTTGTACATGATCTGCGACATGGTGATTCCTTTCGAGAAGATCGGTGAGTCGGGTTAGACCGCGCCGCCGCCGTAGGCGCTGGCGGCCGCGGCGTCGGTGGCCACGTAGGTGCTGCCGGCCTCGCCGAGGTTGACCTGCGCGAGATCGAGCAGCATGTTCACCTTGCTCGCGACCTCGGTGAAGCGCATGTGCGCGGCCTGGAAGGCCGCCGAGGCCTCACCCTGGTGGAACGCCTGCGACGACAGCGCCGCCTGCTCGGCCTGCGCGATGGTGCTGCGCATCAGGGCGGTCTTGGCGCCGAACGCCGACTCCGCGGCGACCAACTGGGGGATGTGTGCGTCGAGAAGACTCATGGGATTTCCTTTCTCACTTCCGGTGATGGGGTGTGGTGGGTGTGTTGCGGAGGTCTGTTCAGTTGTCGCCGCCCCCTTCCGCGCTCTCGTCGGGCGGAGGCTCCCAGGTGCCCGGCATCATCGGCACCGTCGGGCTTTTGCCGACCTCGTCGGCGGTCAGCGTGGCCAGCCCGGTCGCACCGGCCGCGGATTTGGCCGCGGTCCCGGTGAACCCGAGCCGTCCTGCGCTGCGTTCGGACGCGGTCGACGCCGGGTCGGACCCGCCGGCGTCCGGTGCGCCGCTGTTCATGTCCATGAACTCGTCGCCGAAGTCCTTCATCTTCTTGCGTTGCCGGCGCCGGGCGCGCGCCTGCTCACGGGTCATCGCCCGCACCCCGGCCGCCGCGGCCGGCACCCGGGCAGCCGGCGCCGGGGCGCCCTTGCGGTCGATGAGGTTCGGTCCGACCGCCGGACCCCATCCTTCGGTGCGCACCACGTAGCCGACGGCTTCGGCCCCGGTGACCGGCACCGCGGGCGACGCCGGGGCTGCCGGAGCCGGTGTCGCCGGGGCGCCCGGTGCCGCGGCGCCCGGAGCCGGGGTGACCGGCGCCGACAGCGGCGGGGCGTCCTGACGGGCCGTCGCCTGCTCGCCGGGGCCGGGCTGATCGGCCGGGGCCTGCTCTCCGGGCATCCCGTCGACACCGACCTGCTGCAGCTGCGAACCGACGCCCAGGGCGAGCCCCAGCACCAGCGGCAGCAGGAAAGGGGAGCTGAGGATCATCGCCCAGGTCGGCCAGCCCACCAGGTTGAAGAACACCTGGTAGACGACCAGGAACAGCAGCGCCGGGTTCGCGAACGGGTTGGCCAGGAACGCCCACAGCGCGCCGGGTTCGGTGAACAGGTTGATGATCGGCTCGTACATGCCCCTGAGGAGATCCATATAGCCGCCGATCGGGTCTTGGAAGAGCCGCATCAACGACTGGAGCAGATCAGTGATGACGTTCGACGAGTCCAGCGCCGATCCGGACTGCGCCGCCTGCGGCTGTGCCTGGGCGGACATGGGGTTCGCCGACGCGTCGGCGGCCTCGGCGCCGGGCAGCATCACCGGCGGTGCCGGCGCGGTGCGTGACGTGGAGGCCACCGCCATGGTCGAGGTCGTCTGGTAGGTCGTCATCGTCATGGCGGCCTGGATCCACATCCGCACGTAGTCGGCCTCGTTGAGCGCGATCGGGATCGTGTTGATACCGAAGAAGTTCGTCGCCACCAAGACCCCGTGGATGGCGTGGTTGGCGGCCAGCTCGCCCAGCGTCGGCATGGTCGCCAGCGCCGCCACGTAGCTGCCCGCCGCCACCTCGTGCTGGGCCGCCTGCACCCCGGCATTCGCGCCGGCCTGGGCCAGCCACGCCAGATAGGGCAGGTGGGCGGCCAGGTAACGCTCGGCGCTGGGGCCCTGCCAGGCGCCGGATTGGACCGCCCCCAGCACGGTGGTGAGCTCAGCCGCCGCCGAACTGTATTCGGCACCCAGTTGGGTCCATGCGGTCGCCGCGGCCTGCAGTGGTCCCGGTCCGGGACCACTGCTGAGCATCGCCGAATGCACCTCCGGCGGCGACGCGAACCAGACGGGAGACATGACTATCCGCCGCGGGCAATCAGGTAGGTCGACGCGGCGGCGGCGTCACCGGTGGCGTAGCTGATGCCGGACTCGCCGACGCCGACGCCGGCGCGGCCGAGTTCCTCGACGCCCTGGGTCGCGACCGTGGTGTGCTCCGCTCCCTGGGCGCTGAAGCCGGCGGCGGTCTGCAGCGACACCGGGTCGGCGGCCGGGGGCACCACCGCGGTGATCGCGGGGGCGGCCGCCGCGTGGGCGGCGGCCAGGCGGGCGGTCAGCGCTTCGACGGCGCTACTGGCGGCGGCCAGTCCTTCGGGGACAACACGGAGGTTCATCGGTTGTGCTCCTTTCGGGTTTCGGTTCGGGTTTCGGTTCTCGAAGTCGACGGTGGACTCGGCGGCGTCATCGGGCCAGGCTCTCGTTGACCAGCGGGTTGACCAGCTGCAGGAAGGTCGGGGTGTCGCTGTCGCTCAACAACATCGCCCGTCCCGCCGGCATCCGGGCGAACCGCTGACCGCGCACCTTGCCGGCATCGGTCGGGTTGCCCGAGAGCATCAGCGTGTTCGCCTGCAGGTCGGTGAACCGGCGCAGCAGCGGGTTGGTCATCAGCACGTGGCCCGACCCGCTGGCGCGCGCGGTGATGATGACCCGCAGCCCCAGGTCGCCGGCCTGCGCCAGCAGACCGATCAGGCTGGTCCACGGCCGCTGGCCGGTGAACGGGCCGTTCATCGCCGGTCCGTCCGGGATCTGGTCGGCGTCATCGATGATCAGATAGTGCAGATGCCCCTGGTAACTCCAGTGGGCGAGCTCCTGCGGTGACAACCCCGCCGGCGGGCGGCGCTTCTCGATCAGCGCCGAGAGCCCCATCATCGCCGGCACCACCCGGTCGATGTTGGCGGTGTACTCGTTGTCGGGGAACAGCGGCTCGTCGACCAGGTGCAGACGGCGATCGAGGATGGTGAACGCCACCTGATCGGCGGTGGAGTTCTCCCGCACGGTCCGGATGATGTGACGCAGCAGGGTCGTCTTGCCGGACTTGGAGTCGCCGAGCACCATCAACAGCGGGTTGTCGGCGAAGTCGAGCGCCACCGGCGCCAGGTCCTCCTCGCGTTGGCCGATGACGATCCGCTCCCCGCCCCGGTACAGCTGTCCGAGCGTGTCGGGGGCCAGGTTGGTCGGCAGCAGCCGTACCGGCGGTGCGACCATGCCCGGGTAGCGGGCGTTGATCGCCGCGACGTCGTTGAGATCCGGTGCGGCGAAAAGGAAATGCTCGGCGCCCATGGTCAGGCCGCGCCCCGGCTGGTCGGCCGGGACCGCCTCGGCCGGGCGGCGCAGCGCTCCGGGCACCCGCACGTTGCTGTCGCGGGCGTCGTGCAGCTTGAGCTCGAGGCGAAGCCCCAGGCCGTCGCGCATCGCCAACGGCACCTCCAGCCAGTTCGGCGTGGTGATCACCACGTGGATGCCGTAGGCCAGCCCGACGTTGACCAACTCGGTCACCTTGATCAGCAACGGGTTGCGGGTGTTGAACTGGTCGGTGTTGTCGCGGCTGAACGCGTACAGGTTGTCGATGACCAGAAACACCTCGCCGAACCCGTCGTCGAACCCGGCGGCGCTGCCGTTGCCGCTGGAACGGCGGAAGGCCTGGCGCTGCTGACGGGCCAGCAGGAGCTGTTCGAGTTCGCCGAAGGTGCGACGGATCTTCTCCGGCTCCAGGGCGGAGGCGACACTGCCGACGTGGCCGAGATCCTCGAGGTTGCTCAGCTGACCGCCGCCGTAGTCCAGGCAGTAGAAGCTGACCTCGCGCGGGGTGTGCAGGGCGGCCGCCGACATGATGAACGTCTGCAGCGCGGTCGATTTACCCGATTTGGGCCCGCCGTGGATGAGCATGTTGCCCGAGGCCGATGCCGCGTCGAACACCAGCGGGTCGCGCCGCATCTCGAACGGCTTGTCGATCTCGGCCAGCGGCCAGCGCAGCGAATGCTCGGCCACCCCGCTGCGCACCAGCAGGTCGTCGAGGGCGATCTCGTCATCGAGCGGGGGCAGCCACAGCTGCGGAGCCTGCGGACCGTACCCGGCCAGCTGGCTTCCGACCGTGGCGATCAGCTTGCGCGGCGGGCCGGCCGGCGCGTCGTGGTCGTCGTTGACCACGACCGTGCCGTGGTTGGGCTCGACCCGGGCGGCGGTGAACAGCTTCGGTTCCGGAGCCGCGTGCACCACCACGGTCCGCGCCGAGCGCGGCGGGTCGTAGATCCCGTCGACGTAGGTGCTGCGGAACTTGATCGGCGGGGCGCCGGGGGCGGGTACCAAGAACCCGACGCCCTTGTGCTCCTTGCCCGATTCGATGTGATAGGCGTCCTCGACACCGATGATCTGCCGCGACACCGAGGGGCTGGCCACCTTCAACCCGATCCGGTAGGAGGTGTTCTTGTCGATGTCCTTGATCTTGCCGACGTCGAGTGTCTGCGACGCGAACAGGATGTGGATGCGGAACGAGCGTCCCTTGCGGGCCACGTAGTCGAAGAGCTCGGCGTACTCGGGGTGGTCGGCGAGCATCAGGGTGAACTCGTCGGCGACGACGAACAGCGTCGGGATCGGCGGCAGGTCGTGCCCGGCGGCGATCGCCTCTTCGTACTCGGTGACCGAGTTGAACGTGCTGCCTTGAACCTGACGTCCGGCCTCGCGCAGCATCAGCTCGCGACGGGCCACCTCCCCGCGCAGGGTGTCGGCGAACCGGTCGGCCAGGGAACGCTTTTCGGCCATGTTGGAGATCACCGCGACGACTTGCGGGAAGTTGCGGAAGATGTCGGCCCCGGCCTCGCCCTTGAAGTCGGCGTAGATCACGATGAGCCGCTCTGCGGAGTGGGTGGTCAACAGCGACAGCAGAATCGACATCAACGTCTGCGACTTGCCGGAACCGGTCATCCCGATCATCAGGCCGTGCGGCCCCATCCCGCCCTCGGCCTCGTCTTTGAGGTCGAAGTACAGCGGCTCGCCGGTCGCGGTGACCCCGATGGGGACCCGCAGCTCGTCGTCGCGGTGCCGCGGCGCCCACAACGCCGGCACGTCCAGTTGAGTGGCGTCGGGGATGTCGAGCAGCGTGGTGAACGTCGCGCCGCGGGTGGCCGCCGACTGCAGCCCGACGTGGGTGGGGTTGGAGTCCCACCGCGACAGCCGCCGGGCCAGATGCGCCGCCTCATCGACACCGAGGGTGTCGGCGGCGTCGATGTAGGTCTGCCAGCCACCGCTGGCCCACCGCTGCAGTTCGCCGTCGAGGACCCGCAGGATCGGGCGTTCCGGGTCGGGGTACTGCTCGCGGTGCGGCGGTGTGGTCGAGCGGTGGATGACCGTGACGCCGGCGCGCCCGCGCGCCAACGGCGATCCCTTGATGTCGTAGTCGGGGTCGTCGACGACGACCAGCAGGTGCCGCAGCGCCTCGACCGGGTCGCCGGTGAACTCGGGGCGGTCCGCCAGCGTCGGCTGCAGGTGATCGAGCAGATCCTCCACGCTGGTCGACAGGTAACGCGCCGATCCCACGCCGTCGATGTGGCCCGGGATGTCGACGTGGGGAAGCCATTTCAGCCACGACCACGCCGGGTCCTCGACCTGCGGGCAGGCCAGCGCCACCCCGAGCACGGTGGGGTCGTGCCAGGTGACCGCCTGGGCGATCCAGGCGCGCAGCACGGCGCGCACCTCGTCGGCGGCGTCCTCGGGCTCGGTGGCGTCGCTGAACAGCGTGATCCGCGAGACCCGTCCCAGCTCGATGCCGACCGGCGCCTCGCGCACCAGCCGCTGGGTCTCCAGCAGACCGCGCAGCGCGCTGTGGGAGACCGGCTCGAGGTCGATCTCGTCGGCGATGTCCTGCACCCGCAGGTGGGTGTCCAGCGGCACGTCGTGCAGCCCGGTGCGCAGCACCAGGAAGTCGGTGTCGCGCGGGTCGCGCTCCCACTGCCGGCGGGTACCGGCCACCGCGGCCAGGGTGTCGGGTTCGGGATGCGACCACTGCAGGCGGGTGCGCTGCTGGGCGGCCTGTCCGCGGATGTTGTCGCGGACCACCGACAGGTAGCGCAGGTAGTCGGCGCGCTCGGCGTCGACGTCGGCGGTGCGGTTCTTCTTGTCACCGCGGAAGAACCCGGTCGCGGCGAACAGCAGCACCAGCGGGAAGAACAGCACCAGCGGCGAGATCATCCGCATACCGGTCGCCACGATGGCGACCACGGCTCCGACCACGAGCAGGATGATCAACACCGGCAGCGCACGCTGCAGCATCGAGGCGGGCACCATCCGCGGCAGTTCCGGCGGCGGCTCGATACTGATGGTGCCCTGGCGGGTTGCCGGCGGTGGCACCCGTCGGCGCGCCTCAAAGATCAATCGGCTCATCGGGTCTCCTGGGCTGCCCGGACGGTGCGTCCGGAGGCGGGTGTGTCGGGGGCGATGCCGTCGTGCGCGATCAGCGCGTCGGCGCGCGACAGCGCCGGACCGGGCGCGAACAGCGTCAACATCGACCACGGGATCGGTAGGGCCGGTGGTGTCAGCCCGAGGGCCTCCACGGTTTTCGAATCCCCGGTGGCTCCGGGCGCATCGTCGATGCCGTAGCGCACACCGGTGTCGGAGACCCAGTACAACGCGCCCTCGACCGGCGAGGTCGGCTCCGAGCCCACGACCTGGGTGAAATAGCCGCTGCCCGGCGGCACCGCCACGCGCGCGGCGGTGCCCTCGGCACCGGCGCCCACCAGGTCGACGGTGTGCATGTCCGCGCCGATCGGAAGCGCCGATCCCGACAGCAGGGTCAGGGTGGAGGCGGCCGCCCCGGACTCCTTGGCCCAGTTGGCGCAGGTGACCGGATCATGGTCGGCGTCAACAAGGTTCAGCCGCTGCTCGGGGTACCGGGAGGTGTCCAGGGCGCGCGACACCGGGAGCTGGGCGATCGCGTCGGCCGACAGCCGCGGCGGTTGGTCCAGCCCGTAGGAGTCGGTGTTGCGCAGCAACGCGGCCAGCACCGGGGAGATCGGCTGCAGCCCGTCAGGAAGCACCGCGTAGTACAACGCGGAGTGGTCGGCGGCGTAGGCGACGACCACCGCGCCGACCGGGGCCGGCACCGGCAGCTCGAAGTCCGCCGGTTCGCCCGCGCCGGGGATGTCCGGCTGCGCCAGCGGCGGAGCCTCCGGGATCACGTTGAACAGCCCGGTCGCGATCGGGCGGGCGGGCGGAACATTGACACCCCAGCCCAGCGCTCCGGTCACGGCACGGTCGTTGACGTCGATCGGGCTGCGTCGGCCGTCCCACAGCAGCCAGGTGCGTGCGCCGTTGTCGACCAGCACCGCCTGCTGCTCGCCGAGCAGCCCGGCGCGCGCGCCGTCGCTCTGCGGCGCCCCGGCGATCACGGTCAGCCCGGCGTCCCGACCCGACGCCGCATCGCAGACGGTCCAGTCCGCGTCGGTGGCGTCGCTTTGCACCATCCGCTCGGGAGCGCCCGGGATACCCAGCAGGTTGCCCCGCGGAATCTCGTCGAGCTCACTGGTTTTGACGGTCTTCGGGTCTTCGTCGCGACCGACGATCAGTCGCGCCGAGGTCAGGTTCAACACCGGGTGCAGCTGCTCGCCGAGGCGCACATACAGCGCCGACGTGGTGCGGTCGGCCAGAATCGGCTCGTTGCCCGGAGCACCGCCGGGACGGATGAAGGAGAACACGAAGAACCCGCCCACGGCGGTGATCGTGATCAGCGCCCCCATCACCACCGAGCGGGTCTGGGTGCGCAGCGGCTCCACCAGCATCCGCGCGTCGTGCAACGCCACGCCGGAGGCGATGCGCCGCATGACGAAACGCCACCCGGTGACCTGATGTTTGGTGACGAAGCCACGCCGGTAGACCACCCGGTCGGGGTTCTCGTTCACCGGCGTGCGGGAGGCGAACCCGCGGCGGTCGTCGTCGAGCGATTCGGAATCGGTCATGCGGGCACCGTCAATCCCAGACCGCGCAGCAGCGGGGTCACCGAGTAGCCGACATCGGCGGCGGTAATCGTCATCAGTTCCTCATCGGTGAATTCGCCGGTTCCGGCCTGCTCGGAGTGGTCCAGTCGGAATTCGCGTTCCTCCTCGGAGCGTTCGACGAGGTTACGCACGAAACGACCGTTGCCGGCGATGTCGAGACTGCGCCGCTCGACGCCGTTGGCGTCGGGGCTCGACGCGGCGGCCAGCTGACCGAAGAGCTGCTCCATGTCGGTCAGCGCGCTCTGTTCGAACATGGAGTCGCGGTGCTGGGCCATGACATGGGCGATCTCGACCAGCTCGGCCGGGGTGTAGGACGGGAAGTCGATGCTGCGGGTGAACCGGGAGCGCAGACCTTCGTTGGTGTCCAGGAACCGGTCCAGGTCGGCGCGGTACCCGGCGATGATCACGACCAGCCGGTCGCGGTCGTTCTCCATCCGGGCCAGCAGCGTGTCGATCGCGACCAGACCGAAGTCGTTCTTGGCTCCGGTGGCCACCAACGCGTAGGCCTCATCGAGGAACAGCACCCCGTCGAGCGCGCTGTCGATGATCGCGTTGGTCTTCGCCTCGGTCTCACCGATGTGCTGACCGATCAGGTCGGCGCGGTGGACCTCTTTGACGTTCTCCTTCTTCAACAGCCCCAGGCCGCAGTAGATCTTGGCGACCACGCGCGCGATCGTGGTCTTACCGGTTCCGGGTGGTCCGGCGAAGATCAGGTGGTGGGTGCGCTGGGCGACGGTCAGCCCGCGCTCCTGGCGCATCAGCCCCATCGCCACCGAACTCTTCAGCCGCTGCACCTGGTTTTTGACCTCGTCCAGGCCGATGAACTCGCCGAGTTCGCGTTCGGCCTGCTCCAGCAGCTCCGCCTTGCGCTCGGCGGCCTCCGGGTCGATGAAGTCGCCCTCGTCGGGCTCGGTGGCCGGGTCCCACGGGTCGGTGCGGGCGTCGATGCGGTCGCCGGTGGTGGTCGCGATCCCGAACGACCGGTCGTTGAGGGCCTGCTGGACCTGCTCGTTCTCCGGGTTGGCGGCGAACAGGTCTTGGAGGACCTCCTCGGCGGCATCCTCGTCGACGTGCACCCGCAGCACCAGCCCGCGCGCCAGCGCCCCGTCGACGGCGGCCACCGCGACCGGCCCCTCCGGCTCCTCCAGGTAGGACAGAGCCGCGGCGTGCATGCCCAACCGGGCCAGGCTGATCCCGAGCGTGACCTTGACGGCGTGGGTGAACAACTCGTCGAGGGCGGCGTCGTTGACCAGCGGCGTGAGCAGCTTCACCACGTCGGACCAGCGTTCGGCGCGGTAGTGGATGGTGGCCAGCACCCAGCGGGCCTCCCGCCAGGCCGGGCGGCGCTCGGTGATCTCCAGGGCGATCTCGTGGGCTTCGGCGAACCGGTCGGCCGCGCCCAGCGCGGCGGCGTAGGCGAGCCGGAAATCGTCGGCCTCGACCGCCCGGAACCGCAGGTACAGCCCGGTGTCGTAGCTGAACGACACCGCCCCCTGCTGCAGGTCGACCTCGCGCTGCAGCACCCCGGCGGTGCCGACCGCCTGCGCGGCGGCCTCCAGCACCGGCAGCGAGTCGTCCCCGGCGGCCGCCAGCCCCACCCAGGCGTCGCACTGGTCGTGGGCGATCCGGGTCAGCGCGGCGAAACCGGTGCGCGCGGCGACCAGATCGGCGGGCCGCTGCCGCCCGTGCACCGTCACCCCCAGCGCCCGACAGCAGGTGGCGAACCGGCTGACGATGTCGCCGTCGACCCGGTGCGCGGCGTTCCGCGCCGCCAGCATGCCGGTGTCAGCGTTTCCCACGCGACCGCCCTTTCAACATAGCTTTACCTAACCTAACTTGAAGAAGCTAGCACTGCCCCACACCGCCTGTCGAGACGGCTGCCAGTGATCGCACCGTGGCCTCAATCACCGTGGTCAGCGACGCCCGGCCGCGGGCACCGCAAACTTCCGCGCGCCGGATCACCCGCACCGTCGCGCCCCCTTCCCCGCGGCCGGACCCCGGCCGTCATTACTGAAAATGGTTTTCGTTAACGGGGACGATACCCCGGATAACGCGTTATTGAAAACGATGACCGTTAACGGCGGTTGAACTCGGCACGCCACGGGGACTCTCCTAGCCCTTGATCCCGCTGACCAGGGTGATGCGGGCGATCATCGGCCCCGCCTCGACGTCGGCCGTCGGCACCGGGCGCCCCAGGTCACCGAGCCACGCGGCCAGCGGCGTCGGGGCGGCGCTCCAGCCCCGCGCACCGAACCACTCGTGAGCGGGCGCGCAGCGCTGGTTGTAGATCAGCTGGTGGAACACCCGGGCGTCATCCCCGGCCGCCTGCTCCTCGGCCAGGGCCGCGGCGTAGTCGGCCGGCGGCATCGGCGCCCCGTCCTCGACGGCGACGTGGCTTCCCGGCGCCGCCAACGCGTCGATGCCGGTGAACAGCTGTTCCTGCGCGCCGGCCGGCAGGTAGATCAGCAGCCCCTCGGCGATCCACGCCGACGGGCGCGCCGGGTCGAACCCCGCCTCACGCAGCGCCTGCTGCCAGTCGTCGCGCAGGTCGACCGCGATCTCGCGGCGCTCGGCACGGGGCCGGGCACCGTGATCGGCCAGGGCCTGGCGCTTGAACGCCAGCACCTCCGGTTGGTCCAATTCGAACACGGTGGTGCCGTCCGGCCACCCCAGCCGGTAGGCGCGCGAGTCCAGGCCGGCGGCCAGGATGACCACCTGACGCACCCCGGCCTCGGCGGCGCGGCGGAAGTAGTCGTCGAAGTACCGGGTGCGCGCCGCCTGGAAGTTCACGAAATGCGCACCGAAGTCGGCGGATTTGAGGTCGTGATCGGGGCGGCTGCCGTCGAGCACCCCGGCCCAGTCGCCGCCGACCGCGCGGCAGAACACCTCGGCGTAGGGGTCGACGACCAACGGGTCGGGCTTCTGCGCCTCCAGCGCACGGGCGGTGGCTACGAACAAGGCGGTGGACCCGACACTGGTGGTGATGTCCCAGCTGTCGTCGTCGCTACGGATTCCAGACATGGTCGGGACGTTACGCCGCCCGTCGCGGCGCAAATCCGGTCGGGGCGCCGGGCGCACGCTCATCGCGCGCCGGCCGCCGAGCCCACGCTTTTCACCGACGAAGCCTAGCAAGAACCGTTTCTCCGCAACAGCGGAGTTATCGATGGGGATCCACCGGATATTTGCTGGATATCCGGGCAATACGGGCGTATCCACGGTTTTCAGGGTGGGTGTCACGCAGGCGGCTCCGCGTCCCAGGTCTCGGGCATCAGCGGGCGCGCCGGCCCGGGGTCGTCGCCGACCGTCAGCGTCGTCAAGCCGGCGGCGGGGCGCGACGCCCCCTTGTCGACGGTGCCGGCGAACCCGAGCCGGCCGGCGTCGCGCGCCGAGGTCGTGACCGCCTCGGGGTCCGCGGGCCGGTCCAGATACTCGTAGCGATGTCCGCGGTCGATGACCGGCCGACGGGCCCGACGCCGGCCGTGCCGGTCCGGCGCGGCGGCCGGGGCGCCGGTCGCGGTGGCGTCGAGCGCGGTCGGTGTGGGCGCCCGCGAGGCGGTGCGCGCCGCCGTGCCCTGGGGCAGTCCGAAGCCGGTCGCCATGTATCCGAAGCCCTCCAGCCCGGTGGCCGGCGCGGCCGGCGGGGCGGGACCGGCCGGCGGGGTGCTCGGCGCGGCGGGGGCCGCGGTGACCGTGTCGGCCGGGGCGGTCGGGGTCGTCGGGACCGTCGATCCGGTCGGGGCCGCCGTCACGCCCGGCCCGGTCGGCACCGCGGCAGCACCGCCCGGCGCGGGCAGCGGTGCCGACGCCGCCGGCGGGCCCAACCCCGCGAGTCCGGCGAGTCCGGCGAGCCCCGCGGTGGCGCCCAGGCCGGTGACCGGCGCCAGGGCGGCGACGGCCACGCCGACACCGACGGTCACCAGCAGGGGAAGCTCCTGGATCAGGAACCGCAGGGTGCGCAGCGTCCACATCACGGCGCGGTAGGTGTTCCACGCGATCAGGTACTCGATGATCACCGGCAAGTCGGCCGGGTTGGCGCCCAGGTGGGTCACGAAGTACTCGATGGTGCTGCTGGGCAACTGGGTGACCAGGTTCGGTAGGTGCTGCAGATACTGATCGGGGGTCCAGTTGCCCTGCCCGTCCGGCCCGAAGAGCATGTTCCAGATCTCCGCGGGCGTGGGCAGGGTGAAATCACCGGTGCCTCCCGGGCCGGTGCCGCCCCCACCACCGCCGCCGCCTCCGCCGGATCCCGCCCCCTGCCCGCCCCCGGCGCGGGCCGCGGCGCCGCCGGACGTGTGGCCCAGGCTCCTCGCGCTCTCGGCGGTGGCCTCATAGCCCTGCATCGTGGTGGCCGCCTGCACCCACATGCGCGTGTAGTCGGCCTCGTTGACCGCGATCGGGATGGTGTTGACGCCGAAGAAGTTCGTTGCCAGCAGCGCCGCGTGCACGGTGTGGTTGGCCGCCAGCTCGGCAAGGGTCGGCATCGCCGCCAGCGCGGCGCTGTAGGCGCCGGCGATGATCTCGTGGCGGGCGGCGGAGCGGGCGCTGAGCTCACCGGCCAGCCGCAGCCAGCCCAGATACGGCAGATGCGCGCCCGCGTAGGTCTGGGCGGTCGCCCCCGACCAGACCGCCTCGGCGTCGGTGAGCACCGCGGTCAGTTCGGCGGCCGCCGTGGCGTATCCGGCGCTGAGCTCGGTCCACGCGCCGGCGGCCGCCAGGACCGGGCCCGGGCCGGGCCCACTGCTCAGCGCCGCCGAATGCACCTCCGGCGGCGAGGCCAGCCAGATGGGAGCCAGCAGCATCGCGGCGCGCCTAGCGCGGGTAGGTCGCCGCGGCCAGCGCGTCACCGCCGGCGTAGTCGGCGCCGGCCTCGGCGGCCCCGACACCGGCGCGGCCCAACACCGCGGCCGCGTAGGCGCCGACGGCGGCGTGCTGGGCGCCCTGGGCGCTGAGATCGGTCGCCGCCCGCACCGACACCGGGTCACCGGCCGGCGGGGCCACGACCCCGATCACCGGGGCGGTCGCCGCATGCAGCGCGGCCAGCTGGGCGGCGATGGCCTGCACGGCGGCGCCGGTGGCCGCCACCCCCTCGGGCAGAATCCTCAGGGTCATCGCGGTGCCCCCTTCCCGTCGGCCGCGGTGCGCCCGGATCGATGCAGCAGCCGCGAATTCGGTTCAGGTCTCATCATCACACCGCTTTTTCGGATATTCATCGGTATCTCCTCAATATTTCTTGACCACTGAGCGGGCGGCGGTGCGCCAGCGTCGCCGCCCGCGCTCATCGACGGTCGGCGCCTCCAACAGCAGCACCGCCCGCCCGTCGAGCAGCACCGGGCGCACCCAGTCGCCCATGTCGATCGGCTCGCCGGCGGCGGGTCGACCGTCGGCGCCGTCGCGGGCGACGTCGATGGGGATCAGGGCCCGCACCGTGTCGATGTCGGCCCGGGCGGGCAGCGCGCCGAGCCCGGGAAGGTCGATGAAGAACCCGTCGCGCCCGCCGAGGTGCAGCCCGACCGCGGCCAGGGCACCGAGCACGCCGTCCTCGGTGCCGCCGTGCCCGGAGAGGTGCACCCCGACGGCCGCGGCCAGGCGGCGCGCCGAGACGGTCGCCAGCACCTCACGCTGGGCGCGCCGGCCGAACGCGGTGAGGTCGGCCGCGGCGCCGCCCAGCCGTGTCGGCACGGCGACCACCAGCCCGGGGTCGGCGGCCGGCGGGCAGACCCGCTCCAAGAACTCCGCGGCCACGGCGATGACGGCATCGCGGATCGCCTCGGGGTCACCGGCGGGGCTGCGCCAGGCCAGACAGGCACTCGTGTTGTGCGAGGTGTAGGGGATCCGGTCGTCGCGAAGCAGCTGGTGCCGGGTCGCCCCGGCCGGGGTGCCGAGCCCGGCGCGCTCCAGCACCTGCAGCAGCTGGCGGGCCCGTCGACCGGTCCCCGGGCTGACCAGGTCGTCGGTGTCGTCGATCCCGATCAGCAGATCGACACCGGCCAACGCCCCGGCCACCACAGACACCGCCTCACCCTAGAAGTCGCATACGCGCAGATTCAAGCAAATACATTCCGCAATTGCGGTATCCTGCCGGAATGGTCGCCGCGTTCCCGACACTGCCCCGGGGGCCGGCGGCGGTACGCGCGGGGTGGCTGGCCCGCGAGATCGTCGTCGGGGCGGGCGCGGTGGCGCTGATCGTCACCTCCGCGGAGCTGCGGCTGCCGATCGGGGTGCCCGGGCATCGCGGCCTGATCTGGCTGACCCTGCTGGTCGCGGTCGCCGCGACCAGCAGGGCACGCACCACGGTGCTCGCCGTCGGCGCGGCCTCCGCGATCGGGCTGCCGGCCGTGGGCGGCGCCCCCGGGCACGGCGGGCGGTATGTGCTCGCCGCCGCCCTGCTCTATGTGCTCACCGACCTCGCGGCGGTGCGGCGTCGGCCGTGGCTGCTGGCGCTGGCGGCGGCACCGATCCATCTTCTCGCGGTGGGCGCCTCGACCGGCCTGCTCGGCGCGGCCGGGATCGCCACCAAGATCGGCGGCCACCTGGGTTTCGGCCTCGGCGCCGGGGCGCTGGGCCTGCTCACCGCCGCGCGCCCGGGTCACACCAGCGCCGGGTCGGCGGGATCACCACCAGGATCAGCAGGATCAACAGGAACGGCACCGGCAAGGTGGCCAGGTTCACCGGATCGGAGCCCCCCACGGCCCCGACGTTGAGGCCCTGCCAGATGAGCGCGAACCCCACGCCCGCCGCGCACGCGGCGGTGAGCACCCGGCGCCCGGCACCGCGGCGGCGACCCAAAAGCACCCCGCCGCGGATCAACGCCGCCACCAGGGCGCCCTGCACGACGGTGCCGACCGCCAGCAGCACCAGCGGCCACGCCGACTGCGCGGCGTTCGGCCCGCCCCACGGGTGCCGCCAGCCGTCGGACCACGTCGACCAGACCAGCACCGAGCCGAGCACCACCGCGCAGAACCCGTACCAGACCGCGCCGGCGAACCCGAGCAGGCTTGCCGCCCCGGCGATCACGCCGTCGGCGGGTCTGGCCGCCGACGCCGGGCGCCCCTCTCGCCCGTCTGGGGTCACGCGACCGAGGGGTTGCGCCGGGCGGCGGCGGTCCTGGGCGCCACCCGCGGATCCGCTTCACCGAATTCCCTGGTCCAGCAGGCGAATTCGACCGCGCTGACGATCTCCCCGATGCCCGGGATCGCGGCCGGGCAGGAGAGCACCGGCACCCGGTCGGGCGCCTCGGCGAACCAGAGGAACGCCACACAGTCGCCGTTGCCGGCGTCGAAGAAGAAGTGCTGGCCCAGGCCGTCGGGCAGGTCCAGGGCCTCGACCAGCGGCATACCCAGGGTGTTGCTGTCGAAGTCGACGGTGCGCGCCATGTCCGAGCAGACCAGCGCGACGTGGCTGATGCCGCTGCAGGCGAACTCCTCGTTGGTGTTGGACGGCTTGATCATCGCCGGACCCCCTGGTCACCCTGGCCTTACCGTGAATCTGAACCTAACATCAGGTTCAGATTGCGACCAGGGGATCTGGCGTACAGGAGGTACGACGCTGCCCACCGAACAGACCACCGACACGGGTCCGCCGCGACCCACCGAGCGGGGACGGCAGACCCGGGCGGCGATCGACGCCGCCGCCCGCACGCTCATCGCCCGCCGCGGCGTGCTTTCGACCACGATCGCCGACATCGCGGCGGCATCGGGCCGCTCGGCGGCGTCGTTCTACAATTACTACGACTCCAAGGAAGACATGCTGCGCCAATGGGCGTGGCGGTTTCGCGACGAGGCCGCCGGGCGCGCGGCTCCCCTACACCGGTCGGGGCTGTCGAACTGGGAGCGTGCCCGCCAGGCGGCCGCCGCGCACTGGCAGACCTACCGCCACCGGACGGCGGAGATGATCGGCATCTGGCAGCTGGCGATGGTCAACGAGGACTTCGCCGGGTACTGGGCCGAGATCTGCGCCATCCCGACCGCCTACTTCACCGAGACGGTGCGCCGCGCCCAACGCGAGGGCTACTGCGCCGGCGACGACCCGCGGCTGCTGGCCGAGGCCCTGGTGGCGATGTTCAACCAGTTCTGTTTCGTCCAGCTCGGCGGCGCCCGCGGTGGTGTCGACCCCGACGACGACGCCTGCATCGCCACGCTGGCCCACATCGTCTACCGGGCGATCTATTTCCCCGCGCCGCACCGGGGCGCACCCCGGTGAGCGCCGGCGGGCGCACCCCCGGCGTGGTGCGCGAGTTCCTCGGGCTGGCGTCGACCACGGCCCGGCGCGCCGGCGCCGGCGGGCATCCCTGCCAGGGTCTCTACCACCGTCCGGTCGGCAGCAAGCCGAAGGTGGCGGTCATCGCCACCCACTACCAGATCGACTTCTCCGAGCACTATCTCGCCGACTACCTGGCCACCCGCGGCGTCGGTTTCCTCGGCTGGAACACCCGCTTCCGCGGGTTCGAGAGCAGCTTTCTGCTCGACCACGCGCTGGTCGACATCGGCGTGGGGGTGCGCTGGCTGCGCGAGGTGGCCGGGGTCGACACCGTGGTGCTGCTGGGCAATTCCGGCGGCGGATCGCTGATGGCCGCCTACCAGTCGCAGGCGGTCGAGCCCAACGTCACCCCGCTGGCCGGGATGCGGCCGGCCGTCGGGCTGGAGACCCTGCCACCGGCCGACGGCTACGTGGCCGCCGCCGCACACCCCGGGCGTCCCGACGTGCTCACCGCCTGGATGGACGGCGCCGTCGTCGACGAGAACGATCCGGTGGCCACCGACGCCGAGCTCGACCTGTTCAACGGGCGCCACGGCCCGCCGTACCCGGCGGAGTTCGTCGCCCGCTACCGCGCGGCGCAGACGGCGCGCAACCACGCGATCACCGACTGGGTCGAGGCGGAGTTCACCCGGGTACGCGCCGCGGGGTTCTCCGATCGCCCGTTCACCGTGATGCGCACCTGGGCCGATCCGCGCATGGTCGACCCGGCCCTGGAACCGACCAGCCGCACCCCCAACCTCTGCTACGCCGGCGCGCCGGCCAAGGCCAACCGCTCCACCTACGGCATCGCCGCGGCGTGCACCCTGCGCAACTGGCTGGGCATGTGGAGTCTGCGCCACGCCCAGACCCGCGCCGAACCGCACCTGGCGCGCATCGACGTGCCCGCCCTGGTGATCAACGCCCACGCCGACACCGGGGTGTTCCCCTCCGACGCCCAGCGCATCCTCGACGCGCTGGCGGCCCCCGACAAGACCTTCCGCTCGATCGAGACCGACCACTACTTCACCACCCCCGGGGCGCGCAGCGAACAGGCCGACGTCATCGCCGAATGGATCGCCCGACGATGGCCGTGAGAGTGTTGGCGCACCTGGCGCCCGGCCCGAAGGTGCGCGACCTCGTCGCCGCCGAGGCGCCCTGGCTCGACGTGCGGTTCTGCGCCGAAGACGACGACGCGACGTTCTACCGCGAACTGCCGCACGCCGAGGTGCTCTGGCATGTGCTGCGCCCGGTGTCGGGCACCGACCTGGCGGCCGGGCGGCGGCTGCGGCTGGTGCAGAAACTCGGTTCCGGGGTCAACACGATCGACGTGGCCGCGGCCACCGACCGCGGTATCGCGGTGGCCAACATGCCCGGGGCCAACGCCGCCTCGGTGGCCGAGGGCACCGTGGGGCTGATGCTCGCCGCGTTGCGCCGGCTGCCGGCGCTGGACCGCGCCACCCGCAGCGGGCGCGGCTGGCCCACCGACCCGAGCCTGGGCGAGACCGTGCGCGACATCGGCGGATGCACCGTCGGGCTGGTCGGCTACGGCAACGTCGCCCGGCGGGTGGAGACCATCGTCGCCGCGATGGGCGCCACCGTGCTGCACACCAGCACCCGCGACGACCGGCACCCCGGCTGGCGGCCGCTGCCGACGCTGTTGGCCGCCAGCGACATCGTCTCGCTGCACCTGCCGCTGACCGAGTCGACCCACCACCTGCTCGACGCCGATGCTCTCGGGCTGCTGCGCCCCGATGCGGTGCTGGTCAACACCGCCCGCGGCCCGATCGTCGACGAGGTCGCCCTCACCGAGGCGCTGCGCACCGGCCGGCTCGCGGCGGCCGGACTCGACGTGTTCGACACCGAACCGGTGGCGGCGGACAACCCGCTGCTGGCGCTGGGCAACGTCGTCGTCAGCCCGCACGTCACCTGGTACACCGCCGACACCATGCGCCGGTATCTGGCCACCGCGATCGACAACTGCCGGCGGCTGGCCGACGGGCGGGATCCGGCCCATGTGGTCAACGCGGTCACCCCCACCCGCCTCGCGAACCGACCGACCAGTTAGTAGATTGAGTCCCACCGACCCCCCCACGAAGGAGAGCCCGCCATGCCGATCGCGATCACCACCGAGCATCACGACCTCGCCGACTCGGCGCGCTCCTTCGTGGCGAAAGTGGCGCCGTCGGAGGTGCTGCACGCCGCCTTGGAGACGCCGCTGGAGAACCCGCCGCCGTACTGGCAGGCCGCCGCCGACCAGGGGCTGCAGGGCCTGCACCTGCCGGAATCCGCGGGCGGGCAGGGATTCGGCGCCCTGGAGCTGGCGGTGGTGCTCGCCGAGTTCGGCTACGGGGCGGTGCCCGGACCGTTCGTGCCGTCGGCGATCGCCAGCGCCCTGATCGCCGCCGACGACCCCGCCGCGGCGCCGCTGGCCGCGCTGGCCTCCGGCGAGACCATCGCCGCCTACGCCCTGGAGTCCTCGCTGACCGCCACCCGCTCCGGGGACACCCTGGTGATCCGCGGTGAGGCCCGGTCGGTGCCCGCCGCCGCGCAGGCGTCGCTGCTGGTGCTGCCGGTCGCGATCGACGGCGGCGAGGAGTGGGTGGCGCTGGCCGCCGACCGCCTGGAGATCGAGCCGGTGGACAGCGTCGACCCGCTGCGCCCGATCGCCCACGTGCGCGCCAACGCCGTGGAGGTCGGCACCGACGCCGCGCTGAGCAACCTCGGCAGTGCCCGCGCCCACGCCCTGATCACCACCCTGCTGGCCGCCGAGGCCGTCGGGGTGGCCCGCTGGGCCACCGACACCGCCGCGGCCTACGCGAAGATCCGCGAGCAGTTCGGCCGGCCGATCGGGCAGTTCCAGGCCATCAAACACAAGTGCGCCGAGATGATCGCCGACACCGAACGCGCCACGGCCGCGGTCTGGGACGCCGCCCGGGCCCTCGACGAGGCCGACGCGGCCGGCGACGGCGGCTGGCAAAGCGCCCACGTGGACTTCGCCGCGGCGGTCGCGGCCACCCTGGCCCCGGCGGCCGCGCAGCGCTGCGCCCAGGACTGCATCCAGGTGCACGGCGGGATCGGGTTCACCTGGGAGCACGACACCAACGTCTACTACCGGCGCACGCTGCTGCTGGCGGCGTCGTTCGGTCGGCGCGCCGGCTATCCGCAGCAGGTGGTCGACACCGCCACCGGTTCCGGCATGCGCCCGGTCGACATCGACCTGGACGCCGACACCGAGGAGCTGCGCAGCGAGATCCGCGCCGAGGTGGCCGCGCTCAAGGCGATCCCGCGCGAGCAGCGCACCGCCGCGATCGCCGAGGGCGGGTGGGTGCAGCCGCATCTGCCCCGCCCGTGGGGGCGCGACGCCACCCCGATCGAGCAGATCATCATCGCCCAGGAGTTCACCACCGGGCGGGTCAAGCGCCCCCAGATGGGCATCGCGGCGTGGCTGATCCCGTCGATCGTCGCCTACGGCACCGACGCCCAGAAACAACAGTTCCTGCCCCCCACCTTCCGCGGCGAGATGGTCTGGTGCCAGCTGTTCTCCGAGCCGGGGGCGGGATCGGACCTGGCCAGCCTCACCACCAAGGCCACCAAGGTCGACGGCGGCTGGCGGCTCACCGGTCAGAAGATCTGGACCTCGGCCGCGCAGTTCTCCGCCTGGGGGGCGCTGCTGGCCCGCACCGACCCCAGCGCACCGAAACACAGCGGGATCACCTACTTCCTGCTGGACATGAACAGCGAAGGGGTGACGGTCTCGCCGCTGCGCGAGCTGACCGGCGGGGCGATGTTCAACACCGTGTTCATCGACGACGTCTTCGTCCCCGACGACATGGTGCTCGGCGAGGTCGACCGCGGCTGGGAGGTCAGCCGCAACACCCTCACCAACGAGCGGGTCTCGATCGGCAGCACCGAGTTGCCGTTTTTGGCCAGCCTGGAGCAGTTCGTCGACTTCGTCGGCGACGGCCAGTTCGACGCGGTCGCCCAGCACCGGGCCGGCCAGCTGATCGCCGAGGGGCACGCCGCCAAGCTGCTCAACCTGCGCTCCACGCTGTTGACGATCGCCGGCGGGGACGCGATGCCCTCGGCGGCGGTCTCCAAGCTGCTCTCGATGCGCACCGGTCAGGGCTACGCCGAGTTCGGGGTGGGCTCCTTCGGGGTCGACGCCGCGATCGGCGACACCGAGCAGCTGCCCGGCATCTGGACCGACTACCTGCTGTTCAGCCGCGCCACCACGATCTACGGCGGCACCTCGGAGGTGCAGCTCAACATCATCGCCGAGCGGCTTTTGGGCCTGCCCCGCGACCCGTAGAACCGGGTGCGCGACTGAGATCGACGTCTCAGCGGACACACACCCCCGGTTTCGGGGGGGGTGTGTCCACCACGGTGTCGATCTCAGCAGCGCAAGGCGCGTCGAGGCGCGTTGCGGGCCAACGCGGCGGTGCGGCCCCGGTAGGTTCGCACCATGACCGACCCGCCTGCGGTACCGGCCGCCGACGCGACCGCCGCCGGTGAACGCCGGACGCTCGATGCGTTTCTCGACGGCTACCGAGACGCCGTGGTGCGCAAGACGACCGGGCTCTCCGACGCCGACGGCCGCCGTCACCTGGTGGCCTCGGCGACCACGGTGTCCGGGCTGATCAAGCATCTGCGGTGGGTCGAGTACGGCTGGTTCGACCAACTGCTGACCCAACGCGCCGAGGACCACCGCCGCAGCCACGACCGGAACTGGGAGTTCGAGGTCGGCGCCGACGAGGCGCTGCCGACGCTCGTCGACGAGTACCAGCGCCAGTGCGAACACTCCCGGCGGGTGGTGGCGCGGTACCCGCTCGACCACGAGGTGGCGCACCGGCGGCTGGGCCGGGTCTCGCTGCGCTGGATCTATGTGCACCTGATCGAGGAGACTGCCCGGCACTGCGGCCAGATCGACATCCTGCGTGAACAGCTCGACGGCGCCACCGGATTCTGACCGCTCAGCGCCCCGGAGCGCCGCGTCTACATCTCGCGCAGCTCGCGTTTGAGGATCTTGCCGGTCGGGTTGCGCGGCAGCTCGTCGAGGAAGACGACCTCGCGCGGCACCTTGTAGCGGGCCAGGTGCTCCTTGACGTAGAGCTTGATCGCCTCCTCGTCGACCGTGGAGCCCTCCTTGCGCACCACGAACGCACGCAGCCGCGCGCCCCACTCCTTGTCGTCGACGCCCAGGGCGGTCGCCTCGGTGACCTCGGGGTGCCCGCTGAGCAGATCCTCGACCTCGGCGGGGAACACGTTCTCCCCGCCGGAGACGATCATCTCGTCGTCGCGGCCGGAGACGTAGAGCAGACCGTGCTCATCGATGTGGCCGACGTCGCCGGACGACAGCAGCCCGTCGATGATCTGCTTGCCGCCGCCGCCGGTGTAGCCGCCGAACGGGAACGCGTTGCCGACGAAGATCCGCCCGGTCTGCCCCTGCGGCACGTCCTGGCCGTTCTCGTCGAGGATGCGCACCCGCACCCCCTTGACGATCGGGCCGACCGTGGCCGGGTTGAACGAGAGGTCCTGCGGGCGGGCGATGGACGCGAACGCCACCTCGGTGGAGCCGTACATGTTGTAGATGACCGGCCCGAGGTCGTCCATCGCCCGGGTGGCCAGCTCCGCCCCCAGCTGCGAGCCGGAGACGAACACGATGCGCAGTGCGGAGAGGTCCGGGCGTTTGTCGGTCTTCTCCAGCTGGTCGAGGATGCGCGAGAGCATCACCGGCACCACGACCATCGCGGTCACCTTGTGCTTCTCCAGGTCCTCCAGCACGGTGGCCGGTTTGAAGCGCCGCCGCAGCACCAGGGTCGACCCCATGAACATCGCCAGGGTGCCGTGCAGGTAGCCCAGCGCGTGGAACATCGGCGACGGCAGCGAGGTCACCTCACCGGCCTTGAACGGCACGTGCGAGAGGATCCCGCCGATCGGCTGCAGGGTCGGCGGGGTGCCCCGGTTGGCGCCCTTCGGGGTGCCGGTGGTGCCCGAGGTCAAGATGATGATCGAGGCGTGCTTGGTCACCTTCGGCGGCGGGGCGATGCTGCTGTGGCTGATCAGGTCGGCCAGGGTCTGATCGGTGCTGCCCGACGGCTCGGCGGAGTCGGGGTTGGTGCCCAGCGCCCGCAGCTTGCCCAGCGGCGGGTCGGCCTGGGCGACCGCGGTGGTGTACTCGTCGTCGTAGATGATGACCTTGGCGCCCTCGCGCTCGGAGACGTCCTTGATCTGCGGGCCGGAGAACTCGCTGTTGAGCATGATCAACCGGGCGCCGACGCGTGCGGCGCCGTAGTTGGCGACCAGGAACCAGCGGTGGTTGCGGCACAGGATCGCCACCCCGTCGCCGCCGCGCACCCCCATCGCCAACAGCGCATTGGCCAACGCGTTGGCCGCGTCGTCGAGCTCCTTGAACGTCATCGTGCCCTCGTCGTCGACCACGGCGCTGCGGTGCGGGGTGCGCCGCGCGTTGAGCGCCGGGATCATGCCCAACTCGCCCCAGCGCACGGCGTCGGCGACGGCGCCGGCCAGGATCTGGGGGGACTCCAGTTTCAGCGCCCCGGAGCCGATGATTTTGCGCAGGTAGTGCAACTCGGTCGTCCCCCGGTCGGCAAGCACCTGCAGCTTGGAGACCACCTGGCCGGGCAGATCCATGAGATTCGGCATGACCTCACCTTATGTGACTCCGCTCGCACCGTGTCGGCGAATTACCATCGATGCGATGGGTGGCGGGAAATGGCAGTTCTGGGTGGATCGGGGCGGCACGTTCACCGACATCGTCGCCCGCCGGCCCGACGCCACCCTGCTCACCCACAAGCTGCTCTCCCACGACCCGGCGCGCTACCGCGACGCCGCGGTCGCCGGCATCCGCGCGCTGCTCGATGTGGGCCCCGACGCGCCGCTGCCGGCCGAGACGATCGAGGCGGTGCGGATGGGCACCACGGTGGCCACCAACGCGTTGCTGGAACGCACCGGCGAGCCCACCGTGCTGGTGATCACCCGCGGGTTCGGTGACGCGCTGCGCATCGCCTACCAGAACCGCCCGCGCCTGTTCGACCGGCACATCGTGTTGCCCGAACTGCTCTACGGCCGCGTCATCGAGGCCGACGAACGCGTCGACGCCGACGGCACCGTACTCACCGCGCCCGATCTGGCCGCCCTCGAGCCGCCGCTGCGCGCCGCGTACGCCGACGGGTTCCGGGCGGTGGCGGTGGTCTGTCTGCACAGCTACCTCTACCCCGCCCACGAACACCGGATCGGCGCGCTGGCGCGGCGCCTGGGCTACCCGCAGGTGTCGCTGTCCAGTGAGGTCAACCCGCTGATGAAGCTCATCCCGCGCGGCGACACCACCGTCGTCGACGCCTACCTCTCCCCGGTGCTGCGCCGCTACGTGCACCGGGTGGCCGACGAGCTGGCCGGGGTGCCGTTGATGTTCATGCAGTCCAACGGCGGGCTGGCCGAGGCCGGCCACTTCCGCGGCAAGGACGCGATCCTGTCCGGGCCGGCCGGCGGCATCGTCGGGATGGCGCGGATGTCGGAGGCCGCCGGGTTCGACCACGTCATCGGCTTCGACATGGGCGGCACCTCCACCGACGTGTCGCACTACGCCGGCGCCTACGAACGGCTGTTCACCGCGGAGGTCGCCGGGGTGCGGCTGCGCGCCCCGATGCTCGACATCGCCACGGTGGCCGCCGGGGGCGGCTCGGTGCTGCACTTCGCCTCCGGCCGCTACCGGGTGGGCCCGGACTCCGCCGGCGCCGCCCCCGGCCCGGCCTGCTACCGCGGCGGTGGGCCGCTGACGGTCACCGACGCCAACGTGATGCTGGGCCGCATCCAGCCCGCCCACTTCCCGGCGGTCTTCGGCCCCGACGGCGACCGGCCGCTCGACGACGCGCTGGTGCGGCGGCGCTTCACCGCCCTGGCCGCCGAGATCGGCGCCGCCACCGGCGCGGCCCCGGCCCCCGAGGAGGTCGCCGAGGGGTTTTTACAGATCGCGGTCGCCAACATCGCCAACTCGGTGAAGACGATCTCGGTGCAGAAGGGCCACGACGTCACCCGCTACGCGCTGACCACGTTCGGCGGCGCCGGCGGCCAGCACGCCTGCGCGGTCGCCGACGCGTTGGGCATCCGCACGGTGCTGGTGCCGCCGCTGGCCGGGGTGCTCTCCGCGCTGGGCATCGGGCTGGCCGACCTGACCGTGCTGCGCGAGCAGGCCGTCGAGGTCGAACTCTCCGACGCCACCACCGACCGGCTGGCCGCCGCCGCCGACGCCCTGGAGGACGCCGCCCGCGCCGAGCTGGCCGCCCAGGGGGTGCCCGCCGACCGGATCACGGTGATCCGCCGCGCCCACCTACGCTACTCGGGCACCGACACCGCGATCCCGGTGGTGCTCGGCGACCCGGCGGCGATGACCGCGGCGTTCGAGACCACCCACCGCGGCGTCTACTCGTTCGTGCTGGACCGCCCGTTGATCGCCGGGGCGGTCGCGGTGGAGGCGATCGGGGTGACCGCCCAGCCGGCGGTCACCGCCGCCGCCGAACCGAGCGCCGCGGGCGCCGAGACCGTGTCGCTCTACAGCGACGGCGCCTGGCGGCCGGCGCCGCTGGTGCACCGCGGCGATCTGGCCGCCGACACCGCGATCAGCGGCCCGGCGATCATCGCCGAGGCCAACGCCACCACCGTCGTCGACCCGGGGTGGCAGGCGGTGCTGATCCCCACCGGGCATCTGCGCATCGACCGGGTGCGCGCCGGCGAGGCCCCGGCCGCGTCCACCGCGGTCGACCCGGTGCTGCTGGAGGTGTTCAACAACCTGTTCATGGCGATCGCCGAGCAGATGGGCACCCGGTTGGAGGCCACCGCGCAGTCGGTGAACATCCGGGAACGGTTGGACTTCTCCTGCGCCCTGTTCGACCCGGACGGCAACCTGGTGGCCAACGCCCCGCACATCCCGGTGCACCTGGGGTCGATGAGCACCGCGGTCAAGGAGGTCATCGCCCGCCGGCCGCGGATGCGCCCCGGGGAGTCCTACGCGGTCAACGACCCGTACCACGGCGGCACCCACCTGCCCGACATCACCGTGATCACCCCGGTCTTCGCCGAGGACCCCCGCGCGAACCGGGTGCTGTTCTACGTCGCCTCCCGCGGCCACCACGCCGAGATCGGCGGCATCACCCCCGGGTCGATGCCCGCCGACAGCCGCACCATCACCGACGAGGGCGTGCTGTTCGACAACTGGCTGCTCACCGCCGACGGCCGGTTCCGCGAAGAACCGACCCGCCGGCTGCTCACCGGTGCGGCGCACCCGTCGCGCAGCCCCGAGGTCAACCTCGCCGACCTGCGCGCGCAGATCGCCGCCAACCACAAGGGCGTCGAGGAGGTGCGCGCGATGATCGCCGACTACGGCCTCGACGTGGTGCAGGCCTACATGCGTCACGTGCAGGACAACGCCGAGGAGGCGGTGCGCCGGGTCATCGACCGCCTCGACGACGGCGCCTACCGCTACGAGACCGATTCCGGGGCGATCATCGCGGTGCGGGTCACCGTCGACCGCGCCACCCGCAGCGCCGCCATCGATTTCACCGGCACCGCCGCGCAACTGGGCACCAACTTCAACGCGCCGTCGGCGGTGGTGACCGCCGCGGTGCTCTACGTGTTCCGCACCCTGGTCGGCGGCGACATCCCGCTCAACGACGGCTGTCTGCGGCCGCTGCGAATCGTGATCCCGGCAGGGTCGATGCTGGCGCCGCGGCCGCCGGCGGCGGTGGTGGCCGGCAACGTGGAGACCTCCCAGGCGATCACCGGGGCGCTGCTGGCGGCCCTGCGGGTGCAGGCCGAGGGCTCCGGGACGATGAACAACGTCACCTTCGGCAACGCCCGCCACCAGTACTACGAGACGCTGGGGTCGGGCTCGGGCGCCGGCGACGGCTTCGACGGGACCGCGGTGGTCCAGACCCACATGACCAATTCGCGTCTCACCGACCCCGAGGTTCTCGAGTGGCGTTACCCGGTGCGGGTGCGCGAGTTCAGCATTCGGCGCAACAGCGGCGGCGGCGGACGCTGGCGCGGCGGCGACGGCGGGGTGCGCCGCCTGGAGTTCACCGAGGCGATGACGGTCAGCACGCTGTCGGGACACCGCCGCATCGCCCCCTACGGGATGGCCGGCGGTGAGCCCGGGGCGCTCGGCGCCAACCGGATCGACCGCGCCGACGGCACCACCCGGACCCTGGCCGGCTGCGACTGCGTCGACGTCGGCCCCGGCGATGTTTTGGTCATCGAGACCCCCGGCGGGGGCGGCTACGGTTGTTAGTCTGCCCCGGTGGACCAACACTGGAGCCGCCGCGGGTTCTTCGGGCTCACCGCCGCGGGCCTGCTGACCGCCGGGGTGTCGTCCGCGTGTTCGCGCGCCGAACCCGACGAGGACGGCCAACCGGTCACGATCGAGCACCTGTTCGGCGAGACCGCCATCGAGGCCGCGCCCACCCGGGTGGTCAGCGCCGGGTTCACCGGCCACGACGACCTGCTGGCCCTCGGGGTGGTGCCGATCGCGCTGACCCACTGGTTCGGCGACGAGCCGTTCGCGGTGTGGCCGTGGGCGCAGGCCCAGCTCGGCGACGCCGAGCCGGTGGTGTTGAGCCTCGAGGACGGCATCGACGTGGAGCGCATCGCCGAACTCGCACCCGACCTGATCGTGGCGACCAACGCCGGGGTCGACGCCGACACCTACGACCGGCTGTCCCAGATCGCCCCGACGGTGCCGCAGACCGGGCCCGAGGCGTTCTTCGAACCGTGGCGCCAGCAGGCCCGGACCATCGGTCGCGCGGTGCTGGCCGGGCAGCGCATGCAGACGCTGATCGACGGGATCGACGCGCAGTTCCGCGGCGTCCCCGAGCGCTATCCGCAGTTCGACGGCCTCAGCGTGCTGCTGCTCGACGGCACGCTGCGCGGCGCGGACGTGCTGGCGGTGCCGGCCGGCTGGCAGACCGATTTCCTCACCGACATGGGGTTCACCGTCGCCGCCAGCATCGCCGAGTTCGGCACCGCGGGGCGGGCGGTGATCCCCCGCGACCGGATCAGCGAGGTGCTCGACGCCGCCGACGTGCTGATCTGGACCACCGGCAACGACGACGAGATCGCCGCGCTGCAGGCCGACCCGGAGATCGCCGCACTCGCCGCGCGCCAGGTGTTCACCACCGGCGAGCAGGCCGGCGCGATCGCGTTCGCGTCCCCGCTGAGCTACCCGCTGGTGGCCGACCAACTGCCGCCGCTGATCGCCGACGGGCTGCGCTGACGGCCCCGGTCCTGAGCGGTTGGTAAGACGGCTCTGGCAGTGCCACCAAAACTCCAACCGGCCCCCCGCGGGGGCGATACCGTCGTAACCATGAGTGTGGCATTGGATCTGACGGTGCCCGAGACGATCCTCGACTACGGCGATCGGGCGTTGCTGTTGCAGTGCGCCGGCACCGCCGAGGTGCTGGCGTGGACCGAGGCGGTGCGCAAGGCGGCGCTGCCCGGTGTGCACGACGTCGTCCCGGCGTCGCGCACGGTGCTGGTGAAACTGGAGGATCCCACCCTGCAGGGCGTCACCCGCCAGCGGCTGCGCACGCTGCGGGTGGTGCCCGAGGACATCCAGACCGCCCCGCCCGCCGACGGCGCCGACGTGACGATCGACGTCGTCTACGACGGCCCCGACCTCGCGGTGGTGTCCGAACACACCGGGCTCAGCGTCGCCCAGATCATCGCCGCCCACACCGCGGCACCGTGGCGGGTCGGATTCGGCGGCGCCACACCGGGTTTCGCCTACCTCACCGGTGGCGACCCGCGGCTGGCCATTCCGCGGCGGGCCGACACCCGCGAGTCGGTGCCGGCCGGGTCGGTGGCGCTGGCCGGTGAGTTCAGCGGCATCTACCCGCGCACCGGCCCGGGGTGGTGGCAGTTGATCGGCCGCACCGACACCGTGGTCTGGGACATCGACCGCCCGAACCCGGCGTTGTTGACCCCGGGGATGTGGGTCCAGTTCCAGCCCGTCTGAACGACGCTGCAGAGGAGACCGCCATGCCAACCCTGGAAGTTCTGCGGACCGGCCCGCTGGCGCTGGTCGAGGACCTCGGCCGGGCCGGGCTGATCCATCTCGGGGTCACCCGGTCGGGCGCCGCCGACCTCGGGGCGCACACCCTGGCCAACCGGCTGGTCGCCAACCCGGTCGACTGCGCCACCGTCGAGGTGACCTTCGGCGGGTTCACCGCCCGGGTGCGGGGCGGGGACGTGACGATCGCGGTGACCGGCGCCGACACCGACCCGACCGTCGCCGGGGTTCCGTTCGGCACCAACAGCATCCACACCGTCGAGGACGGCCAGATCATCTCGCTGGGATCACCCTACGCCGGGTTGCGCAGCTATCTGGCGGTGCGCGGCGGCATCGACGTCGCGCCGGTGCTGGGGTCGCGCTCCTACGACGTGATGTCGGCGATCGGGCCGCGCCCGCTGCGCGCCGGCGACGTCCTGCCGATCGGCGAGCACTCCGAGGAGTTCCCCGAACTCGACCACGCCCCGGTCGCGCCGATCGACGAGCAACTGCCCGAGCTGCGGGTGGTGCCCGGCCCGCGCGACGACTGGCTCGAACACCCCGATGCGCTGGTGCACTCGATCTGGATGGTCACCGACCGCAGTGACCGGGTCGGGATGCGCCTGGAGGGCCGCCCGCTGCGGCTGCGGCGGCCCGACCGGCAACTGCCCAGCGAGGGCACCACCCGGGGCGCCATCCAGGTGCCGCCGCACGGCCTGCCGGTCATCCTCGGCCCCGACCACCCGTTGACCGGCAGCTACCCGGTGGCCGGGGTGGTGGCCGACGAGGACCTCGACAAGCTCGCCCAGATCCGGCCCGGCCAGCATGTCCGGCTGCACTGGTCGCGGCCGCGGGCCGCCCCCGCCGACGCACCGGCGCACCCGGGGGGCGGGCCGGCGGCCGGATCGGTCGCCGGGGCGAGCCACACCTGGTAGACCGGGAGGCGTGCTATCCCAGGTTCACACCGCCCGGTTGGTCCACACCGCCGACCTCGATGAGGAGACCCACCGCAGCGCGCGCCAGATGGTGGTCGACGCCTACGACGGTGGAGTCACCGACACCGACTGGGATCACGCGCTCGGCGGCATGCACGCGCTGATCTGGCGCCACGGCGCGATCATCGCGCACGGCGCGGTCGTCGCCCGCCGGATGCTGCACCGCGGCACCACCCTGCGCTGCGGCTACGTCGAGGCGGTGGCGGTGCGTGAGGACTGGCGCGGGCAGGGTCTGGCGATCGCGGTCCTCGACGCGTGCGAGCAGGTGATCCGCGGCGCCTACCCGCTGGGCGCGCTGAGCTCGTCGGACCGGGGGCGGCGGCTCTACACGGTGCGCGGCTGGTTGCCGTGGCGGGGACGCACCTCGGCGCTGACCCCCACCGGGATCGCCGCGACCCCCGAGGACGACCGGTCGGTGTTCGTGCTGCCGGTGACCGCCGACCTCGACCCGGCCGACGAGCTGACCTGCGACTGGCGCGACGGCAACCTCTGGTGAACCGCCCCGGTGATCCCGCGGTGACCCGCGAGATGGCCCTGGCCCGGTGGGATCCCGAGGACACCGCGGCGTGGGCGGCGGGCAACCACCGCATCGCCCGGCGCAACCTGGTGGCCGGGATGATCGCCGACCATGTGGCGTTCTCGGTGTGGGCGATCTGGTCGGTGCTGGTGCTGTTCATGCCCACCTCGGTCTACGGGTTGACCGTCGCCGACAAGCTGATGCTCGGCGCGCTCGCCGCGCTCACCGGCGCCCTGGTGCGCATCCCCTACACGCTGGGGATCGCGCGGTTCGGCGGGCGGCGCTGGACGGCGTTCTCCGCGGTGGTGCTGGTGATCCCCACCGCGATGACCATCGCCCTGCTGGCCAACCCGGGTCTGCCGCTGTGGCCCTACCTGGTGTGCGCGGCGCTGACCGGTCTCGGCGGCGGGAACTACTCGGCCTCGGTGGTCAACGTCAACGCGTTCTACCCGCAGCGCTGCAAGGGGTGGGCGCTGGCGGTCAGCGCCGGGGTCGGCAGCCTGGGGGTGGCCGCCGTGCAGATCGGCGGATTGGCGCTGCTGGCCGTCGGCGCCCCCGACCCGACCAGGGTGTGGGCGGGGTATCTGGTGGTGTTGACCGTCGTGGGGATGGTCGCGCCGCTGTTCATGGACGACCTGCGCCACCCGCTGCGGGCCCGGCATTTCCGGTGGGTGCTCACCGACGGCGACACCTGGGTGATCGTGGGCCTGTACGCCTGCGCGTTCGGGTCGTTCCTGGGGTTCGCGTTCGGTTTCAGCCGGGTGCTCTACGAGAATCTGCACACCCCCGACCGGCCCGCGATGCAGACCGCGCTCAGCGTCGCCCAGATCGCGTTCGTGGGCCCGTTGTTGGGATCGCTGGCCCGCATCTACGCCGGGAGACTCGCCGACCGGGTCGGCGGGCAGCGGGTCACGCTGGCCGCATTCGCCGGGATGGTGCTCGCCGCCGCCGCACTGGCGGCACTCGGGGTGCGCGACGCGCGCGACGCCGGCGCCGCCGACACCGTCACCCTGGTCGGCTACGCGGCCGGCTTCCTGGTGCTCTTCGCGCTCGCCGGGGCGGCCAGTGGTGCGCTGTTCCAGTTGACCACAGCGCTGTTCGTGGCGCGCAGCGCCGTCGTCCCGGCCGTCGCCGCGCTCGACGTCGCGCAGCGCCGGCAGTGGTCGCGCACGATGGCCGGCGCGGCGATCGGGTTGGCCGGGGCGTTCGGCGGGTTCGGCGCGGTCGCGGTCAACCTGGTGTTGCGCCACTCCTATCAGCACACCGGCCAGGAGGCGCTGGCGTTCACGGTGTTTCTGCCCGGCTACCTGCTGGCGTTGGCGGTGGCGTGGTGGCGCTACGGGCACCGGGGCGCTCACCCGGGGAGCAGATCGGCCAGCCGGTGGCGCGGATCGGTCAACCGGCCCACCGCGACCGGGTGGCGCGCCCGGATCAGCGCCTTGATGTCCGCGACGACGCCGGGCACGTTGACGTTCATCCCGGCCAGCACCCGGTCGCGCTCGTCGAGCCAGAACGCGATGAACTCCCGGTCGGCCACCGCACCCCGAAACACCACCCGCCGGCAGTCGGGCGCGTAGCCGACATACTCCATGCCCAGATCGAACTGGTCGGTGAAGAAGTACGGCAGCTCGTCGTAGACGCCTGGGCGTCCCAGCATCCCGGCCACCGCCACCGCGGGCTGTTTGCGTGCGGTCGCCCAGTGCTCGACACGGATCCTGGTTTGCAAAAAGGGGTTTCGCGCCGCGGCGATATCCCCGACGGCGTAGATGTCGCGGTCACTGGTCTGCAGTCCGGCATCGACGAGCACACCACCGCCGCCGGTCGACAACCCCGCCCGGCGGGCCAGTTCGATGTTGGGTTCGGCCCCGACGGCCACCAGCAGCGTGTCGGCGGCGACGGTGGTGCCGTCGGTCAGGGTGAGCCCGGCCGCGCCCCTCGCGCCGACCGTCACGCCCAGGCGCAGCTCGACGCCGTTGGCCCGGTGGGTCTCGGCGAAGAACTCCCCGATTTCCTCGCCGAGACTGCGCGCCAACGGAAGTCGGGAACGCCCCAGCACGGTGACGTCGAGCCCGCGGTGCCGGGCGGCGGCGGCGACCTCCAAGCCGATCCACCCGGCGCCGACGATGGCCACCGAGCCGCCGGGGGTCAGCGCGGCGTCCAGGCCCACCGCGTCCCGATAGGTGCGCAGGGTGTGCACGCGGGGGTCCCCCATGTCGATGCCGGGCAGCGAACGGGCGCGCGAACCGGTGGCCAACAACAGTTTGTCGTAGCCCACGATCTGCCCGCCGACGGTCACGGTGTGCGCGGCGGGGTGGATCGCGGTGACCGGGGCGCCGGTGTGCAGCTCGATCCCGTGGCGGCGATACCAGTCGTCGTCGTGCAGGGTGAGATCGGCCCACACGAGCCGCCGGTCGGCCTCGTCGTAGGCGCGGGCGATCCGCGACGTCTTGGGCTCGAGAAACTCCAGCGACAGCGGGATCCGGTCGTAGGGTGCCTCGTTCTCGGCGCCGAACAGCACGATCCGGCCGTCGAACTCGGCGGCGCGCAGCGCCTCGGCGGCGCGCACCCCGGCGACGCCGGCGCCGACGATGACGACGGTGCCCGGATCGGCGCCCACAGCCACGGTCACCTCACTGCTCGCTGGGACCACCACCGTAACCGACCCCGCCCGGCGTGACGTGGCTCACGCAGTGTTCGGGCACGGGATCGAGGGGGGTTTCACAGCGCGAATTAACATCGGCGACATACCGATTGCTCAACATTGACGGTGATCCGGCGACGGCAAGGAGCACCGATGGCACACCGAGCGCGCATCATCGACTGGGATCCCGAGGACACCCTGGCCTGGGAGGCCGGCAACCGCAGGGTCGCCCGCCGCAACCTGGTCTGCACCGTCGCCGGTGACCACGTCGGGTTCTCGATCTGGTCGCTGTGGTCGGTGATGGCGTGGTTCATGCCCGAGGCGGTCTACGGTCTGTCCACCGGCGACAAACTGCTGCTGGGTGCGCTGGCCACCGTCGTCGGCGGTGGCGCGCGGATCCCCTACACCCTGGGGGTGGCCCGGTTCGGCGGGCGCACCTGGACGGTGTTCTCCGCGGTGGTGCTGCTGATCCCGACCGGGGCCACCCTGGTGCTGCTCGCCCACCCGGGCCTGCCGTTGTGGCCCTACGCGCTCTGTGCGGCGGCCACCGGCCTGGGCGGCGGCAACTATGCGGCGTCGCTGACCAACGTCAACGCGTTCTACCCGCAGCGGCTCAAGGGATCGGCGCTCGGGATCAACGCCGGGCTGGGCAATCTGGGGGTGGCCGGCATCCAGGTGGTCGCGCTGCTGGTGTTGGCCACCGCGGGTGACCGGCAGCCCCACTGGGTCTGCGGTGGCTATCTGCTGGCACTGGTGGCGGTCGCGATCGCCGCGGCGCTGTTCATGGACAACCTCGATCACCCCCTCGAGCCCGGGCACCTGCGGTCGGTGTTGGCCCTGCCCGACACCTGGGCGATCACGCTGCTGTACGGGGCGGCGTTCGGCTCCTGGATCGGGTTGGTGTTCGCGTTCGGCCAGGTGATGCACGTCCATTTCCTCGCCGCCGGCCAGACGGGCGCCCAGGCCGCCCTGCACACCGCCCAGATCGCGTTCGTCGGGCCCCTGCTCGGGTCGCTGTCGCGGGTGCTCGGAGGACGCTGCGCCGACCGGGTCGGCGGCGCGCGGGTGACGGTGACGGTGTTCGTCGCCATGACCGGTGCGACCGCGGCGCTGGCGGCCTTGAGCACCCACGACGATCATCTGCGCGGGCACGGCGGGCCGCCCCCGGCCGCGATCGGCGGCTACGCCGTGGGGTTCGTCACGCTGTTCGTGCTCGCCGGGATCGCCAACGCGTCGGTGTTCAAACTGATCCCGTCGGTGTTGGAGGCCCGCAGCCGGGGGTTGGCACTGGAGGCGGCGGCCCGGCGCCGCTGGGCCGACACCCACGCCGGCGCGCTGATCGGGGTCGCCTCAGCACTCGGCGCGATCGGCGGGGCGGGCATCGAGCTGACGCTGCGCGAGTCCTATGCGCTCACCGGATCGGGGAGCGTCGCCTACTGGGTGTTCGTGCTCCTCTACGCGGTGGCCGCGCTGGTGACCTGGCGGCGCTACCTGCGGGCCGCGCGGCCGGCGGCGCCGGCGCTGCGCGCCGAGGCCGCCGAACCGGCCCCGGCACTGCTGTGACCGGCGTCGCGGCGCCCGCACGCAGAGCAACCCGGTGGCAACCGACCGGTAACACCGCCGAAACCCCTCGCGACTACACCGGTTTCATGAGTCCACCCACCGCGTCCCGGCCGGCCGGGGTGAACCGCGTTCTGGTGGCCCACGGCACCCGCAAGCCCGGCGGTGTGGCGATGATCGCCGCTCTCGCCGACCGGGTCGGCGCGCTGCTGGGCCAGCCGGTGCACGTGGCCTTCGTCGACGTGGTCGGTCCCGGACCCGCCGAGGTGCTGCGGGCCGACCCGTCCCCGGCGGTGGTGGTGCCGGCGTTCGTGGCGCGCGGCTATCACGTGCGCCGCGACCTGCCCGCCCAGCTTCTCGCCAGCGGGCACCCGCAGATCACGCTCACCCCCGCGCTGGGGCCCGGTGCGGCGCTGGTGGGCCTGCTCGCCGCCCAACTGCGCGCCGCGGGGTGTCGCCGCGGCGACGCGGTGGTGCTCGCGGTCGCCGGCAGTGCCGATCCGCTCGCCCGCGCCGATGTGACCCGGCTGGCCGAGCGGTTGGCGGCGACCGCCGGATTCGCCGTCGCGCTGGGGTGTGTGGCGACCGGATCCCCCGGGGTCGAGCAGGTCGTCGCGCGTGCGCGGCGCCGCGGTGCGCACCGGGTGATCGCGGTGTCGGGTCTGCTCGCCGACGGGCTGTTCCAGGACCGGCTGCGCGGCTGCGGGGCCGACGTGGTGACCGACCCGCTCGGTGCCCAGCCGATGCTGGCGCGGGCCGTCGCCGATCAGTTCCTGCGGGCGTCGCACGCGGTGGCCGCCTGATGCGGTGATCCCTACAGTGGAGCTATGAGCGGCTCCGACTGCACCACCCTGTACCGGTTGACCGGCGCGGTGGCGGGCCTGCCGAACGCGATCGACGATCTGCGCCGGCGCACGGTCTTCGGCGCCGGCCACACCCGGCTGGGCACGGTGAGCGCGGTCCTGGTCGACGAGTGGGAACACCGCCCGCGGTTCGTGGTGGTCGCCTCCGGTGGGCTGGCCGGGATCGGCCGGCGCCACCGCGTGGTCCCCGTCGACCGGATCACCGGCACGACCGTCGACGACGTCTTCCTCGACGTGACGCCCGACGAGCTGGCCGACGGACCCGGCTATGCGCGGCAGCGGATCACCGAGCGCGACTACCTCGAGCGCGTGTACGGCCACTACGAGCGCACACCGTGCTGGGAGTCCGGTTACGTGTTCCCCGAGTTCAACCGCTGACCGAATCGGCCAGCGCCCGCCAGCGCCGCACCACCGACTCCGCCGAATCGACCTGCGGCGCGGTGGTGTCCAGCGGTACGGCCTCGGGCCACCCGAGCGGGTCCATCTCCAGGTGCTCGGCGATCTGCGCGGTGGCGTCCGAGGGGTGACCGGCGGGCCGGTCGGCGACGCGTTGGGCCGCGGTGTCGACGTCGGTGCGACACTGGATCTCCAGCAGCGGCGCGTGCAGCGCCGCGGCCAGCTCGCGCGCCTCGGCGCGCCGGCGCGGCTCGCGCCAGGTGCCGTCGAGGATCACCGACCGTCCCTCGGCGAGCAGTCGCCGCGCCCGGGCGAACACCTCCCGATAGACGGTGTCGACGTGGCGCGGGGCGTACAGCCCGGCGTCGGGCTCCCCGGGCCGGCCGGTGATCACGTCGCGCTCGTGCAGCTCCTGGCGCACCCGATCGGTGGAGATCACCTCCGCACCCACCTGTTGGGCGACCCGGTGCGACACCGTCGTCTTCCCGGTGCCGGGACCGCCGCCGATCACCGCCAGGCGCACCGTCGCCGACCGCAGGTGGTCGGTGGCGATCCGCAGATGCGCCTGCGCGCTGTCCTGCGAACCCCGATGGCCCTGGGCGAAGCGAACGCAGTCGGTTTTGGCCCGCACCAGCGCGCGGTAGGCGATGTAGAAGTCGACCAGCGAAGCCGGTGCGGAATCGCCGCTGGCCCGACGGTATTCGGCCACGAACAGCTCGGCGAGATCCGCACGGCCCAAGAACTCCAGGTCCATCGCCAAGAACGCGGCGTCGTCGATGGCGTCGACGTGGCGCAGGGCGTCGTCGAACTCCAGGCAGTCGAGGATCTGCACCCCGTCGGGCAGGCAGAAGATGTCGTCGGCCAGCAGATCGCCGTGCCCGTCGACGATGCGCCGCTCGGCGATGCGGCGGTCGAACAGCGCCTCCCGCCCGGCCAGATAGCGCAGCGCCAGGCGCTCGACGGTCGCCACGGCGTCGTCGGGGAGCACCCCGACGGCCAGCGTCGCCATCTCGGTGATGTTGTCGCGCCAGCGGCCGCGCACGGCGTCGAGCCGTCCCTGACTCTCGACGCGTTCACCACGCTCGGCGCCGTCGTGGAAACCGGCGAGCACCCCGGCGACGGTGCGCAGCGCCGCGGCGCCGCGATCGGTGCGGGTGTCGCGCACCACGGTGGCCAGCCGGGCCGAATCGGGGTAGCGGCGCATCACGATCACCGGTTCGGCCGTCGCGGCGGTCGGATCGCTGAACCGCGCGATCCCCAGGTAGGTGTCGGCGGCGAGGCGGCTGTTGAGTTCGACCTCGCGGGCGCAGACCTGTTCGCGGCGTTCGAGGGTGGAGAAGTCCAGGAAATCGGTGACCACCGGCTTCTTCGCCTTGTACGCCCGCTCACCGATGAGAACCACGATGCCGGAGTGGGTTTCGTGAATCGCCACCGGCAGGTTCGGCCGGTCCGGATCGATCTCAGGGCTCATCGGATTCCACCCCGGCTCAGAATCGCCGCGCCACGATCACCGGGACCTCCGCGCCGTGCACGACCGCCCGGCTCACCGAGCCGAGCAGCATGCCGGTGAACCCGCCGCGCCCGTGGCTGCCGACGACCACCAGCTGTGCGCTCTCGGCGTGCTCGAGCAGATGGTGCGCCGGTTGCCCCCACACCACCAGCCGGCGCACGGTCAGGTCCGGATACTGTTCGCGGTAGCCGGCCAACCGCTCGGCGAGCACCTCCTCGCCGCGGGTGACCAGGTCCGACCACTGCTGGCCCGCGATACCCACCAGATCGGCGTCGTGCCAGGCATGCAACGCGATCAGGTCCACCTCACGGGCCGCCGCCTCGGCGAAGGCGACCTCGGTGGCCAGCTCGGAGGCGCGCGACCCGTCGATGCCGAGCAGCACCGGCCGGCGCGCGGCCTCGGCGGCCTGCTCGGCCGAGAGCTCCTGCCCGTGGATCACCGCCACCGGGCAGCGCGCGTGCTGGACCAGTCCCGCGCTGACCGATCCCATCACGGCGCGCCGCAGCGATCCCTGGCCCCGCGAGCCGACCACCACCAGTTCCGCGTCCCGTGTCATCGCGGCCAGGGTCGGCACCGGCTGCGCCCAGATGATGTCGGTGACGACCTCGGGGCGCTGCCCGGCGCCCACCTCGTCGTCGACGATGTCGAGGGCCTCGGTGACGATCCGTCGCGCATGCCGCTCGTAGGGCACCCGCAGCGAGACCGGTCCGTCGTCGACCTCCCAGGCGACCGCCTGGGCCTCGATCTCGGGCACGGCCACCACGTAGACCACCGTCACGGCCCGCCGGTGCAGCATCGCGGTGCGGGTCGCCCAGCGCAGCGCCGCCTGTGCCGAACCGGAACCGTCGAACCCGACGACGATATCCCGTGTCCTGGCCGCCATTCCGCTGTCCTTTCCGCCGCCGCCGATCGTCGGTGACCCGCGTGACTGCAGTCTATGTGCTCACCGCGGTGGCTTTCAGAATTCGCAGGCGCGGCCGATGCAGCCGCCGCTGTAGGACACGTCGGCCTGCGGCAGCGCCGCCGCCGGGTCCGCGAACGTCAGCACCTGGCCGGCGCGGCTGCCGTACCGGTAGACGGTGATGCCCTTGACCCGCGCCCGCCACGCCGCCAGGTAGATGTCCTCGACGTCGGCGACGGTCGCGGTGGCCGGCAGGTTGATCGTCTTGGACACCGCCGCGTCGACGTGGCGCTGCACCCCGGCCTGCATGCGCAGATGCCAGGTCGGGGCGATCTCGGCGGCGGTGGGGTAGGCCGCCCGCACCGCCTCGGGAACCAGGGCGCAGCCGCGCACCCCGCCGTGGCGGGCGATCTCGGTGATCAACTGCTCGCTGTAGAAGCCGCCCGCCCGGGCCAGGCGCTCGAAGTGCGCGTTGAGCTCCACCAGGTGCCGACCCACGATGTTGCGGGCGTAGGCGATGGCGAACATCGGCTCGATCCCGGCGGTGGTGCCGGCGATCAGCGAGATGGTTCCGGTCGGGGCGACCGAGGTGACCTGGGCGTGTCGGCGGGGCGGGCCGTCGGCGTAGCGGCTGTGGGCGAACGCCGGGAAGGCGCCGCGCTCGCCGGCCAGCCGCACCGATTCGGCGTGGGCGGCGCGCTGGATGTGCGCGGCGAGGCGCCCGGCCAGCCGCACCGCCGGCTGACTGTCGTAGGCCAGACCCTGGTCGGCGAGCAGCTCGGCCAGCCCCATCATGCCCAGACCGATCTTGCGGGTCGCTTTGGCGGCGGTGTCGAGTTCGGCCACCGGGTAGACGCCGGCGTCGATCACGTCGTCGAGGAAACGCACCCCGAGTGCCGCGGTGGCGGCCAACCGATCCCAGTCGATGCGGCCGTCGGTGACCATGCGCGCCAGGTTGATCGATCCGAGGTTGCACGATTCGTACGCCAGCAGCGGCACCTCGCCGCACGGGTTGGTCGCCGCGATGCGGCCGTGTGCGGGCACCGGGTTGGCCCGGTTGATCGTGTCGAGGAACAGCAGCCCCGGGTCCCCGCCGGCGTGGGCGGCCTCGCAGATCGCGGTGAACAGCTCCGCGGCCGCCACGGTGGCCACGGTGCGGCCGGTGCGCGGGTTGATCAGCCGGTGGCGCCCGCCGCGCTGCACCGCCCGCAGGAACGCGTCGCCGACCCCCACCGAGAGGTTGAACTGCGCCAGTTCACCGGCGAGCGCGGTTTTGGCGCCGAGGAATTCGTAGATGTCGGGGTGAGAGACGTCGAGCACCGCCATGCACGCGCCGCGCCGGCGGCCCCCCATGCTGACCACCCCGGCGGCGGTGTCGAACAGCCGCAGGAACGACACCGGTCCGCTGGCGCGGCCCCCGGTGCCGGTGACCGGGTCCCCGGCCGGGCGCAGCGCGCTGAACGAGAACCCGGTGCCGCCGCCGGCCCGGTGGATCTCGGCGGTCTGGCCCAACGTGGTGAAGATCGCCCGCAGCGAATCCGGCAGCGGCAGCACCACACACCCCGACAGCAGCCCCAGCGCGGTGCCGGCGTTCATCAACGTCGGCGAGTTCGGCAGGAACTCCCGGCTGCGCAGCGTCGCGGCGAACCGTTCGGCCCACCCGCTCGAGGCGCCGCGGCGGTAACCGTCCTCGGCGCCGGCGACCGCGGTGGCGACCCGGTCCATCATCTCCCCGGTGGATTCGGCCGGCCGGCCGTCTTCGTCGCGCAGCAGGTACCGCTCGGCGAGCACGGTGACCGCCGCCAGGCTCAGTTTCAGCTCGTCGCGCACCCCGACCAGGGTCTTGGCGGCGCGCACCTCGGCGCGGCGCTGCCGGTAGACGATGTAGGCGCGGGCCACCTGCGGGGCGCCGAGCGCGCTCAGCTGGACCTCGATCCGGTCTTGGATCTCCTCGACGGTGGGTGCGCGCCGCGCGTCGGCGAGCGCGGCCGCGACGGCGTCGGCGACCCGGGCGCCCAGCGTCGAATCCCGGTGGCCGGCCTCGGCGGCCGCCGCGGCCACCGCGGCCTCGATCCGGGCGCGGTCGAAGGCGATCAGCCGGCCGTCCCGGCGTCGCACCTGTGCCGGCGCGGACCGCGGCATCGGCGCCTACTCCGTCTTTTTGGCGACCGTCAGCAGGATCGCCGAATCCTCCAGCGCCTCCAGGGCGTGCACGGCGTCGGGGATCACCAGCAGGTCGCCGACCCAGCCGATCCATTCGTCGCGGCCGGCGCGAAGCCGCACCCGGCCGGAGAGCACCTGCAAGGTGGCGTCGTCGAGGGTCTGGTGCTCGTCGAGGGTGCGGCCCTCGGTCAAGGCGATGACGGTCTGGCGCAACGTGTGATCGTGGCCGCCGAACACGGTGGCCGCCCGGCGCCCACTGGCCTCGGTGCGGGCCCGCTCCAACTGGTCGCGGCCCATCGCCGTCAACGAAAACTTGTTCATCTGCGACTTCGATCCTGGTCGGGAGCGGTTATGCCGAGGTTACCGCTCCGCGCCGGGCCCGTGGCCGAGTTGCTCGATTGTCGCGATTGTCGCGCGATTACCGCGCCGCGCCGATGTGCACCCGACCGTCGTCGTCGAGGCGCACCCGATACACCGGTACGGCCACCCGGGGATCGTCGAGACACCGGCCGTCGTCGAGGTCGAAGGCCTGCTTCTGCAACGGTGAGCACACGACCCGGCGCCCGCCGCGGTCGCCGACCAGGCCGCGGGAGAGCACCGCGGCGCCGAAGAACGGATCGATGTTGCCGATGGCGCGCAGCGCCCCGTCGTCGAGGCGGAACAGCGCCGCCTGCGCGCCGCCGGCCAGCAGCACCCCCACCCCCCGGTTGGGGATCAGCCGGTCATAGCCGCAGGCGGCCGTCCACGCCGTGGCCGCGGTGGCGCCGGGGGCGTCGTCGGCGCTGCGGTGGGCGATCTCGTGGAGCAGTGTCATGGGTTCGTCCCCTCTCCGCGACCCGGCCGGGTCCGCGCTTGACCGCAGCCTAGGACGCCGATGTTGCGCCGATGTTGCCGTGGCCGCGCGCCGTGTGACATCGCGGTGACAGTGCGCACACCCCCCGGCCCCGGCACCCGACGACGCGGCCCCGGGGGCGCTGTTCGCGGTGGGCGAACACCAGGTGGAACTTAAGCGTGGTCGACTCAAGTTGAAGTGGGTGACGGCCGGATTCCCGCGGCCGAGCCGAGAACAAAAGGAGACGACGATGAGCAACCTGACCCTGTGGTCGCGCCCCGCCTGGGACGTGGACCGTTTCGTGACCGACTTCTTCGGGCCGACCTTCTCCGAGGGCTGGCTGAAGACCCTGCCGGCGGCCACCAAGGCGTTCCACCCGGCCGCCGAGACCGTGCGCGACGGCGACGACGCGCTGGTGCGCCTGGAGCTGCCCGGCGTCGACGTCGACAACGACGTCACCGTCGAGGTCGACCACGGCCACCTGGTGGTACGCGGCGAGCGCCGCGACGAGCACGCCGAGGACACCGACGGGCGCAGGCTGCGCGAGGTCCGGTACGGGTCCTTCCGCCGGTCGTTCCGCCTGCCCGAGCACGTCACCGGGGACGCCATCTCCGCGTCGTACGACGCCGGTGTGCTGACCATCCGGGTGGCGGGGGCCTACACCGAAGCCGAGGCCGAGCGGATCGCGATCACCAAGTAAGAACCCGTCCCCCAACGATCGCGACGCCGGAATCCGGTGGGGCGTCACGCCCCACCGGATTTTGTCGCATCGGTAACCTCGGTGCCGTACTGTGATCTGTGACACTCTCGGTCACCCGGCTGCAAGGAGCTTCCGTTGTCCCGCCCAACCGAATTCCTCGAACTGTACGACCTCGTCGGTGGGTTGCAGCGTTGCCTGGCGACGATCCGGGGTCGCTACACCGACGTTCCGGGCATGCAGCGCATCATCGCCGACGTCGACCGGATCGTCGCCGACGTGGAGTTACTCGATGCCGACGCCGACGCGCTGGACCTGAGCCGCTGGACCAACCCGGCGCCGTCGGAACAGAAGGTGGTCATCCCCGACACCGAGTACGACTACGAGTTCTGGCGCGACGTCGACGACGAGGGGGTCGGCGGCTCCCGGTTCTGATCCCCACCGGGGCTCGCGGTCGCGATCGGCCCACCGGCTGATCGGGACCCAAACGCCACGGGCGGGAGTGATTTGAGTATCCTCCGATGAGCCCACGTGAAGAGGATCACCTTTTATGAGCGCACCCGCCGTAAACCGTCCCGCCACCGGCGTTTTCTCCCCCAGCCGTGCCGACATCCCCGCCCGCACCCTGCGCACCGACCGGTGGTGGCTGCAGCCGCTGATGGTCAACCTGGGCCTGGCGGCGTTCATCGTCTACGCCACCGTCCGCGCCTTCTGGGGCCGCGACTACTGGGTGGCCGACTACCACTATCTGACCCCGTTCTACTCGCCGTGCGTCAGCTCGAAGTGCGTCGAGGGGGCCAGCCATCTCGGGGTGTGGTTCGGCGCGTTCCCGCCGTGGATCCCGATGGGGTCGCTGGTGCTGCCGATCCTGCTGCTGTTCCGGTTGACCTGCTACTACTACCGCAAGGCCTACTACCGCTCGGTGTGGCAGTCCCCGACCGGGTGCGCGGTGCCCGAGCCGCGCGGCGCCTACACCGGCGAGACCCGGTTCCCGTTGATCGTGCAGAACGGGCACCGCTACTTCTTCTATCTGGCCTCGCTGATCCTGCTGCTCAACACCTACGACGCGATCGTGGCGTTTCACTCCCCGACCGGGTTCGGGTTCGGGTTGGGCAACGTGATCCTGGTCGCCAACGTGACGCTGCTGTGGGCCTACACCGGCGGCTGCCACTCCTGCCGCCACGTGCTGGGCGGACGGCTCAAGCATTTCTCCAAACACCCGGTGCGCTACTGGCTGTGGACGAAGATCTCCTGGTTCAACGCCCGGCACATGACGTTCGCCTGGATCACCCTGGGCACCCTGGCGTTCACCGACTTCTACATCTGGATGGTGGCCAGCGGAACGATCAGCGATCTGCGGTTCGTCGGCTGAGCCGCCACGACCCGGTGACGAACAAACGACGAGCGAGGTTTCATGGTTGAGGTCGAACGGCACTCCTACGACGTGGTCGTCATCGGTGCCGGAGGCGCGGGCTTGCGCGCGGTCATCGAGGCGCGCGAACGCGGCCTGAAGGTGGCGGTGGTGTGCAAATCGCTGTTCGGCAAGGCCCACACGGTGATGGCCGAGGGCGGTTGCGCGGCCTCGATGGGCAACGTCAACGACAAGGACAACTGGCAGGTCCACTTCGGCGACACCATGCGCGGCGGCAAGTTCCTCAACAACTGGCGGATGGCCGAACTGCACGCCAAGGAGGCCCCCGACCGGGTCTGGGAACTGGAGACCTACGGGGCGCTGTTCGACCGCACCGCCGACGGCCGGATCAGCCAGCGCAACTTCGGCGGGCACACCTATCCGCGGCTGGCCCACGTCGGTGACCGCACCGGACTGGAGTTGATCCGCACCATGCAGCAGAAGATCGTCTCGCTGCAACAGCGCGACAAGGCCGAGTTCGGCGACTACGAGGCCCGGATCAAGGTGTTCATGGAGTGCACCGTCACCGAACTGCTCAAGGACGGGGACCGCATCGCCGGGGCGTTCGGCTACTGGCGCGAGTCCGGCCGCTACATCCTGTTCGAGGCGCCGGCGGTGGTGTTGGCCACCGGCGGGATCGGCAAATCGTTCAAGGTGACCTCGAACTCCTGGGAGTACACCGGCGACGGGCATGCGCTGGCGCTGCGGGCCGGGGCGTCGCTGATCAACATGGAGTTCGTCCAGTTCCACCCGACCGGCATGGTCTGGCCGCCGAGTGTGAAGGGCATCCTGGTCACCGAGGGGGTGCGCGGCGACGGCGGGGTGCTGAAGAACTCCGAGGACTCGCGGTTCATGTTCGACTACATCCCGCCGGTGTTCAAAGGCCAGTACGCCGAGACCGAGGACGAGGCCGACCAGTGGCTCAAGGACAACGACTCGGCGCGGCGCACCCCGGACCTGCTGCCCCGCGACGAGGTGGCCCGGGCCATCAACGCCGAGGTGAAGGCCGGCCGCGGCTCCCCGCACGGCGGGGTCTACCTCGACATCGCCTCCCGGCTGCCGACCGAGACCATCAAACGCCGGCTGCCGTCGATGTATCACCAGTTCATGGAGCTCGCCGAGGTCGACATCACCAAGGACCCGATGGAGGTCGGCCCGACCTGCCACTACGTGATGGGCGGCATCGAGGTCGACCCGGACACCGGGGCCGCCACCACCGCGGGCCTGTTCGCCGCCGGGGAGTGCTCCGGGGGCATGCACGGCTCCAACCGGCTCGGCGGCAACTCGCTGTCGGATCTGCTGGTGTTCGGCCGCCGGGCCGGGCTGGGCGCTGCCGACTACGTCCAGCGGCTCACCGAGCGACCGGTTGTCGACCCGGAGTCGGTGCGCGCCGCGGCGACCCTGGCGGTGGCACCGTTCAACGGACCGCCGCAGGGCTCCGGTGCCGCGCCGGAGAATCCCTACACGCTGCACACCGAGTTGCAGGAGTCGATGAACGAGCTGGTCGGCATCATCCGCAACGCCGACGAGATGCGCCGCGCGATGGGCAAACTCGACGAACTCAAGGCGCGGTTCGCCAATATCGCCGTGGAGGGCCACCGCCAGTTCAACCCCGGGTGGCATCTGGCGATCGACCTGCGCAACATGCTGCTGGTCAGCGAGTGCGTCGCCAAGGCGGCGCTCGAGCGCACCGAGAGCCGCGGCGGGCACACCCGCGACGACCACCCGTCGATGGACCCGCAGTGGCGCCGCACCCTGCTGGTGTGCCGCAGCGACAACGACGACCCGGTGGTGCCGCATGTCAGCGTCACCGCCGAAACACAGCCACCGGTGCGCGACGACCTGCTGGAGCTGTTTGAGATCGAGGAGTTGGAGAAGTACTTCACCGAGGAAGAGCTGGCGAACCATCCGGGCCGCAGGACCTAGATGCGGCGCACCGACCACGAGGCGGGAAGGGGCAGTGCCCATGACCTATGACGCACACATGCAGGTGTGGCGCGGCGACGAGAACGGCGGCGAACTCCAGGATTTCACCGTGGAGGCCAACGAGGGCGAGGTGGTGCTCGACGTCATCCACCGACTGCAGGCCACCCAGGCCCCCGACCTGGCGGTGCGGTGGAACTGCAAGGCCGGCAAGTGCGGGTCGTGCTCGGCGGAGATCAACGGCCGGCCGCGGCTGACCTGCATGACCCGGATGTCGAGCTTCGAGCCGGACGAGACGGTGACCGTGACCCCGATGCGGACCTTCCCGGTCATCCGCGATTTGGTCACCGACGTCTCCTACAACTACGAGAAGGCGCGCGAGATCCCGTCGTTCACCCCGCCGAAGGACCTCCGGCCCGGCGAGTACCGGATGGATCAGCGCGACGTGGAACGCTCCCAGGAGTTCCGCAAGTGCATCGAGTGTTTTCTGTGCCAGGACGTCTGCCACGTCATCCGCGACCACGAGTCGAACAAGAAGAACTACGCCGGACCGCGGTTTTTCATCCGGATCGCCGAGTTGGAGATGCACCCGCTCGACGAGGGCGACCGCCGCGATCTGTCCCAGGACGAGGCCGGGCTGGGCATGTGCAACATCACCAAGTGCTGCACCGAGGTCTGCCCGGAGGGCATCAAGATCACCGACAACGCGATCATCCCGATGAAGGAGCGCGTCGCCGGGCACCGCTACGACCCGATCGTGTGGCTGGGCAACAAACTGTTCCGCCGCTAACCGCGCGCGGCCGGGCTCACACGCTCAGGCGCCGAAACGCGCTGCGGTGAAACACGATCGGGGCGGTCGCGTCGTCGTGCACGGTGAGGTCGGCGACCCGCAGGATGACCACCGTGTGATCACCGGCGGGCACCAACTGTTCGACCGCGCTCTCCAGCCACACACAGGTGCCCTTGATGAACACCGCACCCGCGCGCGACGACTGGGTCTCCAGGCCCGCGAAGCGGTCCCCGGTCTTGGCGGCCAGGGTCCGGGCGGCGGCGTCGTGCGCCTCGCCGAGCACGCTGATCCCCAGGCTCGGCCGGTCCTTCAGTTGCGGCCACGTCGACGACGAGTTCTGCACGCAGAACGACACCAGCGGCGGGTCCAGCGAGACCGGGACGAACGTGCTCGCGGCCAACCCGACCCGGGTGCCGTCGACCTCGGCGGCGATCGCGATGACACCGGACGGGAAATGCCCGAACGCCTCGCGCAGCGCCTCGGGGCTCAACTTCTCGGGGAGACTCACCTGACTACTTCCACAGCGACCGACAGCGCGTACAGATCTCGCATACCGGTGTGTAGCCTACCCGCCCCGCCCCGGCGTCGAACGCGGCCCACGGCCCGTTCCGGCGGGACCGCTGCGCGCCCGCCGGCGCCGTCATCGGTCCAGGTCATCTCGAATGTTCCCAGCTCAGCCAACCAGTTGGTTAGTTAGCGGGTAAAATCTTGCTCACATTTGCGCCCATCCGCTTGCACCGCGATTACCGAGCGGTTACCTTAGGCGCTGTTACTGGTGGGTAACTTAATCCGAAGTACCCAACCGCAGTGGCGTTCTCATCGAGGAGGAGAGTCGTGAGCCACTACAGAAGCAATGTGCGTGACCAGGTATTCAACCTGTTCGAGGTCTTCGGCGTGGACCGGGCGCTCGGCGAGGGGGAGTTCAGCGACCTCGACGTCGACACCGCCACCGAGATGCTCACCGAGATGAGCCGGCTGGCCGAGGGGCCGATCGCCGACTCGTTCGTCGACGGCGACCGCAATCCCCCGGTGTTCGACCCCGAGACCCACAGCGTGACCCTGCCCGAGCCGTTCAAGAACTCGGTGCGCGCCACCATCGAGGCCGGCTGGGACAAGGCGGGCCTCGACGAGGCCCTCGGCGGTCTGCCGATGCCCAAGTCGCTGATGTGGTCGCTGCACGAGCACATCCTGGGCGCCAACCCGGCGGTGTGGATGTACGCCGGCGGCGCTGGTTTCGCCAACATCCTCTACCACCTGGGCACCGAGGAGCAGAAGCAGTGGGCGATCACCGCCGCCGAGCGCGGCTGGGGCTCGACCATGGTGCTCACCGAGCCCGACGCCGGCTCCGACGTGGGCGCCGGGCGCACCAAGGCGGTCCAGCAGGACGACGGCTCCTGGCACATCGACGGGGTGAAGCGGTTCATCACCTCGGCGGACTCCGACGACCTGTTCGAGAACATCTTCCACCTGGTGCTGGCCCGCCCCGAGGGCGCCGGCCCGGGCACCAAGGGGCTGTCGCTGTTCTTCGTGCCGAAGATCCTGTTCGACTTCTCCACCGGCGAGCTCGGTGAGCGCAACGGGGTGTTCGTCACCAACATCGAGCACAAGATGGGCTTGAAGGTGTCGACGACCTGCGAGTTGACCTTCGGCCAGCACGGGGTGCCCGCCAAGGGCTGGCTGGTCGGCGAGGTCCACAGCGGCATCGCGCAGATGTTCGACGTCATCGAGCAGGCCCGCATGATGGTCGGCACCAAGGCCATCGCGACCCTGTCCACCGGCTACCTCAACGCGTTGGACTACGCCAAGGAGCGGGTGCAGGGCGCGGACCTGACCCAGATGACCGACAAGACCGCCCCGCGCGTCACCATCACCCACCACCCGGACGTCCGGCGGTCGCTGATGACCCAGAAGGCCTACGCCGAGGGGCTGCGCGCGCTCTACGTCTACACCGCGACCTACCAGGACGCGGCGGTGGCCAAGGCGGTGCACGACATCGACGCCGACCTGGCGGTCAAGGTCAACGACCTGATGCTGCCGATCGTCAAGGGCGTCGGCTCCGAGCAGGCCTACGCCAAGCTCACCGAGAGCCTGCAGACGCTCGGCGGGTCCGGCTTCCTGCAGGACTACCCGATCGAGCAGTACATCCGCGACGCCAAGATCGACTCGCTGTATGAGGGCACCACCGCGATCCAGGCGCAGGACTTCTTCTTCCGCAAGATCATCCGGGACAAGGGGGTGGCCCTGGGCCACGTGGCCGGGCAGATCGAGGCGTTCGCCACCAGCGAGTCGGGCAACGGCCGGCTCAAGACCGAGCGCGAGCTGTTGGGCACGGCGTTGGAGGACGTGCAGGGCATGGCCGCTGCACTGACCGGCTACCTGATGGCCGCCCAGGAGGAGGTCTCCTCGGTCTACAAGGTGGGCCTGGGTTCGGTGCGGTTTTTGATGGCCGTCGGTGACCTGGTGATCGGCTGGCTGCTGCTCAAGCAGGCCGCGGTGGCCCTCGAGGCGCTCGACGCCGGGGCCAGCGGTGAGGACAAGGCGTTCTACGAGGGCAAGGTCGGCGTCGCGTCGTTCTTCGCCAAGAACTTCCTGCCGCTGCTGTCGAGCACCCGCTCGGTCATCGAGACCCTCGACACCGACATCATGGAACTCGACGAGGCGGCCTTCTGATCGGCTGCCGCAGAGGTTGACGTGGGCCCCGGGTGTTCCCCGGGGCCCACTGACGTCATCGGGCCGATGTCATCGGGCGCCGGCGCGCACGCGCTATCGGGTCTCGGCGCGCTACCCGCTGAGCGGGTGAACACAGCCGGCGCGGGCCCGTTCACCGGCCCGCGCGCCGCACTCACTGCTGAGATCGACAGCCCAGCGGACATACGGGCCTCCCATCGCAGGGGTGTGTCCGCTGGGCTGTCGATCTCAGTACGCACCCGCGCTCTCGCCCGCCGCGGCGTGTGTCACTCGTGGCAGGTGGGGCGTAACTGGCAGGCGGGGCGCAGGCGGGGCGCAGCGGGGCGTCGCCGCCGCGGTGGCCGGTCAACACCGACCGGCGTGGCGGCCCACGCGCTCACCGCCACCCCGAGGTGACCGGGAGCTAAGACATCGGTTCACAACCGGATTGCTAAGGGCGGGTTCGGGAGGGTGGGGGCGTCTCATTAATCTCGCGCGGCCGGCTTAAACCCCGGTGATGCCGACCCTTCGGAACAACCACTCCCGAACCCGTCGTGCCGTCGAGGCTACGCCGATCTGCCCGCCGTGACCACCCCCGACAAATGAGTGGACCGCCACCCGATCCCCTCCGTCCGGTGGCGGCCCACTCCACGCCGATTAGCGTTGACGCTCCGTGCTGCCACCGGGTCGGGGGTAGGTGAACAACACGGAGCATCCGGTGTATCGGTATACCCGCCGGGCGCGTTACATAACCGTGACGGCGCCGGTCAGGCCTCCAAGATGGCGGCCACACCCTGCCCGCCGGCGGCGCAGATCGAGATCAGCGCGCGGATCGGGGTGTTCTTGGCGCTCCCCTTCTGGCCCGCACGGCTCGCCTTGGCCTCGGCGAGCTGCTTGGCGGTCTGCGCCAGGATGCGCCCACCGGTGGCGGCGAACGGGTGCCCGGCGGCCAGCGACGAGCCGTTGACGTTGAGTTTGGAGCGGTCGATGGCCCCCAACGCCGCGTCCAGGCCGAGCCGCTCGGTGCAGTACTGCTCGGACTCCCAGGCCTGCAGGTGGCAGAGCACCGTGGCGGCGAACGCCTCGTGGATCTCGTAGAAGTCGAAGTCCTGCAGCGCCAGGCCGTTGCGGGCCAACAGCCGCGGCACCGCGTAGGTGGGGGCCATCAGCAGCCCGTCGGCGCCGTTGACGTAGTCCACCGCGGCGGTCTCGGCGTCGACGAAGTACGCCAGCGGGGTCAGCTTGTGGGCCGTGGCCCACTGCTCGCTGGCCAGCAGCGCCACCGACGCGCCGTCGGTGAGCGGGGTGGAGTTGCCGGCGGTCATGGTGGCGTCGCCGGACTTCACCCCGAACACCGGGCGCAGCTTGGCCAGCTTCTCCGCGCTGGAGTCGGCGCGCAGGTTGTTGTCGCGGTAGAGCCCGAGGAACGGGGTGACCAGGTCGTCGAAGAAGCCGCGGTCGTAGGCGGCGGCCATGTTGCGGTGGCTGGCGGCGGCCAGTTCATCCTGGTCGACACGGGTGATCCCCATCTGCTTGGTGGTGATCGCCTGGTGCTCGCCCATCGACAGCCCGGTGCGCACCTCCTGGTTGGCCGGGATCTCCACGCCCAGGGTGGTGGGCAGCTTGGCCACCAGCTTGAGCCGCTCCAGGTTGGATTTGGCCCGGCGCAGCGCCAGCAGGGTGCGGCGCAACTCGTTGCCGACCTCCAGCGGCGCGTCGGAGGTGGTGTCCACCCCACCGGCGGCGGCCACCTCGTAGCGCCCGGCGGCGATCCCGTCGGCGGCGCTGATCGCGGCCTGCAACCCGGTCCCGCAGGCCTGCTGGATGTCGAACGCCGGGGTGGCCGAGGACAGCGACGAGCCCAGCACCGACTCCCGCATCAAATTGAAGTCGCGGCTGTGTTTGAGCACCGCCCCGCCGACGACCGCGTCGAGCCGTTCGCCGGCCAGGTCGAACCGGTCGGCCAGACCGTCGAGCACGGCGGTGAACATGTCCTGGTTGGACGCTTCGGCGTAGGCGCCGTCGGAGCGCGCGAACGGGATGCGGGTGCCGCCCAGGACGGCGACGCGCCGACGTGCGGGCGGGACGGTTTCAGATGCGGTTGCAGAAGCCACGGTGTCTCCGATGGTCGCTGGGAAGGGGCAGGGTCGTCCGGTTGTGCGGTGACCGACCGTCAGGCCATACTACCCACTGTCCTTACTCTGGAGTAAGTTCGTCGTCGATACCGGGTAAGTTCGTAGTCGACACCCGGTTCGCCCGCAACGGAAGGCAGTCCAGTGGCGCCCAAACTCCCCTCCGATCTGTTGTCGCAGATCGTCAACTCCGGTCCCGGCTCGTTTGTGGCCAAACAACTCGGCGTACCGCAGCCCGAGACGCTGCGCCGGTACCGCCCGGGGGATCGCCCGCTGGCCGGCTCCCTGCTGATCGGCGGCTCCGGTCGCGTCGTCGAGCCGCTGCGCACCGCGCTGGCCGACGATTACGACCTGGTCGCGGCCAACCTCGGCGGCCGGTGGGCCGATTCGTTCGGCGGGCTGGTCTTCGACGCCACCGGCATCACCACCCCGGCCGAGCTCAAGGGTCTGCCCGAGTTCTTCACCCCGCTGCTGCGCAACCTCGGCGCCAGCGGGCGGGTGGTGGTCGTGGGCACCACCCCCGCCGAGGTCGGCGACGTCGACGAGCACATCGCCCAGCGCGCCCTGGAGGGGTTCACCCGGTCGCTGGGCAAGGAGCTACGCCGCGGCGCGACGGTGTCGCTGGTGTATCTGTCCCCGAAGGCCCCCGCCGGCATCAGCGGCGCGGAGTCCACCCTGCGGTTCATCCTGTCGGCCAAATCGGCCTACGTCGACGGTCAGGTGTTCTACGTCGGCGCCGGGCAGGCCAGCGCCCCCGCCGATTGGGACCGGCCCTTGGACGGCAAGGTCGCGATCGTCACCGGCGCCGCCCGCGGCATCGGCGCGGTGATCGCCGAGGTGTTCGCCCGGGACGGCGCCGCCGTGGTCGCCGTCGACGTGGAACCGGCCGCCGAGGCGCTGAACCGCACCGCGGCGAAGGTGGGCGGCACGGCGCTGACCCTCGACGTCACCGCCGACGACGCGGTGGAGACGATCACCGCGCACCTGCGCGAGCACCACGGCGGCAAGGCCGACATCCTGGTCAACAACGCCGGGATCACCCGCGACAAACTGTTGGCCAACATGGACGACGCCCGGTGGGACGCCGTCGTCGCGGTGAACCTGCTGGCCCCGCAGCGGCTCACCGAGGGCCTGGTCGACGCCGGGGTGCTCGGCGACGGCGCCCGGGTGATCGGGCTGTCGTCGATGGCCGGGATCGCCGGCAACCGCGGCCAGACCAACTACGCGGCGACCAAGGCGGGGATGATCGGGCTGACCGAGGCGCTGGCGCCGAAGCTGGCCGAGAAGAACATCACGATCAACGCCGTCGCCCCGGGCTTCATCGAGACCGAGATGACCGCGGCGATCCCGTTGGCCACCCGCGAGGTCGGACGTCGGCTCAACTCGCTGTTCCAGGGCGGCGAACCGGTCGACGTCGCCGAGCTGATCGCCTACTTCGCCAGCCCGGCCTCCAGCGCGGTCACCGGCAACACCGTGCGGGTCTGCGGCCAAGCGATGTTGGGGGCCTGAGATGACCGGGCAATCCAGCACGCTGACGAACATGGTGCGTGCGGCGGTCGGGGCGCTGCCGATCGTGTCGCGGCCCGACACCCTGCCGCAGCACACGCTGCGGGTGAAGGACCTGCGGTTGGACCCGGCCAACGTGGCCGCCTACGCCCACGTCACCGGGCTGCGCTTCGGCGACACCGTGCCGCTGACCTATCCGTTCGCGCTGAGCTTTCCCACGGTCATGGCGCTGGTGACCGGGTTCGATTTCCCGTTCGCCGCGATGGGGGCGGTGCACACCGAGAACCACATCACCCGCTACCGGCCGATCGCGGTCACCGACACCGTCGACCTCGCGGTGCATGCGGCGAACCTGCGCGAGCACCGCAAGGGCCTGCTGGTCGACATCGTCACCGACGTGCACGTCGGCAACGACTTGGCCTGGCACCAGGTGACGACGTTTTTGCACCAGCAGCGCACCAGCCTCTCCGACGAGCCGAAGCCCCCGCCGGTCAAGCAGCCCAAGCTGCCGCCGGCCAACGCGCTGCTGCGGATCAGCGCCCGCCAGATCCGCCGCTACGCCGAGGTGGGCGGCGACCACAACCCGATCCACACCAGCAAACTGGGCGCGAAGCTGTTCGGGTTCCCCACCGTGATCGCCCACGGCATGTACTCGGCGGCGGCGGTGCTGGCCAACGTCGAGGCGCGCCTCCCGGATGCGGTCAGCTACTCGGTGCGGTTCGGCAAGCCGATCCTGCTGCCGGCCACGGTGGGGCTCTACACCGAGCGCACCGCCGACGGGTGGGCGTTGTCGCTGCGCCACCTCACCAAGGGCTATCCGCACTTGACCGCCACCGTCGCCGCGGGGCTCTGACCGGCCCTCGACGGGCCCTCGGCGGGCCCTCGGTCGACGAACGACCAGGTAAACAGGCGATACCTAGACGGCATCCAGGTTCTATGAAGGTTCACCGACTATTCATGTCGGTATGGCTGAGCCACGGCTGTCCTCCCGCGTGCGCGCGGCCCGGTGGCGCCTGGCGGCGCGCCGCGGTCCGCGCGGGGACCGGTGCGGGTAGGGCACGGCGAGACCGATCATGTTCCCCGACTTCGGCGCCCTCCCCCCCGAGATCAACGCGACCCGGCTCTACGCCGGTCCCGGCTCGGGGCCGATGTTGGCGGCCTCGAGCGCCTGGCACGGGTTGGCCAACGAGTTGAGTTCGGCGGCGACGAAGTATCAGCTGGAGATCACCGGGTTGGCCAACACCTGGAAAGGGGTGGCCGGCCAGCGCATGGCCGCGGCCGCCGCTCCCCACATCCAGTGGCTGACCACCACCGCCGCCGAGGCCGAACAGGCCGGCGCCCAGGCCGCCGCGCAAGGCCTCGCCTACGAGACCGCCCGCGCCGCCACCACCCCACCGCCGGTGATCGCGGCCAACCGCAGCCTGCAGGCCTCCCTGCTCGCCACCAACATCCTCGGCCAGAACACCGCCGCGATCATGGCCACCGAGACCATCTACCTGGAGATGTGGGCGCAGTGCGCCGCGGCGATGTACAGCTACGCCGCCGCCACCGCGCAGTCCAGCGCGCTGCCGCAGCACAGCCCGGCGCGGCAGAACACCAACCCGACCGGGGCCCTGAACCAGGCCGCGGCCATGGTCGACACCACCGGCGCCGCCGGCGCCACCGGCGGCAACTCGCTCACCTCGTTCATCCCGTCGGGCCTCACCGGGTCCGGGGGCGACCCGGCCGCGCTGGTCGGCGAGTCGCTGCGCGGGCCGTTCTTCGCGATGGGAACCATCGCCTCGGGGGTCGGGTTCCTGCAGCGGATGGGCGGCTCCGGCGCGCTCGGTTCCTCGGCGATCACCGGCGCCAACGGGATGATGTTCACCCCGGCGACCGTGGCCGCGACGACTCCCGGGCTGAGCGGCGCGCTGGGCAGCGCCCCCACCAGCTCCCCGATCACGGCCAGCCTGGCCGGCGCGACCCGCGTGGGCCGTCTGTCGGTGCCGGCGAGCTGGGCCGGTACCGCCCCCTCCGCCAACGCCACCATGGGGGCGCTGTCCGGCGGCGCGACCTCGGGGGCCAGCGGCGCGTCGTCGGGCGCGGGCACCGTCGGCGGGGTGCCGCTGTCGGGGGCCGGCGCGGCCGGACGCGGGATCGGCGACGGCGTGGTGCGCACCGGTCCGCGCGCGTTCGTCATGCCCCGCCCCATGTCCGCCGGATAGCCCAGCCGGTCCGCCCACCGGATAGCCCAGCCGGTTCGCCAGCCGCACGTTTGAGTGCGTTTTCGAGGGGCGAACGCACTCAAACGTGCGGCTGGGCGCAGCTGCGGGCGCGCGGCGCGGCGCGATGGGGGCGCGGGGGCGCGGCGGGCAGGTCAGGCCGGTGCGGCGTCACGCTCCGGCGGGGTGCCCTTCAGGCCGCGCCAGAACAGCTGGGTCAGCAGCGCCGACGCCTCCTTGACGTCGGCGTCGCCGGTGCTCACCCGGGTGGCCACCGCCTCGCCGGCGCCGACCAGCGCCACCGCCATCAGCTCGAAATCATCGTCGGGGTCGGGGTGACGGGTGCCGGACTGCACCAGCCGGGTCACCAGATCGATGATGCGTTCCCGGCCCTCGCGCACCGTGTGGGCGAACGTCTGGGAGCTGGTGGCCTGGGTGTAGAGCACGATCCACGACGCCCGGTTGGCGTCGATGTAGTGCAGGAACGTGTCGATCGTGGTGGCCAGCAGGCCGTGGGCGCCCTGCTCGAGGTCGATGTCGGCGCGCACCGCGTCGATGAACCGCTGCAGCTCGCGGTCCAGGCAGGCACCGAAGAGATCCTCCTTGGAGCCGTAGTAGAGGTAGAGCATCGGCTTGGAGATCTCGGCCTTCGCGGCGATGACGTCCATCGACGTCTCGTGGTAGCCGTTGATCGAGAACATCTCCACCGCGGCGTCGAGCATCTGCTGTTCGCGCACGGCGCGGGGCAGCCGTTTGGTTCCCGCCATCGGCCACCCTTTCGTTGATCCGGCCCTGCTCAACCAGGGTAGGCCCCGGTCAGCCGGTGCAGGCCGGCCCCGGCCCCTTGGCCGCCACGACCCGACCGGCGGCGGCGTCGACCGCCTGCATCGACAGCGCCCCGGAGTCGACCGCCTGCTCGAGGTGGTCGAGCACCGCCGGCACCTCGTCGGTGGTGACCCACAGCGCCACGTCGACGCCGGCCTGCAGGGCGCGCAGCACCGCCTCGCCGACGCCGTAGCGGGAGTTGATCGCCGCCATCGACGACAGGTCGTCGGTGTAGACCACGCCGCCGAACCCCGGCCCGCCGTAGCCGCCGGTGCGCAGCAGGTTCACCGCGGCCGGGCTGAGGCTGGCCGGATCGTCGCCGGTCAACCCGGGCACCTGCATGTGCCCGAGCATCACCGCCGCGCCCGGCTGGGTGACCAGGCTCTGGTAGGGCACCAGGTCGTCGGCCTCGAGCTGCTCCAGCGGCGGGGTGCTCACCCCGCCGGTGTGCGAGTCCCCGGAGGCGTGGCCGTGGCCGGGGAAGTGTTTGAACACCGGGGTCACCCCGGCGTCGTGCAGCCCGCGCGCGTAGGCCCCGGCGAACTCGGCGACCGCCGCCGGGTCCGACCCGAACGACCGGTCCCCGATCACCGTGTCGGCGCCGGCGTCGCTGAGGTCGACGACCGGGGCGAAGTCCACCGTGATCCCCAATTCGCGCATCTGGTGGCCGCGGTCCAGCGCGACGCCGTACACCTCCTCGGGGGTCTGGGTCTGGGCCAGCACCCGCGCCGACGGCGACGAGCCGATCAGCGACGACAGCCGCGAGACCCGGCCGCCCTCCTCGTCGACGCTGACCGCCAGCGCCCACGGGCCGGCCGCGCCGGTGATGTCGTTCAGCGACCCGTCGGTGAGCATCGACAGGTCGGTCCAGCTGCCGACGAAGATGCCGCCCACGTGATGGTCGGTGACCGCCGCGCGGGCGTCGCCGGCGTCGCGCACCCCCACCATCAGCAGCTGCGCCAACTTCTCGCGGCGCGGCAGCTGGGTGACGTCACCGCAGACCGCGGCGGCCGCGGGGGTCTGCGGCGCGGCCGGGTCCGCCGGCGCCTCGGGGGTGCTCGGCTGCGCCGAGGCCGGGTGCTCCCCGGAGTGCGAGCACGCCAACAGCAAAGCGCAGAGCGCCGCGAGCGCGACCAGGACACGGGCGAGCCCGGATCGTAAAATCATCGCTCCATGGTGTCATGGTCGTCGCGGTGTCCGCGGGGACCCCGACACCTCCCTCGTTTCGCGCCCGGAGCGTGCTAGTTTGGCGACCGGGGTTCACCCCGCCCGGTCGACGTGTAGGAGCCTGATCAATGCAGCGGTTTGTGGTGCCCGCCGCGGCCAGCGTGGTCGTCGGCCTGCTGCTCGGCGCGGCCGCGACCTTCGGGATCACCTTGATGGTGCAGCAGGACACCAAACCGCAGATCGCCGGCGGTGACCCGCAGTCGTCGGTGCTCAACCGGGTTGAGTACGGCGACCGCAGCTGAGCTGCGCGCCCCCGCCCCGCCCGCCGCGGACTCGGCCCCGCTGTCCCGCCGGTGGCTCTGGCTGGTCGGCACCGTCGCGCTGGTCGGCACCTTCCTGCAGGCCCCCGGCCAGATCGCGCCGGACACCAAGCTGGACCTGACCGCCAACCCGCTGCGGTTCCTGGCCCGCGCCACCAACCTGTGGAACAGCGAGCTGCCGTTCGGGCAGGCCCAGAACCAGGCCTACGGGTACCTGTTTCCGCACGGCACGTTCTTTCTGGCCGGCGACGTGCTCGGCCTGCCCGGCTGGGTCACCCAGCGGCTGTGGTGGGCGCTGCTGCTCGCCGTGGGGTTCTGGGGGCTGCTGCGGGTCGCCGAGGCGCTGCGCATCGGCAGCCCCACCTCGCGGGTGCTGGCCGCCGCGGCGTTCGCGCTCTGCCCGCGGGTGCTGACCACGTTGGGGTCGATCTCCTCGGAGACCCTGCCGATGATGTTGGCGCCGTGGGTGCTGCTGCCGGTGATCGTGGCGCTGCGCGGCGGCCCGGCCCCCCGGTCGCTGCGGGTGCTGGCCGGCCAGGCCGCACTGGCGATGGCGCTGATGGGCGCGGTCAACGCGGTCGCCACGCTGGCCGGGTGCCTGCCCGCGCTGATCTGGTGGGCCTGCCACCGCCCGGACCGCCGCTGGTGGGCGTTCACCGGGTGGGCCGCCCTGGCCGCGGCGCTGGCCAGCCTGTGGTGGCTGACCGCGCTGGTGGCGCTGGGCCGGATCAGCCCGCCGTTCCTCGACTTCATCGAATCGTCCGGGGTGACCACCCAGTGGACCTCGCTGACCGAGATGCTGCGCGGCACCGCCGCCTGGACCCCGTTCGTCGCCCCCGACGCCACCGCCGGCACCGCGCTGGTGACCGGCCCGCTCTACATCCTGGCGACCGGGCTGGTGGCCGCCGCCGGGCTGGCCGGGTTGGCGCTGGCGGCCACCGGGCTGGGGGCGGGCCGCCGCCACCCGGCGGCCGGCCGGCTGGTGACGATGCTGCTGGTCGGGGTGATGCTGCTGGGGCTGGGCTACGCCGGCGGGCTGGGTTCGCCGCTGGCGACCCCGGTGCAGGAGTTCCTCGACGCGGCCGGGGCGCCGCTGCGCAACGTGCACAAACTGGAGTCGGTGATCCGGATCCCGCTCACGCTGGGGCTGGCGGTGCTGCTGGGCCGGATCCCGCTGCCCGGCAGCGCGCCGAGCGCACAGTGGCGCACCGCGTTCGCCCACCCGGAACGCGACAAGCGGGTCGCGGTCGGCATCGTGGTGCTCTGCGCGCTGCTCACCGCCACCTCGCTGGCGTGGACCGGCCGGCTGACCCCGCCGGGCACGTTCACGGCGATCCCGTCCTACTGGCAGCAGGCCGCCGACTGGCTCGACGCCCACAACACCGGGCGCCCCACCCCGGGGCGGGTGCTGGTGGTCCCCGGCGCCCCGTTCGCCACCCAGGTCTGGGGCAGCAGCCACGACGAGCCGCTGCAGGTGCTCGGCGACAGCCCGTGGGCGGTGCGCGACTCGATTCCGCTCACCCCGCCGCAGGCGATCCGGGCGTTCGACTCGGTGCAGCGCCTTCTGGCGGGCGGCCGGCCCTCGGCCGGGCTGGCCGACACCCTGATCCGGCAGGGCATCGCCTACCTGGTGGTCCGCAACGATCTGGATCCCGACACGTCGCGCTCGGCGCGCCCGATCCTGGTGCACCAGGCGATCGAGGGCTCCCCGGGGTTGAGCAAGGTCGCCGAGTTCGGTGAGCCGGTCGGGCCCGGCACCCTCGACGGGTTCGTCATCGACTCCGGTCTGCGCCCCACCTACCCGCCGGTGGAGATCTACCGGGTCGAGTCGGCCACCAACCCCGCCGCCCCCTACCTGGTCGACGCCGACACGATGGCGCGCATCGACGGCGGCCCGGAGGTCCTGGCCCGCCTCGACGAACGCCAACGGCTGCTCGGCGCCGCCCCGCTGGGCCCGGCGCTGCTCACCGCCGACGCCCGCCGCGCCGGGCTGGCGGCCCCGACGGTCACCGTCACCGACACCCCGGTGGCCCGCGAGACCGACTACGGGCGGGTCGATCACCACTCGTCGGCGGCCCGCGCCCTCGACGAGCGCCGCCACACCCACAACCGGGTGCCCGACTATCCGGTGCCCGACACGCCGCTGGTGGTCGGCGCGTGGACCGGGGGCCGGCTCACCGCGTCGAGTTCGGCCGCCGACGCCACCGCACTGCCCAACGTCAGCCCGGCCAGCGCCCCGGCCGCCGCGGTCGACGGCGACTCGGCGACCGCGTGGGTCTCCAACTCGCTGCAGGCCGCGGTCGGCCAGTGGCTGCAGGTCGACTTCGACCACCCGGTCACCAGCGGCAGCATCACCGTGACGCCGAGCGCCACCGCGGTCGGCGCCCAGGTGCGCCGCATCCAGGTCGAGACCCCCAACGGCACCACGACACTGACGTTCGACGAGGCCGGCCGGCCGTTGAGCACCGCGCTGCCCTACGGCGAAACCCCGTGGGTGCGGCTGACCGCGACCGGCACCGACGACGGCTCGCCGGGGGTGCAGTTCGGCATCACCGAACTGGCGGTCACCGCCTACGACGCCTCCGGGTTCGCCCACCCGGTCGAGCTGCGCCACACCCTGACGGTGCCCGGCCCGCCGCCGGGCTCGACGGTGACCCGGTGGGATCTGGGCGCCGAACTGCTGGGCCGGCCCGGCTGCGCCGAGGGCCCCGACGGGGTCCGCTGCGCGGCGTCGATGGGCCTGGCCCCGGAGGAGGAGGCGGTGTTCAGCCGCACCCTGACCGTGGTGCGGCCGATCACGGTGCGCCCGACGGTGTGGCTGCGGCCCCGGCAGGGCCCGCAGCTGGCCGACCTGCTGGCCGCGCCGGGGGTCACCCGCAGCTTCGGGGACTCCGATCTCATCGACGTGCTCGGCTCGTCCTACGCCGCCACCGACGGCGACCCCGACACCGCCTGGAGCGCCCCGCAGCGGGTGGTGCGCGACAAGACCCCGCCGACGCTGACGCTGCGGCTGCCGACCGCCACCCGGGTCAGCGGCCTGCGGGTCGTCCCGGCCCGCTCGGAGGTGCCCACCACCCCGAGCGTGCTGGCGGTCGACCTCGGCGACGGCCCGCAGGTGCGCACCCTCGACACCGCCGACCGCGGGCCCACGACCCTGCCGTTGGCCGCCCACGTCACCGACACCGTCACCGTCAGCCTGCTGGACTGGGACGACGTCATCGACCGCACCGCGCTCGGTTTCGATCAGCTCAAACCGCCGGGGCTGGCCGAAATCACCGTGCTCGGCGCCGACGGGGCCCCGGTGGCCGCCGCGGACCGCGACACCGACCGGTCCCGGCCGGTGCGCGTCGACTGCGCGCACGGCCCGGTCATCGCGGTGGCCGGCCGGTTCGTGCACACCTCGATCACCACCACCGCCGGCGCCCTGCTCGACGGCGGCCCGGTGGCCGCGCACGCCTGCGACGACACCCCGATCACGCTGCCGCTGGGCCGCCAGGAGCTGCTGATCAGCCCCGGCTCGGCGTTCGTCGTCGACGGCGCCCGGCTCACCGGCGCACACCCGAAGACACCCGCCGCCCCGCCCACGCCGGTGACGACCGGGGTGTGGCGCGCCGATCACCGCGAACTGCGGGTGCCCGCCGCCGAGGCGGCGCGGGTGCTGGTGGTCCCCGAGAGCGTCAACCCGGGCTGGCGGGCCCACACCGACGACGGGACCGCGCTGACCGCGGTGACCGTCAACGGCTGGCAGCAGGGCTGGGTGCTGCCGGCCGGCACGTCCGGTCCGATCACGCTGAGCTTCGCGTCCAACACCGGCTATCGGCTCGGGTTGCTCGGCGGGCTGGCGCTGCTGCCGCTGGTGGCGCTGCTGGCTCTGGTCGGCCGCCGCGCCCGCGGGCACCGCCCGGCGCGGCCCACCCGCGCGTGGGCGCCGGGCCCGCTCGCCGCGACCGCCGCGGCGCTGAGCGTCGGGACCCTGATCGCCGGGCCGGTGGGCACCGCGGTGTTCGCCGCGGCGCTGGCCGCCCGCCGGCTGCGCCGCGGCGCGGCGGTGACCGTCGGGTTCGCCGCGGCGGGGCTGACGGTGGCCGCCGCGGCGCTGGCGCGCTACCCGTGGCGCTCGGTGGACGGCTACATCGGCCACTCCGCGGGGGTGCAGCTGGCGGCGCTGGTGTCGGTCGCCGCGGTGGCCGCCGCGGCGCTGCCGGGCCGGCGCACCGACCGCGGCGAACCGTGACGGCCCCGGGCGCGGGCCTCTAGCCTGGAGCCCAGACCGAGGACGGCATCCGAGGAGCCGCGGGCATGGACTGGTTCGGCGCACCGGAGTATCAGCTGGGCCGGCTGGTGCTCGAACGCGGCATCGCCGCGGTCTACCTGATCGCCTTTCTCGCCGCCGCCCGGCAGTTCCGCGCCCTGCTCGGCGAGCGCGGCATGCTGCCGATCCCGCGGTATCTGGCCACCCGGACGTTTCGGCAGGCGCCCAGCATCTTCCACTGGCACTACTCCGACCGGTTCTTCGCCGCGATCGCCTGGGGCGGTGCGGTGCTGGCCACCGCGCTGGTGGCCGGGGCGAGCACCCTGGTGCCGCTGTGGGCGACGATGGCGGCCTGGCTGGCGCTGTGGGTGGGCTACCTGTCGATCGTCAACGTCGGCCAGCAGTGGTACTCCTTCGGCTGGGAGTCGCTGCTGTGCGAGGCCGGGTTCCTGGCGATCTTTCTGGGCAACGACCGGGTCGCCCCGCCGGTGCTGGTGCTGTGGCTGACCCGCTGGCTGCTGTTCCGCGTCGAGTTCGGCGCGGGGTTGATCAAGCTGCGCGGCGACCGCTGCTGGCGGGACCTGACCTGCCTGGACTACCACCACGAAACCCAGCCGATGCCCGGGCCGGCAAGCTGGTTCTTCCACCACCTGCCGGCCCCGCTGCACCGCGTGGAGGCCGCCGGCAACCATCTCACCCAACTGGTGGTGCCGTTCGGCTTGTTCGCCCCGCAGCCGGTGGCCGGCATCGCCGCGGCGATCATGATCGTCACCCAGCTGTGGCTGGTCGCCTCCGGGAACTTCGCGTGGCTGAACTGGCTGACGATCGTGCTCGCCGGCGGGGTGCTGGTCGCGCCCGGGGCCGCGACACCGGCCACCGCCGCGGGCCCTGCCCCGGTGTGGTTCGTGGCCGCGGTGGTGGCGGTGACCGTCGTGGTGGCCGTGCTCAGCGTCTGGCCGGTGGTCAACATGGTCTCGGCCGGCCAACGCATGAACGCCTCGTTCAACCCGCTGCGGCTGGTCAACACCTACGGGGCGTTCGGCAGTGTGGGCCGCACCCGCTACGAGGTGGTCGTCGAGGGCACCGCCCACGACGCGCTCACCGACGACGCGGTCTGGCACGAATACGAGTTCCGGGGCAAACCCGGGGCGCCGGGCCGGCTGCCGCGGCAGTGGGCGCCCTACCACCTGCGGCTGGATTGGCTGATGTGGTTCGCCGCGCTCTCCCCGTCCTACGCGCGGGGCTGGTTCGAGCCGTTTCTGCTGCGGCTGCTGGTCAACGATCCGGCGACGGTGCGCCTGCTGCGCCACAACCCGTTCGCGCTCGCCGCGCCGCGGTTCGTGCGCGCCCAGCTCTACCGTTACCGCTTCACCACCGCCGCCGAGCTGCGCCGCGACCGCACCTGGTGGCACCGCACACTGATCGGCCCGTATGTGCCACCGGTTACGCTGCGCGGTGAGGGCCGCTCCGATCGTTTCCCGTACTCCGCCCCCGACTAGGAGGTCGCCGTGTCCCCAGCGTCGATAGCCACGATCAATCCCGCCACCGGTGCGACGGTCAAAACGTTCACCCCGGCGACCGACACCGAGATCGAGGCGGTGATCGCGCGCGCCCACGACCGTTTCGCCTCCTACCGCGCAACGAGTTTCGCCGAGCGCGCCGCGTGGGCGCACGCCACCGCCGACCTGATCGAGGCCGAGGCCGACGACATCGCGGCGCTGATGACCCTGGAGATGGGCAAGACGCTGGCCGCCGCCCGGGCCGAGGCGCTCAAATCCGCCCAGGGATTCCGGTTCTACGCCGACAACACCGCCGCACTGCTGGCCGACGTGCCCGCCGACGCGGCCGCCGTCGGGGCGTCGGCGGCGTTCACCCGGTATCAGCCGCTGGGGGTGGTGTTGGCGGTGATGCCGTGGAATTTCCCCCTGTGGCAGGCGGTCCGGTTCGCCGCGCCGGCGTTGATGGCCGGCAACGTCGGCATCCTCAAACACGCCTCCAACGTCCCGCAGACCGCGCTGTATCTGGCCGACGTGATCGCCCGCGGCGGCTTCCCGCCCGGGTGCTTCCAGACGCTGCTGATCGGGGCCTCCGCGGTGGAGGGCGTCCTGCGCGACCCGCGGGTGGCCGCGGCCACCCTGACCGGCAGTGAGCCGGCGGGGCGGGCGGTGGCCGCGGTCGCCGGCGACGAGATCAAGCCCACGGTGCTCGAACTCGGCGGGTCCGACCCGTTCATCGTGATGCCGTCGGCGGACGTGGACGCCGCGGCGCGCACCGCGGTCACCGCCCGGGTGCAGAACAACGGCCAGTCCTGCATCGCGGCCAAACGGTTCATCGTCCACACCGACGTCTACGACGCGTTCACCGCGAAGTTCGTCGCCGGGATGCAGGCGCTGACCGTCGGCGACCCCACCGACCCGGACACCGATGTGGGTCCGCTGGCCACCGAGTCCGGCCGCGACGAGGTCGCCGGACAGGTCGACGACGCGGTGGCCGCCGGCGCGCAGATCGCCTGCGGGGGACGGCGTCTGGACCGTCCCGGCTGGTTCTACCCGCCGACGGTCGTCACCGGCATCACCGCCGACATGGCGCTGTACACCGAGGAGGTGTTCGGTCCGGTCGCCGGGCTGTACCGGGTGGGCAGCCTCGAGGAGGCCCTCGAGATCGCCAACGCCACCCCGTTCGGCCTGGGGTCCAACGCCTGGACCCGCGACGAGGCCGAGCAGCGGCGGTTCATCGACGGCATCGAGGCCGGGCAGGTGTTCATCAACGGGATGACCGTGTCGTACCCGCAGTTGCCGTTCGGCGGGATCAAACGCTCCGGCTACGGCCGCGAGCTCTCCGGCAACGGGATCCGGGAGTTCTGCAACACCAAGACCGTCTGGGTCCGGTGAGGCCCGCCCGCGCTCAGCCGAGGGCGGCCAGCTCCCGGCGGTCCTCGTCGGCGAAGGTGTCCTCCAACCGCAGCGGGGTGTAGTCCAAGTCGATCTCGGCCAGCGGGCGGCCCCGTGCGCTGGAGATGGTGCCCAGCCGGCGCATCCCCTTGTCCCCGGCGTAGGTGGTGAACTCCTCCACCGAGAGCCCGAACGGGATGTCGTCGCCGTAGATGGCCAGCGCGGCCTCGGTGGCCTGCAGCGCCACCGGGATGAGTTCGTTCATCCGGTCCTCGAACACCGCCCAGTTGGCGTCGTCGGCGGCGACGTGGCGCCGGCAGGTGAACGTGCCCCAGGCCATGTGGCGGCGTTCGTCGTCGCCGATGCGGCGCACCAGTTCCTGCATGCCCGGCAGGATGGCCCGCTCGGTGCAGATCTTCTGCCACGCGTAGTAGCCGGTGAGCGCCAGCATCCCCTCCACGACGTGGTTGTAGGTCGCCGAGGCGCGCACCTGGGCGGCCGGCGACGGGTCGGTCAGCAACGCGCCGAGCGCTGCGGGCAGCTCCTCGTTGAAGATGGTGCGGTAGGCGGGCAGCTCGTCGAGGTAGCCGTGCAGGTCCTCGGTGACCCCGACCGCGTCGAGCCACAGCCGGAAGACCTGCACGTGCTTGGCCTCCTCGTAGGCGAACTGGGTCAGATACATCTCGTCGCCGAGGCGGCCCTCGGCGCGCATCGCGGCCATGAACGGCTGGATGTCGCTGGTGACCGCCTCCTCGCCGGCGATGAACTGCGCGCACAGCCGGGTGGCGATGTCGCGCTGCGGGTCGGTCAGCGCCTCCCAGTCGGCCCGGTCGCCGGAGAAGTCGATGTCGGCCGGATTCCAGGATTTCGCGTTGCCGCCGGCGAACAGCTTCAGCGGCATGCTGGCCCAGTTCAGCCCGCCGGAGTTCAGCGAACCGTAGTGAGTGCGTGTCATGGCGCCACCTCCTGACCCCAGCCTAACGTGATCTGGCTCACTTTTGGGCCGGGCCGGTGTCACGGGGGCGGCGGATTGCCGCGCGCCTTGAGCCGCCCGTTCGGCAGCGGCGGGGCCGGTAGGCGCCGGCGCGGGCCGCGGTAGCCGCGCACCGCGCCGAACCGGTCGGATTGCTGCTGCCAGGCGGTGCGGTAGGCGACGATCTCCTCGTGGCTGCGGGCGACGAAGTTCCACCACATCACGATCTGCTCGGCGAACGGCGGCCCGCCGAGCAGCAGGGCGCGGGCGGGCTGGTCGGTCGGGTTGGCCAGGCGCAGCTCGGTCTGCCCGGCCCCCAAATAGCCGAGCTCGCCGGGGCGCACCGCGGTCGACTCCCACTGCAGCACGCCGCGGTCGACCAGCAGGCCGTGCTCGAAGTCGCCGGCGATCGCCAGCCGCAGCCGCGCCCCGGGCGACACCCGCACCTCGGCGCCGAGCAGCGCGGTGAACGTGCTCACCGGGGAGCGCACCCCGGCCAGCGTGCCCAGAAACACCCGCGCGCTGGCGCCGTCGAGGTCGACCGGCTCGGGGCTGTGGTGTTGGAAGTCGCGGGGCGCGTCGCGGGCCGCGGCGGGCAGCGCCACCCACAGCTGCACGCCGTGCAGCGCCGTGGTGGCCGCGGTGGAGACCTCGGAGTGGCAGATGCCGTGCCCGCCGGTCATCAGGTTCAGCTCGCCGGGCCGCACCAGGGCGTGCACCCCGGCGCTGTCGCGGTGCTCGATCTCGCCGGCGAACAGCCAGCTCACCGTCTGCAGCCCGGTGTGCGGGTGCGGGGCCACGTCCATGCCGCCGGTGGCGGCGACGTCGTCGGGTCCGTAGTGGTCGGCGAAGCACCACGCGCCGATCAGCGGGCGGTGCCGCTGCGGCAGGGTGCGGCGCACCGTCATCGCCCGCGGGCCGCCGAGCGGGACCTGCCGTGCCGCCAGGATCTGCACCACCGGGCGCCCGGCGGCGTCGCGCGGGCACTGGGCGGCCCCGCCCGCCACCTCGGCGGGGTGGGCTTCGGTGTTGCTCATCGGCTCCGCCCCGTTCGCGCATCCCCCAGCCTCGCCCCGGTCGCGGCGCGCTCGGCCCCGGTCACCGCGGGGCCCCCGCCGTCGGGGCCGGCGCCGGGTCGGTCTCGGCTCCCGGCGCCGGGGCCGGGTCGTCGCTGATCGCGCTGGCCAGCGGGGCCACCCGATGGGTGCGGCGGAACTCCCAGCGGCGCAACGCCAGCCGGCACGGCTCCTCGATCAGCGCGAAACTCACCGCGGCCAGCGCGAACCCGAACAGCAGGGTCAGCGCCAACACCACCGGCATGTCCCCGGCGAAGGCGAACTGCCCGATCATCGGGAACGCCATCGCCAGCGCGGCCAGATGCCAGATGAACAGCCCATAGGACCAGCGGCCCAACGTCACCATCAGCTCACTGCCCAGGATCCGGTGGGAGGTGTCCGGGCGGTCGAGCACCAGCGGCGCCAGCAGCGCGCCGGCCAGCACCGCACCCAGCCCGGTGCGGATCACGAACTGTTCGACGGTCGCCGGGGTCATGCCCTCCGGCCCGGCGACCGGGGAGGCCGACAGCAGGAACGCCGCCAGCGCGATCAGCCCCATCAGCACGCGGCGCCGCGCCAACCGGTGCACCCAGCCGGGGCGGCTCACGGTGAGCTCGGCCAGCAGCATCCCCGCCCCGAACCAGCTGCCGTAGGCGGGCGGCCAGTTCAACGGGTTGAGCCCCTCGGCGGTGTGGATCGGCAGGTAGCCCCAGCCGAGGCTGGCCACCGACATCGCCGCGATCGCCGGGATGCGGGCGTGCACCGGCAGCTGTCGGGCCGCCCACGCCAGCAGCGGCAGCACCAGGTAGAAGGTGACCTCCACCGACAGGCTCCACATCTGGGTGAGCCCCGGGGTCAGCGTCAACGGCACATACACCTGGGTCAACGTCAGGTTCGCCAGCCAGACGGTGGCGCTGGCGCCGGCCGCGTCGGGCAGCAGCAGCAAGATCACCGCCACCGCCACCAGGTAGGCGGGCATGATGCGCACCACCCGCGACCGCAGATAGTGCGCGGTGGCCGGGCGCCGGCGCAGCCCGCGGGCCGCGGCGGCGTGGCCGCGCCACAGCAGAAACCCGCTCAGCGCGAAGAACAGCGCCACCGCCAGGTCGAACCGCCCCCACAGCCGGCCGCTGACCCCGGACGAATGCCCGGTCTGGAACGCCACGTGGGTGATCACCACGCCCATGGCGGCGCAGGCGCGCATCCCCTCCACGTGCGGCAGGAAACTGCGGGTCCCGCCGACCGGGGTGCTCTCGGCCATGGTTGCCAGTCTGCCTGCCGCCGCGCGGGCCCGCGCGGGCGCCTCACGGATCTGGCCCCCGTCCTACGGCGGGGCTTAAATTCTGCTGTTAGGGTCAGAAAGGTTTGCCTGGCTGCTCTCCCGTCAGCGGGGGGTACCCACAGGTCGGATGCGGTCGGTAAGGAGGGCACGGCACCGTGAACCGAGCAGTCGTGTTGCGTATCGCGGTGTACGGTGCGCTGGGGTTGGGCGCCGCGCTGCTGATCGCCGCGCTGCTGTTGCCCACCTACACCGTCGGCCAGATCACCAAGGTCCCGCTGGACCTCGACGCCACCCTGGTCAGCGAGGGCACCGGCACCGCGTTGGATCCCGCGTCGCTGGAGAAGGAGACGTTCGCGATCGACACCGATGTGCCGCTGGCCCAGCAGCAGCAGATCAGTGTGGAGTCGCCCGCCAACGCCGACGTCGTCACCCTGCAGGTGGGCAGCACGGTGCGCCGCACCGACCGTCAGAAGGACACCGGGCTGCTGCTGGCGATCGTCGACACCGTGACCCTCAACCGCGCCACCGCCGAGGCGGTCTCCGACGACGCCCACCCGGGCGGCACCGTGCAGCAGCCGCGCAGCATCGAGGACGACAACCCGCCCAAACCGCTGCCGCTGGCCCACGAGGGGCTGTCCTACCGGTTCCCGTTCCACACCGAGAAGGTCACCTACCAGTACTTCGACCCGATCGCCCAGGAGGCGTTCGACGCCAACTACGAGTCCGAGGACGACGTCAACGGGCTGACCACCTACGTGTTCACCCAGAACATCGGCTACAACGCCGAGGACAAACTGACCGAACCGCTGAAGTACCCGTCGCTGTACAGCGACAACGAGGACGGCGAGGTCACCACCTCGGCGCGGCAGTGGGGGATCGACGCCGAGGACCCCGAGGAGCCGATCACCATGACCCGCTACTACGCGGTGCAGCGCACCCTGTGGGTGGATCCGGTGTCGGGCACCATCGTCAAATCCACCGAGCACGCCAACCACTACTATGCGCGGGACCCGCTGAAACCGGAGGCCACCCTGGCCGACTACACGGTCACCTCCACCGAGCAGAGCATCGAAGACCAGGTCCACGCCGCCCGCGACGAGCGGGACTGGCTGGCGCTGTGGTCGCGGATCCTGCCGATCACGCTGGCCGCCGCGGGCCTGGTCACGCTGGTCGGCGGCGTGCTGCTGGCGACGTTCGGGGTGCGCACCGAGTCCGCGCTGACCGACCCCGGCCAGGACACCTCCGAGCAGGGCTTCTTCGAGGGCCTGTTCGACACGCTGCGCAACCGCAAAGCCAAGGCCGACGAGCCGATGCCGGCCGCGGAGGCCCAGACCGAGAAGCTGCCCTCGCAGCGCCCCGACCCGCCGCGCGACCCGGGTGAGCCCCCGGCCCGCAGCTAGATCGGGGTGAGCCCGGCGTCGCCGCGCACCGCGCGCCTGATCGCCCCGGGGTATGCGCTGGTCCTGACGGTGCTGGTGACCGGCCCGCTGTGGCGGCCGGGCCATCTGTTGCTGCGTGACGCGGTGGCCACGCCGCGGTCCTATCTCACCGACGCCGCGCTGGGGTTGGGCCCGGCCGCCCCGCGGGCGCTGCCGCAGGATTTTCTGGTGGCCGTGGCCTCCCGGGTGCTCGACGGCGGGGTGGTGGTCACCGCACTGCTGGTGGCCGGGGTGTGGGCGGCCGGGGCCGGGGCGGCCCGCCTGACCCGCCAGGTGCTGCCGCGCGCGGGCATCGCCGGGCAGTGCGTCGCGGTGACCGTGGCGATCTGGAATCCGTACGTGGCCGAGCGGCTGCTGCAGGGCCACTGGAGCCTGCTGGTCGGCTACGGGGCCCTGCCGTGGGTGGCCGCGGCGGCGCTGCGGGCGCGCAGCGACGCCGCCGCCGGGGCCGGGGCGCTGGGCGCGCTGGTGTTCGCGGTGGCCGCCGCCGGGCTGACCCCCACCGGCGCGATCCTGGCGGCGCTGGTCGGGGTGGTCGCCGCGGCCGGTCCCGGCGCGGGCCGGCCGCGGGCGGTGGTGCTGGGCGCCATCCTCGCGGCGGCCGCGGCGGCCGCCGCACCGTGGCTGGCGGCGGTGGTCGTCAACCCGGCCCCGTTGGCGCCGGTGGGGTCGGCGGCCCCCGGGGTGGCGGCGTTCGCCGCGCGCGCCGAGCCCGGCCTGGGCACCCTCGGGGCGCTGGCCGGCCTCGGCGGCATCTGGAACGGCGAGGCGGTGCCGGCCTCCCGGGCCACCGGGGTGGCGGCACTGGCCACGGTGGTGCTGCTGGCGGTGGTCGCCGCGGGTCTGCCGACGGTGGCCCGCCACCCGGCGGCGCGGTGGCTGCTGGTGTTGGCCGCGGTGGCGATCACCGCACCCGCGGCGGCGGCCACCGGGGCCGGCCAGGCGGTGCTGGCGGCCGCGGTCGACGCCGCGCCCGGGCTGGGGCTGCTGCGCGACGGGCAGAAGTGGGTGGCGTTGGCGCTGCCCGGCTACACCCTGGCGGCGGGCGCGGCGGTGCCGGCGCTGGCCCGCCGGCTGCGCCCGGCGGCGGTCGGCGCGGTGTGCAGTGCGGCGCTGCTGGCGGTGCTGCCGGATCTGGCGTGGGGGGTCTGCGGGGCGGTGCGCGCGGTGCACTACCCGCCCGGGTGGGCGGCGGCGGCCGCGGCGATCAACGCCGACCCGCGGCCGGTGGCGGTGCTGCCGGCCGGCTCGATGCGCCGGTTCGGGTGGGCCGGGCCCGCCCCGGTGCTCGACCCGCTGCCCCGCTGGGTGCGCGCCGAGGTGCTGACCCCCGGTGATCTGGTGGTCTCCGGGCGGCGGGTGCCCGGGGAGGGCGTCCACAGCCACGCCGTGCAGCGGTTGCTGCTCGACGGCGCGGACCCGGCGGCCCTGGCCGCCGCCGGGGTGGGCTGGGTGGTCATCGAAGACGGCGGCGCGCACGTCGACCCGGCCGTGGCGGCCACCGTGAGCCGGCTGCCGCTGCGCTACGGCGACGCCGACCTGGCGGTCTACCGGGTCGGCGGGCAGGCCCCCGGGGCGACCGCGGGGGCCCGCCGGGTGGTCATCGGGGCGCACCTGCTGTGGCTGGCGGTGCTCGGTGGCGGGGCCGCGGTGGCCGCCGCCGGATGCCGGCGGCGCGGGCCGGCGGCCCGGCTCACACCAGACCGCTGACGATCTGCCCGGCGCGCACCGCCTGCAGCACGCCGCGCATCGCTTCCGCGCTCTGGCGCCAGGAGAACTCGGCGCTGCGGGCCTGGGCCTTCTGCCCGAGTTCGGCGCGCAGCACCGGGTCGGTGAGCAGCCGCGTCAACGCCCCCACCAGGTCCGCACGGTCGTCGACGAGCAGGCCGGTCACCCCGTCGACGATGGAGTCGCACAGCCCGCCGGCGGAGCGGTAGCCGACGGTGGGCACACCGTGCTGGGCCGCCTCGATGACCGCCAGCGCCCAGCCTTCCTTGCGCGACGGCAGGGCCTGCACCCAGGCGCGTTGCAGCAGTTGATGTTTGGTGGTGTCGTCGACGTGGCCGTGGAAGGTGACCGCGTCGGCGATCCCGATCCGGTCGGCGTGCTCGGTCAGCCGGTCGCGCCACCAGCCGTCGCCGACGACGTCGAGGTGCAGCCCCGGCAGCCGGGCGCGCAGCGCGCCCACCGCGTCCAGGGCGTCCTCGATCTGTTTGTGCGGCACCAGCCGGGACAGCACCACCAGGCGCGGGGCGGCCGAGCGCTCGCCGGTGAGGCTGGGCGCCGGCGCCTCGTCCACACCGTTGCGCACCACCGCGATCCGGTCGTGGCCGACGCCGAGGTCGACCAGGTCCCGCGCCGACGGCAGCGACACCGTGACGTACTGGTTGCGCCGGTGCAGCCGCGGGGAGAGCCGGGATTCGACGAACCAGCCGACCCGGCCCATCACCGCGCCGGCCACCGGCCACTGGGCGCGGTGACAGTGGTGCACCAGCACCGCGACCCGCCGGCCGTAGCACAGCCGGGCCAAAAACGGCAGCCCGTTTTGGGTGTCGACCACCACGTCGGGGCGCAGCCGACCCAGCGGGCCGAGCCCGAGTCGCGCGCCGGCCAGCGCCGCCAACGCCCGCAGATACACCGTGTAGCGTCCCCCGGCGCGGTCGATGACGACCCCGTCGACGACCTCGCGGCGCCCCACACCGGGGTAGCGCGCGGTGCGCAGCGTGACCGTCACCCCGTCGGCGGCCAGTTCCGCCCCGATGCGCTGCAGGTAGGCCTCGCTGCCGCCGCCCTGCGGGTGGCCGGTGTCGCGCCAGCACAGCAGCAGCACCGACCGCAGCGTGTCCCCCGCCGACGGCGGTGGGCCCGGGCTGCGGCGGAACGCGGTGGACATCGGGTGACAGCCTAACGGGCCGCGACCGGCCCCCACGAGCACCGTAGGGTGGCGGCGATGGCCGGTTCCGCGCTCACCGCCCGCCTGGCGCGCCGGGCCACCCTGGCGCGCTCGGTGCGGCTGCTCGCCGCGTTCCGCCACGAGCGCACCGACCCGGACCGGTTCTACGGCGCGCTGGCCGCCGACACCGTCGCGCTGGTCACCGATCTGTGGGCGGGCCTGCACGGTGCGGCGCCGACCGGCGCCACCCTGCTCGACGTGGGCGGCGGGCCCGGCTATTTCGCGGCGGCGTTCACCGGGGCCGGCGTGCGCTACCTGGGGGTCGAACCCGACCCGGCCGAGATGCACGCCCCCGGCGCGGGACCGGGTCGGCCCGCCGGCGCGGCGGCTCCGTTCGTGCGCGCCTCGGGGATGGCGCTGCCGTTCGCCGACGACGCGGTCGACATCTGCCTGTCGTCGAACGTCGCCGAACATGTGCCGCGGCCCTGGCGGCTCGGCGACGAGATGCTGCGGGTGACCCGCCCGGGCGGGCTGGTGGTGCTGTCCTACACGGTGTGGCTCGGCCCGTTCGGCGGCCACGAGATGGGGCTGACCCACTATCTGGGCGGGGCGCGCGCGGCGGCGCGCTACACCCGCCGCCACGGCCACCCCCCGAAGAACAACTACGGGTCGTCACTGTTCGCGGTCTCGGCGGCGGCCGGGCTGGACTGGGCGGCCAACACCGGGGCGCTGGTGGCCGCATTCCCGCGTTACCACCCGCGATGGGCCTGGTGGCTGACCTCGGTGCCGGGCCTGCGGGAGTTCGCGGTGAGCAACCTGGTGCTGGTGCTGCGTCCCGGCCGACCCGGCTGATTGAAACAGGTTCTACTCTGGTGTGCGGCTGAGTAAGGTGACAGCCACGACAACGTGGACCCGACCGGTCACCGCCGAGCGCGGTGGGCGACATGAGGAGCGGCAGGGCATGGCTGACAACACGGCGACCGAGGCGACCCCGGCGACCCAGGCGACCGAGTACGACACACTGTTCATCGGCGGCAGGTGGACCGCGCCGAGCACCGAGGCGGTGATCGAGGTGCACTCCCCGGCGACCGGGCGCTACGTCGGGCGGGTGCCGTCGGCCGCCCCGGCCGACGTCGACGCCGCGGTGGCCGCCGCCCGCGACGCCTTCGACAACGGCCCGTGGCCGCGCACCACGCCGGGCGAGCGCGCCGCGGTCATCGGCAAGGCCGTCGAACTGATGCAGGAGCGCAAGGAGCTGTTCGCCCGGCTGCTCGCCGACGAGACCGGCCAGCCGCCCACCATCGTCGAGACCATGCAGTGGCTCGGCGCGCTGGGCTCGCTGACCTACTTCGCCGGCGCCGCCGACGACGTCACCTGGCGCGAGACCCGCAACGGCTCCTACGGCCAGACGCTGGTGACGCGGGAGCCGATCGGGGTGGTCGGGGCGATCGTCGCCTGGAACGTGCCGCTGTTTTTGGCGGTCAACAAGCTGGGCCCGGCCCTGCTGGCCGGCTGCAGCGTGGTGCTCAAACCCGCCGCGGAGACCCCGCTGAGCGCCAACGCGCTCGCCGAGGTCTTCGCCGACGCCGGCCTGCCCGACGGGGTGCTGTCGGTGGTGCCCGGCGGGGTCGAGACCGGTCAGGCGCTCACCGCCAACCCGAGCGTCGACATCTTCACGTTCACCGGGTCCTCGGCGGTCGGCCGGGAGGTCGGCAAGCGCGCCGCCGAGATGCTCAAGCCGTGCACCCTGGAGTTGGGCGGCAAGTCCGCGGCGATCATCCTCGAGGACGTCGATCTGGCCACCGCGGTGCCGATGCTGGTGTTCTCCGGGGTGATGAACGCCGGGCAGGGCTGCGTGAACCAGACCCGGATCCTGGCGCCGCGGTCCCGCTACGACGAGATCGTCGAGGCGGTGACCACGTTCGTCGAGGCGCTGCCGGTCGGGCTGCCCGACGACCCGGCCGCCCAGGTGGGCCCGCTGATCAACGACAAACAGCGCGCCCGGGTCGAGGGCTACATCGCCAAGGGCGTCGAGGAGGGCGCCCGGCTGGTCTGCGGGGGCGGGCGCCCGGAGGGTCTCGACGCCGGCTACTTCGTGCAGCCCACGGTCTTCGCCGACGTGGACAACACGATGACGATCGCCCAGGAGGAGATCTTCGGCCCGGTGCTCTGCGTGATCCCCTACCGCGACGAGGCCGAGGCGATCCGGATCGCCAACGATTCCGACTACGGCCTGGCCGGCAGCGTGTGGACCGCCGACGTGCCCCGCGGCATCGAGATCTCCCAGCAGATCCAGACCGGCACCTACGGCATCAACTGGTACGCGTTCGACCCGGGTTCGCCGTTCGGCGGCTACAAGAACTCCGGGATCGGCCGGGAGAACGGCCCCGAGGGCGTGGAGCACTTCACCCAGCAGAAGAGCGTGCTGATGCCGATGGGCTACACCATGGAGGACTGAGCGCGCCCCGCGCGGCGGGACCGCCCCGCACAGCGCGGACGCGCCGGGCGGCCCGGCTAGAAGGCGTCCTCGGCCAGGTCCATCACCGCCAGGTCGACGTTCTCGGCGCTGGCCCGCTCATCGGTGAGCCGCGGCAGGACGTTCTTGGCGAAGAAGTTGGCCACCGCCACCTTGCCGGCGTAGAAGTCGGCGTCGGCGCCGTCGGCGGACCCCTTGTCGAGGGCGCCGAGGGCGATCTGCGCCTGCCACAGCAGCAGCCATCCGATCAGCAGGTCACCGCAGGCCAACAGGAACGGCACCGATTTCAACCCGACCCGATACAGCTGACGGGTGTCCTCCTGGGCGGCCATCAAATACCCGGTCAGCGACCCGGCCATGGCCTGCACCTCGTCGAGGGCGGTGCCCAGCCTCGCGCGGCCGTCGGCGAGTTCGGGCCGGGCGTCGTCGGCGTCGAGGAACCCGCGGATCTGGCCGACCACGTGGCCCAGCGCCGCCCCGCGGTCGCGGGCGATCTTGCGGAAGAAGAAGTCCTGCGCCTGGATCGCGGTGGTGCCCTCGTACAGCGAGTCGATCTTGGCGTCGCGGATGTACTGCTCGATCGGATAGTCCTGCAGATACCCCGATCCGCCGAAGGTCTGCAGCGACTCGGTCAACGTCTGGTAGGCGCGCTCGGAGCCGACCCCCTTGACGATCGGCAGCAGCAGATCGTTGACCCGACCGGCCATCTCGGCATCGGCGCCGGAGACGAGCTCGGCGACCACCGGATCGTGGTAGGCGGCGGTGAACAGGTACAGCGCCCGCAGACCCTCGGCGTAGGATTTCTGCATCATCAACGCCCGCCGCACATCCGGGTGGTGCATGATCGTCACCCGCGGGGCGGTCTTGTCGGTCATCTGGGTCAGATCCGCGCCCTGCACGCGGGTCTTGGCGTACTCCAGGGCGTTGAGGTAGCCGGTGGACAGCGCCGAGATCGCCTTGGTGCCCACCATCATCCGGGCGTACTCGATCACCTTGAACATCTGCGCGATCCCGCGGTGGCTGTCGCCGACGAGGTAGCCGGTCGCCGGCGTGCCGTGCTGGCCGAACGTCAGCTCGCAGGTGGCCGAGGCGTTGAGGCCCATCTTGTGTTCCAGGCCGGTGACGAACACCCCGTTGCGCTCGCCGGGTTCCCCGGTCTTCGGGTCGGGCAGGAACTTCGGGACCAGAAACAGGCTCAGCCCCTTGGTGCCGGGCCCGGCGCCCTCGGGGCGGGCCAGCACCAGATGCATGATGTTCTCGAACAGGTCGTCGCTGTCGCCGTTGGTGATGAACCGTTTCACCCCGTCGATGTGCCAGGTGCCGTCGGGCTGCTCGGTGGCCTTGGTGCGCCCGGCGCCCACATCGGAGCCGGCGTCGGGTTCGGTGAGCACCATGGTGGCGCCCCAGTCGCGTTCCACCGCCAGCGTGGCCCAGTGCTTCTGCTGCTCGTTGCCGAGGTCGTGGAGGATGTCGGCGAACAGCGGGCCGGCCAAGTACATGAACGCCGCCGGGTTGGCGCCGAGCACGAACTCGCTGATCGCCCAGGCGACCATCGCCGGCGCGGGCACCCCGCCCACCTCCTCGCACAGACCGATCCGGAACCACTCACCGGCCTGCCAGGCCCGAAACGACTCCTTGAACGGCTCGGGCAGGCTCACCACATGGGTCTCGGGGTCGAAGGTCGGCGGGTGGCGATCGGTCTCGGCATAGGACTCGGCGGTCGGGCCCTCGGCCAGCCGGGCCGCCTCGGCGAGCATCTCGCGCACGGTGGCGCCGTCGAGGTCCCCAAAAGCACCGCCGGCCAAGACTTTCTCCAGGCTCAACATCTCGAACAGGTTGAACTCCAGATCGCGGACGTTGCTTTTGTAGTGACTCATCGGGACACCTTTCCGAAGACACCGAAAACCCGCCGACCCCCGGTGAGGTCCGGGCCCGCCGCTGGTGTCGAGGGTAGCCGCTCGAGGCGCCCGGGGATGGGCGCTTGGCGACGTTGATCCGCCCCGGTGCGCAGGCGAAAACGCCAGGCCGACACCGGCGGGCCGGTGAGGCGAACCACAGGCGCTCGCCTCGCGCCGAAATTAAGAAAACTATATGATGGGCGGTGTCGTGGTGGGCGCAACGCAGCGCCGCCCTCAAGCGAAGGAGACACGACGATGTGGACCGTGGAGCTCAACATCGCCGGTCATCAGTTCACCCATCGCCGCATCGGGCGGCGCAGCGGGCGGGTGCTGGCCCTGCCCCGGCGTGCCGGGCGAGGGCGCCTCGGCGTCAGCGCCGGCCGAGCATCAGCCGCCACACCTCGGGGCCCCGCTCGATGTAGCTGACCACCAGCCCGCCGTTGGAGCGCTCCTCGAGCTGGCGCAGCAGCGGAATCGGGTCGTGGTGGGCGATCAGTTCCATCGCCGCCCCCGGCGGCACCGCGTCGAACGCGCCGAACACCGTGGCGTGCCGGATGGCGTGCGGGATCGTGCGCACGTCGAGCGCCGGGATCTCGGAGTCGTCCTCGGCGCAGGCGCACTGATGCCCGCCGTGCTCGTCGGCGCCGTGGCCGACCAGCTCGGTCATCCCGGCGGTCACCTCGGCGACCGACACCTGCGGGTCGGCGGCCACGATCGGCAGCAGCCGGTCGGCCTCGTCGCCGAGCTGGGCCTCGGTCAGCACCCGCAGGGCGTGGGCGTCGGCGACCATCCGCAGCGGCGACTGCTCGGTGCGGATCCGCTCGACGAGCACCCCGATCCCGCGCTGGCGGGCCAGCAGCGACTCGATCAGCGGCCGGGCCCGGTCGGTGCGGGCCGCGGCCGGGTAGAGCCGCTCGGCGGCGGCCTCCCCGTGCGCCAAAAGCTCGGTGGTGGCGAACCCGAGCACCGCGGCGCGGTTGGCGTCGACGTCGCCGCCGCGTTCGGCCGCCGACAACAGCGAGTCGGTCAGCATGGCCACCCGGCCGACGAGCTCGGCGTGGTGGGTCCGCACCGCCTCCACCGCCTCGGCGTCGGCGGCGGTGGACGCGACGAACACCTCATTCGCAGACATCAGTCGGCCTCCTCTCCACTGGTTCATCGGGGTGCGAGCGCCCCCGATGTGGCCGAACACCCCCGAATTTACTACAGTTATTTCCGTGGAAAATACCGGGCTGCTCGGACCGGCCCCGGCCCCCGCCGGGACCGGTGAGGTGGCGCTGTCGGCGCAGCGCCTCGCGGTGCTGCAGCACGTCCGCACCCACGGCCCGGTCTCGGTGGCCGACACCGCCACCGCCTTGGCCCTGCACCCCAACACGGTGCGCACCCACCTGGAGGCGCTGACGGCACGGGAGTTCATCGAGCGCACCGCCGCGCCGGACGGCCGCCGCGGCCGTCCGGCCGCGCGCTACCGTCCGTCGGCCACCGACCCCACCGCCCAGGTGCGGGCCTTCGCCACCCTGGCCACCGTCCTCGCCGATCAGCTCGCCCGGATCAGCCCCCACCCGGAGCGCGACGCCGAGGAGGCCGGGGTGGCGTGGGGCCGGGATCTGGTGGACCAGTCCGCCCAGCCCCACGGCCCCTACGGCGACGCCGATCCGCGCGGCGTCGTCGTCGAGGCGCTGGCCCGGCTGGGTTTCGCCCCGGACCCGCCGGATGCCGCCGCGCCGCGGCGCGGGCTGGCGCTGCGGCGCTGCCCGCTTCTGGACGCCGCCCGGCGCAATCCCGACGTCGTCTGCCGCGTGCACCAGGGCATCGTGGTGGGGATGCTCGACCACTTGCAGGCCCCGGTGGGCACCGAACTGGTCCCGTTCGCCGAGCCGGGGGCGTGTCGGCTGCGGATGCCGCCGCGACGGCGGGACCCGGCGCGCGCATCGCCGTAGGCTCGATGCCATGACCGCAGAACCGACCAAGTCGACCAAGTGGGGCCAGCGGACGCTGGTCGACCGGGCCACCGGGGCGATCTACTCGTTCGGCGTCGACCGGGAGTGGCTGGCCCGCCCGTTGGGCTGGGCGCTGTGGGGCACCGACGCCGGCCGCTTCTACGCCGCGACCGAGGTGCTCGCCGAGGTGCCCGACGGCGCGGCCGTGCTCGACGTGCCCTGCGGCGGCGGGGTGGCGCTGCGCGGGCTGCGCCCCGGCCAGCAGGTGCGCTACGTGGGCGCCGACATCTCCCCGGACATGCTCGCCCGGGCCCGCCGGCGCGCGACGCAACTGGGGGTGGCGGACGCGCAATTCCCCCTCGCCGACATCACCGCGCTGCCGTTCGCCGACGCGGAGTTCGATCTGGGTGTGTCGTTCAACGGCCTGCACTGTCTGCCCGACCCGGCCGCGGCCGTGCGCGAGATCGCCCGCTGCCTCAAACCGGGCGGGCGCCTGGTCGGCGACAGCCTGGTGCGCGGTGCCGGCTGGCGCCACGACCGGACGCTGGACCTGTTCGCCCGTACCGGGGTGTTCGGGCCCGGCGGCACCGTCGCGCAGTTGCGCGGCTGGCTGACCGACGCCGGGCTGACCGTCGACACCCTCGAGCAGTCCGGCGCGGTGGCGCACTTCAGCGCCCGCCGGTAGCGCCGCGGCGGCCGTCCCCTGCGACCGGGTTACGGGCCCAGCACCGCCGCGATGCGGTCGGTCACCGCCGGCAGGCCCGACACGTCGAGGCCGAACCGCTCGCCGAGCACCGCGATGACCGCGGCGGCCGACGCCAGCCGGGTCCGCTCGGTCGGCCCGTCGTGATGGTGCACCGACAGCGTGCGGCCGTGCAGGTTCATCCGGGCGTCGCCGACGACCAGGGCGGCGCTGAGCCCGGTGACGAAGAGGGACCGCGGATGGGTGGACACATACCAGCTGCCCAGTTCCAGGTCGATCAGCGGACGGGGCCGGTCGGTGAAGGTGTACATCGGCTGCCAGTCGTGGCCCAGCAGCGTCTCCAGCAGGTAGCCCCCGCCCCACCGGTCGTGGCTGCGGATCCGGAACGCCCCGAGGTCGGTCTGCTGCGCCGGCCCGGCCACCAGGCGGATCGGCGCGGTCAGGGTCTGGCCGCCGAACCCGACGTCGACCAGGAACCGGTCGTCGACGCCGGGGATCCGCACCGCCAGCGTCTGATGCGTTTCGGCGCGCGGCGGGCCGTCCAACCCGGTCGGGCTCATCCACACCACCCGGGCGCCCAACGCGTCTACGCCAAACCCCAACTGCTCCAACACATACCGCAGCAAGGTGTTGTGCTCATAGCAGTAACCGCCGCGGCGGCGGCCTACCAGCTTGGCGGTGAGCGCCGCGGCACGCAGATCCTCGACCGGGACCCCGCAGAGCGGGTCGAGGTTCTCGAACGGGATGTGGCGGGTGTGCCCGGCGACCACGGCGGCCAGCGTTTCGGCCGTGGCCTGCACCGGACCGCAATACCCGATGCGGTCCAGATATCCGGGCAGGTCCAGCCCGGCGCCCTCGGCGTCCATCCCTGCGATGCTAAAGCGCCGCGAGCCGGGGCGCTCACCACTGGGTAGAATGCCGTCCCGATGAGTGCAGCAGAGAGCGACCCCACCGAAACCTCCAAATGGGACCCCGGGTTCACCGAGCGCGTGATGGGGTGGCTGCGGCCGGTGGTCAAGGGCTACCACCGCGCCGAGATCCGCGGCCTGGAGTCGTTCCCGCACGGCGGCGCGCTGGTGGTCGCCAACCACTCCGGCGGGCTGTTCGCGATGGATGTGCCGGTGTTCGCCACCGGGTTCTACGAGAAGTTCGGCTACGACCGGCCGGTGTACACCCTCAGCCACGACATGCTGCTCACCGGGGCCACCGCGGAGTTCTTCATCAAGCTGGGCTTCATCCGCGCCAGCCACCGCAACGCCGAGGCGGCGCTGACCTCCGGCGGGATCGTGGTGGTCTTCCCCGGCGGGGACTACGACGTCTACCGTCCGACGCTGGCGGAGAACACCATCGACTTCGACGGCCGCACCGGGTATGTGCGCGCCGCGCTCAACGCCGGGGTGCCGATCGTGCCGTCGGTGTCGATCGGCGGGCAGCAGAGCCAGCTGTTTTTGTCCCGCGGCGAGTGGCTGGCCAAGGCCCTGCAGCTCGACAAGCTGTTGCGGGCGAAGATCCTGCCGCTGTCGTTCGGGTTCCCGTTCGGGTTCTCCGCGGTGGTGCCGCCGAACCTGCCGCTGCCCACCAAGATCGTCACCGAGGTGCTCGAGCCGATCGACATCGTCGCCGAGTTCGGCGAGGACCCCGACATCGAGGCCGTCGACGCGCACGTGCGCGCGGTCATGCAGGACGCCCTCGACGCCCTGGCCGCCCAGCGCCGGTTCCCGATCATCGGTTGACCCGGGCGGATCCGGTGGCGCGGCCGCAGTCCGGTCAGGGGGTGCTCGCCGAGACCGGTGCCATCGCCTCGGGCACCGCGGTGAGCGGCTCGCCGAGACCGCCGGCCCGCCGGATCGCGACGAACTCGGCCACCATGGCGTCGGTGACCTCGTGCGGGTCTTTCAAGGTGGCGGCGTCGGCGAGCACCGAGATGTTGAGCTGGTCGACGTAGCTCCACACGGTGATGTTCAACCCGCTGCCGGCGGTCAGCGGCCCCACCGAGTAGATCTCGGTGACCAGCGCGCCGCCGACCCGGCCGGGCTCGCGCGGGCCCGGCACGTTGGAGATGTTGAGGTTGAGGGTCTTGTTCTGCCCCTCGCTGGCCGAGAGCCGGCGAAACAGCGCCTCCATCCCGGCCGGCGGGAAGTAGGCGGCCCACCGGTTGACCAACTCGGGCCCGATGAGCTGGTTGGTCGCCTTGGCCTCGGTGGCCGCGTCACGGACCTTATCGACCCGCTGCAGGGTGTCGGCGACGTCGACCGGCAGCGCCACCAGCACCCCGGAGAACTTGTTGCCCCAGATGCGCTCGGGGGAGAAGTCGAACCCCATCGGCACCGAGGCCAGCAGCGGATGGTCGGCGGCGCCGTCGTAGCGCAGCAACAGGTTGCGCAACGCCCCGGTCGACACCGCCAGCACCACATCGTTGACGGTGGCGCCGAGCGCTTTGCTGGTCGCCTTGATGTCGGCCAGCGCCAACGTGGCGGTGGCGAACCGCCGCTGCGGGGTCAGCACATGGTTCATGAACGTCGGCGGCGGGGCGAACGGCCGGGTCAGTTCCAGCGAGAGCCGCCGGCCGCTGCGCCGCACCCGGCTCAGCCCCGCGGCGGTGTATTTGACGGTGGCCGGCACCCGGCCGAGTTGGCGCAGATGATCGCGGAACGCCGTGCGCATCAGCCGGCCCCGGCTCGGCGGCGGATCGGTGGGAAAGTCGTGGTGTTCGACCTGCCGGCCGGGCTGCAGATCCATGCCCTGGGCCATCAGGTTCGCCGAGGCGATCCCGTCGGCCAGCGCGTGGTGGATCTTGCCGACCACCGCGATCCGGTGGTCGGCCAGCCCTTCGATGAAATACATCTCCCACAGCGGGCGGGACCGGTCCAGCGGTGTGCCGGCGATCTCGCCGATCGCCTCGTCGAGCTCGCGACGGCCCCCCGGCTGCGGCAACCGCCACGGCCGCACGTGATAGTCCAGGTCGACGTCGGCGTTCTCCTGCCACATCGGGTGGTGGAATTTGTAGGGGATGTCGACCAGCCGGAACCGGAAGGGCTCGAGCTTGTGCAGGCGCCCGTGCAGCACCGCGCGGAACTGCTCGATGGTGAAGCCGCGCCGCTCGGCGTCCAACTCGATGACCGCCACCTTCAACGTGTGCATGTGCACGTTGTCGGTCTCGCTGTACAGCAGGACGGCATCCCAGCCGCTGAGCCTTCTCACCCGGCACCTCCCTATGCAGGCAGACCCTACCGGTGGGCCGGGTCACACCGGGCTCACATGGCGGCTTTGATCCCGACCTGTTCGCGGGTGCGGTGGATTTCGTTGAGGAACAGCCCGATCGCCGTCACCGCCGTGCCGGTGCGCACGCCGTCGGTCATGTCGAAACCGTGCCCGGCGCCGGGCAGTTCGAGATAGCCCACCGGTGCGCGCGACACCGCGCGCAGGGCGGCGACGAAGTCGCGGGCCTGGGCGACCGGGATGACGGTGTCGCGGCTGCCGTGCACCACCAAAAACGGCGGCGCGGACGGATGCACCCGCAGGATCGGCGACGCCTGGGCGAACACGTCCGGGTGGCGCCGAAGCGATTTCTTCACCACGATGCGTTCCAAGAAGTCGACGAACTGCTCGCGTTCGGCGGTGGAGCGGTCCTGCCAGTCGTAGCGCCCGTAGATCGGGACCACCGCGTCGACCGAGGTGTCGGCGGCCTCCGGCAGGTCGGCCCGCAGGTCGGGGTCGCAGCGATCGCCGCCGCCGAGCCCGGCCAGCGCGGCCAGGTGGCCGCCGGCCGACGCCCCGGCGACCGCGACGAAACCGCGGTCGCCGCCGAACTTGTCGACGTTGGCGCGCGCCCAGGCGATCGCGGTTTTGACGTCGACGAGGTGACTCGGCCACCGATTGTGCGGGGCGACCCGATACTCCACCGACAAACACACCCAGCCCTGCTGGGCCAAATGCGCCATCAGCGCATACCCCTGCAGGGTGCGGCCTCCGTGCACCCAGGCCCCGCCGGGCACGAAGATCAGCACCGGGGCCGGGCGCCCGGCCGGCAGGTCGCGACGCCGCCACACGTCGAGCAGCTGGGTGGGCTCGCTGCCGTAGCGCACCGACGCGCGGTAGAGGTAGCGGCGGTGCTGCAGGGCCCGCAACGCCGGCGGGGTGCGCTCGGGGGCCGGCCAGTCGGCCCGGTCACCGTCGGGCACCACGTCGGCCAGCGCGGCCGCCGCGGCGGTCCGGGTCCGGCCGCGTTCGATCCGCCGCGTCGCACCGCTGCCGGGCACCAGCCAGGCCTTGGCGGTGTTGGCCACGAACTCCGGCAGGTGGCGCGTTCCCCACACCCCCATCGCGGTCGCGCCGCCGAGCGGCTCGAGGTGCTTGCCGATCACCGGCAGCGCGGCCGAGGCCTGGCTCAATTCCAGCAGGTAATCGGCCGGTCGGGCGCGCAGAAACCACCGCACACGCCTGGCCACACTGCGATCCGGCTTTGCCATGGACGGCAGCCTACTCCCCCGCCGCGCGGCGAGCCGACATTCGGGTGGGCTCGCCGACGACCCGACGACGCCGCCGGGCCCCGCCACCCGACGTTTAGGCTGACCACACCCGATGAGGAAAGCAGAGTCTGGCCGTATGCGCTTCAACCCGCCCCCGAACTGGCCGCCGCCCCCACCCGGATGGGCGCCCGACGCCACCTGGCAACCGGACCCGGCCTGGGGCCCCCCGCCGCCGGGCTGGCCGCTGTGGGTCGACGACGCGGCTGGGCCGCCGCCCGGCGGATATCCGCTGCCCTACCCGCCGCAGCGTTCCGGCGGGCCGTCGCCGGCGGTGTGGATCACGCTGGCCGCGCTCGTCGTGGTGGTGGCGCTCGGCGCCGCGGCGTTCTTCGTGTTCGGCCGGTCGGCGTCGACGGGCACCGACCCGTCGGACAAGGCCGCGATCACCACGCTGAGCAAGGATCTGCTGGTCGAGCGCTCCGCATTCCCCGATCTCGGCGACGCCCAGTGGCACGACTGGGCCAACGACGGCACCGGGGTCCCCAGCGGCCCGCAGCTGCCCGGCGACCTCGACGTCCGCCCGCGGGAGTGCGCCGACCTGTTCGGCGGACCCGACACCGCCACCCAGGACGCCGGGGCGCGGTTGGTCAGCCGCGGCGTCGGCGGGCTGCGCTCGCTGGGGGTGCACCTGGCGATCAGCGACGAGCAACCCGACGTGCACGCCTACCTGTCGGAGTGCCGCGAGTTCACCATCCGCACCGAACTGCCCGGGCTGGACCAGACCATGGACATGACCGGCACCGTCGACGCGCTCGACGCCCCCGGCGTCCCGGCGTGGGCGGTGGGCTACCGCACCGAGACCAGCTCGTCGGTGCCCGGCATCCCGGTGTCCACCGCGATGCAGGCCACCGCGATCAGCGGGGTGTACCGGGGGGTGTTGGTGGAGGTCTCCTACGAACAGATCAGTTCCGGGCCCGCCGGCAGCACGCCCGCCGACACCGACCTGACCGAGGATCTGGTCGCGCTGTTCAACGCCCAGGTCGACAAGCTCGACGCAGCCCCCTGATTCGGCCCCGGACCGAGAGGACACCATGCGTTTCAACCCGCCGCCGAACTGGCCGCCGCCCCCACCCGGGTGGGCGCCCGAACCGGGCTGGCAACCGGACCCGGCCTGGGGCCCGCCCCCGCCGGGCTGGCCGCTGTGGGTCCCCGACGCCCCGCCGCGGCGCGCGGCGACGGCGGTGTGGGCGGGGCTGATCGGCCTCGTCGTGATCGTCGCGGCGGTCGTCGCGGTGGTGCTGGTCACCCGCGGCGGGCCCGCCGAGACCGCCTCGCCCGCGGGCCCGCAGTCCCACGCCCCGGCCGAGCAGCCGGCGCTCACCGAGCTGTCGACGTCGCTGCTGGTCGACAAGTCGGCGTTTCCCGCCCTCGGCACCGACGCGGACTGGTCGTCGTCGGTCACCGATGCCCCGACCCGGTCCGACGAGTCCGCGGTGCGCGTCAGCCCACCGGAGTGCAAGGAGTTCTTCGCCGACGACTCCTACACCTCCCGCGCCTTCGCGCGGCTGGGCGACGTGACCGCCGGTGAGGAGGTGCTGGTGCGTCTGGACCTCGGCGCCAAGAAGTTCGACACCGCCGAATACCTCGACACGTGCCGCAGCGTCACCGCCACCGGCGGCGACGCCGGCGACACCACGGTGGCGACCCGTCCGCTGGACCTCACCGACCTGCCCGACTGGGCGACGGCCTACACCGTCGACCTGCGCAGCGGGACCGGCGCCGCCGCCATGGAGGTCAGCGCCCGGCTCATCACCGGCTACTACCGCGGGCTGAAGGTCGAGGTCGAGAGCAACCACCTGGGCTCGGGCTCGGGCAGCGTGGACGACGACGCGTTGGTGGCGCTGTTCAACGCGCAGGTCGACAAGTTGGCCGCGGCGCCGTGAGCAGTACCCCGGGCCACCCCGAGCTGGCGCGGCTGGCGCGGCTGCTGCCGCGCCAGCCGATCGGGCCGCGCACGTTGCGCCCGGTGCGGGCCCTGCAGGCGCTGGCCGGCCCGACGCGGCGGCGCGACGTGCACAAGTGCACCCTCGAGGACGGCACCCGGATCCGTGTGCACCGCCCGGCCGGGGCCTCGGAGCCGACCCCGGCGCTGCTGTGGCTGCACGGCGGCGGCTACATCATCGGCACCGCCCGCCAGGACGACCGCCTGTGCCGACGGTTCGCCGACGCGCTCGGCGCCACCGTCGCCGCCGTGGACTACCGGCTGGCCCCCGAGCATCCCTACCCGGCCGCCCTCGACGACGCCTATGCGGGCCTGCGGTGGCTGGCCTCGCTGCCCACCGTCGACCCGGCGCGGGTGGCGGTCGGCGGCGCCAGCGCCGGGGGCGGGCTCGCCGCCGCGCTGGCGTTGCGCGCCCGCGACCGCGGCGAGCCCACCCCGGTGCTGCAGCTGCTGGTCTACCCGATGCTCGATGACCGCAGCGGCGCGCGCCCGGCCGACCGGGCCCACCGGCTGTGGTCGCCGGCCAGCAACCGGTTCGCGTGGCAGTGCTACCTCGGTGACGCCGACCCGGCCACCGCGGTTCCGGCCCGCCACGCCGCACTGGCCGGGGTGGCGCCGGCCTGGATCGGGGTGGGCACCCACGACCTGTTCCATGCGGAGAACGTCGCCTACGCCGAACGGCTCATCGCCGCGGGGGTGCCCTGCCGGCTGGAGGTGGTGCCGGGGGCGTTTCACGGTTTCGATCTGATCGCACCGACCAAGGCGGTCTCCCGCGCGTTCTTCGCCGCCCAGTGCGCCGATCTGCGTGCCGCGTTCGCGCGACGCTGAGACCGGCGCCGCGTCGGCGGCTTAGAACTGCAACGCGCAGAACCGCCAGTCGAGCACCTGCCGGTCGCCCTCCTCGGCGGTCGCACCGGCGGCGTAGACCTGCGAACGCAACCGCAGCACCGCGCCGCGGCGGGCCGGTTCGACGCCGTCGATGTGCAGGCTGCTGTAGAGGGTGTCGCCCTCGTACACCGGCCCCACGTGGTCGCAGGACTGCCACGACAGCACCGTGACCAGGTCCGGCAGCAGCCGGGTGGCCTGCGCCAGAGCCAGCGCGATGGTGTGGCCGCCATAGACCAGCCGCTGGCCGCCGACCCGCCGATCATGGTGGGTGGCAGCGATGTTCAACGTCAGCCGGGCCAACTCCGGCGCGGAGCTGACCACGTCGGCGCTGCTGTGCAGCACCGCACCCACCCGCACGGCCTCGGCGGCCGTCGGACGGACCCACTGGCGGAACACCCGGGCGTCCCAGTGGGCGGTCGGATCGTGGGACGGCGGCGCGCTGTCGGCGCCGATCGTCGCCAGGTCGTCGGCGGCGTCGCTGCGCGCGCCGGAGCGCAACGGCAGCATCGCGCACCGGTGGAAGTCGAGCACCACCCGGTCGTCCTGGTCGGCGGTGATCATCCGCAACGCCGCCAGCCCGGTCGGCGCCCGGCCGGGTTTGACCGAATTGGCGCGTAACCCCACCACTTCGGTGCGGGTGCGCAGGGTGTCCCCGAGCGCCGGGAAGCGGTGGAACACCAGCCCCCGGTAGAACAGGTTGGCCTTGACCCGCTGGGTGACCAGCGTGGACTGCCCGATCGCGATGTTGCACACCAGCGCCGGATGCGCCAGCGCCGCGCGCACCCCGGTCACCGCCCAGGCCAGATCCGCGTCGAGCGCCAACCGCAGCCGGTCGCCGATGATCGACTGGTGGACCGCGGCGACGCCGGGGGTCAGCGTCAGTGCCGGCGCGGTGTCGAACACCTGCCCCACCGTCAGGTCCTCGAAGTAGGGTGCGTCGGGTAACGCGGTCATCGGATCTCCACCTGGGTCACTATGGGCGGTACCGATCCTGACACACGCGGTAAGGAACACACATGGACACCCAACTCGACGCCGAGGAGACCCTGCTGGTCGAGACCGTCGGGCGCTTCGTCGACCGCGACGTCAAACCGACGGTGCGCGAGGTCGAGCACGCCGACACCTATCCGCACGAGTGGATCGAGCAGATGAAACGGCTCGGCATCTTCGGGCTGGCCGTCCCGGAGGCCTACGGCGGCACACCGGTGTCGACGTGGTGCTACGCGCTGGTCACCCAGGAGCTCGCCCGCGGGTGGATGAGCCTGGCCGGGGCGATGGGCGGGCACACCGTGGTGGCCAAGCTGCTCACCCTGTTCGGCACCGAGGAGCAGAAACGCACCTATCTGCCGGCGCTGGCCACCGGGGAGCTGCGCGCGACGATGGCGTTGACCGAGCCCGGCGGCGGCAGCGATCTGCAGAACATCACCACCACCGCACTGCCCGACGGCGACGCCCTGGTGGTCTCCGGGGCCAAGACGTGGATCTCCAACGCGCGGCGCTCCGGGCTGATCGCGTTGCTGGCCAAGACCGATCCGGCGGCCCGGCCCCGCCACCGCGGCATCTCGGTGGTGCTGGTGGACAACCCGCATCCCGGGCTGAGCGTCTCCCGGGATCTGCCCAAGCTGGGCTACAAGGGGGTGGAGACCTGCGAGCTGGCCTTCGCCGACGCCCGGGTGCCGGCCTCGGCGATCCTCGGGGGCCGGCCCGGCCGCGGGTTCGCCCAGATGATGAAGGGCCTGGAGACCGGGCGCATCCAGGTGGCCGCCCGCGCGCTGGGGGTGGCCACCGCCGCGTTGACCGACGCGCTGGCCTACGCCCAGCAGCGGGAGAGTTTCGGCCAACCGATCTGGCGTCACCAGGCCGTCGGGCACTACCTGGCCGACATGGCCACCAAGCTCACCGCCGCGCGCCAGCTCACCCGCCACGCCGCGCAGCGCTACGACCGCGGGGAGCGCGCCGACATGGAGGCCGGGATGGCCAAGCTGTTCGCCTCCGAGACCGCGATGCAGATCGCGTTGGACGCGGTGCGCATCCACGGCGGATACGGCTACTCCACCGAGTTCGACGTGGAGCGCTACTTCCGCGACGCCCCGCTGATGATCGTCGGGGAGGGCACCAACGAGATCCAACGCAACGTCATCGCCGCCCAACTGGTGGCCCGCGGCGGGATCTAAGCCCCGCGGGCCGGCGAGCGGTCAGCCGAGGCGCTGTTTGAGCGCCTCGAACTCGTCGCGGATGCCGGACGGCAGCCGGTCGCCGACGAAGGAGAACCACTCCTCGATCAGCGGCAGCTCCTCGCGCCACTCGTCGGCGTGCACCGCCAGCGCGGCGTCGACGTCGGCCGGGTCGATCTCCATGCCCGACAGGTCCAGGTCGTTGGCGCTGGGCACGGTGCCGATCGCGGTGGGGAGGCCCGCGCCGCGGCCCTCGACCCGCTCGATGATCCACTTGAGCACCCGGCTGTTCTCCCCGAAGCCCGGCCACAGGAACCGCCCGTCGTCGCCGCGCCGGAACCAGTTGACGAAGAACACCTTCGGCATCTTGGTCTCGTCGGCGTTCTTGCCCAGGTTGATCCAGTGCGCGAAGTAGTCCCCGACGTTGTAGCCGCAGAACGGCAGCATCGCCATCGGGTCGCGGCGCACGGTGCCGACCTTGCCCTCGGCGGCGGCGGTCTGCTCGCTGCCCAACGTGGCGCCGATGAACACCCCGTGCTGCCAGTCGCGGGCCTCGGTCACCAGCGGCACCGTGGACTTGCGCCGGCCGCCGAACAGGATCGCCGAGATCGGCACGCCCCGCGGGTCGTCCCACTCGGGGGCCAGGATCGGGCACTGCGACATCGGGGTGCAGTAGCGCGAGTTGGGGTGGGCGGCCTTGGATTCGGCATCGCGCAGAATCCAGTCCTGGCCCTTCCAGTCGATCAGGTGCTCCGGCTCGTTCTCCAGGCCCTCCCACCACACGTCGTCGTCGTCGGTGAGCGCGACGTTGGTGAAGATGGTGTTGCCGCCCTCGATGGTGTGCATCGCGTTGGGGTTCGACGACCAGTTGGTGCCCGGGGCGACCCCGAAGAACCCGAACTCGGGGTTGACCGCGTAGAGCCGGCCGTCGTCGCCGAACCGCATCCAGGCGATGTCGTCGCCGAGGGTCTCGGCGCGCCACCCCGGGATGGTGGGCTGGATCATCGCCAGGTTGGTCTTGCCGCACGCCGAGGGGAACGCCGCCGCGACGTAGTAGGACTTGTTCTCCGGGGAGATCAGCTTCAGGATCAGCATGTGCTCGGCCAGCCAGCCCTCGTCGTGGGCCATCGCCGAGGCGATCCGCAGCGAGTAGCACTTCTTGCCCAGCAGCGCGTTGCCGCCGTAGCCGGAGCCGAAGCTCCAGATCTCGCGGGTCTCCGGGAAGTGGGTGATGTATTTGGTGTCGTTGCACGGCCACGGCACGTCGGTCTCGCCGGGCTCCAGCGGGGCGCCCACCGAGTGCAGCGCCTTGACGAAGAACCCGTCGTCACCGAGCTGCTGCAGGGCGGCGGTGCCCATCCGGGTCATGATCTTCATCGACACCACGACGTACTCGGAGTCGGTGATCTCCACCCCCAGCTTGGGGTCGTCGGCGCCGAGCGGGCCCATGCAGAACGGCACCACCCACATCGTGCGCCCCCGCATGCACCCGCGGTAGAGCTCGGTCAGCGTCGCACGCATCTCGGCGGGGTCCATCCAGTTGTTGGTGGGCCCGGCGTCGATCTCGCGCTCGGAGCAGATGAACGTGCGCGACTCCACCCGCGCCACGTCCGAGGGGTCCGACAGCGCCAGGTAGGAGTTGGGTTTGCGCTCCTCGTTGAGGCGCCGGAACGTGCCGGCGGCCACCAGCTGCTCGGCGAGGCGGCGGAACTCCTCGTCGGAGCCGTCAGCGAAGGCGACCCGGTCGGGCTGGGTGAGCTCGGCGACCTCCTGAACCCACGCCAGCAGGCCCTGGTGCGTGGTGGGCGCGTTCTCCAACCCGGGGATGGTCGCTGAGGTCATGGAACTCTCCTGTATCGGTTACGCCGGTCTCGGTCGTGCGGCGGTCCTTAATATCCCTTTAATAGAGGCTATCGTGAACTTCGCGGCACGGCCGCGGCGGGCGGGCCCGACCCGGCCGCAGGCAACTGTTGGGTATCGATCGGTGCCGTGGGTCTGGGGCGAACGCCGTTGATGGGCCACCATGGACGGGTGCACGCGCGCAACGAGGTGGATCCGGGCCCCGAGCCGGCGGCGCCCGCCGGCGGGGGACTGTATCCGCGCACCACCAGCTTCCGGTCGCGCCGCTCGGCGCTCTCGGAGGCCCAACGGCGGCTCTGGGAGCGCCGCTGGGCGCAGCTGGGCACCGAGGTGCCCGCCGACGGCGGCGCCGGCCCGCTGGATCTGACCGCCTGGTTCGGCCGGTGCGCGCCGCGGGTGCTGGAGATCGGCTGCGGAACCGGCAGCGCCACGGTGGCGATGGCCCAGGCCGAACCCGACGTCGACGTGCTGGCCGTCGAGGTCTACCGGCGCGGGCTCGCCCAGCTGCTCAGCGGCATCGACCGGGCCGGGCTGGCCAACATCCGGCTGCTCCGCGGCGACGCGGTCACGGTGCTGCACGCTCTGCTGGCCCCGGACTCGCTGACCGGGGTGCGGGTGTTCTTCCCCGACCCGTGGCCCAAGGCCCGCCACCACAAACGTCGCCTGCTGCAGCCCGACGTCGTCGCGCTGATCGCCGAGCGGCTGCGCCCCGGCGGCGTGCTGCACGTGGCCACCGACCACGCCGGCTACGCCGAGCAGATCGGCGCGGTCGGCGACGCCGAGACGCGGCTGCGTCGCGTCGAGCCGGGCCGGGGTCTGCCGATCTCGGTGCGCCGACCGGCCACCAAATACGAGGGCAAAGCCCGCGACGCGGACCGCGCCGTGACCGAACTGATCTGGGAGAAGCGGCAATCGTGAGCGTGACCGACGACATCGCGGCGCCCGACACCGGTGCCGGCGCGCCCGCGGCGCACCGGGTGCTTCTGGTCTGGGACGCCCCCAACCTCGACATGGGGCTGGGGTCGATCCTGGGCCGCCGGCCCACCGGGGTGGAGCGGCCCCGCTTCGACGCGCTGGGCCGCTGGCTGCTGGCCCGCACCGCCGACGTCGCCGCCGGGCGGCCCGGCCAGGTGGTGGAGCCGGAGGCCACCGTGTTCACCAACATCGTGCCGGGCACCGCCGACGTGGTGCGGCCCTGGGTGGAGGCGCTGCGCAACGTCGGGTTCGCGGTGTTCGCCAAACCCAAGGTCGACGAGGACAGCGACGTCGACGCCGACATGCTCGCCCACATCGGCGTGCGCGCCCGCGAGGGGCTGGCCGCGCTGGTGGTGGCCTCCGCCGACGGACAGGCGTTCCGCGCCCCGCTGGAGGAGATCGCCGCGACCGGCACCCCCGTCGAGGTGCTGGGATTTCGCGAACATGCCAGTTGGGCGCTAGCCTCGGATACCTTGGAGTTCGTCGACCTGGAGGACATCGCCGGCGTCTTCCGGGAGCCGCTGCCGCGGATCGGTCTGGATTCGCTACCGGAGCAGGGCGCGTGGTTGCAGCCGTTCCGGCCGTTGACCTCGCTCCTGACCTCGCGGGTGTAACAACTGGAAACCCGGAGAAGATCGACGCGCCCGTGGCGCGAGTCGGCGCAGAATCAGCAAGGAGTTTAGGTGTTCGCCTGGTGGGGACGAATCGTCTATCGCTACCGGTTCATCGTGATCGGGACCATGATCGCGGTCTGCCTCGGCGGCGGCGTCTTCGGCATGAGCCTCGGCGACCACGTCACCCAGAGCGGGTTCTACGACGACGGCAGCGAATCGGTGCAGGCCTCGGTGCTCGGTGACGACACTTACGGGCGGGACCGCACCAGCCACGTGGTGGCGGTGTTCACCCCGCCGGACGGCAAAACCGTCGACGACACCGCCTGGCAGGACGAGGTGGTCGATGAGCTGAACACGTTCGTCGACGACCACCCCGACCAGGTGGTGGGCTGGGCCGGCTGGCTGCGCGCCCCCGACAGCGACAGCCCGGTGATCGCCGGGATGGCCACCGACGACCGCAAACACACGTTCGTGTCGATCCCGCTCAAAGGCGACAACGACGACGAGATTTTGAACAACTACCGCGCCGACACCGGCGGGGTCGCTCCCGACCTGGCGAAACTCAACGGCGGCCACGTCGAGTTGGCCGGGCTGCAACCGATCGCCGACGCGTTGACCGGCACCATCGCCACCGACCAGCGCCGCATGGAGGTGCTGGCGCTGCCGCTGGTCGCGGTGGTGCTGTTCTTCGTGTTCGGCGGGGTGGTCGCCGCGGTGCTGCCGGTGCTGGTCGGCGGGCTCTCCATCGCCGGGGCCACCGGGATCCTGCGGCTGGTCGCGATGTTCGGGCCGGTGCACTTCTTCGCCCAACCCGTGGTGTCGCTGATCGGGCTGGGTATCGCGGTGGACTACGGGCTGTTCGTCGTCAGCCGGTTCCGCGAGGAGATCGCCGAGGGCTACGACACCGAGGCAGCGGTGCGCCGCACCGTGATCACCGCCGGGCGCACCGTGGTGTTCTCGGCGGTGCTGATCATCGCCTCCGGCGCCAGCCTGCTGCTGTTGCCGCAGGGGTTCGTCAAATCGCTGACCTACGCGCTGATCGCCGCGGTGTCGCTGGCCGCGCTGCTCTCGATCACGCTGCTGCCGGCGATCCTCGGGGTGCTCGGCGCCCACGTCGACGCGTTGGGGGTGCGCACCCTGCTGCGGGTCCCGCTGCTGCGCGACACCCCGCTGCTGCGCCGCATCGTCGACTGGTTCGTCGAGAAGACCCAGAAGACCAAGACCCGCGAGGAGGTCGAGGCCGGGTTCTGGGGGCGGCTGACCAACTTCGTGATGAAACGCCCGCTGATCTTCGCGATCCCGCTGATCATCGGGATGATCTTTTTGATCATCCCGCTGGGCAAGCTCTCCCTCGGCGGGATGAGCGAGAAGTATCTGCCCCCGGACAACACGGCGCGGGTGGCCCAGGAGGACTTCGACCACCTGTTCCCCGGCTACCGCACCGAGCAGCTGACGCTGGTGATCAAGAGCACCGACGGCGGCGAGGTCACCGACGCACAGGTCAACGACATCCGGAGCAAGGCCGCCGCGATCCCCGGGTTCACCGACGAACACTGGGAGGAGCGCCCCTGCCCGGAGATCGCCGACGGCCCGTGTGAGGGCGGCCATCCCAAGGACGACTCGGTGCGGGTCATCCAAAGCGGGCTGGAGAACCGCGACGACGCCGCGGCCAAACTCAAGGAGCTGCGCGACATCACCCCACCGAAGGGGCTGCAGCTGCTGGTGGGCGGCACCCCGGCACTCGAGCAGGACTCCATCCACAGCCTGATCGCCAAGGCGCCGCTGATGCTGGTGATCCTGCTGACCACCACCACGCTGCTGATGTTCCTGGCGTTCGGCTCACTGGTGTTGCCGATCAAGGCGGCGGTGATGAACGCGCTGACGATCGGCTCCACGATGGGGATCTTGACGTGGATCTTCGTCGACGGGCACTTCGCCGGGGTGCTGAACTTCACCCCCACCCCGCTGATGGTGGTGATCATCGCGTTGGTCGTCGCGGTCGGCTACGGCCTGGCCACCGACTACGAGGTGTTCTTGGTCTCCCGGATGGTCGAGGCCCGCGAATCGGGGATGTCGACCACCGAATCGATCCGGATCGGGACCGCCACCACCGGGCGGTTGATCACCGCCGCCGCGCTGGTGTTGGCGGTGGTCGCCGGCTCGTTCGTCTTCTCCGACCTGGTGATGATGAAGTACCTGGCGTTCGGGTTGATGGCCGCGCTGCTGCTGGACGCGACCGTGGTGCGGATGTTCCTGGTGCCGTCGGTGATGAAGCTGCTCGGCGACGACTGTTGGTGGGCGCCGCGCTGGATGAAACGGCTGCAGAACCGCATCGGGTTGGGCGAGATCCACCTGCCCGACGAGCGCAAACGGCCGGCGGTGCGGCCGCGTTCGGCGGCGAGGGCCGCCCTGCCGGCGTCGTCGGGGCCCGCCCCGTCGGCCCCGACGACGACCCCGCACGATCCGACCCGGCCCACACCGGGCTCCGGGCGCGGCCCGGACAAACCCGACCCCACCCCGCCGACCACCCGGCTCGGTGGCGCCGGCGGCGCCGATCCCACCCCGCCGACCGCCCGGCTCAACCGCGCCGGGGCGCCGCCACAGCCGACGCCGCCCCCCGGAGCGCCGCCGCAGCAGACGCGGCCTGCCGGCTCGCCCCCGGCCGCCCCGCCGCCGGAGCGGCCGATGCGGACCGCCCCGCCGCCGTCGGAGCGCCAGGACCGCGACCTGGAGTCCTGGCTCGGTGAGCTGCGCGGCACCTCGCAGCGGCCCCCGTCGGCCAACAGCGGGACCGGCGCGCAGACCAACGCCCAGACCAACGCCCAGACCGAGGCCATCCCGACCCAGCGCGGCGGGGCCCACCAGCACCCCGACGACACCGACGCGGCCACCACGGCGCTGCCCACCCCGCCGACCGATGCCGAGCAGAACGACCCCACCGCGCCGACGGAGAAGCTGCCCGGCCGCGGCGGGCGCCCCAAGGGCCGGCAGCGCCACGGCGACGGGGTCAGCGCGCAGGATCTGCTGCGCCGCGAGGGCCGCTTCTGATTCAGTCCACCCGGTCGGGGCGGGCGCCGATGCGCACCGGCTCGTCGCCGTCGTCCGGGTCGGCCGCCTCCTGGGCACCGGTCGCGGTCGGGGCGAGGAGCACGCGCACCGCCCGGTCGAAGAACGCGATCGCCGGCACCGCCAGCAGCGCGCCGACGATCCCGGCCAGCACCGCGCCCGCGGAGATGCCCAGCACCACCGCCAGCGGGTGGATGGAGACCGCGCGCCCCATCACCAGCGGCTGCAACACGTGCGATTCCAGCTGGTTGACGCCGATGACGACCCCCAACGCGATCAGCCCGACGATCCAGCCCTTGGCGATCAACGCGATGATGACCGCCAGAAACCCGGTGAGCACCGCACCGACCAGCGGGATGAACGCCCCGAGGAACACCAGTGAGGCCAGCGGCAGCGCCAACGGCACCCCGAGGATCGCCAGCCCGGTGCCGATCCCGATCGCGTCGACCAACGCCACCACGAACGTCGCGCGGATGTAGCCGATCAGGGAGCGGTACCCGGCGATGCCGGCGGTGTGGACCTTCGCGCGCACCTCGGTGGGGAAGATCTGCACCACGAATTGCCAGATGTTGCGCCCGCCGTAGAGGAAGAAGATCACCGTGAACAGCACCACGAACGCGCCGGTGACGATCTCGGTGATGGTGCCCGCCGTCGACAGCGCCCCGCTGGTCAGCGCCGCCTGATTGGTCTGCAGCATCCGGGTGACGGTGTCGCGCACGTGGTCCATCTGCTCGGCGCTCAGGTGCAGCGGACCCTCCACCAGCCAGGCGCGGCTGGAGTCGACGACCTGGGTGACCTGGGTGACCAGCCCGGGTACCCCCTCGACGAACTGGCTGACCACGAACGCCAGGATCGCGCAGATCGCCGCCAGCCCGGTCAAAAGCAGCAGGAACACCGCCAGCCCGCGGTGCACCCCGTGGCGGTCGAGCCAGTCGACGCCGGGCAGCAGCAGCGCCGAGAGCATCAACGCGACCGCCACCGAGACGAAGATCACCTCGAGGGTTTTGATCACCCACAGCAGCGCCACCAGGGCGGCCAGCAGGATCAGCAGCCGCCACGCCCAGGCGGCCCCCTTGCGGACCAGCGGGTGCACCGCGGTGACGGCGGTGTCGACAGCGGCGGCGGCGGTGTCGGGGGGGCCGTCGGGGGGGAGCGCCATCGCTGTAGCGTAACCGCCGCCCCGGCGTGGGCGAGGCGCCCGATCGGTATCCGACCGAGACCGCGGCGGGCGAGGCGCGCGGGGGCGCTGAGGACCCCGCGGCACACCCGGGCGGCGTCGGATCGCGCCCGGGCTCATCCATCCGCACGTTTGCGTGCGCCCGCGCGCCTCAAACGCACGCAAACGTGCGGCTCGACGCGCGGCGGGGCAGCCGGGGCGGGGCGGGCGAGCGCCGGGGCGGGCGGGCGATGTGATCAGCTGGGGGTGCCGCACGAGAACGCTCGACGCGCGAGAACCCAGAGAAGGTGAGCACCCGTGAACCCCGTCGACCTTGGGAACGCCGAGACCCCCGCGCGCCGCAGCGCGCGACCGCTGCTGATCGCCGGGGGCGTCGATGCGGTCGCGGTACTGCTCTTCGCCGCGCTGGGGCGTCGCAGCCACGAGGAGTCGCTCACCGCCGCCGGGATCGCCGCCACCGCCTGGCCGTTTCTGACCGGGGTGCTCACCGGCTGGCTGCTGGCCCGCGGCTGGCGCCGCCCGCTGGCCCCGGTGCCCACCGGGCTCGTGATCTGGGCGGCGACCGTGCCGGTGGGCATGGCGCTGCGCAAGCTCACCGGCCAGGGCACCGCCCCGGCGTTCTGGGTGGTCGCCACGGTGAGCACCGCGGTGCTGCTGCTCGGGTGGCGCACCGTCGCGCTGCTGGCCGCACGGCGATAGAGCACGCGCGTCGGTGGCAGGTTCAGTGGATGGTGGCGTTGTCCACCGTGCTCGACGACCCGCCGGCGGTGCTGCCCGGGTCGGCCGGGCCGGGCAACCGGCCGGTCTTGTCGAGCACGTCGGCCGGGTTGGGCAACTGCCCCGGCAGCTGACCGGGGAGCTGGCCCGGCAGCTGACCGGGCAGGCCGCCCTGGTTCTGCACGTTCTGCAGCAGCCCCAGCATCTCCGGCAGCGAGATCGGCAGGTCGCACTTGGTGGTGAGCTCGGTCAACGGCGAGCTGATCTCCCGCAGGTCGTTGCCGACCTTCGGGTTGGCGTCGAAGTAGCTCTTGAGCCCCATCAGGGTCTGCGGGCCGGCCTGTTCCTTCAGCGCCCGGCTCAACACCCGGTCGGTCTCGGGGTTCTTCTCCAGGTACTCGCCGGTCTTGTCGGAGACCGAGCTGACGGTCTTGGCGACGCTGCTCGCCGCGCAGGGGTCCGGTTTGGCGCCCGCCACCGGCATCGCCGTCACGCTCACCGCAGCGCCCAGGGCGACCGCGGCGACCGCCACGCCGACTCTCGTTCCGGCCTTCACAGTGGCCCTAGCCATAGATAGCTCCTCATCACCTCACGACCCACGCCAGTCTGCCATTGCGCGCGGGAGCGGACGAAATCCGCGAGCGGCTCCGAGCGGCCGATGAGACCCATCCCACAGTCGGCGGCCCCGGTGTGGACGCCCACCGGGCCCGCCGACCACAATGGGGGCGAGTGGCTCGATCCGACCCCGAATTGCGGACGGGGAGCTTAGCATGTCGCGGTAGGTTTACGGCCACACGAGGTGCGCGGATACGGGGAGACCGACGATTCAGCAGTTGATGATCCACCTCAGCCGTAACCTGCGCAGGTTCCGCTGGCTGGTGTTCACCGGATGGCTGCTGGCGGTGCTGCCCGCGGTGTACCTGGCGTTAACCCAGTCCGGGCAGCTGACCGGGGGCGGTTTCGAGGTCGCCGGGTCGCAGTCGCTCTACGTCCAGCACCGCTTGGAGCAGCACTTCCCCACCGAGGGCGCCTCACCGCTGGCGCTGGTCGCCGCGCCCCGCTCCGGGGCCAGCTACGACGACATGGCCGACGCGGTCGCCGAGTTGGAGCGCGCCGCCGCCGCGGTGCCCGCGGTCTCGGTGGTGCCCGACCCCACCCAGCCCGATCCCCGGCCGGACCGGCCGTATGTGGTGATCCTGCAGCTGGACTTCGACAACACCGGCGCGGTGGACACCGCCCGCCAACTGCGCCAGCGCATCGGGGTGCACGGTTCCGAGCCCGGCCAGACCGACAACGGCCAGGTGCGGCTGTATGTGATCGGGCAGGGCGCGCTCGGGGCCGCCGCGGCCGACAAGACCAAACAGGACATCGCCCAGGCGGAGCGCTGGAACCTGCCGGTGGTGCTGATCGTGCTGCTGGCGGTGTTCGGCTCGCTGACCGCGGCGACGATCCCGCTGGCGCTGGGGGTGTGCACGGTCGTCGTCACGATGGGCCTGGTGTATCTGCTCTCGGAGTTCACCACGATGTCGGTGTTCGTCACCTCGACGGTCTCGATGTTCGGCATCGCGCTGGCGATCGACTATTCGCTGTTCATCCTGATGCGGTACCGCGAGGAGCTGCGCGCCGGACGCCAGCCGCAGGAGGCCGTCGACGCGGCGATGGCGACCTCCGGGCTGGCGGTGGTGCTCTCCGGGCTGACCGTGATCGCCTCGGTCTGCGGCATCTATCTGATCAACACCCCGGTGCTGGTGTCGATGGCCACCGGCGCGATCCTGGCGGTGGCGGTGGCGGTGCTGACCGCGGCGACCCTGACCCCGGCGGTGCTGGCCACGTTCGGGCGGCGTGCCGCGCAGCGTGCCGCGCTGCTGCACTGGTCGCGGCGCCCCGAGCTCACCGAGTCCCGGTTTTGGACCCGCTGGGTGGGGTGGGTGATGCGCCGTCCCTGGCTGTCGGCGCTGGCGGCGGCCGCGCTGCTGATCCTGATGACCGCGCCGGCGTTCACGATGGTGCTGGGCAACAGCATGCTGCGCCAGTTCGACTCCTCCCACGAGGCGCGCGGCGGGATGGCCGCCGCCGCGCAGGCGCTGGGCCCCGGGGCGCTGGGCCCGGTGCGGGTGCTGGTCACCTTCCCCGACGGCGCCGCCTCGGCCCCCGAGCACGCCGCCGGCCTGGCCGCGCTCAACACCGCGATGCAGCAGGCGCCGCACGTCGTGTCGGTCTCCCCGCCGGTCTTCGCCGACGACGACGCCAGCGCCCTGCTCTCGGCGGTGCTGGCCGTGGACCCCGAGGACATGGCGGCCCGCCAGAGCGTGGACTGGATGCGTGAGCAGCTGCCGCACCGGTCCGGGATCGCCGCGGGCCAGCTCTCGGTGGGCGGGCCGACCGCGCTGATCAAGGATTTCGACGACCGGGTGGCCAGTACCGAGCCGTGGGTGCTGGCGTTCGTCGCCCTGATCGCGTTCGTGATGCTGCTGTTGGCGATCCAGTCGGTGGTGTTGGCGCTCAAGGGCGTGCTGATGACGATGCTGTCGGTCGGCGCCGCCTACGGCAGCCTGGTGGTGGTGTTCCAGTGGGGCTGGCTGGAGCGGTTGGGGTTCGTCCCGCTCGCCTCGATCGACTCCACCATCCCGCCGCTGGTGCTGGCGATGACCTTCGGGCTGTCGATGGACTACGAGATCTTTTTGCTCACCCGCATCCGGGAACGGTTCTTGGAGTCCGCGAACACCCGCGACGCGGTGGCCTACGGGGTGAGCACCAGTGCGCGCACCATCACCAGCGCGGCGCTGATCATGATCGCGGTGTTCATCGGTTTCGCGTTCGCCGGTATGCCGCTGGTCGCCCAGCTGGGGGTGGCCTGCGCGGTGGCCATCGCCATCGACGCCACCGTGGTGCGCCTGGTGCTGGTGCCGGCGCTGATGGCGATGTTCGCGAAGTGGAACTGGTGGCTGCCGCGCTGGCTGGACCGGGTGTTGCCGTCGGTGGACTTCGAGAAGCCGCTGCCGGAGGTCGATCTCGGCGACGTGGTGTTGATCCCCGACGACATCTCGGCGCTGGTCGCCCCGGCCGCCGATCTGCGGATGGTGCTCAAGTCGTCGGCCAAGCTGCAGGAGCTGGCCCCCGAGGCGATCGCGGTGGCCGATCCGCTGGCGTTCAGCGGCTGCCAACGCGCCGGTGCCGGCGGGCACCGCGCCCCGGCGCTGGCGTCGGTCGGCACCGACTCGGCGCTGGCGCGGCGTTTCACCGGGCGCGCCGCACCGCGGGCGCTGCGCCCGGTGCACCCGGTGACCGCGTGGTGCTGGCGGCTGCGGATCGCGCTGGACGCCCTGGAGACCGAGGCCGACACCGCGACCCGGCAGGTGCGTCGGGCCAGCCCGGTGGAGATCACCACCGTGCAGTTGGCCACCGGTGACCGGCTGCAGATCCCCACCGCGGCGGAGACGGTCCGGCTTCAGGGCTATCTGGTGATGACCCGCAACAGCCGGCGCGACTTCGCCGAATTCGCCGGCCTGGTCGACGCGCTGGATTCGTCGGCGGTCGCGGTGGCGCTGGCCGGCATCGACGCGCACTACCGGGCCCGCTCGTCGCAGCCGCGCTGGATCGCCACCCAGTTGGTGCGCCGGCTGGCCGATCCGCGCCCGGCGCCGGACCCGGCCGACCTCGACGCGGTGGACGCCGACACCGCCGACGGCCCGCACGAAGCCGACTGGGATGATGTTCGCAGACGCTGCCTGGCGGTGGCGGTGGCGATGCTTGAGGAGACGAGGTGACGGTGACGGCGGATCCCCACAGCACGCCGTCACCGCAGCGGCGCGGCCCCCGCCCGGGCTACGCCGGCCTCAACGACCGGCCGGTGGAGTTCTGGCCGACCGCCGCGATCCGGGCGGCGTTGGAAAACGGCGACATCTCGGTGTGGAAACGCATCGTGGTCGCCCTCAAACGCGACCCGTACGGGCGCACCGCGCGCCAGGTCGAGGAGGTGCTCGACGGGGCGCGCCCCTACGGCATCTCCAAGGCGCTCGCCGAGGTGCTGGCCCGCACCCGCACGCACCTGGAGGCCGCTGAGCGCGCCGAGGTGGCCCGCCACGTGCAGCTGCTGATCAACCGGTCCGGGCTGAGCCGAGGGGAGTTCGCCTCCCGCATCGGGGTGTCGACCGACGAGCTGGACTCGTTTCTCGACGCCGACGTCAGCCCGTCGGCGGCGTTGATGATCCGGATCCGTCGGCTGTCGGACCGGTTCGTGAAGATGAAGGCGCAACGTTCAGGAGGCACCGAGGAATGACCGACCCGACGGTGACGGACGCGGCGACCCTGCGCACGATCCTGACCGAGACCCGCAGCATCGCGATCGTGGGCGCCTCGGCCAACCGGGCCCGGCCGAGCAACGAGATCTACCGCTATCTGGCCGGTACCGGCGCCTACGAGCTGTACCTGGTGAACCCGACTATCCGCGAGGTCGACGGGGTCGCGGTCTACCCGAAACTCGCCGACCTGCCGGTGATCCCGGACCTGGTGGATGTGTTCCGGCGCCGCGACCAGCTGCCCGCGGTGCTCGCCGAGGTGCTGGCGTTGACCCCGCATCCGCGCACGCTGTGGCTGCAGTCGGGGCTGCGCGACGCCCAGGTGGCCCGCGACGCCGCCGCGGCGGGCCTGCAGGTGGTGATGGACCGCTGCATCAAGGTCGAACACTCCCGCCTGGGGTAGCGGCCTCAGCGGGCGTGCAGCGGCGCCACGTCGAGCACCCGCCAGCCGTCGTGCTCGGCGGTCTCGGGCCCGGTCAGCTTCGTCAACGCCACCCGCAACGCCAGCACGCGGCGCTGCGGGGGCTCCCCGGCGGTGGTGCGGGTGCTGCGCAGCAGCACCGTGACGCTCGCCGCCGACGCGCTCAACGCCTCCACGCCGGCCGACAGCGTCGCCGCCTGCACGCTCACGTCGTCGTCGACCATCGCGTCGGCGGCGCCGGCCAGGTCCTGCCGCAGGACGTCGGCGCGTTCGGGCACCATCAGCGCCGCCGCCCGGTCCATCGCCGCGTCCGGGTCGCGCGGGGAGAACGTGGCCAGCTGCTCGGCGACCTCGGCGGCGACCGCCACCGTCTGCTCCGCATCGGCGGTGAAGGCGCGGTCGGGCAGCGTCCAGCGCGTATAGCCCACCGCCACCGCGGCGACCAGAGCGGCCGCGGCCAGCGCGACCACGCCCAGCCGCAGCCCGGGGCGGTCGTCGTCGGTGCCGACGGTGACCGCATCGCGGCGCCACAGCCACACGTCGACGGCCACCGCCTGCACCAGCAACACCAGCAGCACCGCGCCCAGCGCCACCCACCAGCGCGGCCACGCCAGCACCACGCCGACGGCCACCAGCCCCACCGCGACACCGGCCGGCGCGGCGACGTCGAAGACCGCCACACGCCACCCGTTGCGGGTCGGGGCCAACCTCATCGCAGGAACTCCAGACCGGAGATCATCGGGGTGCCGTCGACCTCGGAGACGTCCACCCGCAGCGTCCACCGCACCGTCTGCGGTTCGCCGCCGACGTTGTCGGCCACCGAGGTGGCCACCACCAGCGCGGTGTCGGTGCGCCCGGCCAACTCCGGCGCCCGCTGCTCGGCCGGGGGGCGCGCGCGCCCGCCGGCCTCGTCGTGGCGCAGCGACTCCAGCGCGACCGCCTCGATCCGGCCGCTGGAGCGCGCCTGCAGCCGGAGCACCACCGTGCGATAGGGCGCCATGGCCGATTCGAACTCGGCGTTGAGCGGACCGACCGTCGCCTCGTGCAGCGTCTGCATGGTCTGCTCGACGTTGTCGGTGTCGATGTTGGCCAGCTGCCCCACCCAGTCGGCGGCGGTCTGCAACACCGCGGTTTCGTATGCGCGCTCGGCCTGCTCACGGCGATGGCCCGACCAGATCAGCCCCCCGAGCACCACCGCGGTCACCGCCAGCAGCGCCAGCGCCGCCGAGGCCAGGCCGTAGCCGGAGAACACCGGCGCATCCGCGGGGCCCGCATCCGCGGGGCCCGGGTCGGGGTCGGGCGCCTCGGAGTCGGGCGGCGGCTCCGGTTCGGACATGGCCGTGAGGCTACCGTGCGCCGTGACAGGATGGCCCGATGACCGATGCAGCCGCTCGCTCCGGCATCGACCTGAGCCACGCCGACCCCCGGATCCGCCCGCAGGACGACCTGTTCGGCCACGTCAACGGTCGTTGGCTGAGCGACTACGCGATCCCCGCCGACCGCGCCACCGACGGCGCCTTCCGGCTGCTGTTCGACCGGGCCGAACAGCAGGTCCGCGACCTCATCGAGGCGGCCGCCGCGGCCGGGGCGCCCGACGGCACCGATGAGCGGCGCATCGGCGATCTCTACACCAGCTTCCTCGACGAGGCCGAGGTGGCGCGCCGCGGCCTGGCCCCGCTGCACGACGAACTGGCCCCGATCGAGGCGGCCCCCGACGCCGACGCGCTGGCCGCGGTGCTCGGCGGGCTGCAGCGCACCGGGGTCGGCGGCGGCGCCGGGCTCTACGTCGACACCGACGCGAAGGACTCCACCCGGTATCTGGTGCACGTGGGGCAGTCCGGGCTCGGGCTGCCCGACGAGTCCTACTACCGTGACGACACCCACGCCGCGACCCTGGCGGCCTATCCGCGCCACATCGCGGCGATGTTCGCCCTGGTCTACGGCGGCGACCCGGCGCGCTGGGCCGACGACGCCGCCGCGATCGTGGCGGTGGAGACCCGGCTGGCCGCCGCGCACTGGGATGTGGTCCGACGCCGCGACGCCGACCTCACCTACAACCTGCGCCGCTTCACCGACCTGGCCGAGCAGGCCCCCGGGTTCGACTGGGCCGGTTGGGTCTTCGCGCTGGGCACCACCCCGGCGGCCGTCGCCGAACTGGTGGTGCGCCAACCCGACTACCTGGCCGCGTTCGCCGCCGCGTGGGCGGAGCTGGACCTGGCCGACTGGAAGCGGTGGGCGCGCTGGCGGGTGATCCACGCCCGCGCCGGGATCCTCACCGACGCCCTGGTCGCCGAGGACTTCGCGTTCTACGGGCGCACCCTGTCGGGCACCGAGGCGCTGCGCGACCGCTGGAAACGCGGGGTCGCGCTGGTGGAGCGCCTCCTCGGGGATGCGGTGGGCAAACTGTATGTGCGCCGGCATTTCCCGCCGGAGGCCAAGGACCGGATGGATGAGCTGGTGGCCAACCTGCGGGAGGCCTACCGGGTGTCGATCAGCGACCTGCCCTGGATGACCCCGGCCACCCGGGAGCGCGCGCTGGCCAAGCTGGACCGGTTCACCGCCAAGATCGGCTATCCGGCGCGCTGGCGCGACTATGGCGCCCTGCACCTCACCGGCGACGACCTCTACGGCAACTACCGGCGCGGCTACGCTCACGAATTCGACCGCGAGCTGGCCAAACTGGGCGGCCCGGTCGACCGCGACGAGTGGTTCATGACCCCGCAGACGGTCAACGCCTACTACAACCCGGGCATGAACGAGATCGTGTTCCCCGCCGCGATCCTGCAGCCGCCGTTCTTCGACGCCGCGGCCGACGACGCCGCCAACTACGGCGGGATCGGCGCGGTGATCGGCCACGAGATCGGCCACGGCTTCGACGACCAGGGCGCGAAATACGACGGTGACGGCAACCTGGTCGACTGGTGGACCGACGCCGACCGCGCCGAGTTCGCCACGCGCACCGCCGCGCTCATCGAGCAGTACAACGGCTACACCCCGCGCGGGCTCGCCGAGAACCATCGGGTCAACGGCGCATTCACCGTCGGGGAGAACATCGGGGACCTCGGGGGCCTGGCGATCGCGCTGCTGGCCTACCGGTTGGCGCTCGGCGACGACGAGGCCCCGGTCATCGACGGGCTCACCGGGATCCAGCGGGTCTTCTACGGCTGGGCGCAGGTGTGGCGCACCAAATCCCGCGAGGCCGAGGCGATCCGCCGGCTGGCGATCGACCCGCACTCCCCGCCGGAGTTCCGCTGCAACGGGGTGATCCGCAACCTCGACGCGTTCTACGCCGCGTTCGACGTCGCCGAGACCGACGCGCTGTACCTGCCGCCGCAGCAGCGGGTGCGCATCTGGAGCTGACCGGCGGCGCCGGCGCGCGTCGCCGGGCGGCGGTGGGCCCTTAGATCTGCCAGTCCTGGGAGCCGTCGTTCTTGGTGTAGAGCCCCACGGAGTTCTTCACCACGACCGGGTCCCCGCTGCCGAAGTTGTCGTAGAACCACTTGGCGTTCTCCGGGGAGAGGTTGATGCAGCCGTGGCTGACGTTGCGTTTGCCCTGATCGCCCACCGACCACGGCGCGCTGTGCACGAAGCCGCCGCTGTTGTCGATACGCACCGCGTCCTTGACCTTCAGCTTGTAGCCCCATTCGGAGTCCACCGGCACCCCGTAGGTCGAGGAGTCCATCACCACCTCGGGCATCTTCTCGAGCACGTAGTAGGTGCCGTTGGGGGTTTCGTGCCCGCCGGCGGTCATCCCCATCGACATCGGGAAGACCTTCTCCACCTCGCCGTTGCGGGTGATGGTCATCTCGTGGGTCTCGTCGTCGGCGGTGGCCACCAGCGAGTCCCCGGTGCGAAACGTCGACTTGGTGCCGGCGGCGTCGATGGTCACCACGGTGTCGGCGGGCCAGAAGTCGTGCGGGCGCCAGCGCACCTGGCTGGGGGTCATCCAGTAGAACTTGCCGGGCACCGGCGGGTTCGACGAGATGTGGATCGCGTCTTCGGCCAGCGCCTGATCGGCGATCGGGCGCTGGAAGTTGATGATGATCGGTTTGGCCACCCCGACCAGCGAGCCGTCGAGCGGGTTGAACGACGGCGGTAGGAACGGCGCCTCCCCGGTGAACGGCTCCGGGTTCTGCCCGGCCGGGATCGTGCCCGGGGTCACCGACGGCGCCGACGGGCTCGAGGCGGGCTCGGCCGGTGGGCCCGGCGGTTCCGGGGCGGCCGGCGGTTCCGGGGCCGGCGGCGGCGGGGCCGGCTGCGCCCACGGCGGCACCCAGGGTTCCGGCGCCGGCGGCGGCGGGGGTGGCGGGGCCGGCGGGTCGGCCGGCGGCGGGGGCGGCGGGGGCGGATCGGCCAATGCCGCACCGGCGCCCAGGGTCAGTGTCGCGACCACCCCGACGGCACTGACCGCGGCGGTCAGCACGTCTTTCGTCCATCGCGGCATTCGTATCCCTCCATCGCACACGTTGTCACCAGTCTCGCACAGCGCGCAGACCAGCTAACTGGCCAAACGGTGGCACAAAACCGCCGGTTCGCCAACTCCAGGGTGCTGACCTGCAGTGTTTATCGCCGCATCGCCGCCGGTGTTACCGCCGCGCTAGTACGAACCGACGATTGAGGAAACATCGAAGACCCGGCGGGCCACGACGATGCCGATCAGCACCGCCACGAACAGTCCGGTCGAGGTGGCCATCATGACGCCGAGCCCGGCGTGGCTGGACAGCACCCCGCCGGACAGCGACCCGGCGGCGATACCGATCTGGAACGCCGCCACGTACAGCCCCGACGCCCCGTCGGGATCGGTGGGCGCGGTGCGCATCGCCGCCGACTGCAGCATCGGCGACACCGTGGCCGCCGTCGCCCCCCACAGCAGGATCATCGTGATCCCGACCGGGATCGTCACCGCGGTGGGCAGGTCGGTGAACGCCAGCGCGGTCAACACCACGAACGCCAGACACAGCACGCTCATGCACCCCGTGGCGACCGCCGCGGGCCGGCGGTCCAGCGGGCGGGCCACCGCGCTCATCGCCGCCACCCCGATGATCCCGTAGCCGACCAGCAGCCACGACACCGCGTGGGCGCGGTCGACGACGTCGATGCCGAGCACCTCGCGGATGATCGCGAGGATGAACGTGTAGGAGATGAAATGCCCGATCACCACCACCAGCGTCAGCGCGGTCACGATGATCAGCCGCCGGTTGCGGTGGTGGCGGGCGGCCGCCCCGACCACGGCGTGCTGGTCGGCGGCGAGCTCCATCGGCGGCAGCACCGCGCGGGCGGCCAACAGCACCGCGATCCCGGCGGCGGCGACCAGCGCGACCGCCGGGCGCCAGCCCACCGACAGGCTGACCCAGGTGATCGAGGGGATGCCCATCACCAGTCCCAGGCTCGAGCCGATGTAGATCGCGGTGGTGGCCCGGCCGAAGTGGGTGCTGGGCACCAGCCGGGTGGCGATCGGCGCGATCACCGCCCACAACAGCCCGTGGGTGACCGCGCACAGCGTGCGGCCGATGACCAGCACCGCGAACGTCGGCGCCAGCGCCGAGACGACCTGGGAGACCGCTAGGCACGCCAGCGCCAGCAGCAGGGTGCGCCGGCGCGGCCAGTGCGCCGTCCAGCGCACCAGCGGCACCGTCGAGACCGCGGCCACCACCGCGTACCAGGCCAGCAGGCTGCCGACCACGGCCTCGCTGATGTCGAGGTCGGCCGCGATCGCCGACAGCGCCCCCACCGGCAGGATCTCGGCGGTCACGTAGGTCAACGCGGCGCCGGCGAGTACCGCCAATTGAACGACGACCCGCGGTGTCCACGGGCCGGCCGAGGTGCTGGCGCGCTGAATTGTCATGGTGGTCGGCGCGTGGGGAACGAACCCGACGCTGGCGCCACCGTATCGGGTTCAGGAGCGAACCAGCCGGGCAATCGCCGCAGAGGCCTCCGCCAATTTCGTGTCGGCGTGCGCGCCGCCCTCGGCGGCGGCCCCGCTGACGCAGTGGCGCAGGTGCTCGTCGAGCAGACCCAGCGCCACCGAACGCAGGGCGCTGTTGACCGCACTGATCTGGGTGAGGATGTCGATGCAGTACTTGTCGTCGTCGATCATCCGCGCGATGCCGCGCACCTGTCCCTCGATGCGGCGCAACCGCTTGGCGTAGGCGTCCTTGAGCTCGTCGTCAGCGGAATAACCGTGTGTACCAGGCATGTCAGGCACCCATCATGTCGTTCATCTGGTCGATCTCGGCCTGCTGGACGGCGATGATGTTGGTGGCCAACGCCTTCGCGGCCGCGTTCTCCCCGTCGGAGATCTCGGTCTGCGACATCTGCACCGCCCCTTGGTGGTGAGAGATCATCGACTCCAACCACAGGGTGTCGAACTCACTGCCCCGCAACGATTCCAGCCGCTCCAGCGTGGCCTGGTCGACCATCCCGGCCATGTCGGCGCCGTCGTGGTCCCCCTGTTGCTCCTCGGGCACCGGGACGTCCCACTGCCGCAGCATGGCCTGCAGTTGGTCGATCTCGGGTTGCTGGGCCGCGCTGATCTCGCGCGCCAGCGTGATGACCGCGGCGTTGTCGGTGCGCTCGTCGACCAGGTCGGTCAGCGTGAGCGCCTGCCGGTGGTGCGGGATCATGTCGGTGGCGAACGTCACGTCGGCCGCGTTGTGGTTGGTCGGCACCGCCGCGTCGGCCGCGGTGGTCGCGACCGCCCCGTCGGTCACGGCGGTCTCGGCGGCCCCGGTGGTGTGCGCGGCGGCGCCGGGGTCCTCGCTCGACGCCGAGCACCCGGCGAGCACGACGGCGGCCGCGGCGAACACCGCGGTGAGGCACAGGGGACGCAGGGCGAGACACTTCATGCGCGCCATGCTACCTGATACCCCTGGCGGGTATATAAATGATTTTGGCGCGCCCTGTGGCGCGGGCATACTGGTGGCCATGGCCGCAGACCGCACGTCCGCCGACATCAAACCGCGCAGCCGCGCCGTCACCGACGGGCTGGAGCGCACCGCCGCGCGCGGGATGCTGCGGGCGGTCGGCATGGGCGACGAGGACTTCGCCAAGCCGCAGATCGGGGTGGCGTCGTCGTGGAACGAGATCACCCCGTGCAACCTGTCGCTGGACCGGTTGGCCACCGCGGTCAAGGAGGGGGTGTTCGCCGCCGGCGGCTACCCGCTGGAGTTCGGAACGATCTCGGTCTCCGACGGCATCTCGATGGGCCACGAGGGCATGCACTTCTCGCTGGTGAGCCGCGAGGTGATCGCCGACAGCGTCGAGACCGTGATGTGCGCCGAACGCCTCGACGGCTCGGTGCTTCTGGCCGGCTGCGACAAGAGCCTGCCCGGGATGCTGATGGCCGCCGCCCGGCTGGACCTCGCGGCGGTCTTCCTCTACGCCGGATCCACCATGCCCGGCTACGCCCAACTCTCCGACGGCACCGAGCGCGAGGTGACGATCATCGACGCCTTCGAGGCGGTCGGGGCGTGTTCGCGGGGGTTGATGTCGCGCGAGGACGTCGCGATCATCGAACGCTCGATCTGCCCCGGCGAGGGCGCGTGTGGCGGGATGTACACCGCCAACACCATGGCCAGCGCCGCCGAGGCGCTGGGGATGTCGCTTCCGGGCAGCGCCTCCCCGCCGTCGGCGGACCGCCGCCGCGACGGATTCGCCCGGCGCAGCGGGCAGGCCGTGGTGGAGCTGCTGCGCCGCGGGATCACCGCCCGCGACATCTTGACCAAGCAGGCCTTCGAGAACGCGATCGCGGTGGTGATGGCCTTCGGCGGCTCGACCAACGCGGTGCTGCACCTGCTGGCGATCGCCCACGAGGCCGAGGTGGATCTGAGCTTGGCCGACTTCTCCCGGATCGGCGCCGAGGTGCCGCACCTGGCGGACGTGAAACCGTTTGGCGCCCATGTCATGTTCGACATCGACAAGATCGGCGGGGTGCCGGTGATGCTCAAGACCCTGCTGGAGGCCGGCCTGCTGCACGGCGACGCGCTGACGGTCACCGGCAAGACGATGGCCGAGAACATCGCCGACCTCGATCCCCCGGTCGTCGACGGCAAGGTGGTGCACGCGCTGAGCAACCCGATCCATCCCAGCGGCGGCATCACGATCCTGCACGGCTCGCTGGCCCCGGAGGGTGCGGTGGTCAAGTCGGCTGGCTTCGACACCGACGTGATCGAGGGCACCGCACGGGTTTTCGACGGTGAGCGAGCCGCGCTCGACGCCCTCGAGGACGGCACCATCGACGCCGGCGACGCGGTGGTGATCCGCTACGAGGGCCCCAAGGGCGGGCCCGGCATGCGCGAGATGCTGGCGATCACCGGGGCGATCAAGGGCGCCGGGCTCGGCAAGGACGTACTGCTGCTGACCGACGGGCGGTTCTCCGGGGGGACCACCGGGCTGTGCGTGGGCCACGTGGCCCCGGAGGCCGTCGACGCCGGGCCGATCGCGTTCGTGCGCGACGGCGACCCGATCCGTCTCGACGTCGCGCGCGGCAGCCTCGACGTGCTGGTCGACGCCGACGAGTTCGCGGCCCGCGCCGAGGGCTTCACCCCACCGGCCTCGCCGTACACCACCGGGGTGCTCGCCAAGTACCGCAAACTGGTGCACTCGGCGGCCACCGGCGCGATCTGCGGCTGAGCCCGCCCGGCGCGGCCTACGCTGGTCTCATGACGACGTCCGGTGGCGGCGATCTCGCCGATCGGCTCCGCCTCGACGTCCCGGTGGTCCAGGCCGGGATGGGCGGCGGCATCGCCGGGCCGCGGTTGGCCGGGGCGGTGGCCGCCGCCGGCGCGCTGGGCACCCTGGGACTGGCCGCCCCGGCGGAGCTGCGCGCGGCGATCGGCGCCGTGCGCGAGCACGCACCCGGGCGCGCCGTCGCGGTGAACCTGCTGATGCCGTTCGTGCGTCGGCACCACGTCCGGACCTGCATCGACGCCGGGATCGACGTGGCGGTGCTGGCTTTCCGCCCCCCGAGCGCCGCGCTGGTCGCCGCGTTGCGCGACGCCGGGATCGTCGTGATGGCCATGGTCGGCACCATCGCGCAGACCCGCGAGGCGGTCCGCGCCGGGGTCGACGCGGTGATCGCGCAGGGCCGCGAAGCCGGCGGGCACCTGGTCGGCACCCGCGCCGCACTGGATTTCCTGCCCGACGCGCTGGCCGCCGCCGACGGGCGGCCGGTGCTGCTCGCCGGCGGGATCGCCACCGCCGACGACACCGCCGCGGCGCTGGAGGCCGGCGCCGCCGCGGTGGTGGCCGGCACCCGGTTTCTGCTCACCGCGGAGTCCGGGGCGCACCCCGCCTACCGCAGCCGGGTCCTGGCCGCATCGGCCACGGTGGAGACCACCCTGTTCGGGCTCAGTTGGCCGCTGCGCCACCGGGTCGTCCCCAACGCGGCCACCAGCCGGTGGTGCCGGGCGGACGGCTCGGCACGGGCCCTGCCGGCGGCGGTCAACGCCGGGAGCTCACCGCTGGCCCGCGTCGCCGACCGGATCAGCGCGGTCGCCCCGCGGCTGCAGCGCGCCGCGCTGCCGCTGTTCAGCCCGGTTCCCCCGCGGGCCGACATGCCCGAGGCGGTGCTGGAGCGCGCCGCCCTGTACGCCGGGCAGACCGCGCTGCGCATCGACGCCGTCGTGTCGGCGGCGCAGGCGGTGCGCGCGCTCAGCCCTCGGTGACCAGCGCCATCGCAAAACCGTCCCAGCCCTTGGCCCCGACGGTCTGCAGGGCGGCGACCTCCAGGCGCGACTCGGCCCCCATCTGCTCGAGCACCTCCCGCGCGCCCCGGGTGGCGCGCTCGGCGTCGGAACCGGCGTCGGCGTCGGTGTCGGTGTCGATGATGCGGCCGTCGCGGATGACGTTGTCGACGATGATCACCGTGCCCGGACGGCTCAACTGCACCGCCCAGCGCAGGTAGGCGGTGTTGTTCTCCTTGTCGGCGTCGATGAACACCAGGTCGAACGGCTCCTCGTTCACCAGGTCCGGCAACGTCTCCAGCGCCGGGCCGACCAGCACGCGCACCCGCTCACCGAGTCCGGCGCGCTCCAGGTTGGCCCGCGCGACCTCGGCGTGGTGCGCGGCGTACTCCAGGCTCACCACGGCACCGTCGGCACCGGCCGCCCGCGCCAGCCAGATGGTGCTGTAGCCGCCCAACGTGCCCACCTCCAGGATGCGGCGCGCACCGAGGGCGCGGGCCAAAAGGTGCAGAAACGCACCCTGCTGCGCGGAGACGGCGATCGCGGGCAGCCCCGCCGCGGCGCTGTTCTCCAGCGCGGCGGTCAGCACCGGATCCTCGGCGATCAACAGCTCATCCAGCAGGCCGTCGACCTCGGAAGGGTCGGCCTCGGTAACGGATTCGGTCTCGGCGGAGTGCTGTCCCATGCGCACCAGCGTAGCGAAGCCCCCGGGCCCCCGGACCCCGACACGACCCCTTTACCCAATACCCCTATGGGGTATACAGTGGGGGCGCGGTACCCGCCGGGTACCCGAGGCGAAGTCCCCACCGAAGGAGGAGATCATGACCAGCGAAACCACCGGAACGCTGTTGACCTGCAGCCACACCGGATGCGGGTGCCGGATGCGCATCGAGGTCCCGTGCGAGTGCCCCGGCGCCGGACAGTCCTACCGGTGCACCTGCGGCGCCGACATGGTCCCGGTCGAGAGCTGAGGACCGGGGGTCACCGGCCCCCGAGGCGGACGCCCTCCTTGGCGTAGACGACCCGCAGCACGTGCCCGGCCTCCGGGCCCATCACCGATTCGGCCAGCAGGCACATCGTCGCGGCGAACCGGGGCCCGTGCGCCGGCGGGTCCGGGCACAGGTGGTGGGCGATCTCGTGGAGCACCACGAGCTCGCGCAGCGCCCAGCCCCCCGCACCGGGGCCGGCCCCGGTGCGGGGGGGCACCGCGATCACCCCGGTGCCGGCGCGGTGCTCGTAGTGCGCGGCGCTCACGCCGCGGCGGGCCCGCACCGTCACCGGCGGCGCCTGCGGCCAGGCGTCGCGCACCGCGGGCAGGGCGAGGACGCGTTCGACGTAGCGGCGCACCGCGGCCAGTGAGGTGAACCGCGCCTCCGGCGGCAGCGTCAGCGAGGTGCCGAAGAACTCCAGCGTCCGGCCGCTGTGCTCGCCGGCCCGGGTGAAGAGGGTGCGCACGAACTCCTCGGCCGCATACACCTTGGCGCGCTGCACATCCCGGGCGCTCACCGGCCCAGCGCGGTGCGGGCCGAGGCGAGTTCGGGGCCGTCGCCGAGGCGGGCACGCCGGCCGGCCCGGTCCCCGGCCCGGCGCGCCGCCGACGAGTAGCCCGCCGACGCGCGGGTCGCCCGCCAGGTGCCGCGGGCCTGCGACGCGCGGCGGTAGTGGTCGCGCAACTCGAGGTCCTTGTCGCGCAGCGCCAGCGCGGTGCCCGGCGCGGCGTCGGCCCGCTCGGAGGCCGCGCGGCGCACCTCCTCGCGCGCCTCGGCGAGGCGCTGGCCGATCCGGGCACCGAACGCCAGCTGGAAGTTGAGCCGCGCGGTGATCGTCGCGGTGGGCCGGTGCGCCCCGGTGGCGATGTAGGCGTCGGAGGCGCGCACCATCTGTACCACCAGACTCGCGTAGAGCGCATGGCTGGCGTCGATGTCCTCGGCGAACCCGTAGGCGAAGACGAACGTCGAGTTGGCCGCCACGTCGCAGCGCACGTCGTTGGCCGCCGCGATCACCACGAACAGCTGCACGTAGGTGCGCAGCCCCCGGGTCCCGGCGGTGCCGACGGTGATGGTGCGCTGGGTCGGGGCCTGCGCCGGGGAGCGGGTGCTCGCGTGGGCGCGGGCCACCGCGAGATCGATGGAGGTGGTGGTGGCCAACCGCTGCGCCGCCGCCATGAAGGCCTCGGCCTCGTGCGCATTGTCGGTGCCCTCGGCCTGGCGCAGCAGCGCCGCGATCCGCGCCAGCATCTTGTCGTCGTTCCCGTGGCCGCTCATGGGTCCAACGTAGGCGCCGGCCCCGACACCGCGTCAGAGCCGCGCGGTGATCCAGGCCACCACGTCGTCGAGGACGGCCTCGCGTTCGGGTTCGTTGAACACCTCGTGGTAGAGCTGCGGGTACACCTCCAGGGTGACGTCGGCGCCCCCCGCCCGGGCCACCAGGTCGCGGCTGCCGGCCACCGGCACCAGCTGGTCGCGCCCGCCGTGGACCACCAGCAGCGGGGTGTGCAGCGCCGAGGCCCAGCGCGGCATGTTCTCGCCCACCACCAGCAGCGCGCGCGCCACCCCGGCGGGCACCTTGCCGTGATGCACCAGCGGGTCGTCGCGGTAGGCGGCGACCACCGCGGGGTCCCGCGAGACCAGTTCGGCGTCGAGGGCCTGCACCGGCAGCCCCGGCGCGATCGAGCCGAGGATCTTGCCGAGCACCGCCATCACCGGCCCGGTCATCTGCTGGGCGGCGATCGCCGGCCCGGAGAGCACCATCAGCTGATAGTCGTCGGGGTGGTCGGCTCCGTAGCTGAACACGACCGCGCCGCCCATGCTGTGGCCGAGCACCACCCGCGGCAGCCCGGGGTGCTCGGCGGCGGCGAGGCCGACCAGGGTGGCGAAATCCCCGGTGTATTCGCTGCGGTCGGTGAGATAGACCCGCCGGCCCCCGGAGCGGCCGTGGCCGCGGTGGTCGAGCGCATAGGTGAGCAGACCGGCCGCGCCGAACCGCTGCGCGACATGGTCGTAGCGGCGGGCGTGCTCGCCGAACCCGTGCGAGAGGATCACCACCGCGCGCGGCGCGCCGGCCGGGGTCCAGGTGTCGTAGACGATGCGCACGCCGCCGACCCCGGTGAAGGTCCGCTCGGTGTGGCTGAGAGTCATCACGCAGCAGCGTAGCCGCTCGCCGGGCCCGCCCCGGCGGCCCACCCGCGATCACCGCGGCGCTCCCAGTAACCTGGCCCCCATGGGGCGCGTGGCAGGCAAGGTGGCGTTGATCAGCGGCGGCGGGCGCGGCATGGGCGCCGCCCACGCGCGCGCGCTGATCGCCGAGGGCGCGCGGGTGGTCATCGGCGACGTCGTCGAGGACGAGGGCGCCAAACTCGTCGAGCAACTCGGCGAGCAGTTCGGCGACCGGGTCGACGACACCGGCGCGCCGGCGCTGTTCACCCGACTCGACGTCACCCGCCCCGACGACTGGCGGGCGGCGGTCGCGCTGGCCGTGCAGACCTTCGGCAAGCTCGACGTGCTGGTCAACAACGCCGGCATCGCCAACATCAACACGCTGGCGCAGTTCGACCTGGCGGCGTGGCAGAAGATCCTCGACGTCAACCTCACCGGCACGTTTTTGGGCATGCAGGCCGCGGTGGAGCCGATGACCGCCGCCGGCGGCGGCTCGATCATCAACATCTCCTCGGTCGAGGGCATGCGCGGCAGCCCCGGGCTCTACGGCTACGTGGCGTCGAAGTTCGCGGTGCGGGGGCTGGCCAAGGCGGCGGCCGTGGAGCTGGCCGCGCACAACATCCGGGTCAACACGGTGCTGCCCGGGCTGGTCCGCACCCGGATGGCCATGGCGATCCCCGACGACTCGCTGCAGATCCCGCTGGGGCGCGCGGCGAAGTCCCCCGAGGTCGCCGCCTGTGTGCTCTACCTGGCCTCCGACGAGTCCTCCTACTCCACCGGGGCGGATTTCGTCGTCGACGGCGGATTGACCGCGGGCATCCCGCACAAGAATCCGTAGCACGGTATCGTCGCAGGTCATCGCTGTGACCGACGCCACGATTGAAACACGTTCAGCATCCCTGGTTATGATCGCCAGTCATGAAGACCAAGGGCGCACTGCTGTGGGAACTCAACCAGGGCTTCCGAGTCGACGAGATCGATCTGGGCGACCCGGTCGCCGGTGAGGTCCAGATCCGGGTGCATGCCGCCGGCATGTGCCACTCCGACTACCACCTGAGCACCGGGGCCACCCCGATCGGGCTGCCGGCCCTCGGCGGCCACGAGGGCGCCGGGGTCATCACCAAGGTCGGCCCCGGCGTCACCGGACTCGCCGAGGGCGACCACGTCATCCTGGCGTTCATCCCGGCCTGCGGTGCCTGCCCGCCGTGCCTGCGGGGCTTCCGCTCGCTGTGCGACCGGGGCGCGGTGCTGCTGGGCGGCAAGGCGATCGCCGACGACACCCACCGCATCCACGCCGGGCGCCACCCGGTCTTTCCGATGAACCTGCTGGGCACCTTCGCGCCGTACATGACCGTGCACCAGGACTCGGTCGTCAAGATCGACCCGGACATCCCGTTCGAAGCCGCGGCGATCATGGGGTGCGCGGTGCCCACCGGTTTCGGCTCGGCCACCAACGTCGCGCAGGTCGCCCCCGGTGAGACGGTGATCGTCGTCGGGGTCGGCGGCATCGGGATGAGCGCGTTGCAGGGCGCGGTGCTCGCCGGGGCGCGCCACGTCATCGCCATCGACCCGGTGGCGGCCAAACGCGACGCCGCGGTCAAGTTCGGCGCCACCCACGTCTACCCGTCGATGGCCGAGGCGATCGCCCCGGTGATGGAACTGACCTGGGGGATCATGGCGCACAAGACGATCATCGCGGTCGGCGAGATGCGCGGCGAGATGGTCGAGGAGGCGATGACGCTGACGGCCAAGACCGGCACCTGCGTGGTGACCGGCATGGGGTCGATGGTCGACGCCGACGTCAAGCTCAACCTGTTTCTGTTCACGATGCTGCAGAAGACCCTCAAGGGCAACATCTTCGGCGGCGGCAACTCCCACGTGGAGACCCCGCGGCTGGCGGGGCTGTACAAAGCCGGGCTGCTCAAGGTCGACGAGATGGTGACCGCCACCTACACCCTCGACGACATCAACGACGGCTATCAGGACATGATCGACGGCAAGAACATCCGCGGTGTGATCACCTTCGACGAATCCGACTGGTAGCGGCCGCAGCCCGATCGGCCCCCCGATACCCTGGGCCGATGACCGAAACCGTCGAGCTGCGGCGCGGCGCGGACCGCCATTTGGCCACCACCGCGTGGCTGCGGTCGTGGCAGGCGTTCTCCTACGGCGACCACTACGACCCGGCCAACACCCACCACGGGGTGCTGCTGGTCTGCAACGAGGAGGTGCTGGCCGCCGGGTCCGGCTACGACACCCACCCGCACCGCGACCTGGAGATCCTCACCTGGGTGCTGCACGGCGGGCTGCGCCACGCCGATTCGCTGGGCCACCGCGGGGTGATCCGCCCGGGGGTGATCCAGTGCCTGTCGGCCGGGGCGGGGGTCGAGCACGCCGAGCACGCCGAGCAGGCCGCCGGCGGGGTGCACTTCGTGCAGATGGCGGTGCTGCCCGACACCGTCGGCGCCGCCCCGCGCCACCGGCAGGCCGACGTCGCCGCCGCCCTGGCCGGCCGGACGCTGGTCACCCTCGCCTCCGGGATCCCCGGGCTGCCCGGCGCGATCGGGTTGGGCAACCGCCACGCCGCGCTGCACGGCGCCCGCCTCGAGGACGGCGACGCCGTGGGCCTGCCGCGGGCACCCTATCTGTATCTGCAGGTCACGCACGGTACGGTGCGAGTCGACGGCCGCACCGAGCTGCACGCCGGGGATGCGATCCGGTTCAGGGGCAGCGACGGGCCCACCGTGCGCGCCACCGGTGCGGCCGAAGTACTGATTTGGCAGATGCACACCGCACTGGGCGACTAGAGAGGACCGAGGCAGATGGCAGAGTCGGCGGCCGATCACCCCCCGAGCCCACCGGCGGTGGTGGCCCGGGCGATCACCATGCGCGGGCCGTGGGGTCCGGTGTACGGCCCGATCGATCTGGAGATCCCCACCGGCGGGGTGACCGCGCTGATCGGCACCGCCGGCCCGGGGCGCACCGCCCTGCTGATGACCGTGGCCGGCCGGATGAAGCCGTCCGGGGGCACGCTGACGGTGCTGGGCGCCACCGCGCCGGCCGACATCTTCGCCCGCTGCACGCTGGCCGGCATCGAAGAGCTCGACACCGTCGCCGAGTCGGTGCGGGTGCGCGATCTCATCACCGAACAGCTGCGCTGGGACGCGCCGTGGTACCGGCTGGTCGGCCGGGCCGACCGCGCCGACCTCGAGGCGGTGTGCCGACCGGTGTTCGGCCCGCTGCCGCTGCCCGACCTCGACGAGTACGTCGAGCAGCTCACCGAGCTCGACGGGCTGCTGCTGCGGATCGCGCTGGCCAACACCGCGCGCCCCCCGCTGCTGGTCGTGGGCAACCTCGACCAGGTCACCAGCCACCGCAACCACGACGTGCTGGCGCGCCGGCTGGTGGAGCTGGGCCGCGAACAGACCGTGATCACCTCGTCGGCCAACGCGCTCCCCGACGAACTGGGGGTCGGCACCCAACTTCAGGTCGGCAACCTCTCGCACGCCGAACTCGTCGCGCGCACACAGGAAGGGCAGGACTAACGCATGCTCGCCGGGATGTCTTTGGGCACCGACATCAAACGCTATGCCCGCGGCACCATGCCCCGGGTGGCGCTGATCACGATCATCGTGCTGCCGCTGCTGTACGGCGCGATGTACCTCTGGGCGTTCTGGAACCCGTTCTCCGAGGTCGACAAGGTCCCGGTCGCGTTGGTCAACGAGGACCGCGGCGCCACCGTGCAGGACCGGCAACTGCGCGCCGGCGACGAGGTGGCCGAACAGCTGCTCGACTCCGGCGAGCTCGACCTGCACGAGGTGTCGGCCGCCGAGGCCGCCGACGGCGTCGCCCGCGGCGACTACTACTTCTCGATCACGCTGCCGGAGGACTTCAGCGCGGCGATCGCCTCACCGACCACCGACGATCCCCGCAAGGCCCAGATCGACTTCCGGTTCAACGACGCCAACAACTATCTCGCCTCGATCATGGGCCAAAACGCCGCCCGCGAGGTGCTCAACCAGGTCAGCGCCGGGGTCGGCACCCAGGTGATCGGCACCGCCCTCGGCGAGCTCACCGATTCGGGGTCGGGGATCAAAAAGGCCGCCGACGGCGCCGAACAGCTCTCCGACGGCCTGGTCACCGCCAACGACGGCGCCCACGAACTCGCCGACGGCGCCCACGAACTCGCCGCCAACCTGGTGGTCGCCCGGGACGGCTCGGCGACGCTGGCCGGCGGGATGAGCGAGCTGGCGCAGGGCATCGACACCGCCACCGACCCGCTGCTCAAGGTGCTCACCGGCGTCGAGGGCCTCGGCCTGGACCCGGCCGAGGTCGGCGACACCGCCGCGCACCTGGGCCGCTCCATCAAGAGCGCCGCCGACCGGGTGGCCGGCCTCGGCATCGACTACGTGCAGGCCGCCTCGATCGTCGACCAGGTGGCGGCGACGCTGCGCGCCAACCCCGATCCGACCATCCACCATCTCGGCGAAACCCTTTCGGGTGCACAGCGTTTGATGCGAGACCGGGGTGTCGACCCGGCGACCCCGGAGGGCCTCAACCGGTTGCGCGGCGACGCCGCCGACCTGGAAGCCGAGTTGACCGATCCGAACAGCAAGTTCCGCCAGTTTTTGACCAGCGCGATCAACGGTGACCTGAAGAACGATGTCCTTCGGTTGCGCAGCGGCGCAGCAGAATTGAACTCCGGAGCCCAACAGCTCAACGATGGGCTGGCGCAGCTGACCGACGGCAGCGTGCAGCTGGCCACCGGGGCCGCGACCCTGGCCGACGGCACCGAGCAGCTCTCCGACGGAGCCGACGAACTGGCCACCGGGCTGCGGGAGGGCGCCGACCAGGTGCCCACGTGGACCCCGCAGCAGCGCACGCAGGTGGCCCAGACCCTGGCCAGCCCGGTCGGCGTCGATCTGGACTTCACCAACCAGGCCGCGACGTTCGGCACCGGTTTCGCCCCGTTCTTCTTGCCGCTGGCGCTGTTCATCGGCGCGCTGATCATCTGGATGCTGCTCACCCCGTTGCAGACCCGCGCCATCATGACCGGGCTCGGTTCGCTGCGGGTGGTGCTGGCGTCCTACTGGCCGGCGGCGCTGCTGGCCGTGTGCCAGGTGGTGTTGATGTATGCGGTGGTGCATTTCGGGGTCGGCCTGCAGGCGAAGTACACCCTGGGCACCGTGGCGTTTCTGGCGCTGATCGCCGCCACGTTCCTGGCGTTGATCCAGGCGTTCAACGCCGTGTTCGGGGTGGCCGTCGGCCGGGTGCTGACCCTGGCGTTTTTGATGTTCCAGCTGGTCTCCTCCGGCGGGGTGTACCCGGTGGAGACCACCGCCCGGCCGTTCCAGATCCTGCATCCCTACGACCCCATGACCTACGCCGTCGACGGACTGCGGGAATTGACCGTCGGCGGGGTGGACGCGCGCCTGTGGACGTCGGTGACGGTGCTCGGCGCCATTCTGCTGACGTCGCTGGCGGCCAGCGCACTCGCGGCGCGCCGGGATCGGCAGTTGAGCATGGAGAAACTGCACCCGCCCATCGAGGTGTAACGAAACCGGTTGGCGCCGTGCGTGATTACGGCGCAACCCGACCGAGATACGGCTGTTATTTAAGTTGACAGCGTTACTAATGGGGCTATCGTGTCATTAGTTGTTTCGCTTGTCGCTGGTTGCTCACCGCAGCGACCGTCCCGCGGAAAGGGCAGCCGTGCCGACTCCAGCCACCCTGATCCGGCGCGCCAGCGTCGGGCTGGCCGCCGCGCTGTGCGCGGTGCTCGCCGGTGCGGCGTTCACGCCGGTGGCCCGCGCCGACGGGCGTGACCTGCTGGGCGCGGCGATCGCCAACACCCGCGGGTCCTATCTGGTCTACAACTTCGGCAGCGGGCACCCCGCCCCGATGCTCAACGCCGCCGGCAGCTGGTACGAGTCGACCAACGGCGGGCACCTGATGACGATCAAGGGGGCCTCCCAACGGCTCAAGCCGCACCTGCTGGTCGACACCCACCGCGGCTCTCAGGCCCGCTGCGAACGCGACCGGCGGGCCCGCACCGGCGACGGGCTGTGGCAGGCCTCGGAGGTCTACTCCCCGCTGCAGGCCTGGCAGGCGTTGGGCCGGCCGACGATCGCGATCAACGCGAACTTCTTCGATGTGCGCGGGCAGAAGGGCGGCTCGTGGCGCTCCACCGGCTGCAGCTCCCCGCTCGGTGTCTACGTCGACAACACCCGCGGTCAGGGCAAGGCCAACATGGCGGTGACCGGCACCATCCCCTACGCCGGCAAGCAGGGGCTCTCCGGCGGCGGGGAGCACTGGTCGACCCTGGCGACGATGATCCTGCCGGCCGGCGGGGCGCCGCAGGTGATCTGGCCCAACGGCGGCCGCGACGGCGGCGACTACAACGCCGCCGGGCCCACGGTCTCCGACCTGGTCAACAAGGGGGTGCGGTTCGTCGCGGTCAGCGGGCTGGGGCTGCTCGCCCCCGGGCACACCGGCCAGCTGGGCGACGGCGGCCCGAGCGCCGCCCGCACCGCGCTGGCCTACTCGCGGGCCAAAGACGAGATGTATGTCTTCCAGGGCGGCAGCTACACCCCCGACAACATCCAGGACCTGTTCCGCGGGCTGGGCAGCGACACCGCGATCCTGCTCGACGGCGGCGGCTCCTCGGCGATCGTGCTGCGCCGCGACACCGGCGGCATGTGGGCCGGAGCGGGAGTGCCGAAGGGCTCCTGCGACACCCGCGAGGTGCTCTGCGACTCCAAGGAACGCGCGCTGCCCAGCTGGCTGGCGTTCAACTGATCCCGTCGGGCGCCGGCGCGCGAGGACCGAACCAGAACAACGCCAACGCCGCGGCGACCACCGCCGCCGCCAGCCCCAACACCGGGGCCACCGTCAGTTTCGACAGCGTCGCGCCGACCCCCGCCCCGGCGATCATCACCGCGACCACGCCGTAGCGCAGCTTCTCGCGCCGCCCGTCGCCGCCGGCCAGCCGGCTGTCCATCCCCAGCCCGACCAGGGTGGAGGTCAGCACCGTGGTGTAGAGCTCCTGGATGCCGAACTGGCGCGCGGTGCAGTTCTGCAGCCCGAAGGCCAGCGCCAAACCGGCCACCAGGCCCAGTTTGGTGTTGTCGTGATACCGCAGCACCCCGGCCCCGGCGAGGGCGGCCACCGCGATCAGCACAACGATCTCGGCCCCGAGGGCGGCGGTCAGCCAGGTCCGCACGCGACCGCCCAGCCGGCGCACCAGCCGGCCGCCGGCCACCGCACCGGCGAGGAACCCGGTGACCGCGACCACCGCACCGGTCAGCGAGATGCCGGAGTCGGGCACGAACAGGAACCCCAGGAAGATCGCGTTGCCGGTCATGTTGGCCACGAACACGTGGCCGAGCACCAGCACGCTGATCGCGTCGACCACCCCGGTCGCGAACGTCAACAGCAGCAGCGCGGCCACCGTGGCGGGTCGGGTGACCGGGGAGCGAATCGCCATCGGCGCTTGACGGTTACCGACGACGGGTCACGGATGCTCGATGTCGCTGGCCAGCCACCGCCCGTCGACCTTCTCCATCGTCAACACGATGCGGCTGCGGTCCATCTGCGGCTGGGGCAGTTCCTTGTTGCGCACCGACTGGTCGACGAAGAGCATGACCTCGACGGTGTCGGTGCTCGCCGACTTCACCGCGGCCTCCACGACCCGGCCGTGCGCCGACGCCTCGTTCTCGATGAGCACCGTCCGCAGACCCTCCAGCGACTCCGAGTACAGGTCGCGGAACCGCCCGGTGGAGCCGTCGAGCACATCGGCCTGGTTCTGGTCGATGGCCTCGGGGTCGATGGTGGCCAGCTTGACCGTGAAATCCTGTGCCGCCTCCATCGCGTCGGACGCGGCGACCTCGACGCGGTGGTGGGCGAACAGGAACCAGCCCTCGACCGCGGCCACCGCGAGCAGCACCGCCAGCAACACCGCGCCGGCGACGCGCAGCCCGCGCCGCGGCCCCGCGGTGCGCGTGGCCGCCCAGGCCGACGGATCCACCTCGGCGCTCTCGGCGCTCTCGGCGCTCTCGGCGCCCTGGGGCCCCGACGCGCTCACCTCGCCCGCCGCCTCGGCGTCGGCGTCGGCGCGCGGCTCTGCGGTACTCACCCTTGCAACCCCTAACCCCTCACGCCCGAGCCCGTCGTGTCGCGGCCAGGCTACACCCCGACCGCCGCGCGTTCCCGCCGATCGGCCGGCGCCGCCGGCCGGTCTCAGGCGCAGGCCCCCGACCCCTTCAGCGCGTCGCCCCACCCGGTGGCGTGCACGATGTTGGCGTGGACCACCCCGGCGGGGTCCTTGTGCTTGATCTTGTCGCTGATCTGGGTCAACTGGAACATCGCCTTGGTGAGGTACTCCCCACCGTAGAGCGGCGAATACGGCCCGTAGTTGTCCAGGTCGTTGCGGATGGTCAGCGGCTGCAGCCGCGGCGCCAGAAACGCCGTCGACTGGTCGAGGTTGGCGACCACCGCGTCGGCCTGGGCCTGCACCCCCGCCGCGGTGTAATCGCTGGCTTTGCCGTCGAGGTTGCCGTGGAAGTCGTGGACCTGGCCCATCAGCGGATCGAACTGGGCGTTGAACCACTGGCAGGAATCCGACATCCCGCTGATCATCTCCGGGGTCACCTTGTCGACGAAGGTGCTGTAGGGCCAGATGTCGAAGTTGGGTTTCCAGTCGGTGGGCCCGGGGGTGAACACCGGCAGCGGCGGCGGCGGCTGATCGGAGTCGGCGCCGGCCACCCCGGGCGCCCCGATGCCGGCGACCGCCAGCAGGCCCGCCAGCACCCCGACCGCGCCGCGGGCGCGCCCGCCTTTGTTCCGGCCCATCTGCGTCCTCCCGGCCCTCGCACCGTGCTCTGGTTGCTCGGCTTCAAGTATCGCCAACATCGCCGCCGGGGTCGGCGGAATCGACTTTCTGCGTTCCCGCTACCCGCCCGCGCGTTATCGGTCATGCTGGCCGCCATGGTGGACCCGGACAGCGCGCGCAGCAGGATCGGACCGGCCGCCACTGAGCAAACCCGGCACTGTACCGCACCTCGGGGCGTTTGCGCTGCAGGCATCCCCGTATTCGTCGAAAACTACCCTTTCGGTCGTGAGCTGGCTAACATACCGGCCGTGCAACGCCTCGCCCTCACGCCGACCCCGGCGTCGTGTCCCGCGCCCCAGGTGGTGACGCGGTGACCACGCAGGATCACGCGGCCCGCTCCGCCGACGGCGTCGGCGCCATCGAGGACTGGAGCGCCGGCTACGTCCGACGCCACCCGGTGGCCTCGCTGAAGACCGTCGGCGAACAGTACGTCCTCGGCGTGCGCACCATCCAGTACTTCTTCATCGACCTGTTCACCGGCAAATTCCAGTGGGGCGAGTTCGTCCGCCAGGGCGCGTTCATGGCCGGCACCGCGGTGCTGCCGACGGTGCTGGTGGCGCTGCCGATCGGGGTGACCCTGTCGATCCAGTTCGCGTTGCTGGCCAACCAGGTCGGTGCCACCTCGCTGGCCGGCGCGGCCAGCGGGTTGGCCGTCATCCGGCAGGCCGCCTCGCTGGTCGCCGCGGTGCTCATGGCCTCGGCGGTGGGCTCGGCGATCGCCGCCGACCTGGGCTCGCGCACCATCCGCGACGAGATCGACGCGATGGCGGTGATGGGGGTGTCGGTGGTGCGCCGGCTGGTGGTGCCCCGGTTCGCCGCCTCGATCATGGTCGGTGTGGCGCTGACCGGCATCACCTGTTTCGTCGGCTTTCTGGCCAGCTACCTGTTCAACGTGTATTTCCAGCACGGCGCGCCGGGCAGCTTCGTGGCCACCTTCTCCTCGTTCGCCACGCCCGAGGACATGATCGTGGCACTGCTCAAGGCGGTGATCTACGGGGCCATCGTGGCGGTGGTCGCCTGCCAGAAGGGGCTGTCCACCCGCGGCGGGCCCACCGGGGTCGCCGACTCGGTGAACGCCGCGGTGGTGGAGGCCATCCTGGTGTTGATGCTGGTCAACGTCGGCATCAGCCAGCTCTACGAGATGCTGTTCCCCCGGACGGGGCTGTAGCCGTGGCCGCCACACCGTCGACGTTCGCGCCGGGCTTCACCCGGCCGCTGATCGGTGGCTACCGCCGGATCAGCGGCTCGGTCATCAAGTTGGGCCACATGCTGTGGTTCTTCCTGCGCGCCCTGGGCGGGATCCCCACCGCGTTTCGCCAGTACCGCAAGGAGTTCCTGCGGCTGCTCTCCGACATCGCGTGGGGCAACGGCTCCATCGTGGTCGGCGGCGGGACCGCCGGGGTGGCGGTGGTGCTGGGCTTCACCGCCGGCGCGCTGGTCGCCATCGAGGGCTACAACTTCCTCAACCTGCTCGGGCTGGGGCCGGCCACCGGCATCATCTCCTCGCTGGTCAACACCCGCGAACTCGCGCCGATCATGGCCTCGCTGGCGTTCGCGATGCAGGCCGGCTGCCGGTTCACCGCCCAGCTGGGGTCGATGCGCATCGCCGAGGAGATCGACGCGCTGGACTCCATCGCGATCCGTCCGATCCCCTACCTGGTCACCACCCGGTTGATGGCCTCGATCATCGCGGTGATCCCGCTCTACGTGGCCTGCCTGGCGGTCACCTATCTGACCGCCCAGGTCATGTCCGGGGCGATCAGCGGCGGTTCGATCGGGCCCTACCTGCACTACTTCACGATGATGCTCTCCGGCCAGGACATCATCTACTCGGTGATCAAGTGCGTCATCTTCGTCTGGATCGCCTCCACCGTGCAGTGCTACTACGGCTTCTACGCCTCCGGCGGGCCCGAGGGCGTCGGGGTGGCCGCCGGGCACGCCATGCGGGCGTCGATCACCGTGGTGATCATGGCCAACATGCTGCTCACGATGGCCCTGTGGTCCATCGACTCCGGCGCAAGGTTCGGTGGTTGACGTGGGCGCCGGCAACTCCTTGGACACCGACGGCCGCGGCCCGTCGAACACCCAGCTGCTCGGCGCCGGGGTGGGGGTGCTGCTGCTGGTCACGGTGATCACCGCCAGCCTGCTGCTCAAGGCGACCGGCCGACTGGACGCCTACGTGCGGGTGGTGGCCGACCTGATCAACGTCGGCGACGGCCTGCCCAGCCAGTCCGACGTCAAATACCACGGGCTGCTGGTCGGCTCGGTCAGCGACGTCGTCCCGGCCACCCACGGCCAGCCCAACTTCGTGCACATCGACCTCAAACCGCAGTACGCCAAGGACATTCCGCACACCGTCACCGCCCGGGTGGTGCCCTCCAACGTCTTCGCGGTCTCCTCGGTGCAGCTCGTCGACCCCGACGGCCCGACCGACGCCCCCGCGATCAGCGCCAACGCCCACATCCCGGAGGACACCGAGTTGTCGACGGTGATCTTCCAGACCACGATCAGCAAGCTGCGCGACGTGCTGGCGGCGACCGGGCGCGGGCGCGACGACCACACCCTGGGCATCCTGGCGGCGGTCGGCGCGGCCACCGACCACCGCCGGGTCAAGCTGCTGCACGCCGGCGCCCACCTCAACCGGATCCTCGACGAGCTCAACGCGACCGTGGCCACCGAGCCCGGCCCGTCGACGATCACCGCCCTGCTCAACGCCACCGAGGGCCTCAAGGCCACCGCCCCGGACCTCGTCGACACCCTGCACCAGGCGGTGCGCCCGATGCAGACGTTCGTCGAGAAGCGGGCCGCGTTCACCTCGTTCATCTCCGGCTCCCAGTACACCTTCGGCACCACCCGCGAGGCGTTCGACAACCACACCGACCAGTTGGTCGACATCACCCAGGGGCTCACCCCGCCCATCGGGGTGTTCGCGATGAACGCCCACCAGTTCGTGCCGATCTTCCAGCGGCTGAACACGTTGAGCCAGAAGTTCTTCGACGAGGTGTGGCTGCCGGAGGCCGACGTGGGCAACATGCGGGCCAACCTCTCGGTGACCCCGTTTTTCACCTACACCCGGGCCGACTGCCCCCGCTACGGCGAGATGAAGGGCCCCAGCTGCTTCACCGCCCCGGAGATCCCGGTGCGCCCCGAACTGCCCGAGGTGCTGCTGCCGCAGAACTACCAGCCGCCGGCCGGGCTGGAGCCGCCGCCGGGCACCGAGATCGGTCCCGACGGCAACCTCATCGCCGTCGGCCCGCCGTACACCGACCCGATCCCGAAGAACCTCGACGACCCGATGTGGAATCCCCCGCTGCCGTGGTGGACGGGCCCCTCCCCGCGGGTGCCGGGCACCGCCGACCCGGACGCCGCCGGTCCCCCGCCGCCGCCGTCGCCGCCGATCCCGACCGCCCCGGTCGGCCCGCCGCTGCCGGGCTCACCGCCGATCCCCGGGCTGCCGCCGCCCGGCGCCCCGCCGCCGGGTCCGGCCGCCGCCGCCCCGGCCGCCTGGGGCGGCAACGTCGGCCCGGTCGGCAGCGAGCATGAGCGCACCCAGCTCGGGGCGCTCGTCGGCGACACCGCCCCGGCGACGGTGGCCACCCAGCTGCTGCTCGGCCCGGTGGCGCGGGGCAACGCGGTCGCGGCGGTCAACTCCGAGTCCGGAAAGGCACGCAAATGAGGTTTCGCGGGCCGATGATCGGGCTGACCTTGTTCATGATCGTCTCGATGGCGCTGACCTGGCTGGTCTACGCGACGCTCAAACGCGAGGTCGCCGGGCCCACCGACGGCTACGCGGCGATGTTCAGCGACGTCTACGGGCTGCGCGAAGGCGACGACGTCCGGATGGCCGGGGTGCGCGTCGGCCGGGTGGAGAAGATCGAGCTGGTCGGCAAGGAGGCCAAGGTCTCGTTCATCGTCCAGAAGGAACAGCAGCTCTACGGCAACACCGTCGCCGCGGTCACCTACCAGAACATCATCGGCCAGCGCTATGTCGGGCTGTCGCTGGGCAAGACCGGCGACCCCGGTGAGCTGCCCCCGGGCAGCGTCATCCCGATCGAGCAGACCGACCCGTCGTTCGACGTGGGTTATCTGCTCAACGGGTTCGAACCGCTGATGTCGCTGCTGGACCCGAAGAAGGCCGACGACCTGACCAAGGGGGTGATCCAGTCGCTGCAGGGCGACCGCGCCTCGATCACCGAGTTCGTCGACCAGACCTCGGTGATCACCGAGTCGGTCGCCGGCCGCGACGAGGCGCTGGGCAACCTGATCACCAGCCTGAGCAAGGTCACCGAGAACATCGCCGACCAGAACGACAACCTCGACCACACCCTGACCCAGGCGCAGACCATCATCGGCGCCTTCGACTCCCGCCGCCCGGAACTGCAGGCCTCGGTCGGATCGATCGCGCGGGTGACCAGCCGGCTGTCGGCGATCATGGACGACGTCTACCCGTCGCTGCAGGAGATCCTCGACCGCCAGCCGGGCTTCTCCAAGCACATGGTCGGCATCGAGCCGCAGCTGGCGTTCACCGGCGCGAACCTGCCGCTGCTGCTCAAGGGGCTGGCCCGGATCTTCTCCGAGGGTGCCTACATCAACGGCTACGCCTGCGACCTCAACGCGACCGGGTTCTTCCCCGGGCTCAACGACATGACCCAGTACATCGTCAACGCGGCCACCCCGGGCAACGCCACTCCGCTGACCCGGGAGAACCTGGGCTGGCACACCCCCCGATGCAGGAACATGGCCAATGGCTGACGACACCACCGACCCGACCGCGCCCGAGCCGCAGGACCAGCCGGACTTCCGGCCGGATCCCCCGGCCGCGGCGCAGCCGAAACGCAAGAAGCCGCTGGAGGAGTACAACACCACGATGCTCGGCGTGATCGCCCTGGCGGTGGTGGTGGTGCTGGTGGCCGCGCTGCTCTTCGTCAAGCTGCTCGGGTTCGGCTACACCCACTACACCGCCGAGTTCGCCCAGGCCGCCTCGCTGCGCCCGGGCAACCCGATCACGATCGCCGGGATCGAGGTGGGCACCGTCTCGAGCATGAAGCTGGCCGGCGACCACGTCGAGGCCGGGCTGACGGTGCGCGACGACGTGGCGCTGGGCCGCGACACCAAGGCGGTCATCAAGGTGATGACGATCCTGGGGTCGCGCTATCTGGAGCTGGTGCCCGCCGGCGACGGCACGGTGCCGCACCAGACCCTCGACCTCGACCACACCGAGGTGCCCTACGACCTGCAGTCGCTGCTCGAGGACGCCACCACCACCTTCGAGAAGGTCGACTCCGACCAGTTCGCCGACTCCCTGGGGGTGCTGGCCCACCAGCTCGACGGGCTGCCCGCGGTGCTGCCCCAGGCGATGGAGAACCTGCACACGCTGTCGAAGATCACCGGGGACCGCCGTGACCAGCTCGGCGTGCTGCTCAAGAGCACCCAGCGGGTCGCCAACACGCTGCGCTCCCAACAGTTCGCGATGGGCAACCTGCTCGACCAGGGCCAGGACCTCATCGGCGAGTTCGTGGTGCGCCAGGCCACCTTCCATTCGATGATGAACGCGCTGACCAACCTGGTGGCCACCCTCGACGACCTGGTGGTCAACAACCGGCCGATGCTCGACGAGACGATCCAGAACCTGCGGGAGCTCTCCGGGATGCTCGCCGACCACGACGATCTGTTCCGCAACATCCTGCAGGTCGCGCCGGCCCCGATCCGGGGGCTGGCCAACGCCACCGGTAGCGGCCCGGCGGTGGACTTCTTCGTGCCCAACGGCCTGCTGGTCGACTCGTGGATGTGCGCCATCAGCGGCCGCGCCAAGCAATTCCAGATGATCGAGTACTACAAGGACTGCAAATGAACCGCGGCAGGGCACGGGTCGTCGCGCTGATCACCGGCATCGCGGTGGTGGCGGCGGTGGCGCTGTTCGCGGTGGGCTCCTACATCTACAACAAGCTCGACACGATCACCGTGACCGCCTACTTCGACAGCGCGGCCGGGCTCTACGAGGACAACATCGTCGCGGTGGTGGGCATGCCGGTCGGCAAGGTGACCAAGATCGTGCCGCACGGCGACACCGTCGAGGTCCAGTTCACCGTCGACAAGAAGGTGAAGGTCCCCGCCGACGTCAACGCCGTGACGATCACCACCTCGATCCTCACCGACCGCCAGATCGAGCTGACCCCGCCGTACCGGGGCGGGCCGACGCTGAAGAACCACGACAACATCCCGCAGTTCCGCACCCACACCCCGGTCGCGTTCGACCGGGTGCTCGACATGCTCGACAAGATCTCCGAGTCGCTCTCCGGCGACGGTGAGGGCGGCGGCCCGGTCGCTGACCTGATCAACGCGGCCGCCGACACCGTCGACGGCAACGGCGAGGACATCAAATCCGCGCTCGGAGAGCTGTCGCGCACCCTCAAGCTGTCCTCCGAGGGCGGGGTGCAGACGCGTGATCAGCTGACCACGATCATCACCGACCTTAGTTCGCTGATGGAGGCGACGTCGCGCAACGACGGCAAGCTGCGCGAGTTCGGCTCGACGATCCATCAACTCTCGGCGATGCTCAACGACGAGGCGCTGGGCACCGGGACCACCGGGCGCAAGATCAACCAGATCGTCGAGCAGGCCACCGCGCTCATCGACGCGAATCGCGACAACATCCGCGACACCGTGCTCAACGCCGATACCGCGGTCGGCTCGCTGGTCGACCATCAGCGCGAGGTCGCCGAGCTGCTCGACGTGCTGCCGCTGACGTTGGAGAATCTGTACAACACCGTCGACCGGGACAACGGCGCGGTTCGGGTCCACGCGCTGGTCGACAAAGTCCTGACCGACGCCCAGTCGACCAAGGAGATCTGCAACCTGATGCACCTGCGGCAGCTGGGCTGCAGCACCGGCACCCTGCAGGACTACGGACCCGACTTCGGTCTGACCTACATTCTCGACGGACTCTCGATGATGGGGCAATGACGTGAGCGCGCAACCTTCCTCCCGCCGTGCCGGCCGCCGGCTGCGCCGCGCGCTCGGTGCGGCGGCCCTCGCGGCCGGCACGCTGCTGAGCTCCGGGTGCGGGGTCAGCCTGGGCAGCCTGCCGCTGCCCGCCCCCGGCATGGCCGGCGGCGGCTACGAGCTGACCGCCGTGTTCGACAACGCGCTGAACCTGCCGGCGCGGGCGAAGGTGAAGCTCGGCGGCGCCGACGTCGGCGAGCTGGAGTCGATGGTGGCCCGCAACTACACCGCGGTGACCACGCTGCGCATCATGGACGGCGTCGAGGTCCCGGTGGGCAGCACCGCCGAGCTGCGCTCGGCCACCCCGCTGGGCGACGTGTTCGTCGCGATCAACCAGCCCACCCCGCCCGACCCGGACGCCCCGCTGCTGCGCGACGGCGACACCATCGAGAACACCGCCGCGGCGGCCACGGTGGAATCGGTGCTGGCCTCGGCGGCGCTGATGGTCAACGGCGGCACCATCCGCAACTTCACCAATATCGTCAACGGCGCGGGTGAGGCCACCGGCGACCAGGGTCAGGCGCTGGGCAGCCTGATCAACAAGTCCAACGAGCTGCTGGCGAAGCTCAACGCCCGCTCCACCGACATCGATGCCGCGTTGACCTCGACCGCCGAGCTCGCCGACCGTCTCGACGAGAAGAACCAGTCGCTCTCCGAGGTCCTGGACGCTGCCGGACCGGCCACCGACGTGCTCGCCGACAACACCGAGCAGCTGACCAACGTGGTGCTCGAGGTCGGTGCGGTCACCGACCAGTTGAACAAGTTCCCGTCGATCAACGGCACCGACGAGTCCGGCCGCAGCATCATCAAGGACGCCAACACCGTGGCCGCCGCCTGGAACGATGTCGCCCTGGACCCCGACACCCGCCTGGCCGCGCTCAACCGGCTGATTCCCCCGCTGGTGAAATCCACGGCGGGCACGGCGATCTCGGTGCGGATCAGCATCGACCGGCTGATCTTCGGTTCGATGCCCGACGCCGGGTTCAAAGGCGACGTGGCCGCGCACGGCCCGAAGCGCTACGACTGGGCGAAGATGGTCGGGGCGATCAAATACGTGCTGTGGCGGCTGCAGGAACGGGTCGTCGGCAAGGGGCCGCAGGCCGCGATGGGCCAGGAGCAGCTGGTGCCGGTCGGCCCGCCGGCACCGCCGCAGCCGGCCGAGCAGTCCCCCACCCCGCCGGGCCCGCCGCCCGGGCCGCCGGCCGGGGAGGAGCCACGATGATCGACACCCTCAGCCGCGGCGTCGTCGCGGTCGTGCGCGCCGGGCACCGCAAGAAGACCTGGCTGTCGGGGCTCGCACTCGGGTTGACGTTCGTGGTGGCGGTCACCTACCTGCTGGTGGGGGCGTTGCGGATCAACCCGTTCAAGTCGACCTATCACGTCACCGTCGAACTGGCCGACTCCGGTGGCCTGCTCGAGGACCAGGACGTGGCCCTGCGCGGGGTGCCGGTCGGGCGGGTGGACGCGATCGCTCTGACCACCGTCGGGGTCAACGCCCTGGTCAACATCGAATCGGGGGTGAAGATCCCGCTGAACTCCCCGGTGCGGGTCTCGGGGCTGTCCCCGGCCGGCGAGCAGTACATCGATTTCATCCCCGACACCACCGAGGGGCCGTTCCTCAAAAACGGCGACGTGGTGGGCAAGGAGCAGACCGAGACACCCGAACCGCTCTACGCGATGCTCACCCACGCCGACGGGCTGCTCGCCCAGGTCGACCCGGCGAAACTGGAGGTCATCAAGGCCGAGCTGAGCCTGACCAAGGAGGGCCCGCAGAAACTCACCGACATCATCGACGGCGGCAGCTTCCTGCTCTCCACCCTCAACGGGGTGCTGCCGGAGACGGTGAGCCTGCTCAAATCCAGCCGGGTCACCCTGGAGTTGCTGGCCGACAAGAACGCGGGTCTGGCGGCGACCAGCGCCAACCTGAGCAACGTGCTCGACGGCGTCAACAAGATGGACGGCGGCTACCGCACCCTGGTCGACCGCGGCCCCGCGCTGCTGTCGCAGGTGGACACCCTGTTCGACGACAACTCCGACACCATGGTGGGGCTGCTGGCCAACCTGACCACCACCTCGCGGCTGCTGTATGTGCGGACCCCCGCGATCAACGCCCTGTTCCCCGACTACCGCGGCTCCACCCTGGAGGCGCTGGGCTCCGCGATGCACGACAAGGGGCTGTGGGTGACCGCTGATATCTACCCGCGCTACGCCTGCGATTACGGCACCCCGCGGCGGCCCGGCACGGCGGCGGACTACCCCGAGCCGTTCCTCTACGGGTACTGCGCCGACACCGACCCGGAGGTGTTGATCCGCGGCGCCAAGAACGCGCCGCGGCCGGCCGGCGACGACACCGCCGGCGCCCCGCCGGGTGCCGACCTGACCGAGACCGCCGATCCGACACCGCAGGGCCGGTTTTCCATCCCCACCCCCTACGGGGGACCGACCCTGCCGATCGAACCGCCGAGCTGACTCGGCGTGTGGCAGCAGCGAAGGAGACCGCAGCGTGGCTGACCAGCCCGACGACACATCGACGCCCGCCGAGCCCGCCGACGCCGAGGCCGACGCCGAGGCGACCGCGGTGACCCCCGCGACCGGCGCCGACGAGCCCGCCGCGCCGGCCGCGCCCGCCACGGCGCCGCGGTCCTCGCCGCGGGACCGGTGGCTGCGGGTCGCGGTGGTGGCCGCGGTGTTCGCCGGGGCAATCGCGCTGGCCGGGGGGCTGGGCTACCAGCTGTGGCGCCAGCACGAGGTGAGCCGCGCCGGGCAGAACGCCCAGCAGACCGCCGTCGACTACGCGCAGGTGTTGACCAGCATCAACTCCGCGGACGTCGACGCGGATTTCACCACGGTGCTCAACGGCGCCACCGGGGAGTTCAAGGACATGTATACCGAGGCCTCGATGGAGCTGCGCGAGCTGCTGCTGGCCACCGACTCCGGTGCGCAGGGGGTGGTGGTCGACTCGGCGATCCAGTCGGAGTCCGCCGACCAGGTGGTGCTGCTGTTGATGGTCGATCAGAAGGTCACCAACGCCAAGATGCCCGACCCGCGGACCGACAGCCTGCGGATGAAGATGACGATGGAGCACGTCGACGGCCGGTGGCTGGCCAGCAAGGTCGAGCTGCCGTGAGCCGCCGGCCGGGGGTCGAACACCGGAGGAGACCGTGACATGTGGATGACCCGTTTCGTGGTGAGCGCGGCGCTGACGGTGGGCGCCCTGGTGGGCGCCCCGGCGGCGGCCGCTTCGGCGCCGTCGTTCTGCGAGGATCTCGGCGGCGCCTTCGACGGGCACTTCTGCAACAGCGAGGTGCGCTCGGAGCGGCAGGCCACCCGCTACATCCACATGGCGGTCCCCGGTGAGCTCATCGACCACCCGACCGCCGGCCCGCCGATCCGCGACTACCTGACCACGCTGTTCACCAACTGGCGCTCCAAGGGCGCGTCGATGGTGCAGGACAGCTGGGGCAACGAGAACTACGAGATCTTCCGGCACGGCGACGCGCTGAGCGCGGTCTTCCACGAGGACTACCACGCCGACGGCCCGTGGATCAACAACGCCTACAAGACGTTCACCTTCGACATGGCCCAGGGCCGACAGTTGCAGCTCACCGACATCGTCAACGACGGGGTGGATCCGTACGCCGAGATCCCGGTGCTGGGCAACCAGTACATCGTCGAGGCGCTGGACCGGGCGTTTTGGGAGCACTCCCCGGGCAGCTACCCGTTCACCCCGGACCGGTTCACCCCGGACAAGGCGTTCTCCGGCGGGTACCGGTCGTGGGCGCTGACCCCCACCGAGCTGATCTTGTACATGCCCGACTACCCGGTCGCCCACGACTCACCGATCCAGTACGACCAGTTGCAGCAGTGGTCGATGGACGGCGGCAACGTGCAGGCCCACATCCCGCTGTCGGCGCTGGCGCCGATCCTGCGCCCGGAGTACGGCGGCGGCTGACCGGCCGGCTCAGAACTGCGGGGTGAGGCTGAAGTTGGTGATCGGGTCCAGTCGCGCCACCCGCCAGCGGCCGTCGTCGCGGCGCAGCGTCACCTGATAGGAGCGGTACTGCAGACCGGGGATGTCCTTGGTCTGCGGGCTCGACCAGGTGGTGTTGGTGTACACCAGCGCGCGGGCGTCGGCACCGTCGACGGCGTCGACTGCCACGCCGACCACCTCGCTGTCCAGGCTGATCTCGGCCTGCTTGTAGCGCGCCGCGATCGCCTCGATGTCCTTGCGGTACTGGGCGGCCAGATCCCCGGTGAGATAGTCGGCCACCCGGTCGGGCAGGGCGCCGATGTCCTGCGGGGTGTAGGTCCACAGCGTGGTGATCGCACCGGTCGCCGCCCGCGCCACCTGCACCCGGGTGGCCAGCGCCGCCCGGTCGGCCAGATACGGCTGCACCGCCGCCCCGGCCCAGGCGCCGGCCCCGACGAACGCCGCGACCGCCAGCGCCACCGCCGCGGCCCCCGCCGTCGGGCGGCGGCGCCCGGGCGGGGGCCCCGCCCCTGCGATCTCCTCGGTATCGCCGGCCTCGCCGGTCTCGGGGGCCTCGTCGGCCCCGTCGGCCGCGGGAGTCTCGCCGGGCTCGCCGGCCGCGGGAGTCTCCTCGGTCGCGCCGACGTCATCGACCGCGGGGGCCTCGTCGTCGGTCACAGCACCGCGCTCAGGTTGCTGATCTTCCACCGGTCCCCCTCCTGTCGCAGTGTTTCCAGCACACGTTCGGTCGGTTCGGCCACGGTCTGGCCGTGCTCGTCTTTGATGGCGCGCCGGACCACCACCAACACGTCGGCGCTGCCGTCGTCGTTCCAGCGTTCCAGCCCGGCGGCCAGCACCGTCGCCTCGATCTGGGGGCCCTTGGCGACCTGGATCAAAATGGCGTTCTGCTCCTCGGCCCACCACTGCGCGAAATCGCCGGTGACCTGCGCGGTCATCCGGTCCACGTAGCGGTTGGCCCCGAATTCCCCGGTCGGGTCCGGCGACATGAACTCCACGGTGAACGAGCGCGCGACATCCAACACCGCGACCTCCCGCACCGTGGTGCGGCGGTGTTTCTCGTGCGGGATGAGGATCGCCACCCCGGCGCCCAGCGCGGCGGCCATCACCAGCGCGGCGGCCACGGCGGCGGCGATCAGCCCGCGATCGCGGGCCGGCGGCGCCGCGTCGCTCGCCTCGACCGCCAGCACCGCGCTCACCCCGGTGACCCGCCGCCGCGGGCTCACGGCCCCGCCTCCTCGGACTGCCCGGGCTGCTCGGGCTGCTCGGGCTGCCCGGGCTGCTCGGGCTGCGCGGGCTCGGGTCGGGTGTTCGGGAAGATCGTGGCGCCGTCGATGAGCCAGCGGCCCCCGTCGCGCACGAACCGCACCTGCGCGGTCGCGGTGGCGTTCCACACCTGCGGCGGTGCGCCGATCTCGCCGCGCAGATAGATCAGCATGGTGGCCTCCCGCGGCGAGACCGCCAGCACCGCGCTGTTGGGCACGACGTAGGTGTGGCGCGCCGGGTTCTCGCGGGCCTGCTGCTGTGCGGCGTCGAGCTCGTCGCGATAGGCCTCGGTGGTCAACTGCGCGGCCCGGGCGAAATCCTCCTCGAGGGTGTCCGGGCTGTAGGTGAGCAGATCGACCATGAGCTGCGGGCCCTGCCGGCTGATCTCGGCGCGGGCCCGCTCCACGGCGCTCTCGTGGCGGTACACCAACAGATAGTCGGTGGCCGCGGCCCCCACGCACAGCGCCGAGGCCACCGCCAGCAGCATCAGCACCGGGCGCCGCGGGGCGGGCGGACGCGGGACCACCGGGTGCACCCGGGTGGCGGTGAGCAGGTCGGCGAGGGTGCGCCCGTCCCGGTCGACCAGCGGCCAGAACCAGCCCACCGGCAGCGGCAGCGTGTCGAGCAGGTGGGCGAGTTCGCGCAGCAGAAGCCGGCCCGGCCCGGCCGGGCCGCCGTCGCGGCGGGTCACCCGCAGCCCCATCAGGCGGCGCCCCAGGGTCCAGCCGGTGACCGCGGCCACCAGCACCCGGTGCACCGAGGCCGCCAGCACCGTCACCCCGAGCACCGCCAGCCAGACCCACCACCACGGCCCGTGCCACGGGGCGGTGAGCAACCCCAGCACGGCGCAGCCGGCGACCCCCAGCGCGACCCCCACGTCGACGGCGAACGCGATGGCCCGCGCCGACCAGGAGGCCACCGCCTGCTGTGGCGCGGCCGCCGGTGCCTCCGCACCGGCGCCGTGCACCGCGGCGGTCGCGGCGGTGCGCTCCACGGCCGTGGTCGGCGCGGCGCTCACTGCGAAACCTGGGCGACGTCGGCGATCTTGTACTGCCCGTTGTCGGGGGCCATGTTGACCCGCAGACGGTAGTTCACCTGCTGGTTGGTCGAGGACACGAACACCCGGAACGCGGCGAGCACATCGATCGACCCGTTGTCGTGATGGCGCTCCACCGCGGTGTGCATGTCGAGCATCTCCACGTGCACGTCGCCGGTGGCGTACGCCTCGGCCAGCACGCTGATCCACAGCGGTGCCTGCGCGGTGAACGCCCCGGTGGAGCACTCCAGGATCTTGCGCTGGTTGGCCTCCATGGCCGCCGGGTCGGGGGCGTGGATCGCCAGCAGGCAGTCCTCGGCGGCGGCCACCGCGGCGGCGTCGGCGGCGTCGGCGGCCCGGTTCTGCTGGTGGGCCCGGTAGGCCAGGTAGCCGCCGGCGCCCAGCCCGGCGGCGGCGACCACCAGCACCGCGGCGATCCCGACCAGCCAGCGGCCCCGCAGCCGCGACGGCGGCGCCGCGGCGGACTCGGCGGACTCGGCGGTGGCGGCGGTGTCGGTCTGGGCGGCCGCGGCGGTCTCGGCGGCGACACCGGAGTCGGCGGCGGCCTCGGTGGGGGTCAACTGACCGGGGCCAGCATCTCCTTCCATCCGTCGTCTCCTGTGTCGGTCGCGTTGTCGATGCGGTACTTGACGCCGTCGGGGCCGACCAGCTCGCCGCTGGACGGGGTGTAGACCGCGGCCGCCGGCGCGGCGCTGGGGGTGTACACGCACGGGTTGGGCTGCTGGCCGTTGCACTGCACGGTACCCGATCCGGGCCGGGTCACCGGGTCGCTGATCACGCTGCTCTGCCCCGGCGGTGTGGGCGGGGGCAGCTTGTCGGCCGGCGCCGGGTTCATCCCGTTGTTCACCGACGGCGCCGGGATCACCCGGCCCGGGTCGACCGGCTGGTCGCAGCGGGCGCCGGGGGCCGGGCAGTTGCGGTACTGCTCGGGGTCGCCGTACCACGGGTTGGTGCCCAGCGGCTCATACGGCTCGTCGCTGCGGCACTCGGTGGGGTTGGCCGCGCGCTTGTCGGGCACATCGGCGCACGGGATGTTGCGGGCCCCGCGCACCACGTTGGCCGGGGTGTCCTTGGGGATCTTGCAGTACAGCCCCGACGGCGCCGGTTCGGCACTGGTGTCGGCCGGGGGGCGCCACTCCGAGGCCGGCAGGAACCCGGTCATGCACGGCGGGGGCTGGTTGATCGTCAGCCCGAGGTCCAGCAGCGCGCGCGCCTCGTTCTCATACGGGGCGGTCACCGCCTGCGCCGAGGCCGCCTCCTGCGGGAACGCCACCAGCATCGCCTCCACGTAGGGCCGGTAGCGCTTGAGGATGTCCAGCACGATCGCGGTGTTGGCCAAGGTCTGCGGCAAGGTGTCGCGCATGTCGCCCATCACCGCGTTGAGCTGGTCGGCCGACGTCGCCGCCTGCGGCAGCACCCGGCGCAGCGCCTGATCCTGCTGGGCGCTCTGGGTGGCCAGCACGTTGAGGTTGCCCGCCCAGCGTTCGATCGCGTCGCCGGAGTCGACCTGGCTGTCGAGGATCGGCCCGACATTGTCGACGATGTCGTTGATGTCGGCGATGTTGGTTTTGAAATCCCCGGCGATCGCCTGGGTGGAGTCCACCAGCCGTTGCAGCGCCGGCCCGAGCCCGCCGACCGCCACCGCGGTCTCGTCGAGCAGCTCGCCGACCTTCTGTTCGGGCAGCGCCGCCAGCATCCGATTGGCCTCGTCGAGGATCGGCCCGATCGGGGCGGGCACCGTGGATTCGGTGATCGTCGCGTTGTCGGCCAGCACCTGGTCGGTGGTGCCCGCCGACACCAGGTCCAGGTACTGCTCGCCGACCGCGGAGACCGAGTGCACGTGCGCCGAGGCGTCGGCCGGGATCTTGTAGTCGCTGTCGATGCGCATGGTGGCCACCGCGCCGTCCTCGGTGGGCTCCACCGCGGTGACCTTGCCGATCGTGATGCCCTGGTAGGTGACGTTGGAGGTGGCGTACAGCCCCCCCGACGACGGCAGCTGCGCGGTCAGCGTGTACTGGCCGATGCCCAGCAGGCTCGGGATCCGCAGGTAGTACCAGCCCAGGGCGACGAACGCCGCCATCGTGATCACCGCGAACAACGCCAGCTGGCGTTTGATGAACGGGGTCAGAAGCATCGCTTTAGTCCTCCGCCCGCTCGATCAGGGGCCCGCCCTCGGCGCTGAGCGGATTCGGCGTGAACCGCACGTCGGGGCGCATCGTCGCCGGGTCGCGGCCCCAGGACTGTTCCAAGGCGCGCAGCATCCCGGAGATCCCGGTGCCGGAGAGCAGCGCGTTGTCGACGGTGCTCAGGGTCATGTCCACCATCAGCGACACGTTGATGTAGTCGCCGCGGATCGCGATCGGCACCCCGTTGATCTCGAACGGCAGGGTCACCATCAGGTCCAGCGCGCCGGACAGGTACGGCGCCCCGCGGCCCAGCTGCTTGAGGGGGCGCTGCAGCAGCTGCAGGTCCTTGCCGAGCGGTTCGCGCGCGGCGCTGAGCGTCTCGTCGGCCGCCCCGGAGAACCGGCCCACCGCGTCGATCGCGTTGGTGAACAGCTCACGCTGGTCGGCGTAGTGGTGGATCAACGGCGGCACCTCCACCAACAGCCGGTCGAGGGTGTCGTCGCGGTCGGCGACGTAGCCGAACAGCCGGTTGGTCGCGTCGATGGCGTGGGTGATGTCGTTGCGCTGGGCGTTGAGTTCGCGGGTGAACGTGTCGAGCTTGCCCAAAAAGTCGTGGATCGCCTCGGCGCGCCCCTCGAGCAGATACGTCAGCTCGTTGGAGAGCACCTCCAGGTTGGGCACCCCGCCACCGCGCAGGATCAGCGCCAGGCTGGCCAGCGTGCGCTCCATGTTCGGGTACGCCGAGGCGCGCTCCAGCGGAATCAGGTCGCCGTCGCGCAGCGGCTGCGGCGACGGGTCGGCCGGGGCGGCCAACTCCACGTGCTGGGAGCCCAGCAGGCTGGTCTGGCCGATCTTGGCGGTGGCGTTGCGCGGCAGCTCCACGTCCTTGTCCAGGCTCAGCGTCAGCGTGGCGATCCAGTTCTTCAGCTCGATCTTGCGCACGGTGCCGACGTGCACGTCGGCGACCAGCACCCGGCTGTTGCCGTTGAGCGCCAACGTGTTCGGCACCTGCACCTGCACGGTGTAGGCGCCCGGGCCGCTGCCGGGCCCGCCCGGCAGGTTGATGTTGGCGATGCCGCGCCAACCGCAGGAGCTGAGCAAAAGCGCCGCGGCCAGCAGCGCCACCAGCTGGGCGAGCCGCCGGCCCGGCCCGCCTCGGCGCCCCGCGCCCACCGCGGCGGTCACGGTGCGGCTCCCGGGATGTCTCCGCGCGGCACCCCGCCGGGGCCGGGCCCGGTCATCGGCGACGGCACCTGCGCCTCCGGCGGCGGCAGCCCGGGGGTGACCTCCGGGGGGCCGGCCGGGATCGGGCCGGGCTGCGGATACCACGGCGGGGGCAGCGGGCTGTGCTGGTCGTAGGCGTCGGGCGGACCGGCCATGTTCTGCCCGCCGGTGGGCGGCACGATGTTGGGCCCGCCCATCAGCTCCGCCAGCGACTCCGGGGTGAGCAGGTTCGCGGTGGCCGGCTGCACCTGCACGCCCTGCATGCCGGGGGCGACCACCCAGCCGGGCTCGCTGTTGCGGTGCGACCACATGGTGTCCGGGGAGAAGATGCCCGGCACGGTGGTGTCCTTGTAGCCCGGGGGCGGGCGCAGCCGCTCCTCGGAGTAGCCGACCATCTTCGGCAGCGTGGCCGCCGAGGAGAACAGGTTCATCCCGAACGGCGGGAAGTTGAACTTGATCGCGTCGAGGATCGGCGCCAGGTACTGCGCGCACAGCTCGGCGGACTCCTGGTAGCCCAGCCGGCTGCCGGCCTGGATGGAGCTGCAGATGAACGCCATCGGGTTGGCGAAGTTGGTGACCACCGGCACCTGCACGATCGCCCCGTTGACCGGGTGGTAGATGCCGTTGAGGTTGCCCTGCAGCGACGGGTACACCATCAGGCTGGTCTCGAACCCGTCGAGCGCCTCGGGCTGCACCAACTCGGTGGTCACGTTGTAGAGGTTCTGCACGTCGTGGGTGAGCACCTCGCTGTTCTCGTCGAGGAACCCGCGCAGGGTCGGCAGCAGCTGGTCGACCTGCGCGATCGCGTTGGCCAGTTCCTGATCGGAGTTGCTCAGGTTGGTGGTGAACTGGGCCAGGTTGTTGTTCAACGCCACGAACTGCTGGTCGCTCTGGTGCAGCGCGTTGACGAACAGCGCCAGGCTGCGCACCACCGCGAAGAAGTCGCCGCGGCCGTCGTTGAGCGCGCTCAGCGCCGTCGACAGGCTGTTGAGGCTGGTGTTGATCTGTTCGCCCTTGCCGGCCAGCCCGTCGGCCAGCGATTCGATGACGTCGCCGATCGGGCCCTTGTCGTCGGGGTCGTCGGGGTCGGGCCCGAACCCGGTGTCGCGGTCGAGGATCTTGGCCAGCTCCCCGCGCAGCTCGTCCCACTCCACCGGCACCACGGTGCGTTCGATCGGGATGACCGCCTTGTCGGCCAGCGTCGGCCCGCCGGTGTAGGCCGGGGTCAGCTGGATCTCCCGGGAGGCCACCAGCGTCGGGTTGAGGATGACCGCGGAGACCTCGGCGGGCACCCGGTATTTGCTGCTGTAGTGGAACGTCACCTTCATCTGGTCGCCGGCCGGTTCGATCTTGTCGATCGAGCCGACCGGCACCCCCATGATCTGCACGGTGTCGCCGGGGTAGAGCGCGTTGGTCTGGCTGAAGTAGGCCACCACGGTGTGCGAGGTGAGTTTGCGGTACAGCTGCAGGCCGGCCAGCGCGGCCACCAGCGCCACCACCAGCACCACCACCGCGATCACCAGCGACCGGCGGGGGTTGTCGCGCACGTTGGTCAGGGTGCTCACTGGTTGCTACCCCCCATCCCGTGCGGAGTGATAAACGGTGCCGGCAGTTGCGGGCCCGGCCCCGGCGGGGCGGGCGGAGCGTCGAGCGGCGGCGGCGGAGGCGCCGGCGGCGGGTAGGGCCCGGCCGCCGGCCCGACCGGTTCGGTGCGCGCCCCCGGCGGGGCCTCGGGCAGCGGCACCGGGGTGCCCGGCACGTTCGGCGGCGCCTCGCCGGGCAGCCCGGCGATCGGGATACCCGGGCCCGGCGGCGGCCCGCTGGGGTCCATCGGCAGGTTCACCACGTCGGGGGCGCCCGGGTAGCCGCCGGGCACCGGGCCGTAGGGGCCCTGGTCGAGCCCGGCGCACGGCAGCGGGTTGCCGGGCCGCGGCAGCGCATCGGCGGCCGGGGTGTAGGAGCACGGCGAGCCGGGCACCACCGCCGGGCCCGGGTGATCGGGGGTGCCCTCCCGCAGTTCCGGCGCCGGCGGCGGGGCGCCGTTGGGGAAGCGGGTGCCGTTGGGGTCGGGCCACTGGAATTCGGGCAGCCCCGCCCCGCGCCAGAAGTTCTCCGGGTCGATGCCGCGTTTTTTAAACGCCGCGTCGACGAACGGCTGCAGCACCTGGTAGGGCAGCAGGTTGACGATCATCACCTTGAAGTAGGGCCCGGAGGCGATCGCCTCGTTGAGCGCGCCGAGGAACTTCGCGGCGTTGACGAACGACTGCGCCAAATCGCCGCGGCGCTCGTTGAGCAGGTCGGTGAGCACGCGGAGCTGTTCGAGCAGGTGGTTGAAGTTGGGGTTGTCGTCGATGAAGCCCTGCACCTGCTGGGAGACGGCGGTGACGTTGACCAGCAGCGCGTCGATCGCCCGGCCCCGCTGGTTGAACGCGGCCAGCAGGGTCTGGGCGTTGACCAGCAGGTCGTTGATCTGCTCGCTGCGGTCGCCCAACACCTCGGCGACCTTGTTGGCCTGCGCCAGCAGGTGGGTGATCTGCTCGTCGCGTTTGCCGATGGTGTCGGAGAATTCGGCCACCCCGTCGAGCGCGGCGCTCAGGTGCGGGTGGGTCTCGTCGATGGTGTCGGCGAGCACCCGCAGCGACTGCTGGACCGCCGCGATGTCCCAGTCGGCGGCGTTTTTGGTGATGTCGGTGTAGGCGTCGTAGATCTGGTACGGGGTGGTGCTCTGCTCCAACGGCAGCGCCGCGCCGGGGCGCAGCTGGACGGCCCCGCGCGGCTCCACCTCGAGCACCTTTCTGCCCAGGATGGTGTCGGTGCGGATCCGCAGCCGGCTCTCGGTGCCGATCGTGTTGCGGCCCACCGAGAACTCCACCACCACGTGGTCGCCGTCGATCTCGATGCCCTTCACCTTGCCGACGTCGAACCCGGCGATGCGCACCTTGTCGCCGGTGTTGATCCCGCCGGTGTCGGTGAACTGGCCGTAGTAGGTGGGCTGGGCCAGCAGCATCGGCACGCTGGTCATGCTCTGGCCGAACAGCACCACCAGCACGGTGACGATGATGCCGAGCAGGCCCAGCCGGGCCCGGTTGGGGGGTTCGAGTGTTCTCATCGCGGCGTGCACCTACCCGAGGGCTGCTGGGTGAGCCGGACCGTGCGCACCGGACCACCGGGCTGCAAGCCGTTGAGCTTCAGCGAGATGTCGCAGAGGTAGAAGTTGAAGAAGTCGCCGTAGATGCCGCCGGAGCGCCCGATCAGGTTGAGGTTCTCCGGGAACTCGCGCATCTGTTTGTCCAACCGGTCGCGCTGCTCGACCAGCGGGTCGGTCACGGTGCCCAGATAGCCCAGGTCGGTCTGCAGGGCGGGCCGGTTGTCGGCCAACAGACCGGCCAGCGTGCCGGCCGCGTCGCTGATGTTGGCGGTGCCCTCGGCCAGCGGGTCGGCCTGCTCCTTGAGCCCGGTGATCAGCACCTCGAAGTCGTTGACGGTCTGGTCGAACTCCTTCTGGTGGCGCACGGTGGTGTCCAGCACGGTGTTGAGGTTGGTGATCACCTCGCCGATCGCGCGGTCCCGTTCGGCCAGGTGCGCGGTGAGCTGGGCGGTCTGGTCGAGGATGTCGTTGATCGTGCCGCCCTGGCCCTGGAACACGGTGACGATGGAGGTGGCGATGGTGTTCACCTTCTCCGGGTCCAGCGATTTGAGCAGCGGCTTGAACCCGCCGATCAGAGCATCGAGGTCCAGCGCGGGGGTGGTGCGCGAGGCCGGGATGAACCCGCCGGGCGGCAGGATCCGCTCGGCGCCCTCCCCGTCGCCGCGCTCGAGTTCGAGATAGCGGTTGCCGATCAGGTCCAGGTAGCGGATGCTGGCCGTGGTCGACTGGTACAGCGGCACCGACCGGTCGACGTCGAAGTCGACGACCGCGCGGTTGCCGCCGTCGACGAGCCGGATGTTCTTCACCTTGCCGATCTCGACGCCGGAGGCCCGCACGAACTGGCCGTTGCGCAGGCCGGAGACGTTGGCGAACTCCGCGGAGTAGCGCTGGGTGCGATCGAAGCGCACCTGCCCGAACACCACGATGATCATCGCGCTGAACACCAGCAGCACCACCGCGACGATGCCGAGTTTGACCGCAGTACCAGTGATTCTCATGGGTTGATCGTGTTCTCCCCGTACTGGCGGCCCCACACGTACTCGGTGAACATCGGCTGGCCGAGCTCAAAGTGGTTGTAGGGGGCGATGCTGGCCCCGGAGTCGACCACCAGGGTCGGCGCCGGCCAGAGATCCTTGGTGATCGGCTGCCAGCAGCCCGGCGCCCCGCCCGGCCCGCCGCGGGCGTTGAGCCGCGGCAGGTTGTCCGGGTAGATGTAGGGGTTGGGCGCCCCGATGATCGTGGTGGAGGTCCGCAGCGAGTAGCCGTTGTGCCCGCCGAAGGTGGCGTTCACCTTGGGCGCGACATCGTGGAAGTTGCGCAGCATGCAGAAGAACTCCGGGCTGTAGGTGTCCAGCAGCCGGGCGGTGACCCCCAGGTCCTCCACACCGCGCACCAGGTACGGCCCGCCCCGGGTGACGATGTCCTCGCCGGTGTTGCCGAACCCGACCGCCGACAGCAGCGCGGCGTCGACGTCGCTCTCGTGTTCGCGCAGGGTCGCCACCGTCGTCAGCGCGTTGCTCAACCCGTCCCACAGGTCCGGGGAGGCGTCGGCGTAGACGTCGGCGGTGGCCGCCAGCGCCTGCAGGTCGTGGCGGAACTGCGGCATCCGCGGGTTGACGTCGTCGAAGATGTCGTTGGCGTTGACCAGCGCGGCCCCGAACTTGTCGCCGAGACCGGTGAGGGCCTCGGCGGCCGCGCTCAGCGTCAGGTTCAGTTTCACCGGGTCGATCTGTTCGGAGAGGTCCATGATCGTCTCGAACACCGTGTTGATCTCGGTGGTCACCGACCGCGCGTCGATGATGTGCTGGGCGGTGATCCGCTCCGGGCTGGGGGCCTGGGAGGTCGGCGCCGTCAACGACACGTACTTGTTGCCGAACACCGTGGTGGCCAGGATGTCGGCCTCGACGTTCGCCGGGATCACCGAGAGATACTTCGGCCGCACGTCGAGCACGAACCGGGCCGCCGGCTCCCCGTCCTGCTGCACCTCGGAGATGCTGGCCACCTCGCCGATGCGCACCCCGTTGTAGGTGACCGGCGCGCCGGGGTCCATCACCAGCCCGGCGCGCGCGGAGAGCATGGTCAGCGAGGTGGTGGGGGTGAACCCGCCGCGGAACTGCACATAGACCAGGCCGGTGATCACCGCGATCACCGCCACAAAGACCACCGCGGCCACCTTGTAGGGCGGAACCCGGGGTTCGTTGAGCGGTTTGAGCGCCTTCGACGCGACGGGACGGTTCATGGCGCTACATCGTCAGGTTGAAGTTGGGGTTGGTGCCGTAGAGCGCCAACGCGAACAACAGGACCACCACCTGCACCGACACCAGCGAGAAGCGCATCGACCGGCCGACGGCCTCGCCGACCCCGACCGGGCCGCCGTGGGCGGTGTAGCCGTAGTAGCAGTGGGTGAGCATCACCACCGCCGCGACGATGATGATCTGGGCGAACGACCAGAACACGTCCTCGGGGCGCAGGAAGGTGCGGAAATAGTGGTCGTAGGTCCCCGAGGTCTGCCCGTACATGACGGTGGTGACCAGTTGCGGGGAGACGAACGACATCAGCATCGCCGCGGTGTACAGCGGCACGATCACCACCAGCCCGGCGATGACCCGGGTGGAGGTCAGATAGGCGATCGACTTGATGCCCATCACCTCCAGCGCGTCGATCTCCTCGCTGATGCGCATCGCGCCGAGCTCGGCGGTGGCGCCGGCGCCGACGGTGGCGGCCAGCGCGATCCCGGTGACCACCGGCGCGGCCAGGCGCACGTTGATCAGCGCGGCGAAAAACCCGGTGAACACGTCGATGCCGATGTAGCCCAGCGAGGCGAAGCCCTGAATGGCGACCAGCGAGCTGCCGGCCAGGGTGACGAACGCGACGATCGCCACGGTGCCGCCGACGACGGCCATCGCCCCGGCGCCCATCCCGATCTCGGCGATCAGGCGCAGCGTCTCGCGCCGGTAGCGGCGCAGCGCCCAGCCGATCTGCCCGACGCTGACCACCATGAACCAGGCCAGCGCGCCGATGCGGTCCACGCCGCGCCCGACCGCGCCGGGATATCGGCGCAGGTTCGCGGCGGCCCGGGGGAACCGGGTGCGCAGCACGGCGACGGTACTCATTCGTCTAGGTCCCCGTTCCGAACCGCACACCGATGGTCGTCAACACCACGTTGACCGCGTAGAGGGCGATCACGCACAGCACCACCGTCTCGTTGACCGCGGTGCCCAGGCCCTTGGACCCGCCGCGCACCGTCAACCCGCGGTAGCAGCCGACCAGGCCGGCGATGAGCCCGAAGATCGCCGCCTTGACGGTGGCGATGACCACCTCGGGCAACCCGGTGATCAGGGTCAGCGACGCCAGATAGCCGCCGCCGGAGACGTTTTGCATGTAGACGCCGAAGATGAACCCGCCGACCAGGCCGACGACGATCACCAGCCCGTTGAGCAGGGTGGCGACGAAGGTCGCGGCGATGACCCGGGGCACCACCAGCCGGTGGATCGGGTCGATCCCGAGGACCTCCATCGCGTCGATCTCCTCGCGGATGGTGCGCGCCCCCAGGTCGGCGCAGATCGCGGTGGAGGCGGCCCCGGCGACCACCAGCACCGTGGTCAGCGGCCCCAGCTGGGTGACCGCGCCGATCGCGGCACCGGCCCCGGAGATGTCGGAGGCGCCCACCTGGCCGAGCAGGATGTTCAGCGTGAAGATCAGCAGCACGGTCAGCGGGATCGACACCGCGATCGTCGGCAGGATCGCCACCCGCATGACGAACCAGCACATCAGGATCAGCTCGCGCCACTGGAACGGCGGCACGAACAGCGCCTTGCCGGTGAGCACGCACATCCGGAAGAACCCGCCGACGAGGGTCAGCGGGGCGTCGAGCCGGTCGCGCACCGCGCTGAGCACCCCGGGGCGGGCATCGACGGTGGCGGTCATGAGCCGACCCCGGCGCCACCGCGGGGGTTGTCGGGTCGGAGTGCGTCTGTCACGGCGCCTCCTTCCCTCGCGATGTGCCCGCAGACCCCATACTCGCCGGTAGTAACCGAGCTCACAGGACTGTACCCGATCGGGTTCACGCCGAACATTGGATCGGTGCGATTCTCACGGCCCGCTGGGGGTTTGCTGCCCGGCACCGCCGTAGCGCGCCCGCAGCTCGGTCTTGAGCACCTTGCCCGACGGGTTGCGCGGCAGCGTGTCGACGATCTCGAGCGCCTTGGGATGCTTGTAGCGGGCCAGCCGCTCACCGAGGAACCCCTGCAGATCGGCGAGCCCGATCTGCTTGCCCACCGCGGCCACCGCGACCGGGATCTCGCCCCACTTGTCGTGGGCGCGCCCGATCACGGCGACCTCGACGACGTCGGGGTGGGCGGCCACGGCGTTCTCCACCTCCGCGCAGTAGATGTTCTCCCCGCCGGAGATGATCATGTCCTTTTTGCGGTCCACCACCCACACGTAGCCCTCGGCGTCCATGCGGACCAGGTCCCCGGAGTGGAACCAGCCGCCGGCGAACGCCTCGGCGGTGGCCTGCGGGTTGTTCCAGTAGCCGCTCATCAGGGTGGGGGCCCGGTAGACGATCTCGCCGACCTGCCCGACGGGGACGTCGTTCATGGCGTCGTCGACGACCCGGGCGGCCACCGTGGGGATCACCCGGCCCACCGAGCCGAGCTTGGTCAGCGCCTCCTCGCCCAGCAGCATGCAGGTCACCGGCGACATCTCGGTCTGGCCGAACGCGGCCAGGATCGCGGTGCCGGGGAACGTCTCGGCCATCTGGCGCAGCAGCGTGTCGGAGGCCGGGGCCGCGCCCCACGACATGGTCCGCAGCCGCACGTCGCGCGGGTTGGCCTGCTGTTCGGCGCAGACCGCCTGCCACTGGGCGGGCACCAGGAAGATGCCGGTGACCCGTTCGGCGGCGAGCACGTCGAGCAGCGCCCCGGCGTCGAACGCCCCGAGCGGGTGGATCACCGTCGGGGTGCCCAGCAGCATGCCGGGCAGCAGGTTGCCCACCCCGGCGATGTGGAAGAACGGCACCCCGATGAACCCGACGTCGCCCACGCCGGTGCCGGCGGTGTAGATCGCGGTCATCGTCTGACCGGTGAGGTTGGTGTGGGTCAGCACCGCCCCCTTGGGATGCCCGGTGGTGCCCGAGGTGTACATGATCAGCGCCGGGGCGTCGGCGGGGATGTCGACACCCGGGTGCGACTCGCCGGGCTCGGCGATCAGCTGCTCATAGCCGAGCAGCCCGTCGGCGTCGGCCGCGCCGGCCACCACGATCGTGTCGAGCACCGGGGCGATCTCGCGGGTGGCGGTGGCCGCCGGCGCCAACGCCGGCTCGGTGATCAGCACCCGCGCCGTGCAGTCCTCGACCAGAAACGCCAGCTCCGGGGGGGCCAGCCGGAAGTTCACCGGCACCGCGATCGCCCCGAGCATGTTCGCGGCGAGCACCGCCTCGACGAACTCGGGGCGGTTGAGCATCAACACCATCACCCGGTCGCCGTAGCCCACGCCGCGCCGGTGCAGCGCCGAGGCCAAGGCGGTGACCCGGGCGTGCAACCGCGCCCAGGTGATCGTCTCGCCCACATACCGCAGCGCCGGGGCGTCGGGCTGCATCAGCGCGTGGCGCGCCAGCTGGGTGATCCAGTGCTGGCGGCGCGACAGGTAGGGCTGCTCGTCGAGGGTCGGCGGCACCCCCGGAGCCGGGGTGGCGGACTGCGGTGCGGTCAACGGGGCGTCCCTTCTACGGCGGTGCGGGGGCGGTGCGGGGCGGGCCGGCGCGGCGCCGCTCAGGGGGCCAGCTGCTCGGCGCGTCTCTTCAGGGCGTCGGCCAGATGGCCCAGGGCGGTGTCGACCAGCTTTTTGACCATCGGTTTGGGCACACTCATCTCGGTTTCGACGTCCATGTCGACGGTGAGCAGCGCCGTGGCGCCCATCTCCACCACCGAGAACAGCTGCTCCTGTTTGCTGAACAGCTCACCCTGCTGCATGACGGTCTGGATCTGGTTGGGTGCGGGGTAATACACCGCCTGGATGTAGGTGCCCTCGAACCCGGAGACCGCGGCGTCCAGCCGCAGCTGGCTGGGCCGGCCGTCGTCGTAGCGGGCCAGCACCCACAGCCCTTTGACCTCGTCGTTCCACTGCGGATACGCCTCGAAGTCGGCGACGATCGCCATGATCGCGGCGGCGTCGGCGGCGACCTCCACGGTCTTGCTCACGATCGGCATGCGGGAGAGCATAGCGACGCCGGCGCGCGGTGCGTTAGCGCGGTCACACCTCGGCGGTTCCCAGCAACTCCCGCAGCGGTCCGGGGATGGCGACCGGGCGTCGGCTGGCCCGGTCGATGTAGACGTGCACCCAGTGCCCCAGCGCGGTGATCGGCGCCGCCGCCGGGTCGTCGTCGGCGGCGGTGAACACCCCCAGCCGGTAGGTGACGCTGGAGCGGCCCAGCCGGGTCACCGCCAGCCCGACGACCAGCTGCTGGGGGAACGCCAGGTCGGCCAGGTAGCGACAGCCCGATTCGGCGACGACGCCGAGCACCGGGGCGGCGAGCGGATCCCAGTCCAGCGCGGTGCCGATCCAGCCGTTGATCGCGGTGTCGAACAGCTGGTAGTACACGGCGTTGTTGAGGTGGCCGAACATGTCGTTGTCGGCCCAGCGGGTGCCGACCGGGACGTGCACCGGAAAGTCCCCACCGGTGAGGGCCTCGGGGGCGGCCGGCACCGCGGGCGCCGCACGGCTGTCGGGCATGGTTGTATTCCACCATGGTCGCCATCACCGGCGCGGTGCTCGACCGGATCGGCCCGCAGCGCCCCTACGCCCAGAGCCGGCCGCTGACGGTGACCGAGCTGGAGTTGGCCCCGCCCGGGCCGGGTGAGCTGCTGGTGCGCATCGAGGCCGCGGGGCTGTGCCACTCGGATCTGTCGGTGATCGACGGCACCCGGGCGCGCCCGGTCCCGATGCTGCTCGGCCACGAGGCGGCCGGGGTCGTCGAGCGCCTCGGCGCCGGGGCGAGCGATCTGGGCGCCGGTCAGCGGGTGGTGATGACGTTTCTGCCGCGCTGCGGGCGGTGTGCGGCCTGCGCCACCGACGGGATCGTCCCGTGCGAGCCGGGGACCGCGGCCAACACCGCCGGCACGCTGCTCGGCGGCGGGCTGCGGCTGGCGCGGGCCGGGGCCGCGGTGCACCACCACCTCGGGGTCTCCGGGTTCGCCACCCACGCGGTGGTCGACCGGGCCAGCGTGGTGCCCGTCGACGCCGACGTGCCCGCCCCGGTGGCGGCGCTGCTGGGCTGTGCGGTGCTCACCGGCGGCGGGGCGGTGCTCAACGTCGCACGCCCGCGGCCCGGGCAGACCGTGGCGGTCGTCGGCCTCGGCGGGGTGGGGATGGCCGCGATGCTCACCGCGTTGGCCCACGCCGATGTGCACGTGGTCGCCGTCGATGCGCTGCCGGAGAAACTCACCGCCGCGACCGCGCTGGGCGCGCACGCCGTCTACACCCCCCGGCAGGCGCTCGACGCCGGGGTGCGCGCCGCCGCGGTCATCGAGGCGGCCGGGCGGTCCGAGGCGCTGCAGACCGCGATCGCGCTGACCGCGCCGGGCGGGGCCACGATCACCGTCGGCCTGCCCGCACCGCAGGAGCGGATCAGTGTGGCGCCGTTGGGGTTCGTCGCCGAAGGCCGCTCGCTGATCGGCAGCTACCTGGGCTCGTCGGTGCCGGCGCGCGACATCCCGCGGTTCGTGCGGCTGTGGCGCCGCGGGCGGCTGCCGGTGGAGTCGCTGGTGTCGGCGACCATCGAGCTCACCGAGATCAACACCGCCCTCGACTCACTCGCCGACGGGGCGGCGGTGCGCCAGTTGATCCGCCTCTGAGCCGGCGCGGCCCCTTAGACTGTGCCCACCCCGTCGCCGAGGAGGCGCGCATGCCCACCGACCGTCGCCCCGACAGCGCCGCGACCCCCGATCGCGCCGACGTCCGGTTCCCCAGCGGCGCCGAGCTGATCAGCGCCTGGCTCTACCGACCGTCCGGCGAGCGCCCCGGGCCCGTCCCGCTGCTGGTGATGGCGCACGGGCTCGGCGCGGTGCGCACCATGGGCCTGGACGCCTACGCGCAGCGTTTCGCCGCCGCCGGCTACGCCTGCCTGGTCTTCGACTACCGCCACTTCGGCGACAGCGAGGGCGAGCCGCGTCAGCTGCTCAGCGTCGCCAAACAGCGGGCGGACTGGGCCGCGGCGGTCGGCTACGCGCGCACCCTGGCCGGCATCGACGCGCAGCGCATCGGGTTGTGGGGCACGTCGTTCGCCGGCGGCCACGTGATCGCCACGGCCGCCGCGGTGCCCGGGATCGCCGCGGTGATCGCCCAGTGCCCGTTCACCGACGGCCTGGCCTCGATCCGGGTGACCAACCCGCTGACCTCCGCGCGGGTCCTGGTCCTGGCGGTGCGCGACGCCCTCGGCGCGCTGCGCGGCCGCCCGCCGGTGCTGGTGCCCACCGCGGGGCGCCCCGGCGAGGTGGCGCTGATGAACGCCCCCGACGCCTACGACGGCTATCTGGGTCTGGTGCCGGCCGGCCAGGCGGTGCCCAACGAGGTGGCGGCCCGGTTCGCGTTGAGTCTGCCCGCCTATCGGCCCGGCCGGTCGGCGCGCAAGGTGGGCTGCCCGATCCTGTTCTGCGTGTGCAGCCACGACTCGGTGGCCCCGGCGGGCCCGACCCGCCGGTACGCGGCGCAGGCGCCGCGCGGGGAGGTCGCGCTCTACCCCGAGGGCCATTTCGCCATCTACGTCGGGGAGGCGTTCGAGCGGGTGGTCGCCGACCAGATCGCGTTCCTCGACCACCGGCTGGCGCGGGCCTGATCCCGCGGCGCGCCCCGGCCGATTCCTAGCGCGTGGTGGCCACGCCGCCGTCGACCGGCAGCACCGCCCCGGTGATGTAGCCGCCGGCCCGGCTGGCCAGAAACACCGCCACCCCCGCCATGTCGTCGGGGGCGCCGATGCGGCCCAGCGGCACCCCCGCGGCCGCCGCGTCACCGCCGTCGGTGAGCAGATGTTTGGTCATCTTCGACGGGAAGAACCCCGGGGCGATCGCGTTGACCAGGATCTGCGGGGCCAACTCGGCGGCCAGGTGCCGGGTGAGCTGGTGCACCGCGGCCTTGCTGGCGCTGTAGGAGAAGTTGTTCATCCCCGGGGCCGGGGCGCGCAGCCCGTCGACGCTGCCGATGTTGATCACCCGTGCGGGGTCGGCGCCGGTGGCGCCGGCCTGCAGCATCGGAAGCAGCGCCTGGGTCACCAGCAGCACCCCCTTGACGTTGAGGTCGAGGACCTTGTCGATGCCGGATTCGGGGAACTGCGCCAGCGGCGCCCCCCAGGTGGCGCCGGCGTTGTTGACCAGCAGGTGCACGGCGTCCTCGCGGCGGGCCACCTCGGCGTGCAGTGCGGCCACCCCCTCGGCGGTGCCCAGGTCGGCCGGGATCGCGCTCACCGCGCCGTCGGCGGCCAGCGCCGCGGCGGCCTCGCGCAGTTCGGCCTCCCGCCGGCTGCACACGTACACCCGGGCCCCGGCCTGCAGCAGGCCGCGGGCGATCATCAGCCCGATGCCGCGGCTGCCGCCGGTGACCACCGCGGTCTTGCCGTCGAGGCGGAACAACGCGTCGATGCCGGCCATCGCCTCAGCGCCCCTCGTCGGGTCCGCCCAGCGGGCAGCGTTCCCGCACCGTGGCGTCGCGGATCAGCCCGCGCAGCAGCGCGGTGGAGAACTCCGCGGCGATCTCCTCCGCACTGCTGCGCCCGCCGGGCCGCAGCCACCGATACGCGCTCAACGTCATCCCGATGTAGCCCAGTGCCAGCACGTGGGAGTCGCACGGGTAGAACTCGCCGCTGGCGATGCCGCGGTCGATCAGCCCGTGCACGTGCTCGTAGACCTTCACCTCCTGCTCGCGGATGGTGGCGACCTGCTCGGCGGTGAACCATTCGGCGATGTAGGGCTGCTCCTGGAAGTAGACCGCCGCGCCCTCGAGGTTCGCCGCGATCTGGGTGAGCAGCCGCACCGTGTACTGGTAGAGGGCCTCGCGGGCGGTCCACGACGGGTCGTCGTGGACGGCGGCCAGGGTGCGTTCGGCGGCCTGCTGGTAGATGTCGTAGAGGATCAGCGACTTGCTGGCGTAGTAGTGGTAGACGGTGGCCTTGTTCAGCCCGATCGCGTCGGCGACATCGTCCATCCGGGTGCCGTGGTAGCCGCGGGCGGCGAAGAGCTTGGTGGCCACCGCCAACAGTTCTTCACGACGGCTCAGGCCGTTGGCGGTGGGAGTGTCGGAGGGCATGGTTCTCGCTATCGCGGGCCGAAACGATCCGGTTTATCAATCAACCGGTTGGACAGTCTGGGTCAGTCTAGGCAACCGGCGCCCCCGCCGGGCGACGCGGGGCACAATAGCTCGGGACGGATAGCCCTGGACGGCCCGGTTAGACTGGGACCAGAGCACCGGCACAGGAGGTGGGACCGATGGACCCCGACTACGACGGATCCGACGAGATCGAGTACACGCTGGGCTGGTTCGCCTGGGGGCTGCGCGGCATCTCCGGGCCCGGCGGCGGCTACCCGCCCCCGGCCTACCCGCCGGTGTGAGCCCCCCGCTTCGTCACCGTCAACGGCGCCCCGCCGGCTGCGTGCCGGTCGGGGCGCCGTTGACGGTTCGGGACCTCAGAGGGCCTTGAGTTCCTCGATCACCTCGGAGACCGACTTCTTGGCGTCGCCGAACAGCAGGCTGGTGCCCTCGGCGTAGAACAGCGGGTTGTCGATCCCGGCGAACCCGGAGCTCATCGAGCGCTTCAACACGATCACGGTCTTGGCCTGGTCGACGTTGAGCACCGGCATCCCGTAGATCGGGCTGGAGGCGTCGTCGCGGGCCGCCGGGTTGGTGACGTCGTTGGCGCCGATGACGATGGCCACGTCGGTGCGCGCGAACTCGTCGTTGATGTCGTCCATGTCCTTCATCGCGTCGTAGTCGACCTCGGCCTCGGCCAGCAGCACGTTCATGTGCCCGGGCATCCGGCCGGCCACCGGGTGGATGGCGAACTTCACCGCCACGCCCTTGTCCTCCAGCAGACCGGCCATGTCCTTGACCGCGTGCTGGGCCTGGGCGACCGCGAGCCCGTAGCCGGGCACCACGATCACCTGGTTGGCGTAGGCCATCTGGATGGCGGCGTCGGCGGCCGAGGTCGACGTGACGTGCTTGTCGGCGTCGTCGCCGCCGGCGGCGGCCGCCGCTCCCCCGCCGAAACCGCCGGCCACGATCGCCGGGATGGACCGGTTCATCGCCTTGGCCATCAGGTTGGTCAGGATCGAGCCGGAGGCCCCCACGATCATGCCGGCCGCGATCATCGCGGTGTTGTTCAGCGCCAGCCCGGCCGCCGCGGCCGAGAGCCCGGTCAGCGCGTTGAGCAGCGCGATCACCACCGGCATGTCGGCGCCCCCGATCGGCAGCACCACCATCAGGCCCAGCACCGCGGAGACGGCCAGCAGCCCCACCATCCACCACACACTCAGCCCGCCGTCGGACGCGCCGATGCCGATGTAGACCGCGATCGCGACCGAACCGGCGGCCAGCAGCAGGTTCAGCGGCTGCTGGGCGCGGCCCACCCCGATCGGTTTGCCGTCGATGAGCTCCTGCAGTTTGGCGAACGCGATCACCGAGCCCCAGAACGAGATCGACCCGATCACCGCGGCCAGCAGCGAGGCCACCATGATGTGCGCCGTCGGCCCGGAGTCGTGGCCGAACACCGTGAAGCCCTGGGTCTCGATGAACTCGCTGAGCGCGATCAACGCGACCGTGCCACCCCCGACACCGTTGAAGAACGCCACCAGCTGGGGCATCGCGGTCATCTTGGTGAAGCGCGCCGGCGGCACCCCCAGGGCGACACCGACGACGAGCCCGGCGACGATCAGCAGCCAATTGTGCCCGACGTTGAGCAGCGTGGTGCCCACCGCCAACGCCATACCGACCGCGGCGATCTGGTTGCCCCGCACCGCGGTTTTCGGTCCGGTCAGGCCCATCAAGCCGTAGATGAACAGCGAGAACGAGACGATGTAGAGGATCGTGATCAGATTGTTCATCGGGCGGCCCCCGCATCCGCGGCGTCACTGCCGCTGGGCTTTTTGGTCTTGAACATGCCCAGCATCCGGTCGGTGACGATGAACCCGCCGATGACGTTGAGCGTGCCGAACACCACCGCGACGAACAGGATGATCTGCTGGGCCACGGTGGGGTTCTCCACCCGGCCGAGCACCACCAGCGCGCCGAGCACCACGATCCCGTGGATGGCGTTGGTCCCCGACATCAGCGGGGTGTGCAACGTGTTGGGCACCTTGGAGATGACCGCGAACCCCACGAACCCGGAGAGCACCAGGATCGCGATGTTCGCGAGGAGTTCGTCGTACATCTAGCCGTCCTCTCGGGTCACGCAGGAATCCGCCAGCACCTCGTCGTCGAAGTCGGGGGCCAGCACGGCCCCGTCGTCGGAGCGGGTGATCAACAGATCCAGCAGCGCGGTGATGTTTTTGCTGTACAGCTCGCTGGCGTGCTCGGGCATGGTGGCCGGCAGGTTCAGCGGCGAGGCGATCGTCACGTCGTGGTGGACCACGGTCTGCCCCGGCTCGGTGAGCTCACAGTTGCCCCCGGTCTCCCCGGCCAGGTCGACGACCACGCTGCCCGGCCGCATGCCCGCCACCGCGGCGGCGGTGACCAGCCTCGGCGCCGGGCGCCCCGGCACCAGCGCGGTGGTGATCACCACGTCGAAACCGGTGATGGCCTCCTCGAGCTTCTGCTGCTGGGCGGCGCGCTCCTCCTCGGTGAGCTCACGGGCGTAGCCGCCCTCCCCGGCCGCGTCGATCCCGAGGTCCAGCCACTGGGCGCCGACCGAGCGGACCTGGTCGGCCACCTCCGGGCGCACGTCGTAGCCGGTGGTGCGCCCGCCGAGGCGTTTGGCGGTGGCCAGCGCCTGCAGCCCGGCCACCCCGACGCCGAGCACCAGCACCGTCGCCGGTTTCACGGTGCCGGCCGCGGTGGTCAGCATCGGGAAGAACCGGGTGGACTCCATCGCGGCGACCAGCACCGCCTTGTATCCGGAGACGTTGCCCTGACTCGACAGCGCGTCCATCACCTGGGCGCGCGAGATCCGCGGGATCGCCTCCAACGCGAACGCCTGCACCCCGGCGCTCTTCAGCGCGGCGATCTGGTTGGTCTCGTTGCGCGGGGCCAGGAACCCGACCAGCGTCTGGCCGGAGTGCAGCTTGGCGACCTCCTCGGCGCTGGGCGGGGCCACCTTGACCACGATGTCGGCGGCCCAGGCGTCGCCGAGGGCGGCGCCGGCCTCGGTGTACAGGTCGTCGGGCAGCAGGGCCCGCTCGCCGGCACCGGACTCGACCACCACGCCGACGCCCGATTTGACCAGCGGGGCCACCGCCTTGGGCACCAGCGCGACCCGGCGTTCGTCGGCACCGGATTCGGCGACGACGCCGACCGTCAGGGACGCAGTCTGCGTATCTGTCATGGCGCGTGTGTCTACTTTCCGTTGCGTCGTTCCGCTACGTTCGGGCGCATGCGGACCGCCCCGGGACGACCGCGTGCCCAGACACCCTAACCGGTGCTGGGATGATGCTGGGAATCTGCCGGTGGTGGGGCACTACAGTGCGGATATGACCGTCGACCGGCTGCTGCCCAGCTCGGAGGCCGAAGACCTGCTGGCGTTGACCCGCGATATCGCCGACAAGGTGCTCGCCCCGATCGTCGACGCCCACGAGAAATCCGAGACCTACCCCGACGGGGTGTTCGCCCAGCTGGGGGCGGCCGGGCTGCTCAGCCTGCCGCAGCCGGTCGAGTGGGGCGGCGCCGGCCAGCCCTACCAGGTGTATCTGCAGGTGCTCGAGGAGATCGCCGCACGCTGGGCGGCGGTGGCGGTGGCCGTCAGCGTCAACAGCCTGGCGTGCCACCCGCTGCTGGAGTTCGGCACCGACTCCCAGCGGCGGCGCTGGCTGCCCGAGATGCTCTCCGGCACCCTGATCGGCGCCTACAGCCTGTCGGAACCGCAGGCCGGCTCGGACGCCGCGGCGCTGCGCTGCGCGGCGGTGCGCGACGGCGACGGCTACCGGATCACCGGCTCGAAATCCTGGGTCACCCACGGCGGGGTGGCCGACTTCTACACGCTGTTCGCCCGCACCGGGCAGGGCTCCCGGGGCATCTCGTGTTTCCTGGTGCCCGCCGACCTCGAGGGGCTCAGCTTCGGTGCGCCGGAGGACAAGATGGGCCTCGCCGCGGTGCCGACCACCTCGGCGTTCTACGACGGCGCCCGCCTCGACGCCGACCGGCTGATCGGCGCGGAGGGCCAGGGCCTGGCGATCGCGTTCTCCGCGCTGGACTCCGGGCGCCTCGGGATCGCCGCGGTGGCGGTCGGCATCGCCCAGGCGGCGCTGGAGGAGGCCACCGCCTACGCCAACGAGCGCACCACGTTCGGCCGCGCGATCATCGACCACCAGGGGCTGGGGTTTCTGCTGGCCGACATGGCCGCCGCGGTGGCCGGCGCCCGGGCGACCTACCTCGACGCCGCGCGGCGCCGCGACGCCGGCCGGCCGTACTCGCAGCACGCCAGTGTGGCCAAGCTCGTCGCCACCGACGCGGCGATGAAGGTGACCACCGACGCGGTGCAGGTCCTCGGCGGGGTCGGCTACACCCGCGACTACCGGGTGGAGCGCTACATGCGGGAAGCCAAGATCACCCAGATCTTCGAGGGCACCAACCAGATCCAGCGTCTGGTCATCGCCCGGGGGCTGACCAACCGGTAGGTGGATTCCGCTCGGCGCGGTGTCCTATCGTTGCGGCATGGATTTCGCGATGTCGGCCCGGGGCGCCGACTACCACCGGCGGCTCACCGACTTCATGGTCGAGCAGGTGATCCCCGCCGAGGCCGACTACGAGCGGTACCGCCGCGAAGCCGGCCCGGACGACTTCACCGTGCCGCCGGTCATCGAGGAACTGAAGGCCGAGGCCAAAAAGCTCGGGCTGTGGAATCTGTTCCTGCCGGCCGAGTCCGGGTTGACCAACCTGGAGTACGCCCCGCTGGCCGAGCTCTCCGGGTGGAGCATGGACCTCGGCCCGGAGGCGCTCAACTGCGCGGCGCCGGACACCGGCAACATGGAGACCCTGCACCTGTTCGCCACCGCCGAGCAGCGCGCGGCCTGGCTGCAGCCGCTGCTCGACGGCGAGATCCGCAGCGCGTTCTCGATGACCGAACCGGCGGTCGCCTCCAGCGATGCGCGCAACATCGAGACCACCATGCTGCGCGACGGCGACGAGTACGTCATCAACGGCCGCAAGTGGTGGACCTCGGGGGCGGCCGACCCGCGCTGCGCGATCCTCATCGTGATGGGCCGCACCGACCCTGAGGCCGCCCCGCACCAGCAGCAGTCGATGATCCTGGTGCCGACCGACACCCCCGGGGTGACGATCGTGCGCTCCACCCCGGTGTTCGGCTGGCAGGACCAGCACGGCCACTGCGAGATCGTCTACGACGACGTGCGGGTGCCGGCGACCAACCTGCTCGGCGAGCAGGGGTCGGGCTTCGCGATCGCCCAGGCCCGGCTCGGCCCCGGGCGCATCCACCACTGCATGCGCGCGATCGGGGTCGCCGAGCGGGCGTTGGCGCTGATGAGCGAACGGGCCCGCACCCGGATCGCGTTCGGTAAACCGCTGGCCGAGCAGGGGGTGGTGCAGCAGCAGATCGCGGTGTCGCGCAACGAGATCGACCAGGCCCGGCTGCTGTGCGAGAAGGCGGCCTGGACGATCGACCGGCACGGCAACAAGGAGGCCCGCGTCCTGGTCGCCCAGATCAAGGCGGTCGCCCCCCAGATGGCCTGCAACGTGCTCGACCGCGCCATCCAGGTGCACGGGGCCGCAGGGGTCAGCGACGACTTCCCGCTGGCCCGGCTCTACGGCTGGCATCGGGCGATGCGACTGTTCGACGGCCCCGACGAGGTCCACCTGCGCTCGATCGCGCGCGCCGAACTCGGCGCCGACAAGAGCGCCCTCGCGGCCGCGGTGACCTAGTGGCGCCCCCGCCGCGCCGGCTCGACGGTGCCTGGAACTTCCGCGACGTCGCCGACGTCGTCACCGAGCTGCGGCCGGGCCGGCTGCTGCGCTCCGGGGAACTGAGCCGGCTGCAGGAGGGCGGGCGCGCCGAGCTGCGCCGGCTGGCGGTCACCGACGTCGCCGATTTGCGCTCCCCGCGCGAGGTGGCCCGCCGCGGGCCGGGCCGGGTGCCCGCCGGGGTGGACATCCACCTGCTGCCGTTCCCCGATCTGGGCGCGGACCACAGCGACGGCGAGAACGCCGAGGCCCCGCACGAGCAGGCGTGGCAGCAGATGCTGGCCCGCAAACCCGACGACGAACCGGTCGCCGTGGCCGCCTCGCGCTACATGACCGCCGAGTACCGCGGATTCCCGGTGCTCGGCGGGGCGCGGCGCGCGGTGCGGCAGGTGATCACCCTGCTGGGGGCGGGCCAGACCGTGCTGGCGCACTGTTTCGCCGGCAAGGACCGCACCGGGTTCACCGTGGCGGTGACGCTGCGCGCGGTCGGGGTGGACCGCGACGCGGTGCTGGCCGACTACGTGGCCAGCAACACCGCGGTGCCGCAGCTGCGCGCCGCGATCCAGGAGATGATCGCCGCGCGCGCCGAGGCGGGACTCACCGAAGAGGTCGAGACGTTCACCGAGGCCCGCCTCACCGACGAGGTGCTCGGCGTGCGCGAAGAGTATCTGGCGGCGGCGCTGACCACCATCGACACCGAGTACGGCTCGCTTCAGGGCTTTCTGCGCGCCGCGCAGGTCACCGACGCCGACGTGGAGCGCCTGCGCGCCGCCCTGCTGCGCTGACTCGCCGCGCAGCGCCGCCCTGGGGCCTTGCGCGCCTCGCGGGTCTTGCGCGCCTTGCGGGTCTTGCGCGCCTTGCGGCCCTCGAGCCGCACGTTTGCGTCGCTTTCACCGCCGAAAACGCACGCAAACGTGCGGCTCGGCGCTGGGGCGGGGATTGCTAGCGCTGGAGCGGGGATCGCTAGCGCCGGATCAGCGCCGGGGCGGGGATTGCAACGCCGGAGCGGCGGCCGCGACGTCGCCACCGGCCCGGTTCGACACGCCCCCTGCGTGTTTTCCTGATATTTCGCCAAGAACAAGCGTAGATTCTCACATCTAGGCTTTTCGTTCCGGTCGCCGCCCCGGGGAGGTCGCCATGATGGGTCGTCGAATCCGATCACTGGGCACGGTGCTGCTCGCCCTGCTGGGCGCCGCACTGCTCGGCGGGGCGAGCGCGCAGGCCGCACCGGTCGCCGCGGCGCCGCGCCCGGTCGGGGCCGAGGTGCTGCTGGCGGCACTCGGCGATCCGGGGCCCGTCCTGGGCAACACCGACGTCAGCTACGCCGAGGTGATGGCCGGCAGCGGCACCCCGATCCCGTGGCTGGGCAACGATGGCCAGTACATGCAGATGGTGTTCGGCAACTACCTGAAGCCCAGCTTCACCAACCTCACGGCGCCGACCACCCCGTGCGACTCCACCTGCAACGTCGACGCCCTGGTCACCCCCGAGGGGCTGTATCCGATGACCGGGATCAAGGATCTGCCGTTGAACACCTCGGTGGAGCGCGGCGTGGAGATCCTGCACAACCAGATCCTCACCGACCTGGCATCGAACGGGCCCGTCGGCGACGACGGCGCCCTCGGTGTGCTGGGGTATTCGCAGAGTTCGGTCATCGCCTCGCTGGAGATGCAGAACCTGGCGGCGATGAGCGACGCCCCGGGCGCCGACGAGCTGAACTTCGTCCTGCTGGGCAACCCGATGAACCCCAACGGGGGGCTGCTCAGCCGCTTCGCCGGTCTGACCGTCCCGAGCATGGGCCTGAACTTCTACGGCGCCACCCCCGCGGACACCCTCTACCCCACCGACATCTACACGATCCAGTACGACGGGTTCGCCCACTTCCCCAAGTACCCGCTCAACGTGCTCGCCGACCTCAACGCCTTCGCCGGGATCTACTACGTGCACGGCACCTACCCGGAGCAAGCGGCCTCGGAGTTCACCCAGCTCGCCACCTCCGACGGCTACGCCGGGGTCACGAACTACTTCATGATGCCCACCGCGGACCTGCCGCTGCTGGAGCCGGTGCGCGCCATCCCGCTGGTCGGCGACCCGATCGCCGAGCTGCTGCAGCCCGATCTGACGGTCCTCGTCGACCTCGGCTACGACGACCCGTTCGCCGCCACCACCTTCGCCGACGTGGCGAGCCCGTTCGGGCTCTTCCCGCAGTGGAGCGCGATCGAGGCGCTGCCCGGCCAGCTGGTCGACGGCACCAAGGAGGGGCTGGAGAACTTCGTGAACAGCCTCGGCGGCGTCTCGCTGGCCGACCTCAACCCGCTGGATCTGCTCAGCGGCGCCGGCGCCGCCGGCGCCGACCCGCTCGACAGCGTCGCCGACTTCCTGCCCACCGCGCTCAACGCGCTCTCCGACGCGGCGGCCCACGCCTACGCGACACTGCTGCCCACCGCCGACATCGCCAACGCGGTGCTCACCTCGATGCCCGCCTACCTGCTGGACCTGTCGCTGGACAACCTGCTGGACGGCGATCTGCTCAACGCCGCCGGGCTGCCGCTGGCCGGCGCGGTGGGGCTGGCCACCATGGCCGGCGGCTTCGAGTTCCTCGTCCTCGCCGACGCCGCGCAGGCCGTGCTCGCCGACCTGACCGGGCTGATCGGGTTCTGAGAGTCCCGCGCCCCCGACCCTACAGCGAGAACGACGCCCGTTTGGCCGCCGACAGGTCGGTGATCTGCTCCCACGCGGCGGCGACGTCGTCGACCGACGGCGGGTCGGTGAACACCGCGCCCTCGTTGCCGAACAGCGCCACCCGCTGCACCTTGCCGCCGCCGACGATGAACACCGACGCGGTGTCGTCGACCTCCTCGGTGCACAGGTAGGCCACCACCGGCGCCACGTACTCGGGGGTGAGCTTCGCGAACACCTCCGGCGGCAGGATGTCCTGGGTCATCCGGGTGGCCGCGACCGGGGCGATCGCGTTGGTCTTGATGTTGTACTTGGCGCCCTCCTGGGCCAGGGTGTTGATCATCCCGACCAGGCCGAGCTTGGCGGCGCCGTAGTTGGCCTGCCCGAAGTTGCCGAACAGCCCCGAGGTGGAGGTCGCCACCACCACCCGGCCGAAGCTCTGCTCCCGGAAGTGCGGCCAGGCGGCGCGCACCACGTTGTAGCCGCCGTAGAGGTGCACCTTGAGCACCGCGTCCCAGTTGTCGAACGTCATCTTGTGGAAGGTGCCGTCGCGCAGGATGCCGGCGTTGGACACCACCGCGTCGACCTTGCCGAACTCCTCGAGCGCGGTCGCGATGATCGCCGCCGCGCCCTCCTCGGTGGCCACACTGTCGTAGTTGGCCACCGCCCGGCCGCCGGCCCCGGTGATCTCCGCGACCACCTCGTCGGCCATGTTGTGGCCGGCGCCGGTGCCGTCGCGCGCGCCCCCGAGGTCGTTGACCACCACGGCCGCCCCCTCGCGGGCCAGGGTCAACGCGTAGTCGCGGCCCAACCCGCCGCCGGCCCCGGTGACGACGACGACACGATCCTGCACTCCGGGCATGAGGTTCCTTTCTGCGCGTGGGCGCCCCGGCCGGTTCGCCGGGGCCCACCGAGTTGGCTGTCTTTGTCCTGTCTGCTCTGTATACGGCGCGCCGATTCCGCCGGGCCCGCCGGGTCGTTAGTGTACGGACGCGGCGCGGTGTCGCACACCGGTAACGCGGTGCCGCCGACCGCAACAGCGCCGTAACGCCGCGCTCATCGGCCGGACCCATCGGCGGAGTCCAATGGGCCCATGAGCACACTGTATGACCGCATCGGCGGACACGAGACCCTCGAGGCCGTGGTCCCGGAGTTCTACGACCGGGTGCTGGCCGACGACGCCCTGGCGGGGTTTTTCGCCGGGGTGAACATGCGGCGCCAGATCAGCAAGCAGATCGAGTTCCTCGCCGCCGCGATGGGCGGCCCGCTGCCCTACCGGGGGCCCTCGATCCGCCAGGCCCACCGGGGGCGCGGCATCTCGATCGACCACTTCAACCGGGTCACGCTGCACCTGATCACCGCGTTTCAGGACGCCGGGGCCACGTCGGCGCAGATCTCCGACATCGTCGCGCTGCTCAGCCCGCTGGCCGCCGACATCGCCACCGACGCCCCGTCGGCGCTGACCGGTCAGCGCTGACGGGTCGCGGTGACGAACTGGGAGAACGCGTCGGTGTGCGGGTCGTCCAGCGGCGAGTCGACCCAGCGGCCGAGTCGCCGCATCTCCTGCGTGGAGCTGTGCGCGGCGGCGTCCCAGCCGTGGCGGTCCAGCCAGCCGGCCAGCTCGGCGCGGTCCGGGTCGTTGTAGGTCAGGTCGGCGAAGTCCACCGGGGTGGCCATGCCCATCTTCTCCGCCGCGGCGCGGAACCGCAGCCGCATCTGTTCGCGGCGTTCCTCGGGCTGGTGGGCGGCGGTCTCGGCGGCGAGGCGGCTGCCCGGCGCGCTGAGGTCGCTGATCTGGGTGAACAGCCGGTCCTGGGCGTCGGCGGGCAGATACATCAACAGCCCCTCGGCCAGCCACGCGGTCGGCGCGCCGGCGGCGAAGCCCGCCGCGGTGAGCGCACCCGGCCAGTCCTGGCGCAGGTCGCAGGCGACGGCGCGGCGCTCGGCGGCCGGGCTCACCCCGGCGTCGGCGAGCGTGGCGGCCTTGTACTCGAGCACCTTGGGCTGGTCGATCTCGTAGACGACGGTGCCGGCCGGCCAGTCCAGCCGGTAGGCCCGCGAGTCCAGCCCGGAGGCCAAGATGACGATCTGGCGGATGCCGGCGGCGGCGGCGTCGGTGAAGTACGCGTCGAAGAAGCGGGTGCGCACCGCCTGGTAGCCGCGCATCCGGTGGAAGATCGCGGCGGTCTCGGGGTCGACGGCGGCCAGCTTGGCCTCCACCGTGTCGTCGAGCAGCATCTCCCACACCCCGGTGCCGGCGCCGCTCACCAGCAGCTTGGCGTAGGGGTCGGTGATCAGCGGCGCGTCGGCGTCGGTCTCCACCGCGCGGGCGGCGGCCACCATCACCGCGGTGGTGCCCACGCTGGTGGCGATGTCCCAGGTGTCGTCGTGGCTACGCAGTGCACCCATCGGGGTTACCTCGATTCTCAAAAGGGGGTTCTCGGCACGGGTCGGGGGTCAGCGCCGCGCGATCAGCAGCGCGATGCTGCTGGTGTGAGCGGCCAGGTCGTCGGGCACCGGCCGGCCCAGCCGGGCCAGTTCGTCGTGGCTGTCGACCGACTGCACCCGCCAGCCGTGCCGGTCGAGCAAATCGGCCGCCTCGGCGCGGTCGGGTTCGCGGTAGGTCAACGTGGCGATGTCCACCCCGATGCCGAGGCGCTCGCGGATGCGGGCGGCGCGCTCCCGAAACGCGGTGCGGCTCTCGTCGTCGACGCCGGGACGCAACGTCTGGAACGCCTCGACCGCGAACCGGCTTCCGGGCGCGCTCAACGCGGTCACCTCGGCGAACAGCCGGTCCTGGGCGTCGGACGGCAGATACGGCAGCAGCCCCTCGGCCAACCACGCGGTGGGCCGGGCGGGGTCGAACCCGGCGGCGGTGAGCGCCGCCGGCCACGCGTCGCGCAGGTCGACGCCGACCGCGCGACGTGTGGCGGTGGGCACCGCGCCGCGCGCCTCGAGGGTGGCGCGTTTGAAGTGCAGCACCGCGGGCTGGTCGATCTCGTAGACGACGGTGCCGGCCGACCAGTCCAGCCGGTAGGCCCGCGCGTCCAGCCCGGCGGCCAGCAGCACCACCTGGGTGATCCCGGCGGCGCCGCGGAAGTAGGCGTCGAAGAAGTGGGTGCGGGTGGCCTGGTAGTTGCGGGCCAGCGCGTTGACGCGGTGACCGTACTCGTCGTCGGGATCGAGCCAGTCGGCCTCGGCGGTGGTCAGCCGCGCCCACTCCGCGCCGGCCGCGGCCACCAGCACGGCGGCGAACTCGTCGCGGATCAGCGGGTCGGGCTGCGCGGTCTCGGCGGCCCGGCCGGCGGCGACCGCCAGCGCCGTGGATCCCACGCTCTCGGTGATGTCCCAGCTGTCGCCGTCCCGGCGAATCGAGGGTGCCTCGTCAGTCATACCGCGGCCATCCTACCCAATAGTTAGGTGAGCTATACGCCGATGTGAGCCGGGTCACCCGTCGGCGCCGGGGGTGCCGCGCAGCCGCCACAGCCGGTTGGCGAACAGGGCCTCCAGGTGGGCGTTGACGGTGTCCAGCTCCGCCGGCGTGCCGATGAACCCGCCGTAGAACGCCAGCCCCCAGTTCGTGGCGACCAGCAGCTCGACCAGCTCGGCCGGGTCGGCCTCGGTGATCAGCTCCCCCTGCGCGATCGCGTCGGTGACCGCCGCGGTCAGGAACGTCCGCGCCTGCCACAGCGGGTTGTCCTCACGCGGCATCAGGCCGGGATGGCGCTGGCCCTCGAGCATCGCGGTGACGATGAACGCCCCCATGGACGGGTCGTCGCGCACGATCTGCACCGCCCCGCCGGTGAAGACCGACAGCTTGTCCAGCAGCGCGGCCTGCTCGGCGGCGTGCGCGGCGCCGACGGCGACGAGTTTGTCGTTGGCCCGGGTGAGCACCTCGCGGAACAGCGCCCGCTTGCTGGTGAAGTAGTGGTTGATCGCCGAGCGGGTCAGATCCGCGCGGGTGGCGATCGCCTGGAAGGTGGCCGCGTCGTAGCCGAGTTCGCCGAAGACCGCCTGGGCGACCTCGACGATGCGTTGACGCGTTTCGGCGCCATCGGCAGCGGGGGGACGACCGGGACCGCGACGACCGGCAGGCACCGGCCCATCCTAGCCACGCCGGCTGTGCTTCTGCTGACAAGCAATCCCGGCGCCCGCACGAACCATCTATATTGTCAGTGGGGACAATATAGGCTTCCGGCCATGATGACGATCGTCTCCCGGGCGGCGTACTTCGAGACCGGCATCGAGGTGCTCTCCGACCTGGGCTACAGCGGGCTCAAACTGGCCGAGGTCTGCCGCCGGCTCGGGGTGACCAGCGGATCGTTCTACCACTACTTCACCAAGTGGTCGGACTACACCGCGGAGCTGCTGGCGTACTGGGCCAGCGAACGGGCCCATCACCGCGCCGCGGTGACCCAGTCCTATCCCGACCCCCGGGAGCGCCTGGAGGTCATGTTGGCGGCGGCGCTGGACTTCGAGCACGGCGCGGAGGCCGCGATCCGGGTGTGGAGTGCGCTCGATCCCCGGGTCAAAGAGATCCAGAGCAGCATCGACCGGGGCCGGTTCGAGGCGCTCTACGAGGCCGCCGTGGCGATACTCGGCGACCCGGAGCAGGCGCGGATGTTCGCCGGGTGGGCGCTGTACACGCTGATCGGCTACGAACAGGCGACCCTGCCCCGCGACAACGCCGCGCTGGCCTGGGTCAACCGTCGGATGCTCAGCGCCTTGGACGCCGGCGCCTAACCGGGTGCACCCGCACCCCAGAGCGCGGCGAACCAGTCCGTCAGCTGCGCGGTGACGATCTCGAGCTGGCGGTGGCTGGCGACGAACCCGCCGTAGAAGGTCATCCCGCAGAACACCATCACCAACTGCTCGACCGCCGCCCCGACGTCGGTGCCGCGGGGCAGCTCCCCGGAGTCGGCCGCCTCGGCGACCGCCTGGGTGACGAACCAGCGGAACAGCTGCAGCAGATCCCCCTCGGCGGGCAGCAGATCGGGGGTGTGCCGCGCCGCCATCATCGTGAGCACCATGAAGCCGGGGGTGGCCGGTTCGCGCTCGTGCATCCGCAGGGCGAACTCCAGGAACGACGACACCTTGCCCAACAGCGTCGGTTCAGCCATGGCGCGTTCGCCGCCGACCGCCACGAACATCGCGTTGGTCGCACTCGCCACCTCCTGGAACAGCGCCTTTTTGCTGGGGAAGTAGTGGTTGATCGCCGAGCGGGTCAGATCCGCCCGATCGGCGACCTCCTGGAACGTGGCGGCCCGGTAGCCGAAGTCGGTGAACACCCCGCGGGCGGCGGTGATGATGCGCGCGCGGGTCTCAGCGCCGCTGGCCGCCGGGGGGCGTCCGGGCCCTCGACGTCGTCGCTGCGGCATAACGGCGATAGTGCCACAACCGCCCCGCGACCGCCGTCGACGTTGAGTCCACCCAGCTCAGGGCGGGGCCGCGGGCCCCGGCGGACCGGGGCCACCGCGGCGACCGGCCGGTCCGGTCGCCCCCGGCGGGCCCACCTATACTCGGCGGGGAAGTCGAGGAGGGCGTCGTGTCAGACGAGAAGAAGCCGCCGGCGAACTACGCGCGGGGCATCCGGATGTTCACGCTGGGCATGCTGGGCGTGTTGATGATCGCCACCGTGGTGATGTTCGTCGCCTCGCAGATCACCCCGCACTGACCGCGCCCCGGGGCTACAGCGCCCGGATGTCGTGCACGGCCAGCCGCGGGCCCCGACGGGGCCGCACCGCCACCCCGCTGACGTCGAGCAGCCGGATCACCCGGTGGCGGTGCGGGCGCATCGGTTCCAACAACGCGACCATCGCGGCGTCGTCGATGCGCCGACCCAGCAGGGTCCAGCCCACCGTCGCCGCCAGGTGGTAGTCGCCCACCGAGAGCGCATCGGGGTCGCCGAAGGCGCGCTGGGCGGTCTCGGCCGCGGTCCACACCCCCACCCCGGGCAGCGCGGTGAGCGCGGCGCGCGCCTGCGCCGCGGGGCGCTGCACCAACCGTTCCAGGGCCGCCGCGCGCGTCGCGGCACCGACGATCGTGCGGGCCCGGCCGGGGTCGACGTTGGCGCGGTGGAACTCCCAGGACGGGATCTGCCGCCACGTCGCGGCCGCCGGCGGCACCCGCATCCCGGCGGGCGCCGGCCCGGGGGCCGGCCCGCCGAACCGGGTGACCAGCCGGCGCCAGGCGGCGAACGCGTCGCGGGCGGGTACCCGCTGCTCGAGCACCGCGGGGATCAGCGCCTCGAGCACGCGGCCGGTGCGCCCCAGCCGCAGGTGCGGCGCCCGACGGTGCGCGGCGGCGACAACGGGATGGGCGGGGGCGAACCCGGTGGCGTCGTCGTCGGCGCCGAGCAGCGCCGGCGCCCCGGCCAGGAACTCCTCGGCCCCGGCGCCCCAGGCGCTGACGCGCACCGCGGTCGGGCCCACCCGCACGATCCGCGCGGTGACCGGACCGCCGGCCGGCAGGCTGGTGCGCCAGATCCCGCCGTCGGCGTCGACCCGCCAACACGGGTCGGCGGGCCCGCGGCGCAGCGGCGCCAGCGTGGCGCCCGGGTCCAGTGGGCCGGCGAAGGTGACGGTGCGTGTGCTGCTCATGACGACGGTGCTGATCCTAGAGCTCCTAAAGCGCCGCGACCTCGATTGACCGCGTCCGCCTTCCGCGACAGGATGAGGCGGTGACCACCCCGTTCGACGATCCGCAGGCCGGACTGGCATGGCTGTTTTTGCAGTGCACCTGCCGCGACGGCGACCTCGATGAGGGGTTCGCGCTGCTGAGCGAGGACTTCACCTACTGGACCAACATCACCGGCGACACCCTCGACAAGGCGGCGGCCCGCCGGCTGCTGGAACGCCGCAAACAGATCCTGGAGATCAGCCTCGATCTGCTCGGCTGCATCAACGAGGGCGAGAACGTGGCGGTGGAGGCCTCCGGCACCGGGGTGGTCGACGGCACCGAGACGACCTGCGCGTTCGCGTTCTTCTTCGAGACCCGCGACGGATTGATCGTGACGCTGCGCGAGTACGCCGACAGCCGGCTGGCGGCGCAGATCTTCCCGCCCGACATGGTCGCCCCCCGCGGTCGGGTCGGGGCCTAGTCAGTCCCCGGCGGCGTCGGCGTCCCCCGGGTCCCCGACGGTGATGTCGGCCTTGTGCGGGTAGAAGGCCAGGTGCCCGGCGATGGCGGCCACCGCCGGGTGCGGATGCCGATAACACCACCCCACGTCCTCGACGGTGACCCCGTCGGCGGTGGTGACCCGGACATAGCCGGCGTCGCCCTTGTACGGGCAGTAGCTGGTGGTGTCGGTGCGGCTCAGAAGCCGGGTGTCGACGTCGGCCCACGGCAGGTACTGCACGGCGGGGTAGCCGGCCTCGGTCAGCGTCAGCGCCCGGGCGCTGGCGGCCAGCAGGGCCCCGCCGACCCGCACGCTCACCGGCCGACCGGTGGCGCCGATCGTGATCGGATGACGCGCATCCGGGGTGAGCACCGGCCGGTCGCTCACCGGTCCCCGACCTCGGGCTCGGGAACACCCTCGCCGGCGGCGCCGGGCTCGGCGCGCTCGGCACCGGGGCGCGCCTGTGTTTTGCGCCGCATCCAGAACCGGGCGGCCGCCCGGATCGCGTCCTGCACCGGGCCGGGCTCCCAGCCCAGCTCGCGGCGCGCCTTGGCGTGGTCGACCGGGGCCTCGGCGCGCATCATCTGCACCGATTTCACCGAGAGTTCGGCGTCGGTGCCGGTCAATGCGGCTTTCAGGCTGCCCAGAAGCCCGAGCGCGTAGAGCACCGGCACCGGGATCGAGCGCCGCGGCATCGGCACCTGCGCCTCGTCGGCGGCGATGCGGATCACCTCGGTGAGCTCCATCATCTGCGCCGAGATCAGGTAGCGCTGCCCGGCCCGCCCGCGCTCGGCGGCGAGCAGCATCGCGCGCGCGGCGTCGTCGACACCGACCACCTCCAGCGAGATGCCCCGCATGACGAACGGCAGTTTGCCGTAGACGGCGCCGGCGATGAACGCGCCGTGCGGGGTGCGGCCCCAGTCGCCGTCGCCGTAGGTGGTGGAGATGCACATCGCCACCGCGGGCAGGCCCCGCTCGGCGGCGTAGCGCAGCACCATCTGCTCGGCCTGCACCCGCGAGGCCACGTACGGGGTGAGCCCGCGCGGATCGACGATGTCGTCCTCGGTGGCGACGTGGCCGCGCCGCCGGTTGACGGTGGCGTAGCTGCTGGTGAACACGAACCGGCGCAGCTCCATCGCGGTGGCCACCTCGAGCACGTTGCGCAGCCCGTCGACGTTGGTGCGAAACAGCGGGGCCGGGTCGCGCAGCCAGGCGCGGGTGTCGACCACGCAGTAGTAGACGACATCGCAGCCGGTCATCGCCTCGGTCAGGGTGGCGGTGTCGAAGATGTCGCCGTGAAAACGGGTGACGTCGAGGTCGTCGATGCTGCGGGTGTCGGCGCCGTTCCGCACCATGACCCGGACCTCGGCGTCGCCGTCGGCGGCGACCAGCGCGCGGGTCACGTGCGAGCCGAGGAACCCGTTGGCGCCGATGACCAGTGCGGGAGCCGTGCTCATCGGCGACCTCCGTACTGCGCCATCCAGGTGGCCGCGGCGTCGTCGAGGGTGCCCAGCGCCTCGGCCTTCGCGCACCATTTGCGCGCCGCGGCGGCGAACCGCAGCGGATTGTAGACGTCCTCCTGGCGGCGCCACCGGCCCTCGCCGGCGTAGGTGAGGATGGTGATGTTGGTGGCGCTGATGACGCTGCCGTCGCCGGGGTCGATCATCGGGTTGTCCAACTCGCAGATCACCCGGCCGGTCGGCTCGTCGATGACCGACCACAGGGCCGGGAACGCGGCCATGTGGCTGCCGGGGAACGTCGACATGGTCGTGCGGATCCAGGCGCGCACCGGTTCCACCCCGTGCATGGTGCCCGCCGCGTGTTCGACGTACTCCACGTCGGCGGTGTAGTGGCCCACCCAGATGTCCCAGTCCTGGGCCGCGGCGGCACGCGCGACGGTCTGCTCGAAGGTGTCGAAGGCCGCGGCCAGTTCGGCGCGGCTGAACGGCGCTGTCGTCACGTCCTGAACTAGAACACGTTTCATCGGCCTTGTCGAGACCGTCAGAAAACGACCGCGGCGGCCACCACCGTCGGGTCGGCGCAGCCGCGCGCGAACCCGGCGATGCGTTTGTCGATGTCGCGGCCGAGCCACCAGCGCCCGAGGCGTTCGGCGAGCGGGGCCAGCCACGCCGGCCGGCAGGTGAAGTTGTACCGCCAGGTGGCCACCGTCGCGCCGTCGTCGGCCGGGTTGAACCGCCACCCGCTGCCGAACGTGGCGAAAAACCAGGGGCCCTTGATGATTTTGATCCCGACGTTGGTCGGCGGGTTGAACGACACGTACTCGCTGATCATCGTCAACCCCGACCAGTGCCGGGTGAAGGTGCGCACGCCCTTGGCCGGCGCGGTGGCGCCGTCGAGGAACCGCTGTTTGGCGATGAACGGGTCCCACCGCAGCCGGATCTCGCCGGTGGTCTGCGACACCGCGAACGCGGTGGCCGGATCCACCGCCACCCGCACCGAGGACTGCACGGTCGGCATGGCGCCAGCATAGTGGCCGTCGGTAGGTTGGGGACCGGACGACGGCGCGACGGGAGGCAGACGATGGCGGAGACGGCGATCTTGGCGGGCGGTTGCTTCTGGGGGATGCAGGATCTGTTCCGCAAACAGCCCGGGGTGCTCGCCACCCGGGTCGGCTACACCGGCGGCGAGGTCCCCGAGGCCACCTACCGCCACCACGCGGGGCACGCCGAGGCCATCGAGATCACCTTCGATCCGGCGGTGACCGACTACCGCCGGATTCTGGAGTTCTTCTTCGCCATCCACGACCCGACCACCCCCAACCGGCAGGGCAACGACGTCGGCACCAGCTACCGGTCGGCGATCTTCTACCTCGATGACCAGCAGCACCGGGTGGCGCGGGCGACGATCGCCGACGTGGAGGCCTCCGGACGCTGGCCCGGCCCGGTGGTCACCGAGGTCGCCCCCGCCGGGGACTTCTGGCAGGCCGAACCGGAGCATCAGGACTACCTGGAGCGCAACCCGGGCGGCTACACCTGCCATTTCGTCCGGCCGGACTGGGCGCTGTCGCCCCACGACGCCGCCCAGCGCTAGCGCGGCGGGTCGCGGCGCGGTGCGGCGGGTCGCGGCGAGAGCTGACGAGAGCTGAGGCGGCGACTACCCCGCCACTACCCGCAGGCACGACTGAGATCGACGCCCTGGTGGACATGCTCCCCGGAATTCGGGGGGAGTGTGTCCACCAGGGCGTCGATCTCAGTCGGCACCGGGCCCGCGGGCGACCCGGCGACCCGGCTGGTTACGCGCCGTGGGCGCGCAGTTGGTAGAGGCCGCGGGTGGTGGCCACGGTCTGCCCGTCGGCGTCGGTGACCACCGCGTCGACCGCGAAATCGGCTTTGCCGTGCTCGGCGGCTTCGGCGGCCACCCGCGCGATGGTGTCCTCATCGAGGCGGGCCTCGGCGCGCAGATCGGATTTCGCCATCCCGACGAACGCGATATCGATGTTTTTCACCAGCGGGAAGTACTTCACCGAGTCGAAGCTGGCCAACGCCAGGATCCCCCCGAGGATCTCGGCGACGGTGAACTCCACCCCGGCGTAGACCACCCCGAAGTGGTTGCCGTTGCCGGCGGCCGGCACGGTGGCCGCGGCGAAGCCGGGCCGCGCCGCCACGACCTTCACCCCCATTGTGTGGGCGATCGGGATGGTCTGCTCCATCCCGACGTTCATCATGTCGACAAGCGGGGTCTCGGTCATGCGGTCATGTTAACGCCGGTGCACCACGATGCGGCCGCCGTCCTTCGGGGTGAACGCCACCCCGCGCGAATGCCACTTCTCTGCCGGTGCATCGGTCGGCTCGATCGTGAAGTGACGCAACACCGTGCGCAGCACCACATCCATTTCGGCGTTGGCGAACGTCGCCCCCGGGCAACGCCGGGTGCCCCCGCCGAACGGGATCCAGGCGAACGTCGACGGTCGGCTGTCGAGGAACCGGTGCGGATCGAACCGCGAGGCGTCGGAAAACTGCTCGGTGTTGGCGTGGATCTGGGCGATGCTCACCACGATCAGGCTGTCCTGGGCCAGCTCCCACGGCCCCAACGTGAAGCTCGGCGCCAACACCCGGCGCCCGGCGAAGTCGATGACGGTGCGGTGGCGTTGCAGCTCGTAGAGGGTGGCCTGGCGCAGCGCCCGACCACCGGCGTCGACCTCGCCGGTCAGCTCGGCGAGCAGGTCCGCGTCGCGGCTGATCCGTTCGAAGACCCAGCCCAGGGTGGAGGCGGTGGTCTCGTGCCCGGCGGCCAGGAAGGTCAGCAGCTCATCACCGATGTCGCCGCGCGACATCGGTGCGCCGTCCTCGTAGCGGCTGCGCAACAGCAGCGAGAGCATGTCGGTGCGCTCGGCGAAGTCGGGGTCGGCACGCACCACCCCGATGAGCCGGTCGAGCACCGTTTCGTAGCGGCTGCGCCACGCCGCCAGCCGCCCCCACGGCGAGAACCGCCCGTAGGTGCGTTTCGGGGTGGGCAGCGCGACCAGCTTCGAGCCCAACGTCACCCACGGCGGGATGATCGCCCGCAACTCGTGCAGGTCGGCGCCCTCGGCGCCGAACACCGCGCGCAGGATCACGTTCAACGTGATCCGGTTCATCGGCCGCAGCGTCGCGAACGGGGTGCCCACCGGCCACGTCGCGGACTCGGCGAGGGTCTCCTCTTCGATGATCCGCTCGTAGTTTTTGATGTTCTGGCCGTGAAACGACGGAGAGAGCAGCAGCCGCCGCGCCCGGTGGGCGTCGCCGTCGAGGGCGAACACCGATCCCGGCCCGAGCAGCCGACTGAGGTTGGGCTGAATGTTGCCCAGTACCTCGGGGCGGCTGGTGAACACCTGCTTGGCCAGCCGCGGATCGGTCACCACGACCATCGGCCCGAACAGCGGCACGTTGAGCCGAAACGCCGCCCCGTAGCGGCGGGCCAGTCGCTCGACGGTCCAGCGGCGCGCCAGCGAGAACCCCAGGCCCTGCACCCACCGCGGCAGCGCAGGCCCCGGCGGCAGGTGCGCCTCCGGGGTGGTCGGGGCGGTCGGAGCGGCCGTGTCGTCCGCGCCGCCGACGCTGTCGTGCAGCACCTCACTCACCGCCTGCTCCTCCCCGCCGACCCGCGGTACCACGCGGTACCGCGTGGCCGTACCTGCACGGTACGCTGAAGTACCAACACCGGCAAGACCCGAGGAGCGCCCCGTGGCGATGAGGCCGAGCACCGCGCCGATGGCGCCGATTTCGCCGACCCCGCCGACCGCGCCGGGCGCCGACCCGTTTCGCCGCCGGCTGCTCGACGGGCTGGCCGACTCGTTGGCGCAGCGCGGGTACCGCGCCACCACCGTCGCCGACATCGTGCGGTCCGCGCGCACCTCCAAACGCACGTTCTACGACCGGTTCGCGGGCAAGGACGCGTGCTTTCTGGAGTTGTTGGCGGCCAACGAGGAGACGCTGCGCACCCAGATCCGGGCGGCGGTCGACCCCGACGCCGACTGGCGCGCGCAGATCCGCTCCGCGGTCGACGCCTACATCACCCACATCGCCGAGCGCCCGGCGATCACGCTGAGCTGGATCCGGGAGCTGCCGTCCCTGGGGGCGGCCGCCCGGCCGGTGCAACGCCGCGGGCTGCACCTGCTGACCGCGCTGCTGGTCGAGCTCACCGGCAGCGCCGGGTTCCGCCGCGCCGGGCTGCCGCCGTTGACCGCGCCGCTGGCGGTGATCCTGCTCGGCGGCATCCGGGAGCTGACCGCGCTGGCCGTCGAGGACGGTCGCGAGGTCAGCGAGATCGCCGGCCCGGCGACCGAGGCCGCCGTCGCCCTGCTGGGACCGCGCCGCCCGGGCTGAGCGCGCTCAGCGGGGCTCGCCGACCTCGCGGACCAGCTCGATCGCGCGCCCCAGCGTGTCCAGTCGGGCGGCCAGGGTCTGGCCGCCCGGGTACAGCCGCACCGTGTTCACCCCGGCGTCGCGCCAGACCGCCAACCGGTCGCGCACCATCTCCTCGGTGCCGATCAACGTGGTCGCCAACACCATCTGGTCGCTGACCAGCGCGGTCGCCGCATCACGGTCGCCGGCCTGCCAGAGCCGGTTGATCTCCTCGGCCACCGCCGACCAGCCCTGCCGGGCGTAGGCCCGGTTGTAGTAGTTGGTGTTCACCGAGCCCATCCCGCCGAGGCTGAACGCGAGTTCGCCGCGGCGGGCGTCGATGAGCCGGGCCAGCGCGTCCTCGTCGTCGGCGAACGCGACCTCCGCGCCCTGACAGATGTCGAGGTCCGCGCGGGTCCGCCCGGAGGCGGCCAGGCCCTCGTCGAGGTGGGCGAAGTAGGCGTGGACCGCGCCCTCGGGCACGAAACTGGTGCCCAGCCAGCCGTCGGCGACCTCGCCGGTGAGCCGCAGCAGCCCCGGCGACATCGCCGCCAAATACAGTGGGATCCGGTGCTGCGGGCGGGTCGACAAGTGCATCGGCGCGCCCTCCCCGCCCGGTCGCGGCAGCGTGTAGACGGCGCCGTCGTAGACGATCTTCTCCCCGGCGAACGCCGACCGGATGATGTCGATGTTCTCCCGCAGCCGGGTCAGCGGGCGCGCGAACGCCACCCCGTGCGGGCCCTCGATCACCCGCGGACCGGAGGTGCCCAGGCCGAGCACGAACCGTCCGTCGGACAGGTTGGACAGCGTGATCGCGGCCTGGGCGATCGCCACCGGGGTGCGGGTGCCGATCTGCACCACCCCCGACCCCAACAGCAGCCGCTGGGTGCGCGCCGCCAGATACCCCAGCGCCGACGGCGCGTCCGAGCCCCACGCCTCGGCGACGAAACACAGGTCCAGCCCGAGTTTCTCGGCTTCGACGACGAAGTCGGTCACCTGGTGCACGTCGTCGTCGAACCCGGAGGCCTCCACGGTGGTGGCGACGCGCATCAGCGACGGTCCCCTTCGGCCAGGTCCTTGATCGCGGCCACGGTGGCGGTGATCGCGCTGTGGAATTCCCGCAGCCGCACGAACACGATCTTCTGTTCCTTCTCCGGCATCGCCTCGATCGCCGCCGACAGCCCGGACGGGCCGGGGCCCAGCTGCGCGGTGTAGCTCAGCGTGGTGGTCGGCGGGTCGGCGTCGTCGGCGGCCAGCCGGAATCGCCAGATCGCCGCCGGGTTGTCGCGATCGCCGACCGCCCAGGCGAATTCGGTGTTCTCATCGCAGGCGATGATCTGCGCGGGGGCCTGCCAGCTCCCGATCGCCGGGTTGTGGTTGTGGCCGACGAAGGTCGCGCCGAGCACCGGTCGGCGTTCGGGGCCGGTCCACTCCACCGACTGCAGTTCGGTGCTGAGCTCGGGCATGACGGTGATGTCGCAGACCCAGCGCCACACCCGCGTCGGGGCCGCGGCGATGCGCGTGGAGGCGGTCACGCTGGGGCTGTCGGCATAACGGGCACCGGTCCACTCCATGGGCCCATTGTGACAGTGGCGGAAGGCGGGGGCGAGCGCGCCGGGCGAGCGCGCCCCCGGTCGCTCAGGCCGCGACGACCTCCGCCTCGGCCGGCGCCGCGGTGCCGGTGAGCCGGTCGGGCAGCGCGAGCCGCACGATCTTGCGCACCACGGTGGCGAACTGCTTGGACAGCGGGCCGGTGTTGTACGGGATGCCGTAGCGGCGGCAGATCTGCTGCACCTTCGGGGCGATCTCGGCGTAGCGGTGGGCCGGCAGGTCGGGGAACAGGTGGTGTTCGACCTGGAACGACAGATTGCCCGAGAGCAGGTGGAACAGCTTGCCGCCGGTCAGGTTCGCCGAGCCCAGGATCTGGCGGAAGTACCAGCCCCCGCGGGTCTCCTCGCGGGTCTCCTCGATGGAGAACTCCTGGGTGCCCTCCGGGAAGTGCCCGCAGAAGATGATCGTGTACGCCCACACGTTGCGCATCAGGTTGGCGGTGAGGTTGCCGGCGAACACCAGCGGCGCGAACGGCCCGGCCAGCAGCGGGAAGGCCACGTAGTCCTTCAGGGTCTGACGGCGGGTCTTGGCCCAGATCTCGCGCAGCACCTGGCGTTTGTCGGCGAAGCCGATCTCGCCGGCACGGATCCGCTCGGTCTCCAGCTCATGCAGGGCCACCCCGTACTGGAAGAGCACCATCAGCAGGAACGCATACACCGGGTTGCCCAGAAAGTACGGCTCCCACGGCTGGTCCTTGCTCATCCGCAGGATCCCGTAGCCGATGTCGCGGTCCATCCCGACGATGTTGGTGTAGGTGTGGTGCTGGAAGTTGTGGGTGTGGCGCCAGTGGTCGGCCGGCGCGGCGGTGTCCCATTCGAAGTCCTGACCCGACAGCGCGGGGTCACGCATCCAGTCGTACTGGCCGTGCATGACGTTGTGGCCGATCTCCATGTTGTCGATGATCTTGGCCAGGCCGAGCATCGCGGTGCCGGCCAGCCAGGCCGGCGGCAGGATCCCGGCGAACAGCAGTGCGCGGCCGCCGACCTCCAGGCCACGCTGGGCCTTGATGACCCGGCGGATGTAGGTGGCGTCGCGTTCGCCCAAATCGGCGATGACGGCCTCGCGGATGGCGTCGAGCTCGGCGCCGAACGCCTCGAGCTGGTCGGGGGACAAAACGATCGTGGACTGTGTCATGACGATGCTCCTGGTGGGTTGCGGTGGGGTCGTGGTGGGGTTTACAGGGCGATCTCGACGTCGCCGACCGGCACCGACACGCAGATCTGGATGTCGTCGGCGTCGGCGCTCGAGACCGCCCCGGTGGTGACGTTCATGACCACACCGCTGGTCTTGCGGCAGGTGCAGGCGTGGCAGATGCCCATGCGGCAGCCGTGTTTGGGGCTCAGCCCCGCCGCCTCGGCCTGCTCGAGCAGGTTGCGTCCGGTGTCGACGGCGTCGACACCGCTGCGGGCGAAGGAGATCCGCCCGCCCGACGGCTCGGTGGGCGCCACCACCTGCGGCGGGGTGAAGCTCTCGCTGACCGCACTCGGGTACTGCTCGCGCACCGCGTCGGCCAGGGCGTTCGGCCCGCAGACGTAGACCAGGTCCGGCTCGGGCAGCGCCGCGCCCACGTGGTCGGGCCCGAAACGGCCGGCGAGATCCCCGCCGGCGCCGCGGCTGTGGACGTGCAGCACCCGCACTGCGGGCATGACGGCCAGTTCGTCGGCGTAGCAGGCCTCCGCGGCGGTGCGCGAGTAGTACAGCAGCGCAGCGGTCCCGCGGTAGCCGGTGGCGCGCAGCGTGCGCAGCATCGCCATCACCGGGGTGATGCCGCTGCCGCCGGCGACGAACAGGATGCGCTGCGGCGGCGCGGCGGGCAGCACGAACTCCCCGGCGGGCCCGCCGAGGCCGACCACCATGCCGGGCTCGGCGTGCTCGTAGAGGTAGCCGGAGACCACCCCGCGGTCGTGGCGACCGACGGTGATCTCCAGGTGCTCGGCGTCCTCGGCGTTGGCCGGCGAGTAGCACCGGGTGTGGCGGCGGCCGTCGATCTCCACGGTCACGGTGACGTGCTGGCCGGCGCGCACCCGGTGCGCGGCGGTGAACGCGGCGTTGGGCGCCAGGGTCACGGTGACGCTGCGCGGGGTGGTGCGCCGGGCCGCCACCACCCGCGCCCGGCCGTCGCCGAGCACCAGGGTGGGGTCGACGAGTTCGGTGTAGCGATCGACGCCGTGCGGTCCGGTCAGCAGGTCGACCAGCCGCGACGAGCGGATCCGCTCCCCGACGGAACGCGATAAGATTTGAGTGAACATGTGTACACTCTGGAACGCATACCCCCAGGTCGTCAAGGCGTTTACGCAGGGTTGTGCTAGAGTTCACAAAGTGAACAGTCGTGCTTCCAGGTCACGGTCGTCGCGCTCGCGGGACAAGTCGCGAGACGAGCCGCGGGAGAAATCGCGGGACAGCCAGTCGCGCGAGGAACGCAAGGAGGCGACCCGCCGGCGCATCGTCGCCGCGGCGCTGCACCTGCTCGAGGACCGCAGCTTCAGTGCGCTGAGCCTGCGCGAGGTGACCCGCGAGGTCGGGATCGTCCCGGCGGCGTTCTACCGGCATTTCCAGTCGATGGAGGCGTTGGGTCTCGCGCTCATCGACGAGTCGTTCCGGGCGCTGCGCGAGGGTCTGCGCGAGGCCCGGGCGGACAAACTCGACCCCAGCCGGGTGATCGAGTCCTCGGTCGACGCCCTGGTCGACAGCATCGGCGAACAGCGCGAGCACTGGCTGTTCATCAGCCGGGAGCGCAACAGCGGGGTCACCGTGCTGCGGTATGCGATCCGCAGCGAGATCCGGCTGCTCACCTCCGAACTCGCCACCGACCTGGCCCGGTTCACCGACCTGCACGACTGGACCACCGAGGACCTCAACGTGCTGGCCACGCTGTTCGTCAACGCCATGATCTTCATCGCCGAGTCCACCGAGGACGCCCCGAACCCGGCCGCGCTCGAGGAGTTGCGCCGCACCGCGGTCAAACAGCTGCGGATGATCTCGCTGGGCATCGCCGGCTGGCGCAGCGTCCCCTGATCGCGCCCCGCCGCCGATCGCGCGGCGCTGCGCCCCGCAGGGCCGGTCCACGCCTAGGCTCGGGCCAGGCCCCGATCCTGCGAGGAGCGCCATGCGAGCGGTCGTCATCGACACCCCCGGCGCGGTCCGCGTCGAGACCGTCGCCGATCCGGTGCGCCCCGGCGACGACGGCGCGGTCGTCGCGGTGCGCGCCGCCGCCATCTGCGGTTCGGACCTGCACTTCTACGAGGGCGACTACCCGCTGGCCGCCCCGGTGGCGCTCGGCCACGAGGTGGTCGGCACCGTCGTCGAGGTCGGCCCGCAGGTGCACACCGTGGCGGTGGGCGACGCGGTGCTGGTGTCGTCGGTGGCCGGCTGCGGGCGCTGCCGCGGGTGCGCCACCGGCGATCCGGTGACCTGCGTGTCGGGCCCGCAGGTGTTCGGCTCCGGCCTGCTCGGCGGCGGGCAGGCCGAGCTGCTGGCGGTGCCGGCGGCCGATTTCCAGCTGCTGCGCATCCCCGACGGGTTCGACACCGAGCAGGCGTTGCTGCTCACCGACAACCTGGCCACCGGGTGGGCCGCCGCCCGCCGCGCCGACATCGCGCCCGGCGCCACGGTGGCGGTGTTCGGGCTCGGCGCGGTGGGGCTGTGCGCGCTGCGCTGCGCGATCGCGCAGTCGGCGGGCACGGTGCTCGCGATCGACCCGGTCGCCGGGCGCCGGCGGCGCGCCGCGCTCAGCGGCGCCACCGTGGCCGCCGACGCCGCGGCGGTGCTCGACGCCACCCACGGGCGCGGCGCCGACGCGGTCATCGACGCCGTCGGCAACGACGCCACCCTCACCGACGCCCTGCACTGTGTGCGCGCCGGCGGCACCGTCTCGGTGGTCGGGGTGCACGACCTGACACCGTTTGCGTTCCCGGCGCTGATGGCGCTGGTGCGCAGCATCACGATCCGGCTGACCACCGCCCCGATTCAGCAGACCTGGGCGCCGCTGGTGGCGCTGATCCGCGCCGGGCGGCTGGACACCACCGGCATCTTCACCGACACCCTGCCGTTGGCCGACGCGCCGGCCGGGTACGCGCGGTTCGCCGCCCGCAGCGCCGACTGCCTCAAGGTGCTGCTCACCCCGTGAGCCTTGATGCGGCACCGCTGAAGCGCGCCGACCTCACCGGGCCGGGCCGCACCGACCGGTGGGCCATGACCTGCACCGATCTCGGCGCCTCGGTGCGCGCCGCCGACGGCACCCTGGTGTCGGTGTTCGGCGACACCTTCTCCGGGGCCCGCGTCGGCGACGGCGACTGGCGCTCCCCGGTGGTGCTGCTCGGCCGCGGCGACGCCGGGCGGACCATCGTCTACCACCGGGCCGGCGGCCCGGATCCCGGCTACGCCCGCCAGCTCTGGCACCACCGGCGCCCGAGGCTGCCCCGGCGCCCGGTCAGCACCGTCATCCCCTCGGATCTGCTGGCGGTCGGCGACCAGCTGTATCTGCACGTGATCGTCAACCGGGGTTTCGGCACCGTGGTCTACACCGAGATCTGGCGTTCGCCGGACTGCGGGGTGAGCTGGACGCGGCTGGGCCGGCGGGCCCGGTTCCCCGGCGGGTGGCGCGGCGGGTTCGCCCAGTGCTGGTCGTGGGCCTACGACCCCGACGACGGGTGGGTCTACCTCGCCTCCACCGGGTTCCAACGCGACAAGGGCATCATCGTCAGTCGGGTGCGTCCGGGCCATCTGGGGCAGCGGCGCCGGTATCAGTGCTGGGGCCGCGAGCGGGGCCGCTGGCGGTGGGGGGCGCGCGCCAGCGTGCTCACCCCGCCCGGGGAGAGCTGGGGGGAGCTGACGCTGCGCCGGCTGGCGCCCGGCGCGTGGGTGCTCGGCGGGTTCTGCTCGTCGCGCTACGCGCTGGGCTACCGGGTGCTGACCTCACCGACCGACCCCCTGGAATCGGCGCCGCTGCAGCTGCCGGTGCGCGGAAGCTCCTGGGACGGTGAGGATCACGCTCGCGGCCGCGTCGCCCAGCTCTACGGCGGCTATGTGCTGCCCGGTTCCCGCCTCGACGTGCCCGGCGGGGTGGGGCTGATGGTCTCGCAGTGGAACACCGCGGCGGGCTGGCCGTATCGGGTGATGCAGTTCCGGGTGACGCTGCGCACCGACGACTACGCCTCCAGCGGGTAGCCGCCGGCCACCTTGAGGGTCTCGCCGGTGATGAACGCGGCGTCGGCCGAGCACAGATACCGCAGGGCGGCGACCACATCGGCGGCGGTGCCCACCCGGTGCACCAGTTGGCGCTCGGCGACGATGTGCTCCACCACGGAGTCGGGCAGGCCCGCGGCGGTCGCCCCGGGGTCGATCATCCCCGGGGCGATCGCGTTGACCCGGATGCCGTCGGCGGCCAGTTCGGTGGCGAACGCGACGGTCAGCCCGCGCACCGCCAGTTTCGACACCCCGTAGGGGGTGCGGTTGAGATACCCGGCCACCGACGACAGGTTGATCACCACCCCACCGCCGCGGTCGCGCAGCGCCGGGCGGGCGGCCAGCGTGGCGTTGATCACGCCCATGACGTTGACGTCGAACAGCGCCCGGATGTCGGCGTGGGTCAACGCCGCGAACGGCTGGTTGTAGTGCATCAGGTGCAGACCGGCGTTGTTGACCACGATGTCGACTCCGCCGAAGTGCTCCACGGCGGCCGCCACCGCCGCGGCCGCCTGGTGCTCGTCGGTGACGTCGCAACCGACCGCCAGGGCCCGGTGACCGTCGGCGCGCAGCGCCGCCGCGGTGGCCGCGGCGGCCTCGGCGTCGACGTCGGCGAGCACCACCGCCGCCCCGTCGTCGGCCAGTGCCCGGGCGAACTCGCGGCCCAGCCCGGTCGCGCCGCCGGTGATCAGGGCGATCTTGTCGCCGAACCGCACGACTCAGCGCTCCGGTTCGGCGGCCAGCCCCAGCAGCCGCCGGGCGTCCTCGCCCCCGTCGAGCACCTGCGCCTGCCGGTCGACGATGCGCCAGCCGGTCTCGGTGCGGGTCAGTCGTATCCGGTTGATGCTGGCGCGCGCCACCAGGTAGCCGTCCCGGCCGGTTCCGCGGCGCACACACAGCAGCGACTGGCAGATCGCCTCGGCGTCGTCGCCGTCGACGGTGATCACCGGCGGGCCCAGAAAGTGGGCGCTGCCGCGGGCGATCACCCGTTGATGCTCGCGGGATTCGACCATCTGCTGCACACCGGCGCGCCCGGACATCGTGGTGTCCTCGACCGTGTAGGTGCCGTCGGCGGTCCACAGCGCCGCCGTCGCCGCCGCCGCACCGGCGTCGACGAGCGGACCGTAGCGGGCGATCACCGCCGCGACGGCGCGCTCGTCGTCGAGGCGGCGCACCCGCTGCTCCAACTCGCCGATCCGCCGGGTCAGATCAGGATCGGTCATCGCCGTGTCCCTTCGCGTCGTCGAGGTCGTCGGCCAGCGCGCGCATCGCCGCCAGCTGGGCGCGATAGTGGTCGGCCGAGCTCGCGGCGAGCACACAGGTGACCGCGGTGGCCCCGGCGTGCCGCAGCCGCCGCACCACCCGCCGCGCCTCCTGCGGGTCGCCGTCGGGGTCGAGCGCCCGGCCGGTGGACAGCACCACCTCGAATCCGTCGGGAAGGGCGACGGACCCCAGCAACCGGGTGATCTCGGTGGCGCGCAACCCGAACGGCATCCACCCGTCGGCCAGCTGCACCGCCCGGCGCAGCGAGCGTCGGGTGTGCCCGCCCACCCAGATCGGGACGTGCTGTTGACGCGCACACGGCTGCACGATCAGGTCGTCGTAGCGGTAATGCGCACCGTGGTAGCTGGCCCGGGACTGCGACAGGGAGGCGCGCAGAGCCCGCAGCGCATCGTCGGCGCGCTCTCCCCGATCGGTGAATTCCGCTCCGAGCAAGTCGAATTCGGCACGCAACGAACCGACCCCGACACCGAGCACCAGCCGTCCGGCGCTGATGCGGTCCAGGGTGCCGTACCGTTTGGCGATCGCCAGCGGATGGTGATACCCCAACACCAGCACCGAAGTGGCCAGCCGGATGCGACTGGTGCGGGCGGCCAGAAAGCTCAACGTGGCCAACGGATCCCAGTATGTGCCGCCGCGTTCTGCGGCGTCGGCCGCCGGGACCGCCACATGCTCCGCGCAGGTCAGGTAGTCGAAGCCCAGGGCGTCGGCGGTCTCGGCGATGTCGGCGACATCGGCGATGTCGGCGTCACGTTCCCAGGGCGAGGCGACACCGGGCACCTGCAGCACCACCGGGGTGGCCAGACCCAGCCGCATTCAGTCCTCGACCCCCAAAAGCCGCTGCATCGCCCGATGGGTTCCCAGCACCACCTCGGCCCGGTCGGGGTGGTTGCGCCGGGCCACATCCTCGGCGTTGCCCCCGGCGATGAACACCGGCCCGTGCGGCAGCCGGTCGAGACCCTCGCGGGCCACGTCGCGTGGTTCGGCGACCCGGATGCCCGGGGCGTCGAAATTCAGCCCCACCCGGCGCATCGCCGGGGTGCGGGTCACCCCGAGAATCAACTGCAGCACATCGACATGGTGCTCGCGCAGCTCCAGCCAGAGACTCTCGGCGAAGATCCGGCCGAACGCCTTCACCCCGCCGTAGACGCTGTGGCGCGCCGAGCCGAGGTAGCCGGCCATCGAGCCGACCAAAAGGATGCCGCCGCGGCGCCGGGTGCGCATCAGTCGCCCGAAGTGGTGGACCAGGGTCAGCTGCGCACCGATGTTGAGGTCGAGCACCCGGTGGAACTCGCTGAGCTCGCCGTCGAGGAACTCGGCGCTGCAGGTGTTGGCCCCGGCGTTGTAGATCAGCAGCCCGATCTGTCGGTCGGCGGCCCGGTCGATGACCGCCTGCGCCGCCGCCGGGTCGGTCAGGTCCCCGGCGAGGGTGTCGACCTGCACCCCGTGGGCGCGGCAGCGTTCGGCGGTCTTCTCCAGCGGCCCGGGTGTGCGGGCCACCAGCAGCAGGTGCAGGCCCGCCGCGGCGAGCAGGTCGGCGAACTCGGCGCCGACCCCCTCGGATCCGCCCGCGATCAGCGCCCACGGCCCGTACGCCTCACGCAGCGGGGTCGGTCTCGGCGCGGCGCTCACCGGGGCGACCGCCACATCGTCCACAGCGTCGGTCCGCCGCCGGGCACCGTGACCTCACCGGTGACCTCGAACCCGAAACGCTGGTAGTACGGCACGTTGTCGGCCTTGCTCGACTCCAGATAGGCCGGGCAGCGCTCGGCGTCGCAGCGGTCCAGCCGTGAGCGCATCAACCGCTGTCCCAGGCCGCGTCCGCGCGACCGCGGGTCGCTGCCGATGGTGGCCAGATACCAGTGGGGCTCCTCGGGGTGGCGGGCGCGCAGCGACTCCTCCAGGTCGCGGCCGGCGGCCAGCCGCGTGCCGAACGCCGCGATCAGCGCCGGGACCGCCAGCAGCTGGGCGCGCCGCGACGGTTTCCAGCGGTGCGGCGGGTCCCACAGCGCCGCCGCCGCGACGACGCCGTCGAGGCCGGCCACCTCGCTGCCGCGGCCGCCGAGATGGTGGTAGCGCGCGAGGGTGCCGAACATCTTGGGCAGCCGGGCGCGGCGTTTGCGCTCATCGGGGATCAGCCACATCGAGACCGGGTCGTCGTAAAACGCTCGGCCCAGCACCCGCGCGATCGCGGGCAGGTCGGGCTTTTTCGCGGGGCGCACGTCGATCGGCACGCCTGTGAGGCTACCGGCCGCTACCGGGCCCAGCTGCGCTCGATGCCGGTGATGCGCACGGCTCAGCGGTGCATCTGCTCCAGCGCCCCGATAGCCGCCTCGGCGCGATCCAGCAGCACATCGACCTCGTCTTCGTTGTAGCCGCGCCGGCCGATCGGCGGGCGGCTGAACGCGACGTCGTGGACGTCGCGGGCGGTCAGCGGGCTCGGCCCCTGCAGCCGCGCGGCGACCAGTTCGAGGAACGCCTCGACCTCACCCTTGTGGTAGCCGCGTCGGCCCCAGGGTGGGCGCCCGAACCGGACGGCGCGGACCTCGGCGGCGGTGAGCCCGGCAACTGGTTCGGTCATGGTCTTGATCCTAGACGGCGCGCCGGTGGCAGCTGATCACCAAATCCGGCGCTAGGAGGGCTCATCGTCGTCGGGATGGCCACCGCCGGTTTCATACAGGAGCTTCTCCGGGTGGTGATACCGGTTGATGCGCGCCTGACCGTGCTCCAACCGTGCCGGCGGGATGGTTTCGACGTCACCGTTGCGTTTTCTGCGGGTGACCCAGTCGCCGTCGAGGAGCCGGTGATGCGGCCCGCACCGCAACGTCAGCTCGTCGGCGTGGGTGCGGGGTTGGCGGGCGTAGGCGGTGAGGTGGTGCACCTCGGTGAGGTTGGCCGGCACCGGACAGCCCGGGTGGGTACAGCCGCGGTCGGTGGCGTAGAGCAGCAGCCGCTGGGCCGCGTTGGCCAGGCGTTTGCCGTGGTAGAGCGCCAGCGGTTTGGCGCCGTCGAAGATCGCCAGATAGTGGTGGGAGCGGGCGGCGAGGCTTAAGACCTCGCTCATCGGCATCCAGGTGCCGCCCCCGGTGTGCGCTTTGGCGCCGGTGTTGGCGGTGCTGCCGGCGGCGGCTTCCAGATCGGCCAGCGTGGTGGTCACCACGATCGAGGCCGGCAGGCCGTTGTGGTCGCCGAGCTGACCGGAGGCCAGCAGCGCCGTCGCCAAGGCGCCCAGCGCGTCGTGGTTGCGTTGCGCCTCGCTGCGCGAATCGTTGTCGATCGCCGCCTGGCTGGGCGTGCCGGTCAGGCAGGGGGTGGCGTCGTCGGGGTTGGCCATGCCCGGGGCGGCCCAGCGGGCCAACACCGCGTCGAGGGCGGCGCGGGCCGTCGGGGTGAGCTGGCCGCGCAGCGCGCTCATCCCGTCGCTGTCCTGTTTGCCCAGGACCAGCCCGCGGTGGCGGGCGCGTTCGGCGTCGGAGAAATGGCCGTCGGGGTCGAGGCAGTCCGCCAGGCGATCGGCGAGCCGTTTGAGCTCGTCGGGCCGGAACTGGGTGGCCAGCTCCGCGAGTTGGCGTTCGGCCTCGGCGGCGGCCTCCCGGTCGACCTTGTAGGGCAGGTGATGCCAGAACGCGCGGATCACCTCGACGTGGGCGCGGTTGATCGCCCCGGCGCGCTGCGCCGCGGCGGTGTAGGGCAGCACCGGCTCCAGCGGCTGACCGTCGAGGGCACGACGCTCGGCCAGATCGGCGGTGTGGGCCAGGCGCCCGCGGGCCTCTGCCCGGGTGACGCGCAGCCGGTCGGCGAGCACCCACGGCAGTCTGCCGCCGAGTTCCTCCTCGCCGGCATGCCCCAGCTCGTCGATCAACGAGTGCTCCAGCACCGGCAGCAGCCGCCGCCACCCCTCGATGCGCTGCAGCAGCGCCAACCGCTCCGGGGTGGTGAGCACGTCGGCCGACAGGCTCAGCGCGTTCTGCAGATCGGCGTCCACCGCGTCGTAGACCGCGCCGATCTCCTCGCACTGTGTCGTACACATGTTCGAATTCTAACGCGGCCGGCCGACAGCGCGCCGGCGCGCGAGTCCTCCCGGGGGTCCTCCTGGGGACAGCGCCGGCACTGGGGATAACCTCACCCCCGCGGGGGCGACGCTCAGGTCTGGTAGCGCAGGATGCTCTCGGCCACGCAGGCCGGTTTCGCCGAGTTCTCCACCTCCACGGTGGTCGTCAGCACCAGCTGATGGGTGCCGCCGCCCAGATCGCTCACCTCGACGACGTCGACCCGGGCGCGAAGCCGCGATCCGACCGGCACCGGCGCCGGGAACCGCACCTTGTTCAGCCCGTAGTTGATGCCCATCTTGACCCCGTCCAACCGAAACAGGCTGTGGTGCAGCCGGGGCAGCAGCGCCAGCGTCAGAAAACCGTGGGCGATGGTGGTGCCGAACGGCCCGGCGGCGGCACGCTCGGGGTCGACGTGGATCCACTGATGGTCGCCGGTGGCGTCGGCGAACAGGTTGACCTGCTCCTGGCTGATCGTCAGCCAGTCGCTGGTGCCGATCGACGCGCCCTGCAGCGCCGCCAGCTCACTGATCGATGAGAACACCCGCATGGGCTCACTTCCTCTCGGTTGGGTGGGGATCTCGGGGGGTCACCAGACCCTCCTGCACGACGGTGGCGACCCGTTGTCCGTCGGCGCCCACCAGGGCCGCGGTGACCACGCCGCGCCCCCGGGATGCCGCCGGCGACGCCGACGCCAGCAGGTTCCACCGGTCGGCGCGGATCGGGTGGTGAAACCAGACCGCGGTCCCGGTGGTGCCGGTGCGATGGCTGCGCCGTTCCAGTGCATGGCCGTGCACCTGCAGCGCCGGGTCGGTCATGTACACGTCGGTGGTGTAGAGCGCGGCCGCGGCGTGCACCAGCGGATCGGCGGGCAGCGCCACCGTGGCCCGCCACCAGAAGTGGCGCCGGAACCCTGTGCCCGAGCCGCGGTCGCTGATCCGGATGTCGAGTTCCTCCAGCGGCATCGACGGGGCGGGCCCGGCCGGGCCGGTGGGCGCCAACGTCGCCGGGTCGTCCACGACGGCCGGTGCCGCGCCGTGTTCGGGCCCGGGCAGCGGCGCGGCGAAGGCCACCGTCGCGGCACTCAACAGCCTCTGACCCTGCATCGCTCGCACGTGACGCACCGCGGTGGTGCGCCCGTCGGTGAGCACCTCCACCCGGTAGTCGACCGGGTCCCCGGCCGCGCCGGCGCGCAAAAACTGCAGCTGCAGGGCGGTCGGCGCGCGCCGCGGATCCACGGTGCGCCCGGCGGCCATCAGGGTCTGTGCGGCCAGCTGGCCGCCGTAGGTGCGTTTGCCCGCCGGCCCGCCGCCGGGGCCGATCCACCCTCCGTCACCGGTGGCGGTGCCCTGCAGCAACTCCAGCAGTCGGCTCATCGCGGCCGCGCCGTCGCCACGACCCCGTCCTGCTCCAGGCGCCGGATCTGGGCATCCGACAGGCCGAGCAGCTCGGTGAGGACCGTCGCGGTGTCGGCACCCAGCGCCGGTGCCGCCGCCGCGCGCGGGTGTGCGCCGTCGATCGCCAGCGGCGACCCGGCGGCGTGATAGGGCCCCACCCCCGGTTGGTCCAGGGTGTCGAACAGCGGGTTGGCGGTGACGCGTGGGCCAGCGGCGACCTCCCCGAAGCTGCGGTAGCGCTCCCACAGAATGGAGGTCGCCGTCAGCTCCGCCTCGATCGTGGCGGCGTCGTGGCGCCGGAACCAGTCTGCGAACAGACCGCCGAGGACCTCACGGTGCCCAAACCGATCCCCTTCGTCGGCGAAGTCGACCTCAAGCGCATCAGCCAGGGCCGCAACAGCTTTGGTGGTGCCGGTGACGTCGACCAGATCGCGGAAATGGCGTTCGGTCAACGCCACCACCATGAAGTCGACACCGTCGGCGCTGGTGAAGGTCTGACCGTACTGGCCGTAGAGGGCGTTGCCGAGTCGGGGTCGCTCGCGGTCGGTGACCATCGGCTCGGTCAGAAAGCCCAGCGACCCGGCGGTGGCCAGAGCGACGTTCTCCAAAGCCAGGCTCATCCGGCTGCCCTGCCCGGTGCGGTCCCGGTGGTGCAGCGCCGCGCTCACCCCCAGGGCGGCATACAGCCCGCATGCCACGTCCCAGGCCGGAAGCGCGTGGTTGATCGGGCCCGCGTGACCGGCCGGGCCGGTCACCAGCGGGAAGCCGACCCCGGCGTTGACCGTGTAGTCCACACCGGTGGTGCCGTCGGCGCGTCCGAGGATCTCGACGTGGATCAGGTCCGGCCGCTCGGAGACCAATTCGCCGTAGGAATGCCACTGGCGTCCAACGACGTTGGTGATCAAGACCCCGGCGGAGGCGATCAACTCCCGGACCAGACGCTGACCGTCGCCGCCGCGCAGATCCACGGCCACCGATCGGATCCCCTTGTTCAGTCCGGTCCAGTAGATGGAGGTGCCGCTGTCGGCCAACGGCCAGCGGTGATAGTCGGCGGGGCCGGTGATCGGGTCGACGCGGACGACGTCGGCGCCGAGCTGGGCCAGGGTCATCCCGGCCAGCGGCACGGCGACGAAGCTGGCGATCTCGATGATCCGGACCCCGGCCAGCGGGGACGAGGCGGCGGCGCCGGCGTGCTCAGTCATGATGGGCATCATCGCAGATCACGAATCGGTCACGCGAGGGCGCTGCCCCGAGGCCCAATCGTTAGCTAACCGCGATGCGCCACAACGGCGTTGACACAGCGGCAATCCGACGACGCCGTGTTTGACTTCCGACGAACAACCAATCGACCGCAATCGACGCGGCGGATGAAAGTTGGGATGGATAGGGAAAATGAAGTTCATTGAGAAGTTGCGAGGCGCAGCCACCCGGTGGCCACGCCGACTGACGATCGCGGCGATCGGCGCGGCCCTGGTGCCCGGAATGATCGGCGCGGTCGGCGGTGCGGCCACCGCGAACGCGTTCTCCCGGCCCGGGTTGCCGGTGGAGTACCTGCAGGTGCCGTCGGCGTCGATGGGCCGCGACATCAAGGTCCAGTTCCAGGGCGGCGGACCGCACGGCGTCTACCTGCTCGACGGCCTGCGCGCCCAGGACGACTACAACGGCTGGGACATCAACACCCCCGCCTTCGAGGAGTTCTACCAGTCGGGCCTGTCGGTGATCATGCCGGTCGGTGGGCAGTCCAGCTTCTACACCGACTGGTACCAGCCGGCCTGCGGCAGCGACGGGTGCGAGACCTACAAGTGGGAGACCTTCCTGACCCAGGAGCTGCCCACCTATCTGGCCGCCAACCACGGTGTGTCCCAGCAGGGCAACGCGGCGGTCGGGTTGTCGATGGCCGGTGGATCGGCGTTGACCCTGGCGGCCTACCACCCCGAACAGTTCCCCTACGCCGCCTCGCTGTCGGGCTTTTTGAACCCGTCGGAGGGCTGGTGGCCGACGCTGATCGGGTTGGCGATGAGCGACGCCGGTGGCTACAGCGCCAACGACATGTGGGGCCCGACCAGCGACCCGGCATGGCAGCGCAACGACCCGATGGTGCAGATCCCGCGGCTGGTGCACAACAACACCCGCGTCTGGGTGTACTGCGGCAACGGCACCCCGAATGAGCTGGGCGGCAACGACCTGCCGGCGAAGTTCCTGGAGGGTCTGACGCTGCGCACCAACCAGACCTACGAGCAGAACTACCTGGCCGCCGGGGGCACCAACGGCGTGTTCAACTTCCCGCAGGACGGGACGCACGCCTGGCCGTACTGGTTCCAGCAGCTTCAGGCGATGAAGCCGGACATGCAGCGCACGTTGGGTGCCACCCCGGCCACCTGAGCCCATCCCACGCATCGGCGGCAGCGCAATCCAGCGCTGCCGCCGATGTTTTTCTGCGGTCAGTCCCGCACGCGCAGCACGACTTTGCCGGTGGCGGTGCGATTCTCCAGGGCGGCGATCGCGGTGGCCGCCTCATCGAGCGGGTAGACCACCGGTTCGGGGGCCGCCAAGCGCCCGCCGGCCAGCAGCTGATGCAGCTCGTCCCACTGCTCGCCCAACGCACCGGGATGGCTGCCCGCCCACGCGCCCCAACCGACACCGACCACGTCGATGTTGTTGAGCAGCAACCGGTTGACCTTCACCGTCGGGATCTCCCCGCCGGTGAACCCGATCACCAGCAGCCGGCCCGCCGGGGCCAGTGACCGCAGCGAGTCGGTGAAACGGTCGCCGCCCACCGGGTCGACCACCAGGTCCACGCCACGTCCGTCGGTCAGCTCCTTGACGGCGTCTTTGAACCCGTCGACGAGCACCACGTCGGTGGCGCCGGCGGCGGTGGCCGCCGCCGCCTTCTCCTGGCTGCTGACCACCGCGATCGTGCGGGCCGCCCCCAGCACCGGGGCCAGCCGCAGTGCGGCGGTGCCGATCCCGCCGGCGGCGCCGTGCACCAGCACGGTCTCGCCGGCGGCGAGCCGGCCGCGCAGCCGCAACGCGAAATGCACCGTCAGATCGTTGAACAACAGCCCCGCACCGGCGGCGAACCCGATGGTGTCGGGCAGCGGGAACACCCGGTCGGGGCGCAGCGCGGCCACCTCGGCCATCCCACCGGCGAGCATGGTCAGCCCGACCACCCGATCCCCCGGGCGCACCCCGGCACCGTCGGGGGCGGCGCGCACCACCCCGGCCACCTCGGCGCCGGGGACGAACGGCGGGTCCGGCCGGTACTGGTAGCGCCCCCGGGTCAGCAGCGCATCGGGGAACGCCACCCCGGCCGCGTGCACGTCGACCACCACCAGCCCGTCGTCGCCGGGCTCGTCGACCTGCCGGATCTCGATCGCTGCGGGACCGTCGAGCCGGGTCACCACTGCCGCACGCATCGTCACGTCTTGGTACTCCTTCGTCGCGTCGGTTCAGCCACCAGCCTCGTGATGGCCTGCAGGGGGATCGGGAGCCAGCTGGGGCGGTGACGGGCCTCGTAGCCCGCCTCGTAGATCGCCTTGTCCAGCTCGTAGGCGGTGAGCACCGCCGCGGCGTCGCGGGGGTCGGCGCCGGACTCGGCGGCGTAGCCGTCGCAGAACGCGGCCCGGTTGCGCGCGATCCACTCCCCGGCGCGCACCGCCAGCTGCTTGCGCGACGCCGGGTCCAACAGCGGCTCGTGGGCGGCGTAGTCGTAGGAGCGCAGCATGCCGGCGACGTCGCGCAGCACCGAGTCCGGGGCGCGGCGCACCGGCAGCGGCTGACCCGGCTCGCCCTCGAAGTCGATGAGCAGCCAGCCCTCCGGGGTGCGCAGCACCTGTCCGAGATGCAGATCGCCGTGGATGCGCTGCACGGAGATCGACGTCTCGGACAGGTGCCGGAAGCGCTCGGCGGCGGCGGCCACGTGCGGACGCAGTTGCGGCACGGCCGCCGCGGTGGCCCGGAGCCGCTGCACGGCGGCGTCGACGGGGAAGACGTCGCGCCCGGACCCGAGGTGTTCGGCGAGGGTGGCGTGCACCGCGGCCACCGCCTGACCGAGCCGGTGGGATTCGGCCGCGAAATCCCCGCCCACCTCGTAGGCGTACAGGTCGGCCTCGGCGAACAGGTCCCGCACACTGGCAGTGGCCATGGCCCAGCCCTCGGCGGAGTTGGCGGCGTACTGCGCGACCATGCCCAGCGGGGTGGGCTTCCCGCCGGCCATCAGCTCGTAGGAGCCGAGCAGCCGGGCCACGTGCGGGCTGCCGGCGCGGCCGAGCACCCGGTTCAACTCGATGTCGGGGTTGATCCCGGTGTGCAGCCGGCGGAACACCTTGAGGATCGCGTCCTGGCCGAAGATCACGCTGGTGTTGGACTGTTCGGCGTCGCCGACCCAGCACGGCTCCCCCAGCGGCAGCGTGACGTCGGGTTCGGCGGTGAAGTCGATGCGGTCCAGATCGGCGCTGCGGGCCGCCGAGGAGTCGATCAGCTCCAACAGCAACCCGGCGACGGCCGGGTCGTAGAGACCGTCGTAGCCGGTGCGTCCGTCGTCGACGCCGATCTTCGCGACGTTGTGGTACTCCGGCGGCGGTTCGGCGTCCCAGCCGACCAGCACCTGGTAGCGCTCGGCGAACCCGTCGGTGTAGTGCACCTCGAGCAGCACCAGGTCCACGTCGTCGCGCAGCGCGATCACCCGGCCGGGGTGCGCCGAGGCGATCTCGCGGGTGCGTCCGGCGTACCAGCGCTGCCCGACCAGCCAGTCGGCGAACGGCAGTTTCATCGGCGCCTCACCCCTCCCCTTCGGATTCGGTGAGTTGGAACCAGTAGAAGCCGTGGCCGGGCAGCGTCAACAAATAGGGCAGCTGCCCGATGCGCGGGAACGGCACGTGCCCGGTGAGCTCCACCGGGGTGAAGCCGGTCCAGTGCTGCAGGTTCAACTCGATGGGCTGCGGGAACCGGGACAGGTTGTGCACGCACAGCACGGTGTCGCCGGGCTCGTCGTCGCCGAGCTCGCGCACGTAGGCGAGCACCGACGGGTTGGATCCGCCCAATTCGCGGAACGCGCCGGTGGCGAACGCGTCGTAGCGGCGGCGCACCGCCAGCATGGTGCGGGTCCAGTTCAGCAGCGACGTGGAGGTGTCCCGCTGGGCCTCGACGTTGACCGACTGGTAGCCGTAGACCGGGTCCTGGCAGGGCGGCAGGTAGAGCCGGCCCGGGTTGGCGGTGGAAAAACCCGCGTTGCGGTCCGGCGTCCACTGCATCGGGGTGCGCACCCCGTCGCGGTCGCCGAGCCAGATGATGTCGCCCATGCCGATCTCGTCGCCGTAGTACAGGATCGGCGAGCCCGGCAGGCTCAGCAGCAGCGCGGTGAACAGTTCGATCTGGCCGCGATCGTTGTCCAGCAGCGGGGCCAGCCGGCGCCGGATCCCCACGTTGGCCTTCATCCGCGGGTCCTTGGCGTACTCGGCGTACATGTAGTCGCGTTCGTCGTCGGTGACCATCTCCAAGGTCAGCTCGTCGTGGTTGCGCAGGAAGATGCCCCACTGCGCCAGCGCCGGGATCGGCGGGGTCTGGGCCAGGATCTCCGAGATCGGGAACCGGGATTCGCGGCGCACCGCCATGAAGATGCGCGGCATCAGCGGGAAGTGGAACGCCATGTGGCATTCGTCGCCGCCGGCCGCGGGGTCACCGAAGTACTCGACGACGTCGGCGGGCCACTGGTTGGCCTCGGCCAGCAGCACCCGGCCGGGGAACTCCTCGTCGACGACCCGCCGGCAGCGTTTGAGGAAGGCGTGGGTCTGCGGCAGGTTCTCGCAGTTGGTGCCCTCCCGCTCGAACAGGTACGGCACCGCGTCCAGCCGGAACCCGTCGATGCCCAGATCCAGCCAGAACCGCAGCACGTCGAGCATCGCCTCGGCGACCGCCGGGTTGTCGTAGTTGAGGTCCGGCTGGTGGGAGAAGAAGCGGTGCCAGTAGAACTGGCGGCGCACCGGGTCGAACGTCCAGTTGGATTCCTCGGTGTCGACGAAGATGACGCGGGCGTCGGCGTAGCGGTCGCTGGTGTCGCTCCACACGTAGAAGTCGCCGTAGCGGCCCTCGGGGTCGCGGCGCGACTCCTGAAACCACGGGTGGGCCTCCGAGGTGTGGTTCATCACCAGGTCGGTGATGATCCGGATGCCGCGCCGGTGCGCCTCGTCGAGCAGGGTGACGAAATCGTCGACGGTGCCGAACTCGGGCAGCACCTTGTAGAAGTCGCGGATGTCGTAGCCGCCGTCGCGCAGCGGCGAGTCGTAGAACGGCGGCAGCCACAGGCAGTCGACACCGAGCCAGGCCAGATAGTCCAGCTGCTCGGTGAGCCCGCGCAGGTCCCCGATCCCGTCGGCGTCGGAGTCGTAGAACGCCCGGACCAGCACCTCGTAGAAGACGGCCCGTTTGAACCAGGTGGGATCGGCGGGAAGCGCCTTGGCGCTGTCGAAATCGTCGGCGCTGGGGTGTTCGACCACTCCGCCGGCGACGTGGCTGCCGACGGTGGGGGCGTCGGTGCCCGGATCCGTGCCGCTGCTCACACCCGCATCGTCGCTAACCCGCCGGGCCGACCGCCAGGACGATGTTGGCGCTCTGCTCGCCGCCCTGCGGGCTGCGCCAGCGCAGCTCGACGGTGTCGCCGGGGTGGTGCTGGTCGATCACCCGGGTCAGCGTGGTCGCCGAGTCGATATCGTCGCCGGCCAGCGCGAGCAGGATGTCGCCGCGGCGGACGCCGGCCTGCTCGGCGGGGGTGTTGTTGAGGACCTGGACCACCTTGACGCCCGAGCCGCCGGCGTCGACCACCCCGATGCCCAGGAAGGGGGTCGCCCCGATGTGGACGGTGTCCGAGGCGTTGCCCGACCGGATCTGGTTGGCGACGGCCATCGCCTGGTTGATCGGGATCGCGAAGCCCTCCCCGCCGGGCTGCGCCATCTTGTAGTTCTCCGAGGCCGCGGTGTTGACCCCGATCACCTCGCCGGCCGCGTTGACCATCGGGCCCCCGGAGTCGCCGGGGCGCAGCGGGGTGCTCGCCCGGATCATCCCGGTGAGCGTCTCCGAGGCGCCGGTCAGGTCGTCGGAGGCCGACACGGTCTGGTCCAGGGCGGTCACGGTGCCGGGCACCGCGCTGGGGGTGCCGCCCTGACCGCCGGCGTTGCCCATCGAGATGACGTCGTCGCCGACCGCCACCGAGTTGGAGTCGCCGATGGTGGCCACCGGCAGGCCGGTGGCGCCGCGCAGCTTGATCAGCGCGACGTCGTGGGTGCGGTCGTAGCCGAGCACCTCGACGTCGTAGCTCTGCTGGTTGGCCACCGACATCGCCGAGACCTCGGTGGCCCCGGCGATGACGTGGTTGTTGGTCAACACCACGCCGCTGGGGTCGAGCACGATGCCGGTGCCCGCGCTCACCGCGCGCGCGTAGCCGAGTTGGGTGTTGATGTTGACCACCGAGGGGCCGACCTGGGCGACCGCGGAACTCGGGTTGATTCCCGGCACGCTCGCGGTGGTCGGGACCGTCGTGGTGGCCGGCGGGACATCGGCGTCCAGCGACGGCACCGGCACCGGCGGCGCCGGCACCGGGTCGGCCAGCGCCGGTCCGGCGCCCGGCGTCAGTGCTCCCAGCGTCAGTGCGACGGCGGCCGCCGCGGCGAGCACCCACCTCGGTCCGCGACACCCCCCGGACCTGCGGCGTATTCCGCTCATCGTCCTACCTTCCGTTCGGGTGCGCTCCCGGTGACGTCCGGCGTTGCGGGCCGACGGTGTGGCCGGCCCCGGGGTGGACGCACTGTCTGTGAGGATACGTGCCCGGATCGACATAAGGGGTGGTGGCGACGATTTTTCCTGGTCGGCAAGGCGGTAGGGTCACCGCCATGGCCTCTACCGACCACGGCGACCCCGGCGACGGCCCGTCGGTGCCGCCGCCGCTGACCGACGTCGTCAACGCCACCCGCCCGTCGGCGGCCGAGCAGGCCCGCACGGTCGCCGCGGCCACCAACACCGCGACGCTGGCGACGCTGACCGCCGACGGCGACCCGTGGGCGTCGCTGATCACCTACGGGCTGCTCGGCGGCGACCCGGTGCTGTGCGTCTCCCGGCTCGCCGAGCACGGCCGCAACCTGGATCGCGACCAGCGCGCCAGCATCGCGGTGGTGGCCCCCACCACCGTCGTCGATCCGCTGGCCAGCAGCCGGATCACGGTGGCCGGGGTGGCCGAGAAGCCGACCGGAGAGACCGCGGCGGCGGCGCGGGCGGCCCATCTCGCCGCGGTGCCGGCCGCCCGCTACTACATCGACTACAGCGACTTCTCGCTGTGGGTGCTGCGGGTGCACCGGATCCGCTGGGTCGGCGGGTACGGCCGGATGGATTCGGCCAGCGGCGCCGACTACGCCGCCGCCGAACCGGATCCGATCGCGCCGCAGGCTGCCCGGGCGGTGGACCACCTCAACGCCGACCACGCCGATTCGCTGCTGGCGATGGCCCGTGCCCTCGGGGGATTCCCCGACACCGTCGAGGCGGTGTGCACCGGCGCCGACCGCTACGGGCTGGATCTGAAGGTCACCACGCCGCGCGGGGTGGCCTACACCCGCGCCGGGTTCGCCACCGCGATCGACCGCCCCGATCAGCTGCGGGCCGCGGCCACCGAGTTGGCCCGGCGGGCCGGGTAGGCCGCCGTGCGCCCGCGGGCACTGCTGGCCGCGCTGGCCGCGCTGGCGGCGCTGGCGGCGCCGGCCGCCGTGGCGCTGCCGGCCGCACCGACGGCGCCCGCCGAGCCGGACCCGGGACCGTGGCCCACGATCCGGCACTTCCAGCGACTCGACACCGCCGAGTTCATGGTGCCCGGCGCCGACGGGCGGTGGTTCACCGCCGCCACCGGGCAGAACTGCGGGATCTGGGGGCCGGGCAGCGTGGCCTGCTCCGGCGCCATCCCGGGGGCGCCGCCGGGGACCCGGGCGTTGGGCTGGGTGGCCGGGGACCGCTCGATGCACTACGACCACACGGTGGCGGTCCGGATGCCGCCCACCCGGGCGCGGGTGCGGCTGGCGCCGCGCAGCCTCATCGAGCACAACGGCACCACGTGCGCGGTCACCGACGACGCCGGAACCTACTGTGAGCGCGGGCCGCTGCGGTTTCTGCTCACCCCCACCGGCTCGTGGCTCACCCCGCCGTGGATGGACATCTGACGCCGCGAGGTCACCGACCGGCCAGCACCGCCACCGCCAGCACCCGGGTGCCGTCGGCGGTGGTGAGCACGCTGGTGCCGACCCGGTCGAAGGAACAGTCGGTCAGGCTGGTGTCGGCTTGCAGCAGCGCACCGTTGATGGCGGTGGCGGGGTCGGGGCCGAATCCCTGCACCTGGATCGCGGTGCCGGCGTCGTCGCCGAGGTCGTGCAGCACCGGCAGCGGGTCGTCGACGGGCACGTGGCGGGCGGTGTGGTCGAGGTAGTCGCGGGTGGAGCGGTTGGAGAGCGCCGCGACGTGCGCCACCGTCGGGTCCGGGCGCAGCGGGCCGCACGGCCCGGCCGCGCGCAGCGCCGCGATGGCGGCGCGAAACCGGTTCTCGTCGGCCTCGTCGGCGCCCGCCGGGGCGGCGGCCAACACGGCGGCCAGCGCGGCGGCGCCCACCACGGCGGCGGCCGGCACGGTGCGGGCGCTCATCGGCACACGTGGGAGCGGTGGATCCGGCTGCCCCAGTACTGGACCCGGCGCATCGACGGTCCGGTGAACCAGGCCGGCTGACGGGCCTTGATGCCGCGGCCGACGTTGGACAGGTGCTGCCAGAGCAGGTAGAAGCTCTCGCCCTGATACAGCGGGAAGTAGTTGTCGCCGACGTAGTCCTTCTGCTGGGTGAGCGCCTGCGCGCGGGGGGCGAGGAAATCGACCGACCGGTCGATGTTGGCGGCGACCGCGCCGGCGTGCTCGGGCACGTCGTCGACCGACCAGTCGCCGTTGCGGGTGATCAGCTTGATGTTGAACCGGTCGATCTGCTGCATCAGCTCGTCGTACTGCTGGGTGTACCACTGGCACATCTCGCGTTCGGCGGTGATGTCGGCGTCGGTGACGTACTGGCGCGACCGGTCGTAGGGGAACGGGAACTTCGGTTCCCAGTCGGAGCCCTGCAGCGCCACCGCCGGCAGCGGCGGCGGGGGCGGCTCGTGGCCGACCGGGTCGGGCGGCTCGGCGCCGGCCGGGGTGGCGCTCACCGCGGTGGCGATCAGCCCGGCGCAAAGGGCGACGAGCACCGGCGCCCGAAACGACGCCGCCCTACCGGGTGCCGAGCACCGCATCGATACCTCCCACGTCGGTGATCTGCCAGTCGCTGCCGCGGTCGAGGGTGACGCTGTAGGTGGCGGTGGACTGCAACCCGTCGGGCGCCTGGGTGGTTTTGGTGAACACGCTGACGAACGCGTCCACCACGTAGATGTCGTCGTTGTGCGAACGCACCACCGCGGCCAGGGGTTTGGCGCTCGACTCCCACTGCAGCGGGGTGAGGATCTGTTCCATCGACTCGGCCGCCTCGGTGAGTTTGGTGCGCAGCTCCGCGGAGGTGCCGGCGACCAGTTCGCGCTGCCAGTCGCTGAGGTCGCGGAAGTCCATCCGCGCCGCGCCGACCGCGTAGTCCAGCGCGACCTGCTGGGCGCGCTCGTCGTCGTGGGTCTGGCGGTCCCGGGCGGCCAGCTCGCTGCGGGCGCCCCAGTACAGCACGCCCAGCACACCGACGAGCGCCACCAGCACCGCGATGACGCCGCCGCGCACCAGGGTGCTCAACGGCACCGACACCTGCCGCGGCGGTTTCGTCGCGCCGCCGGTCTCCTCGGCGCGGGTCTCCTCGGGGCGGGTCTCGTCGGTGTCGGGTTCGTCGGGGGTGTCGCTCACGGGAATGCCTTCCTCACTTCGGGTCCGCCGGTCAGCCCGGGGGCTCGGCGGTGACGTGCAATGTGATCGTGCCGTCGGCGGGCATGCCGACCAGCAGGTTGTCCAGGACGCGTGCGGTGTCGAAGTGGGTCAGTGCGTCGCTGGTGGCGCGGGCGTTGGGCAACAGGGTCTCGGCGAGCACCTTGATGTCGGGGGCGCGGGTGTCGAAGAACGTCTGGATCCGGTTGAGGTAGGCGCTGAACCGTTGCAGGTTCTCCGGGGAGCCGGCCAGCACCAGGTTCATGGCGTTCCCGAGCACCTGCTGCATGTTGACGCCGATGCCGCCGAGCTGCGGCCCTAGGCCGGCCAGGACCGGGCCGACGAAACCGGCGTTGCGCAACAGGGTTTGGATGTTGTCGACCAGCTCGCCGCCGCGACCGTTGAGTCCGGCCACCTCGCCGCGCAGCAGCGTCGCGGCGCGGGCCAGGTTGGGCAGCACGAGGTCGGGGTCGGCCAGTCCGATATCGGCTTCGTCGACGATGCGCGACAGCCGGTCGGGGTCGGCCTGTCCGAGCAGCCGTCCCAGCGCGATCGCCAGGTCGGCGATCGACAGCGGCCGGTGCACCATCTCGGTGTCCAGGAGCTGGCCGTCGGTGAGCACCGGGCCGCCGGCGGTGCGCGGGAACAGCCCGATGAAGGCCTCCCCCAGCGCCGACAGGTTGTCCAGGCGCACCACGGTGTCGACCGGGATCGGGTGGGCGGCCTCGACATAGAAGTCGATCGTCACCCCGCCGGTCGTCGGGTGAACGGCGGTGACCGCACCCACCGGCACCCCGCGCAGCAGCACCCGGGAGCCGGTGACCAGGCCGTTGAGGTTGTCGACCACCATCGACAGCTCGGTGCGCGCGGCCGGTGGGCCGGTCCGCACCCCCAGCCCCGCGATGTAGCCGACGGCGGCGGCGACGATCACCGCGAACGCCACCACGGTGGCGACGCTGCGCAACGCTCTCACGGCACCGCCCCCAGCATCCTCAGCACGGTTTCGACGTCGCCGGAGAGTTCCCGGCCGTCGGGCCCGACGATCGAGGTGATGTTGATCGCCGGGTACTTGTCCTCGGGCAGAAAATAGTCCAGCAGCAGCCGACGCCACCGCGGGTATTCGTCCTCGACCGCCCACTTGGTGTCCTGCACCGCCCCGGCGGCCGCCGCGACGTTGGTGAGCATGGGGACCAGCCAGAAGCCGCCGGTGTAGACGCTGCCGATCGAGGGGATCATCACCCCCAGCCGGGCCAGCACCTGGGTGGTGCGGTCGAAGCCGAGCATCCCGGCGGGGCTGAACCAGCCCGCGATCTGCGTGCGTTTGCCGCCGAGCACCGCCGCGGTCTGCGCCAGGGCGTCCAGGGTCAGCTCGGCGGCCTGGAGGTTGTCGGCCAGCTCGGCGAGGTTGCCGCTCGTGGTCGCGATCACCTCGGCCAGCGGACGGTCGCTGGTCGCCGCGACCTGGTTGAGCCGGATGACGGTGTTCTGGGCACGCTGGATGGTGCCGCTGGCGACGAAGTTGGCCAGCCCGGCGATGGTGTCCTCGATCTGGGCCGGGGAGGTGGTCTGCGCCAGCGGCACGACCGCCCCCGGCGGCAGCGGCGCCGCGGCGCCCCCGCCGGGCGGGCGCTGCAGGGCCAGGTAGATGTCGCCGAGCACGGTGGCCTGCTGCAGCACCGCGTGGACGTCGGCGGGCACCGCCACGTGCGACTCGAGCCGGGCGGTGACCGCCACCCGGTCCCCGGCGAGGTCGGTGTCGGTGACGGTGCCGACCCGCACCCCGTCGAGCACCACCTCGGCGTGGTCGGGCAGGTTCAGCACGTTGGCGAACTCGAAGGTCAGCGCGTAGCCGTCGCGCACCCCGCCGGGTGTCGGCAGCGACTCCACCCGCAGCGAGGCGCACGACGCCGCGAGCGCGGCGGTCAGCGCCAGCGCCAGCAGCGTTCGCAGGGTCGGAATCGCGGCCCGGTTCATCGCCGGCTCGCCTCGGTCAACACGTACTGCAGCAGCGCCACGTCCACCGCGTAGGGGGTGCCGGCCACGTCGGCGCAGCTGCCGGGCACCCGGGCGTTCATCTGGCCGCACAGCAGCAGGCCGTCGGGGGTGCGGATCCGGTACAGCGGGGGCCGCCACTTCAGTTGCAGGCCCTGGTCGCTGAACCGGTCACCGACCCCGGCCAGCCAGCCCGGGATGGGGCTGAGGATCCCGGCGATCGCGGTGGCGTGCGGGCTGAGTTTGCGCAGCGCCACCGAGACGGTGTCGAGCACCTGCTGGGTCTGGTCGCCGAGTTCGCGTTCCAGATCGGCGACCATGCCGACCATCAGCGGCAGCACCGCGGTCATGCGGCGCACCCCGTCGGTGGCGATCTGCAGGTCGGCGGTGGTGGCCGCGGCGTCGAGCAGCACCTGTTTGAGGGTGCCGCGCACGCGGGCGATCTCGGTGGTCAGCCGCGCGAAGTTGGTGACGATCGAGCCGGTGTCGCTGATCGCGCGGTCGGGGCTGTCCAGCAGCGCCGACAGCCGGGTGGCCAGCTCGGCCGCGCGCCCGCCCTGGCCGGCGAGCATCGCGTCGAGCGCGGCGACGGTGTCGGCGACGTCGTCGGAGCCCGGCGGGCTGACCGCGTCGAGGAACTCCCCCATCGACGCCACGATCTGCGACAGGCTTTTGGGGGTGGCGCTGCGCTGCAGCGGGATGCACGTGTCGGCGCCGAGCGTCGGGCCGTCGGTGTAGTTGCCGACCAGTTCCAGCGAGCGGTCGGCGAGCACCGACATCGACCGGATCACCGCCTTGGCGTCGGCGGGGATCGCCCGCTCGGCGGTGACGGTGAAGTCCACCCGCACCGTGGTGGCGGCGGGGGTGAGCGCGCTGACCGTGCCGATCCGGTACCCCATCTGGGTGACCGGGTTGCCCGGGTACAACCCGACCGCGTCCGGCATGATCGCGCAGAGCCGCTGGTCGCCGGCCTCGGCGCGCAGGGCGCACGACGACACCGGCGCCACCGCGACCACCGCGGCGGCGGCCAGCGCCCCCAGCCGCCGCCGGGTCAGCATGGCTGCCCCGGCACCGGGATGCACAGGTCGGTGGCCAACAGCAGCGGCGCGGCGTTCTGGGCGTCCAGCACCCGCTCGATCTTGTTGCGCACCCGGCGCAGCCCGCGCACCACCAGGCCGTTGCGGTCGGCCCAGGTCTGCACGATCGCCTGCCAGTTGCGCACCTTCTCGACGAACTTGTCGCGGTGCCCGGCGTAGAACTCGCCGACCACCCCGAGGGACTCCAGCAGATCGCCCATGCCGGCCAGGGCCTGGCCGAACCCGGCCGAGTACAGCACCAGGGTCTGCTCGATGACCGCCACCTTGCGCAGCAGGCGGGTGAGTTCGGCGGTGTAGCCGCTCAGCGCCTCGAGGTACTCGTCGGAGATGTCGAGGATCGTGGAGAGCTGTCCGCGTTGGGTTTCGACCGCGCCGGCCAGCCCCGAGCCGGCCTCCAGCAGTGCCGAGACCGCCTCCACGTTGTCGCCGGCCAGGCCGCGCTGCAGTTTGTCGAGCACGGCGCGGATCGGCGCCGGGGCCAGTCGGCCGGTGACGGTGGTGGCGTCGGAGACGGTGCGGATCAGGTTGTAGGGCATGCGCACCCGCTCGGCCGGGATCGGGGTGTCGCCCAGCGGTTTCTCGCCCAGTGAGGTGATCGCCGTGTAGTGCCCGCCCACGACGGTGCGCATCCGCACCTCCACCTGGGAGCGGTCCCCGACGAACGCGTCGGCGGCGACGGCGGCGCGCACCCGGACCCGCTCGGGTTCGATCGCGAGGTCCTTGATGCGCCCGACGGTCACCCCGGCGATGCGCACCGGGTCGCCGGGGTGCACCGCGGCGGCGTCGTCGGTGTAGAACACCACCGCGGTCTGCCCGGGCGGGCGCACGTACACCAGCGCCGCGGTCGCCACCGCCACCGCCACCAGCGCCAGGGCGATCGCCCCGAGCGCGGCCTGCCCACCGGGGCCCCTCATCGGTTGCACAGCACCACCCGCTGACCGCCCAGCAGCACGTCGAGGGTCTCGGGCAGCTGGGCCCGCCCGCGCGAACAGGCCACCGGCTCGCCGTCGGAGCCGGGCGGTTCGATGTTCTCCCACACCACCGGGATCATCTTGAACCCGTCGAGGGTGTCGTTGAAGTTGGTGATCGCCTTGTCCAGGCCGTCGTCGATGCTGGCGCCGGGCTCGATGCCGAGGTGGTGCAGCAGCCGCACCAGCGTCTGGGTGAACTGCGGGCCGTAGAGCGCCGATTTGCGGAACTCGTCGAGCACCCCCATCGCGGCGTCGACCGGACGGTTCGCCCACCGCAGCAGCTCGATGAACTCCCGCGACCGCCCGCCGACGGACTCCGAGAGCGCCCCCAGGTTGGCCAGCAGCGTGGTGATCACCGTCTGGCGGTCGGCGACGAAGGAGGTGAGGGTGCGGATGCTGTCGAGCATCGGCGCCAGCCCGCTGCCGTCGCCGGCCAGCACGGTCGCCACATGGTCGGTGAAGGTGTTGAGCTGCTCGGGGGTGAGCGTCGCCAGCACCGGCTGCAGGCCGTTGAACAAGGTGGTGATGTCCAGCGACGGCCGGGTCATGGCGGTGGGCAGGTGGGCCCCGGCCGCCATCGCCGCGGTGTCGCCGGGGTCGGCCGGGTCGAGCACCGCCAGGTAGCGCAGCCCGGTGAGGGCCTGGAATTTGATCGCCACCCGGGTGTGCGGGTCGATCCCGAACCGGTCCTCGAGGGTGAAACCGACCTCGGCGAGGCTGCGCCCGGCCTGGCGTACCAGCCGGATCGCGGTGACCTTGCCGACCCGCACCCCGCGCACCCGCACGTCGGCGTCGAGGGTCAGCCCCGAGGCGTCGGTGAAGTCGGCGGTGTAGGCGTCGGTGGGCGCGTCGACCGGCTGGCGCAGCACGTTGACGATGAGCACCGCCACCACCCCGGCGACCAGTGCGCTGGCCACCAGCCGCCACAGGGCGCCGCGGGGGGTGATCACGGCGACTCCGCGGCCAGGCCCAGCGGCGCGGCGATCGCCGGCAGGGCGTCGAGGACCAGCCGCACCCGCAGGGCGCGCTGATCGCCGGAGCCCTCATACATCCGCTCGAAGCGGGTGCGCAGCTCCACCAGGGTGGCGGCGATGTCGGGGGCGCGCGCGATCGACGGGATCGGGGCGGTGAGGGTGCGTATCACCTCGGTGAGCGGCAGCAGGTCCTCGACGTGGGAGGAGGCCAGCCGCCCGACGGTGCCGAACAGGCCGGTGGAGGCCAGATCGACCGTCGCCAGGAACCGGTCGGCGAAGAACTCCTCGGTCGTGGCCGGGTCGGTGAGCGGGGTGTGGGCGAGCCGGTCGGCGAGGTCGGTGGCCCCGTCGACGAAGACCGGCGCGGCCACCGTCACCCCGGCGAGGTTGCGCACCAGCCGGCCGGCGGCGACGGTCTGCACCGCGGCGACGGTGTTGGCGACCTGCAGCATCGTCTCGGCCAGCGGGGCGAGCCCGTCGACGTAGCCCCCGGCGCGGTCGAGCACCGAGACCAGCTGCGGGGTCACCACCCCGTCGGTGATCTCGGAGAGCCGGTCGAGCAGCGACTGCATGGTGTGGTTGCCGCGCGGCAGCACCGACAGGCGCATGCCGTCGTGCAGCGGCGCGCCCCCGGGCGGGCCGGGCACGAGGTTCACCCCGGTGATCCCGAAATAGTTGGCGGGGCGGAAATCGAGCTCCACCCGGTCGGTGAGCCCGGCGGTGGAGTCGGGCTGCAGGTGCAGCCGCAGGCGCACCCCGCCGCCGGGTCGGGCGCCCAGCGCGGCGACCTCGCCGACCCGGGCGCCGAACATGATCACCGGGGTGCCGGGCTTGACCCCCGGCCCGACGTAGGGGGTGTCGACGATCAGCGCCGTGTGCCCGGCGGCGTCGCGGGCCAGGGGCCGGTAGGCGGCCACGGCGGCCCCGAGCGCGACCGCACCGATGAGCAGCGCCAACCCGACCCGGGTGAGGATCCGGGTCTCGCGGTCGGCGGTGGTGCGCAACAACATCGGTCGGCTACCCCGTGAACACGAATTCCGGGCGCAGGCCCCAGATCGACACGGTCAGGGTGAAGTTCACCACCACGATCGCCACCAGGCTGGCCCGCACCGCACGCCCGGACGCCTGGCCCACCCCGACCGGCCCGCCGTCGGCGAAATAGCCGTAGTAGCAGTGGATCACGGTCACCAGCGCGCAGAACACGGCTGCTTTGAGCAGGGAGAACCCGATGTCGGTGGGGGTGAGGAACTGCACGAAGTAATGCTGGTAGGTCCCGGCCGGCTGGGCGCGGAAGACGGTGATCACGGTGTCGGCGATGACGAAGCTGGCGATGAGCACCACGAAGTAGCCCGGGATCAGGCAGGCCAGCGCCCCGAGGAGCCGGCTGCCCACCACGAACGGGATCGGCCGCAACCCCATCGCCTCGGTGGCGTCGATCTCCTCGGCGATGCGCATCGACCCGATCTCGGCGGTCATCCGGCAGCCGGCCTGGGTGGCGAACGCGATCCCGGTCATCAGCGGCGCCAGCTCACGCACGTTGGCGACCCCGCCGACGATCCCGGCCAGCGGGCCGAACCCGATCATGTTCAGCGTCGAGAACGACTCGATGGCCAGGGAGGCGCCCATCGCCAGGCCCAGGATGAGCAGCACGCTGATCACCCCGCCGTCGACCAGCAGCGAGCCGCGCCCCCAGGCCAGCCCGTTCATGGCCTGCACGATCTGGCGGCGGTAGTGGCGCACCGTCACCGGCAGCGTGGCCAGGACCTGCCCGGTGAACACCGCCCACTGTCCGCCGGCGCGCAGCACCGCGGCGCCGGTCACGCGATCTCCGACGGGAAGAACATGGTCTGCAGCTGGGTGATCGTGACGTTGGCGATCACGATGCCGATCACGTTGAGCACCACCGCGGAGTTCACCGCGTCGGCCACCCCGCGCGGGCCGCGGCGGGCCTCCATGCCGCGCAGCGCGGAGACCACCCCGACGATGCCGCCGAACACGGTGGCCTTGCCGATCGCGAACCACAGGTCGGTGACCTTGGCGAACGATCCGAACGACATCCAGAAGCTGCCCGGGGTGACGCCGTTGACGCCGGTGGCGATCAGGTAGGCGGCGCTGACCGCCGCACCGACGATCACGAAGCACAGCAGCGGCGCGATCAGCAGCAACCCCAGCACCCGGGGCACCACCAGCCGGCGCACCGGGTCGATGGCCATGGCGCGCAGCGCGTCGAGTTCCTCGCGGACCTGCCGCGCGCCCAGGTCGGAGGCGATCGCCGCGGCGGCGGCCCCGCCCATCAGCAGCCCGGCCGCCATCGGGGAGCCCTGCCGGATCACCCCGAAGCCGCTGGCGGCGCCGACCATCGACGTCGCGCCGACCTGGTTGACCAGTCCGCCGACCTGCACCGAGACCAGCGCCCCGATCGGGATGGCCATCAGCACCGCCGGGATCGCGGTCACCTTCAGCAGCGTCCAGGCCTGCACCACGAGCTCCCCGGCCGGCAACCGCAGCGTGGCGGTGTCGCGGACGGTGTGGCCGGCCACCGCGGCCACCAGCAGCACCCCGCGGCCGACGGTGGCGGCGCTGCGGACCGCCGGCGCGGCGATGCGGACCGCCGGCGCGGCGATGCGCGACACCGTCACCGTCATGGTCGTCGTCCTTGCTCGTGTGTGGGCCCGCCCGGTGCGTACACCTCGCCGCCGTCACCCCCGGAGGCGGAGACCGATCCGCAGGTAAGGCAAGCCTCACCGACGTTGGCGGCCACGGTGATATTAACCCACCTGCCGATTCGCTGGAAATCGGCGAACCGGGCTCCTACGGCGCGCCCGGGGCGCTCACCGGTCCGGCGGCGCGACCGGGCCGTCGCCGCCCGGCGCCGGGGGCTGCGACCAGGTGGCCGGCACCATCGGGGCGCTCGCCCCCTCGTCGTCGACGGTGGCGCTGAGCCCCGCCGGCGGCCGGGTCGTCGCCTGCTCGACGGTGCCGGCGAAGCCGAGCGGACCGCCGCCGGCGCCGCCGCCCGCCGCGGCCGTCTCGGCGGTCTCGGCGGCCGGGGTGGCCGGGGCGGCCGGGGCGGTGTCCTCCAGCGTGGCGTACTCGTAGCCGTGGCCGCGCCGGGACCGGGTGCTGCGGCGCCGGCGCGCCCCGGTGCGCCCCAGGCGGGTGGCGGCGCGGGCGGCGGCGGCCGCGGCCGCCCCGGAGGCGGGCTGCTGGGCGCTTTGCCGATGACGCAGGGTCGGGCCCGCCCCGAACCGGGGGCCGTCGGAGCGCACCAGGTAGCCGGCGAACTCGGCGCCGCCCGGCGGCGGGGTGGGCGCGCCGGGCGCGGGGGCGGGGGCGGAGACCGGCGCCGGGGCCGGGGCCGGCACCGGGGCCGCGGCGGCGGGCGGCGGGGCGGCGGCGACGGCCAGCGGCTGGTCGGCCGGTTGCGCGGCCGGAGCGGGCACGACGTCGTCGGCGGGCACCGCGGCCGGCGTCTCGGCCATCTGGGCCAGCCCGCCGAGCCCCAGCGCGATCGGGATCGCCGCCGAGGCGGCCGGGCCCAGCATCACCGCGTACAGCGGCGTGCCGAGCACCCCGAAGACCGCCGCGTAGGCGAAGACGTACAGCAGCGGCATCCAGGTGGTCAGCGCCTCCGCCGGGTTCGCGGCGAAATCGGTGATGATCTGCCCGATCGTGCCGACCGGGTTGAGGATCAGGTCCCGCAGCACCAGATACATGCTCTGGAAGTGCTCGGAGCCCGCCAGGGCGTCGGCGATGGGGTCGCGCCCGCCCCACGGCAGCTCGGTGTCCGCGGCGGCGGTGGCCGCCAGCGCGACCGCGTCGCCGCCGGCGGAGACCCCCGGGGCGAGCATCGGCTGCGCCGGGGTCAGGGGGCGCGTCGCGGCCAGCGCGGCCCCGGTCGCCCCCTGGTAGGTGGCCATGGTCATGGCGGCCTGCACCCACATGCGCACGTAGTCGGCCTCGGTGACCGCGATCGGCACGGTGTTGATGCCGAGGAAGTTGGTGGCCACCAGGGCGGTCAGCGTCGCCCGGTTGCCGGTCAGTTCGGCCATGGTCGGCATCGCGGCCAGCGCCGCCGAGTACGCCCCGGCGGCGGTCTCGACCTGCCCGGCCGCGCCGGCGGCCAGGGTGCCGGCCTGGGTCAGCCACGCCAGATACGGCTGGTGGGCCCCCTGGTAGCGCTCGGCGGCCTGCCCGTCCCAGGTGCCGCGCGCGGCGCCGACCACCGCGGTCAGCTCCGCGGCGCCGGCGGTGTAGTCCGCGCTCAGCGCCCGCCAGGCGCCCGCGGCGGCCAGCAGCGCCCCCGGGCCCGGCCCGCTGCTGAGCAGGCTGGAGTGCACCTCGGGCGGGATGGCCATCCACACCGGGGCGGTCACAGCGGGGCCCCCCATCGGGGCAGGCGGCGGTAGACGACGGCGACCAAACTCATGGCGGTACCCCGCCCGGATCGTCGACGCCGACGCCCCGGGCTTCCCTTCCTGATGACGATGACCTGCGGAAACTTTGGTTAGCGTAACCTAACCCAAAGACGGGATGTTGACAAGTTGTCAGCCGTCGATCGGGACGTGTTTTTCCGCACACGCCTCGTCGACCGCGGCGGTCACGTCCTCGGCGAGCAGGGTCTGCAGGTCGGTCACGGTCACCGAGCCGTGCTCGGCGCGGTGCTGGGCGGCGACCCGGCAGTCGCGGCGCCGCTCGGCGCGCTCGACGACGTTGCGGGCGAACCGCCCGTTGTGCATCAGGTCGATGCCGTGGGTGCCGTTTGGGCCGCGGTGGGCCCCGAGGCGCCGGCAGCGCTCCAGCAGGGCGCGGCGCGCGTCGGGTCCCAGCACGGTGGCGCGCGGGCCGCCGTAGCGGGCGGCGATCTCCACCAGCTCCTCGGGGGTGTAGGAGGCGAACCGCAGGGTGCGGTTGAACCGGCCCGCCAGCCCCGGGTTGACGGTGAGGAACGCCTCGACCTGCTCCTGGTAGCCGGCGCCGATGAAGCAGAAGTCGAACCGGTGCACCTCCAGGGCGATCAGCAACTGGTTGACCGCCTCCATCCCGATCATGTCGGGGCGCCCGTCCTGGTGGCGCTCCACCAGCGAGTAGAACTCGTCCATGAACAGGATCCGCCCCAGCGACCGGGTGATCAGCTCGTTGGTCCTCGGCCCCGAGGCGCCGATGTGCTCGCCGCAGAAATCGGCGCGTTTGACCTCGATGATCTCCGGGTGGGCGACGATGCCCAGCCCGGCGTAGATCTTGCCCAGGGCCGCGGCGGTGGTGGTCTTTCCGGTTCCGGGCGGGCCGACCAGCAGCATGTGGTTGGTCTGGTTGGCCACCGGCAGCCCGGCCGCCAGCCGCAGGGCCCGCACCTCGATCTGGTCCTCCAGTTCGGCGACCGCGGTTTTCACCTCGGCCAGGCCCACCTGGTCGGCGAGCAGCGCGCGGCCCTCGGCCAGCAGTTCGGTGCGCCGCGCCGCGTCGTGCTCGGCGTGCCGTTGCTGTGCGGTCTGCTCGGTGGCCGCATCCCACTTGTCGGTGCGGCTGTTGACGGTCGCCTCATCAGTGACCGCCAGCTGCAGGGCGGGGTCGGCCAGGGCCTGTTTCGCCGGCTCGATCGGCGCGCCGTTGAGCGTGGCCCGCGACAGCCACACCTGGGCCTGGTCCTCCTGCCCCAGCTGCCGATGCGCCATGCCGCGCACATAGGCCAGATCGGCGGCGATCAACGGGAACTCGTTCGGGTCCAGCACCGCGGTCACCGCGGCGCCGTCGGCCGCGCACAGCCCGGTCAGCGCCACCCGCGCCGCCCAGTCCAACGCCACCCGGGGTTGGTCGAGGTGGGCGGCCGCGTGGGCGGCCAACGTGGCGGTCGCCGCGGTCACCGCCGTCATGATGATCGCTTGGGCCGGCAGCACCGTCGCGGCGGTCGCGATCACCTCCGGCCAGCGTTGCGCGGCGAACATCAGATACGCCCGGATGTGCTGGCACCAGTGATGGTTCTCCCAGTTGTCCAGCACCGCCGGGTCGGTGAGGATCTGTTCGGCCTGCGCATAACGGCCCGCCTCGATGAGCGCACTGGCCAGCGCCAGCCGCGCGTGCGACGCGTCGGTGACCGAGATCGCCAGGTAGGGGCCGGCTTTGACCGGCACGGCCAAGGTGGCCCCCAGCCGGGTGGTCTCCCGGTGCAGCCGGTCGGCGCATCCGACGAGGCGCTGCAGCGTCGCCAGCGTCGTGTCCCCGGCGGCGATGCGGCCCAGCCACGCGTCGGCCATCGCCGGATCGGCCTCGGCGGCCGCCCGGAAGCCGGTTCCGGCGCCGGCCGCGTCGTGGGCCAGCTGGTGCATCGCCTCATCGAAGTAGCGGCGGGCGGTCAGCGTGCCCGAGCCGGTGGCCATCGCCTATCCGCCCGGCCCGGTCGTCGCCGGGACCCGGGGCGCCGGGCCCAGATAGCGGTTCTCGGCACGGAACAAGTCGACGTGCACCGACCGGTGCCAGTCGGCGGTGGCGACGGTGACGGTGTCGGGCCCGGTCTGGGTGATCACCACGGTGCCCGGCCCGACCGGCGCCGGGGCGCTGGCGGCGACCACGATGACCGTGTCGGGGCGCGGGGCCGGGGTGACGGTGCCGTCGACGACCCCGACGGTGGTCCCCGGTGGACCGGTGGGCCCGCAGGCGAGCGCGATCAGCGGCATCCGCAGGCTCGACCACCGCGCGGTATCGGTGCTGTGACAGGTGATCCGGGCCCCGGTCGCGGCCAGCCGGATGAGGATCCGTTTGGTCAGCGCGTCGTCGGCGATCAGATACACCCGGCTGCGCAGCGTCGGGTCGTCGAGCGGGACCAGCAGTCGCCGGCCGGTGTCGAGTCGGCCCAGCAACACCCCCGAGGGGCCGATCGGCAGCCTCACCGGCGCGTCCAGCCGGGCGCGCGGCGTGCGGTCGCGCAGCGGCCCCGGGCCGCAGCGGTGGGCCGCGACGGCGCGCGCCTGACGGCCGGGCAGGCTCACAAGCCGCACACTCGGCGGCGCCACCGGCCGCGCCGCGGTGGCGACGGTGACGGTGGCGGCCACGGTGCGGTCGTCGAACACCGTGATGTCCTGCACGATGTGCTCGACGCGCCAGGTCCAGGCCGCTTCGAGGGCGGCGGTGGTGATGTCGGCGGGCCGGTAGCGGTAGGTCGCCAGCCATCCGGTGTCGGCCCGCAGCGCCCGCCAGCCCCGCCGCCGCGGGGCCAGCGCCCCGTCGGTGAGCCGGGCGTCGAGCGCGGCGATGTCGCCGGCGCCGGCCACCGCCGCCCGTATCCCGGTGTGGCGCAGCGCCGCGGCGATGCGTTGGGCGCTGGCGACCGCCGCCGATCCCACCGTGGTGCGCCAGCGCAGCGCGTCGACGTTGGCGTCCGCGGCGATCCGGATGATCAGCCACATCGCCCGCCGCCCCGCGTACGGGGGTGTGCCGATCAGGGTGTCGTAGACGGCCGGATAGCTTCCGGTGGTGGCCCGCCGCGACCCGGTGCGCACCACGCTGATCGACTCGACGGCCAACCCCAGCGGTTGGCGCAGCAGTGCGGCCAGCGTGGCGAGGTCGAGCACGTCGGCGGTGCGCGCCGAGGTCGCTCCGGTCAACAGCGTCGGGCTGTGGGCCCTGCCGAACACCCGCACGGCGACCGCGGCGACACCGCGGTGGTAGCGCACCCCGCCGCGGTGCCGGTCGTTGGTGGCGGTGACCGCCTCCGGCCACCGGATCGTCCGGTGCCGGCCCAGCCACAGCCCCGCCCACGCCCACAGCGGCCGGCCCCAGAACGGCACCACCGCGGCGAGCATCCCCGCCCCGAGCCCGACGGCCGCGCCGGGCGCCGCGCCGGCGGCCGCCCCGAGCAGTCCGGCCACCGCCACGGCGGTGAGCACCGCGAGCCGTCTCATCGCCGCCGTCCCCGTCGGCGCCGCGCCGCGCGGGTGTGCGACAGCAGCGCCAGCAGCCACCCGGTGGCCAGCACCGCCGCGGCCAGACCCACCGCCGCCGCGCGGGCCCGGTGATCGGCCGGGGCGGGCGAGGGGCGCGGGCTCACAAGCCGGGTGTGCGCGGCCGGGGCCTGCGCCGGCCCGGCGGGCACGTCGAAGGTCAACGCCGCCACCGGGTCGACGACCCCGCTGCCGACCCGGTTGTCCACGCCGCGGGCCGGGTGGTGCGCGGTCGCCACGATCCGGGTGATCACCTGGTGGGCGGTGAGCGCCGGGAACCGGGCCCGCACCAGTGCGGCCACCCCGCTGACGTAGGCGGCGGAGAAGCTGCTGCCCCAGAACGGTTGGGTCGCCTCCCCGGGCCGCACCGGCGGATAGGCGTTGACCGGTCCGCCGGTCTGCGGGGACAACCCCATCACCGCGACGCCGGGGGCGGCGACCCCCACCCACGGCCCGGCCAGGCTGCGGGTCAGCGGGGCGCCGGTGGTGTCCACCGCGGCGACCGACAGCACGTAGTCGGTGAACCAGGACGGCGAGGAGACGGTCTTCACCTCGCGCCAGTCGCGCGGATCGTCGGGGGACAACGGGTCGAACAGCGGGTTCTGCGCACAGTCGTCGTCGCCGTCGTTGCCGGCCGCGGCGACGATCACCGCGTCTTTGACCGTGGCCGCATACCAGGCGGCCGCGCCGAGCGCGCCCTGGTCCAGCGGGTCGACCGCCGGGGTGCAGGAGGTGACGCTGATGTTGATGACCTTGGCGCCGAGGTCGGCGGCGTGCACGATGGCCCGCGCCAACGTGGCGACCGTGCCGGCCTTGCGGCGGGCGGCGTCGTCGCCGGGCAGCGGATGGTCGGGTTCGTAGGCGCGGGAGGACTGCCGGATCGCGATGATCACCGCGTGCGGGGCCACCCCCGCCACCCCGTCGGGGGACTCCGGCGGCGGGGCGGGCACCTCCGGGTCGTCGGGGGTGTCGGCGCCGAGCGCTCCGGGGCCGGCGGCGGGCCGGTCGGCGGGCGGGGCAGGCGGCGCCTCGGTCACCGTCACCGTCGGCGGGGGCGGCGGCGGCGCCGGCGGGCCGAGCGGCGGGGGCGCGCCGGTCACCACCGGGGCGGCGGGCGGGGCGGGGAAGGCCGCCACCGGCGGGCGGGGACGCGGGCCGGGGCCGGGCCGCGGGGCGGCGGCGATGACCGCGGCGACGACCGTGCCGTGCGCGTCGCAGTCGGTGAGCCCGTCGCCGCCCATGATGTAGTCGCCGCCGGGGACCACCGGCAGCCGCGCGGTGGGGGTGACCCCGGTGTCGATCACCGCGACCGGAACCCCGGTGCCGGTGGAGTAGGTCCAGGCGCGGGCGAGGTCGAGCATGGCGAACCCGGGGGCGGTGAGGGTGACGTCCGGGTCGGCGACGGTGATGGTGCGTGCACACAGATTGGCCTGCCGCATCGGTTGATCGGGCCCCGGCGGGCCGTCCACCGGCACCCGGCCCGGGTCGATGTGCGGCGGCGGCACCGCCGCCGCGCCGGGTGCGGCACCGGCCGCCACCACCGCGGCCACGACCAGGCCGGTCAGCGGCCGGGTGGGCGGGTGGCGGGGGCTCATCGCATCCGCACCCACGAGAACAGCCCGCAGAGTCCCGCGGCCAGCGGCAGCGCCGCCACGATCGCCGCCAACTCGATCCATTCGACCGTCATGCGCACCAGCGGGGTGAACCGGGCGCTGGGCACCACCAGCGCCGCCAGCAGCACCCCGGCGGCGACGGCGGCGAGCACCGCCGCGGCGAGCGCCAGCGTGGTGATGCTCTGCGGGGGCCGGGTGAAGACATAGCGCGCCACGGTCACGCAGACCGCACCACCGGCGCCGCACAGCAGCGCCGCGGCCTGCGCTCTGGCGGTGAACGCGCGGCTGCGGCCGCAGAAGATCAGCACGAACAGCCCCACCAGCCAGCCGGTGGCCGGCCCGCGGTCCGGTTCGACGGTGACCCACGCCGCGACCGGGAACACCGCGGCGGCCCCGACGCAGACTCCGGTGAGCACGTCGTGGGCGCGCGTCGCCGCGGCCACCAGCCGCGCCCCGCTCGGGGTGGTGTCGGCGTCCGGGTCGCGGGTCGCGTCGGCGTCCGGGTCGGCCGGCACCGGGCTGACCGCGTCGGGGGGCAGCCCGTCGGTGCGCCAGAACAGGTCCCGCCCGGTGACCGATCCGAAGTGGGGGGGACGGATGCGGGCCACCCACAGCGCGATCGTCGGGGCGGCGGTCAACACCAGCAGCAACGCGACCAGCACACCGGCGCCCAGCCACGCCGCCGGCACCGGCCGCCACATCCGCGGCGCCGCCGCCGCCGCGCCCAGCGCGCACACGGTCACCACCGCCGCGGCGGCCGGCAGGTCACGCCCGGCGATCACGGCCAGCGCGGCGGTGAGCACCGCCGCGGCGAGCGCCCCGATCACCAGGTGGGCGGCGCCCGGCTCGCCGGGGGCCGCCAGCGCCGCCGACGTCGCCAGCACCCCGGTGGCCACCCATCCGAAACCGGCGATGAGGTCGCGGCGGCGCGGCCACCACCGCAGCGTCACGCCGAGCGCCCCGGCGGTGGCCGCGCCCGCCGCCGCCGTCAGCAGCGCCGGTGCCGGCGAATCCACCGCCAGGCGGGCGCGCACCGCCGCGGCGGCCAGCGTCGCCGCGCACAGCGCCAGCATGCCCACCGCCAGGTGGGCGGCGGTGACGGCGTCCAGCGGGGCGAACAGCCGGGTGCCGGTGCGCGCCAACCCCGTCGACAACGACTCGTACTGCGGTGCGAACGGTTCACCGGCCTCGGCGGGCACCAGCACGAGGCTGGCGCCGTCCTCGACGCCCGACTGGTCGAGGGTTTTGCCCAACTCGAGGCGGACCCCGTTGACCCGCTGCAGCTCGTAGCCGGTGTCGGTCGCCAGCCCCGGCTGGCCGCGGCCGCGCAGTTCGTCGTTGAACAGTTCGACGACGTCGTCGATGAACGCCTCCACCGGCACCGCGGCGGGCAGCACCTGCGCCACCAGGTGGTGATCGAAGATGACGGCCACGGCGCACCGCGCCGGGACGGTGGCGGCAGCCATCAGGGCAGCCGGTCGGCCTCGGGGACGTACTTGTCGGCGATGCCGGCGGCGATCTCGAACAGCCGAAGCCGCGTCGCGGGGCGCAGCTGGTGCTCGATGTCGATGATCCCGCCGGTCGCCAGGTGCGGGTCGTAGGCGAGGAACTCCACGCCCGCGCCCCAGCGGGTGAACCGCTCGGCCAGGTAGCGGCGCGCCGCGGGGTCGCCGCCGCCGCGGCTGTCGTTGAGCACCACGGTGCTTGCGGCCACCAGCTCGTGGTGGCCGTGGGCGCGCAGCAGCTCCATCGTGCGGGCCACCGGCGCCGAGGTGTCCACGGTCAGCCCCGACACCAGCACCAGGGTGTCCAGGGAGCCGAGCACCGCCGCCATCACCGGATGCTCGAAGTCGTCGGCGGTGTCGACGACCAGGATCGTGTGGGTGCGGCGCAACCGGGCGAGCGCTCCCTGATACATCGCCGAATCCAGCGGGCGGGCCCGGTCGGAGGCCTGGTCGCCGGCGAGCACGTCGAGACCGAGCGCGTTCTGCCCGAGGTGTTCGCGGATGTCGGCGTAGCCGTACACCTCGGTGTCGGCGAGCACCGCGGCGTAGTCGCCCGGGGGGTGCTCGTCGATGCGCCCGGCCAGGGTGCCGAACCCGGGCACCGCGTCGAGGGCGACCACGTTCTCCGGGCGGCACTGCCGGAACACCCCGGCCAGAGCGGCGGTGAGGGTGGTTTTGCCCACCCCGCCCTTGCCGGAGACCACCCCGATCACGAACTGTTTGCGGATGTGGCGACGGATGCGGGTGCGCAGTTCGCGGTAGTGGCGTTCGCGGCGTGATTCACCGGGGTTGAGCCGATGACACGACATGCCGTAGCAGAGGCGGCGCCAGCCGCCGCTGGGCGGGATCTTGCGGGGCGCCACCAGGTCCGCGATCCGCAGCGGGCCGACGGCCGTCTCCGGCGGCGGACCCGCCGCGCCGGACACCGAGCTCAACGCGACCTTGCGTGCTGTGGTCATCACCGGCTGCTCCTGTTCGTTGTCGAAGTCGCGGGGTGGTCGGTCCCCCGGGTGTGACCGGATCAGACGCCGCGACGCACCGCGTGCCAGTCGCGCTGGGCGGGCAGGCGCCGCAGCATCCGGTCGAGGGCGGCCACCGTGGCGGTGGGGGTGCCCGGGGCGATGACCACCCAGCGGTGCCCGGGGGCGAACACCTGCTCGACGAGCAGCCGTCCGGCCCCGGTGTCGATGAGCGTGACCGCTCCGGGATCGATGTGGCCGCCGGGTGCGACCCCGGCGGCGCCGGATTGCAGCGCCACGATCGCGGCCTGCGCGCGGGCCCGCGGGTCCAGGGCGGCCCGCAGCAGGTGGCGCTGGGCGCCGTCGAGCTCCCGGTCGGCGAGGCGTTCGACGATCTGCTCGGGCCCGGCGGCGTCGAACACACTGTGCGGCAGGGTAATCGGCCGCAGCGGCGCCGGCGGCGCGGCCCCGCAGAGCCGGGCGATCTCGGTCGCCACCACGGCGGCGGCCCCGGCGCGGTCGTGACTGCGGCCGACACCGCTGAGGTGCACCGCGGCGGCGTGCCGCTCGAGCACCGCCCAGAACTGCGCGCAGCGCGCCAGCATCGCGGTGGCCGGCAGCCCGCCGTCGTCGGGCCGGCGGATCTGCAGCACCAGCGCCACGTCGCGGTGCGCAAGCACGGTCAGCCACTCGTGCACCGCGGCGTCGACGGCCCCGTCGGCGTCGATCACCCCGGCGGCGCGCAGCTCGCCGGCGGCCGGATGGCGCAGCGCGGCCTGCGGCGACTCCCTGCGCGCGAGCAGGGGACGCAGTCCCAACTCCGGTGCCAGACACTCGATTCGGCTCAGCGCCTGCAGCACCCAGATCCCGTCGACGGTCGTGGTCAACATCTCGCCTCCCGGCCGCACGGCCGACGTCGGCGGCCGGCGCCCCGGGGCAGCGTCAGACGAAATAGGTGGTGCCGAGCTGGTCGGTTTCGTGGGCGCTGTGACCGGTCTGGTTGATGAGTTTGCCGTGGGCGGCCATGACCGCGATGAGGTCGCCGAGCGCGCTGATCATGGTGGTCTGGCGTTCGACGAACGCGCTGTGGGCGTCGCCGACGAAGAACTCCGCGACCCGGTTGGTCTGGGAGGTCACGCTCTGCAGGTCCTGGTCGAGGACCCCGGCGTGCTGGCCGACGGTGGACGCCAGGCCGAACACCACCCCGTAGTTGTAGGTGATCTGGTCAATCATGGTGGTAGGTCCTTCGTTTGGTCACCGGATCAGACACCGGCCGCGGTGTCCGGGGCGAAGGCCGCGAAATTCTGGGCGGCCGCCGTTTCGTGGTGCTGCATCAGCGCGGCCACCTTGCCCAGCCCCTGGGCCAGGCCGGTGCCGGCGGTCAACAGTTTGGTCATGTCGGTCTGGATCCGGATCGCCGTGGCATACGAGGCGTTGTAGCCGGCCCCCGCGTAGCCCGGTGCCGCGTCCTCGTGGCTGACCAGGTATTGGTTGGCGACCGCCTGCGCGTCGATCAGTGCGTTCTCGATGGCGCGCTGCGCCTCGAGCATCATGTCGGGGGTGACGATGACGCCGCCGCCGGCCGGTATGTTTCCCATGCGAACCTCCCCGCTGCCGACCCCACCGAACGGGGGCCTGTGCGTCGAGTCTAAACCCGCTGTGACGAATGTCACTTCAGTGATTCGCGGTTGGGGACACCGATATTCCGCTCTCCGGTAACACCTTTCACTGCAGCATCGCCCGGCGCGGCACTCCCGGAGTCTGGACGGTCACTGGGAACGCCCGGGCCGCTCGGGCTCGGCGACGACCCGCACGCGGGCGCCCGCGCCGGTGTCGTCGCGGTCGCGCCCTGCGGCCCCCGCCGCGGCGATCGGCATGCCGGCCCCGATCGGCACCGGCGCCGCGCGGGTGCCCGCCCCCGGGGTGGGCGCGCTCAGCAGCCCGGCGCCCAGCCCGCCGGGCCGCCCGGCGTTCTCCGGGGCGAAGCTGCTCGTCGGTTGGGTGTAGCGGGTGAGCCCGACGGGGGCCACGGGACCCGTACCCGCCACCGCGGGTGCGGCGGCGCCGCCGAGGCGCACCGGCTCGGCGGCGACCGGGCCGGCGGCCGGGCCGCCGACCTGCCCCGCGGACCCGAACATGCCCCCGCCGACACCGCTGAGCACCCCGGTGAGCGGCTGCGCCGCACCGGCCGCCGACTGGGCCAGGTGCGCCGGGACCTCCACGGCCCGCTGCACCGGCTGGGCCACGGCGTTGACCAGCGGGGCCAACTCGCCGACCGTCGACCCGAGATCACCGACGCCCGCCGCGGGGGATCCACCGGCGTCGAGCGCCGGCGCCGCGACGGGGGCGGCGGCGGCCCCGTCGGTGAGCATCCCGGCGGCGTCGGTGCCGACCTGCGCGCCGGCGGCGCCCGGGCCCGCCGCGGCGGCGCCGGGCATCCCGACCGGCGGGGGCAGGGCCAGCGCCGCGGTCAGCGCGGTGAGCGCCGCGGAGTAGGCCCAGCCGAGCCCGGCGTTGTGGGGATAGTGCTCGCCGAAGTATTCGGTGTCCAGGGCCACGATCGCCGGGGTGTTGAGGCCGAGGAAGTTGGTGGCGTTGAGCACCGCCCACTGGTCCCGGTTGGCTTGGCAGACGACCGAGGGGATGACGCCGGAGGCGGCCACGGCGAAGGCGTCGGCGGCCGCCTGGGTGATGGCGACCTTATGGGCGATCCAGCCGGCCAGGGTCGCCAGGTCGAGGTTGAGCCCGGTCGCCCGCGCGGCGGAGGCGGTCGCCCCCAACCCGATCCAGTCACCGGAGGTGGCCGCGGTGTTGGCCGTCGACACCGCCGCCACCACCTCGCGGCCGACCGCCTCGGCCAGCCACACGGCCTGGTTGGCGACCGTCGAGGCCGGTCCCGGGCCGGCCTCGAACGTCGCCGCGATGAGCTCGGGCGGGCCCGCCCACCGGGGGTCGGCCATGGCGCACCACCACCTGTGGTCTACAGCCGCAGCGCGGCGGCGCTGGCCACCTCTCTCGCCAGGTAGCCCAGCGAGGCGAGGTTCTGACCGCCGGCCAGCGCGGCGCGCTGACCGACCTGCTCGGCGGCCACCGCCAGGTAGGCCGCGCCGGCGGCGTTGAGCGCGGCGGCGAACCCCGCGGAGTCCGCGTCGAGGGCCATCGGGACCACCCCGATCAGCGTGGCCGCGCCGCCGGCGGTGGTGGCTGCCATCTCCCCGCTGAGGACCGCCTCGGTCAGCGCCGATCCCTGCACGGCAACGGTATTCACGTCCAGTAGCGACATCGTGCGCCTCCCGGCATCGCGTCCGTAACCACGCGGCTGCGGAATCGTTTGAGTCTACGACCGCCCCGCGGCCGGTGTCGATACCGCCGGCGGCGTCGGCGCGCGCCCGCCGGGGCGCCTACCCGGTCGGCTCGGCGCCGGGGGCGCGCACCACCATCGGCACCGCCGGGAAGTAGGCGGCCATCTCCGAGCGGGACTTGCGCAGCGCGGCGGTCCCGTAGCCCCGTTTGCGCAGCTGCGGGCGGATCCAGATGCGGACGTTGACCTCGCCGCCGGTGAGCTCGCCGAACACCATCCCGACCTTCTCGGCGCCCTCGATCGCGACGAACCAGGCGGCCTCCTCGTCGCTCTCGCGGGCCAGCGCCGCGCGGATCTCGTCATCGAGGTCGTGCGGCGGGGCCCCCGAGCCGTCGCCGGCGGCGCCGACGTCGGCGGTGCGCTCGGCGAACAGGTCGCGGTCGGTGTCGCCGGAGAACGGCCGCAGCTCCAGGGTGTCCCCGGAGCTGGCCGGCCGATCGGTCAGCGTGAAGCTGAGTTGGCTGTTCAGGTCGTCGAGTTCGGCGGCGATCTTTTTGCGCGCGTCCTTGGTGATCCGGTCGAACGAGAGCCCGATCACCGCCTCGCTGCCGGCTCGGGACGTGCCCAGCAGCGCGCCGATCGCGGCGACCGCGGCGGCGCGGTCATCGGCCTCGACGATGGCATCGAGCACCTCGTGGCGCCGGTTCAACGCGTTGAGCAGGGCATCGGCAATTTCACGGCGGGCGGCCGCCTGGTCGAGGTCTGTCATGACAACGAGCCTAGAACAGCCGCGGGCCCGGCGCCGCGGCGTTGGGCGATCTGTCGGGCGCGGTCAGGGCACGTCGTGGTGGACCGCACCGGCGTGCAGGTCCTTCAGCGCCCCGTAGGCGCGGGCGTTGAGCGCGATGGCGTCGCGTTCGGCCTGCCCGAGGTCGCGGCGCACCTTGCCGGGCACCCCGGCCACCAGGGAGCCGGCCGGGATGTCGGCGCCCTCGGGGATCAGCGCGTTGGCCGCGATGAGGCACCCGGCCCCGATGCGGGCGCCGTTGAGGACGGTGGCGCCCATGCCGATGAGGACGTCGTCGGCGACGGTGCAGCCGTGCAGCACCGCGTTGTGGCCCACCGAGACCCCGGCGCCGACCGTGAGCGCAAAACCCGGGTCGGCGTGCAGCACGCAGCCGTCCTGGATGTTGGTGTCCGCCCCGATCGTGATCGTCTCCACGTCGCCGCGCAGCACCGCGGAGTAGAAGACGCCGACGCGCGCGCCGAGCCGGACCCGACCGATCAGCACCGCCGTGGGCGCGATCCAGCAGTCGGCGCCGAGGTCGGGGGTGTGGCCGTCGAGGGTGGTGATCACGGTGGGGTGCCTCCTGTCTCGGGTGCGTCGCCGGGCCGGCCGGAGCCGTCTTGGCCCACCCGTCCCGGTGGCAGGCAAGCTACCAGCCGGTGACCGCCGGCGGGCCCGCTCAGCCGGCGGCGTTGCGGGCCAGGTCGATGGCGTAGTCGTTGACGAACAGTCCCGCGGCCGGTTCGCCGCGGTCGCAGCCGCCGTCGGATTCGCCGACCCGTTTGATCCACAGGTAGGCGTCGGCGTGCGCACCGGCGGTCGCGGTGGTCGGGGCGACCCCCAGGGCCCGGCCGTCGGGGTTGCACCAGTTCAGCGGGTGCTCGGGGGCCGGTCCGGCCCCGTTGCGGGAGGTGTCGACGACGTAGTGGGTGCCGCCGGTCAGCCCGGAGACGGTCTCGCCGTAGTCGATCTGCTCCTCGGTGGTGTAGTAGTTCGTCACGTTGAGGCTGAAGCCGCGGGCCCCCTCGATCCCGGCCTGCGCCAGCCGCCCGGCGAGGTCCTCGGCGCCGAGCCAGCGCGAGTGCCCGCCGTCGAGGTAGACCACCGCGGCCGGGTCGGCGGACAGGGTCTGCACGGCGTAGCGCAGCAGCGCGAACCGCTCGGCGCGCTGGTCGTCGGGCAGGCAGTCGGCCATCGCGATCGCGTCGGGCTCGACGATGATCGTCGCCGGGTTGCCGCCCAACCCCGCCCCGATCGCGTCGATCCAGCCGCGGTAGTCCTCGCCGGTGGCGAATCCGCCGGCGGCGTAGCTGCCGCAGTCACGGTGCGGGATCGCATACAGCGCCAGCACCGGCATCGCTCCGGCTTCGGCGGCGGCCCCGGTGTAGCCGGCGACGGTGTCGGCGACGGTGGACGCGGCGAACGCCTGGTCGAGCCAGTAGGCCTGCGGGGTGTCGGCGATCGCGGTCAGCTCCGGGCTCGGCGGGTCGACGGCGCGCGCGGCGGCCCTCGCCTCCGAGGCCGGGTCGACGTAGAACGGCCTGCCCGCCAACGGGTTGTCCGCATCGACCAGCCGCACCGGCAGCGGGCCGGCCTGCGCGCTGAGCGCGCCGGCCACCGCGACGGTGAGCACGGGCAGGATCCAACGGGTCAAGGCGGTGCAGGCACGGGAGATCACCCGCAGAAAACTAATGCGCCGACCGGCGGTGAGGCAAAAGGACCGCACCCGTAGTCTGTCGGCGTGGACATCAACGGAGCCAGCGCCGTCGTCACCGGCGGCGCATCAGGAATCGGTGCGGCGACTGCCCGGCAGTTGGCCGCCCAGGGCGCCCGGGTCGTCGTCGCCGACCTGCAGGCGGAGAAGGGCCAGGCGCTCGCCGAGGAGATCGGCGGCACCTTCGCCAGTGTCGACGTCACCGACACCGACCAGATCATCGCCGCGGTCGACACCGCCGCCGGGCTCGGCCCGCTGCGGGTGCTGGTGAACTCCGCCGGGATCGGCTGGGCGCAGCGCACCATCGGCAAGGACGGCGAGTACTCCTCGGCGCACAACCTGGACCTGTACCGCAAGGTGCTCGACATCAACCTGGTCGGCACCTTCGACTGCATCCGGATCGCGGCGACCGCGATGAGCCGCACCGAGCCGACCGCGACCGGCGAGCGCGGGGCGATCGTCAACATGACCAGCGTGGCGGCCTTCGACGGCCAGATCGGCCAGGCCGCCTACTCCTCCTCCAAGGGCGGGGTGGTGGGGTTGACCCTGCCGGTGGCCCGCGACCTCTCGGCGGTCGGGATCCGGGTCAACACCGTCGCCCCCGGCCTCATCGACACCCCGATCTACGGGGAGGGCGACGACTCCGAGGCGTTCAAGGCCAAGCTCGGGGAGTCGGTGCTGTTCCCGCGCCGGCTCGGCGCACCCGAGGAGCTCGCCTCGATGGTGTGCGAGCTGGTCACCAACTCCTACATGAACGCCGAGGTGGTCCGGGTCGACGGCGGCATCCGGATGCCCCCGAAGTAGACCCCCGACGACACCGCACCGGCCGGCTGACCCTCGGGTCAGCCGGCCGGTCCGCGTCGGGGGCGCCCCGCGGTCGGTCGCCGTTGACACCGGCGCCCATTATAGGAATCATGTGTTTCCTATGGAGTCCGTCGCGGCTGACGAGAGCCTCAGCGCAGTACCGGTCGAGGAGCACGGGATCGTCGTCGTCGGCGCCGGCTTCGCCGGGATCGCGCTGGCGGCCAAACTGCGCGCCGCCGGCATCACCGACTTTTTGATCCTCGAGCGCGCCACCGAGGTGGGCGGCACCTGGCGCGACAACACCTACCCCGGCTGCGCCTGCGATGTGCCGTCGCACCTGTATTCGTATTCGTTCGCCCCCAACCCCGCGTGGTCGCGGACCTACGGTCGCCAGCCCGAGATCCTCGCCTACCTCCGCTCGGTGGCCGCCGACCACCGCGTCACCGACCATGTTCGGTTCGGCACCGAACTGCTGGAGGCCACCTGGGAGGCCGGACGCATGCGCTGGGTGCTGCGCACCACCACCGGCACCCTGAGCGCCGCGGTGCTCATCTCGGCCGCCGGGGTGTACGGCGAGGCCAAATACCCCGACATCGACGGGGCGGAGTCCTTTGCCGGCACGGCGTTCCATTCGCTGCACTGGGATCACGATCACGACCTGACCGGTCGGCGGGTGGCGGTGGTCGGCACCGGCGCCACCGCGGTCCAGATCGTTCCGGCCATCGCCGGCACGGTCGAGCGACTGCTGGTGTTCCAACGGTCCGCACCGTGGATCATCCCCCGACTGGATCGGCGCACCTCGGCGCTGGAGCGCACGCTGCTGCGCCGGGTCCCGCTGATCGGCAGAGCACTGCGCGCGCTGTACTACGCCGGGATCGAGGGATTCGGTCTCGTCGGGTTCGTCGACAAGCGGTTCCGGCATCCTTACGAGTTGCTCGGCAAGTTCCAGCTCCGTCGCCAGGTCCGCGACACCACGCTGCGCCGCGCCCTGACACCGGATTACATGATCGGCTGCAAACGCGCCATCTTCGCCGACGACTACCTGCCGGCCCTGGCCCGCGACGACGTCGAGGTCGTCACCGCCGGCATCGCCGAGATCCGCGCCCACTCGATCGTCACCGGCGACGGCGTCGAGCACCCGGTCGACACCATCGTCTACGCCACCGGCTTCGACGTCCCGCCCGCGGTCTATGCGCGGATCCGCGGAACCGACGGACTTTCCTTCTCCGAGGTCTATGCGCAACGGCCGCAGAGCTATCTGGGGGTGACGCTGCACGGCTTTCCGAACTTCTTCACCACCCTGGGGCCGTTCGGCGCGGTGGGCAACCAGTCGGCGATCTACATGATCGAGGCTCAGGTGCGCTATATCGTCGACGCGCTCGCCGCCATGCGCGACGGCGGACTCCGGCGGGTCGAGGTCCGCGCGGACGTCCAGGACACCTTCATGGAGGAGATGGATGTCCGCAGCACCGACACGGTGTGGCTCACCGGCGGCTGCGCCACCAGCTACTACCACACCGCCGACGGCCGCAACGCCGGCCTGTACCCCGGCTGGAGTTTCGAATACGCCAGGCGGACCAAGGCATTCGACCGTGACGCCTATGCGGTGGTGTCTCGATGAGACTGCCCGGGCCTCTCGCGGGCCGCGCCGTGGCCGAGCTCGACGTGGCCGGCCGGGCGGCGCTGGTCACCGGCGCCGCCCAGGGCATCGGGCGCGCCGTGGCGAAGAGTCTGCACGCCCGCGGCGCCGCCGTCGCACTGATCGACGTGGACGCCGACGGTGTGGACCGCGCCGCCACCGAGTTAGGCGGTGAGGCAGTCGGATTGACCGCTGACGTGCGGGACCGTGCGGCGATGGCCGCCGCGGTCGCCGCGGCGGCGACGCGTTTCGGAAGGCTGGACGTCGTCGTCGCCAACGCCGGGGTCAGCCCGGTCCCGGCGACGCTGCGGACGATGACCGGCGAGGACTTCGACCGGGTTGTGAACGTCAACCTGACCGGGGTGTTCAACACCGTCAAACCCGCTCTGGAACAGGTGATCACCGCCGGCGGTCACGTCGTGATGGTGTGCTCGGGCGCCGCCTTCACCCCCGGCCCCGGCGGCTCGCCGTACATGATCAGCAAGGCCGGGGTCGAACAGCTCGCCCGTGCGTTGCGCCTGGAGTTGGCTGCTCATTCCGCGACCGTGCAGATCGCCTACTTCGGCCTGGTCGACACCGCGATGACCCACGACACGCTCGACGCTCACCCGCTGGGTCAACGCATCGGCGCCCTGCTGCCCTGGCCGTTGAACCGGCGCATCAGCACCGCGCACGCCGCCCGCTCGATCGTCGACGGCATCACCGGCCGCGCCCCCACCACCATGGCGCCGGCCGGCTGGCGGCTCTACAGCGCCCTGCGCGGCATGGCCAACCCCGTCCTCGATCGCCTGTTGAGCACCGACGCCACCGTGCGGCAGCTGATCACCGACCTCGAAACCGCCCCACCGCCCTGAGTCGGCGACTCAGCGACCAGCGGTGCCGTGCCCACCGCACCCACCGCTACCGGCCGCAGGGCTTCGGCATCGGCCCGGCGGCGCGGCGCGACCGGATGACACCGCCCGGCGGCGACCGCTACCGTCGCTTCCTGTGAGGGTGTCGAGTCCACGCCGCGCCCGGGCGCGCGCGGCCACCGCCGTCCTCGCGGCCACCGCGGTGCTCTGCTCCTGCGGGCCACCGCCACCGCCGCCGCCGGCCACCAGTCCCGCCACCACCCCGCAGGCGGCGCCGAGCACCGCCCCCGCACCCCCGATACCGCCGGTGGCCCCGGATCCGGCGTTCGCCCCGATCGCCCCGCTGATCGACGCCGCGATCGCCGCCCACCGGCTGCCCGGCGCGGTGGTGCAGGTCGGCCACGCCGGCGCGATCGTGTACCGGCAGGCGTTCGGGGAGCGCAAACTGGCCGGCGAACCCGGGCTGGACGACCGGGCCTCCCCCGCCGAGCCGATGACCGCCGACACCCTGTTCGACCTGGCGTCGCTGACCAAGTGTCTGGCGACCACGGTGGCGGTGCTGCAACTCGTCGAGGCCGGCGACGTGGCCGTCGACGAGCCGGTGCAGACCTACCTGCCGGAGTTCAACACCGAGCACGATCCGCTGCGCGCCCAGGTGACGCTGCGCATGCTGCTCACCCACACCTCCGGCATCGGCGGGGACCTGAGCCACCAGGGCCCGTGGGGGCTGACCCGCCCGGACAAGGCCGACGGGGTGCACCGGGCGCTCACCGCGCCGCTGGAGTTCGGGCCCGGCGAACGGTTCCACTACTCCGACATCGGGTTCATCATCCTCGGCGCTCTGGTGGAGGAGCTCACCGGCGAGCCGCTGGACCGCTACGTGCCCGAGCACGTGTTCGCCCCGCTGCACATGACCGACACCCACTATCTGCCGGTCGCCAAGGCGTGCGGGCCGCACCGGGTGCGCGGTGCGGTGATCGCGCCCGACCCCGACCCCGACACCGACGCCGACACGCGCGACTGCCCGGACGACGCGTGGAGCACCGCGCTTCTGGCGCGCATCGCGCCCACCGCCCACGACGGCGACACCCCCGGGATCAACCCGGATTTCGGTGCGCTGCTGCGCGGCACCGTCCACGACCCCACCGCGCGGCGCATGGGCGGGGTGGCCGGCAGCGCCGGGGTGTTCTCCACCGTGCACGACGTCGGGCTGTTCGCCCAAGCGCTACTCGACCGCCTCGCCGGGCGACCCAGCCCGTTCCCGCTGAGCACGGCGACGCTGGCGGCGATGACCAGCCCGCAGCAGCCCGGCCGCAGCCCGCAGCAACTGGTTGCCGCCAACGACGCGACCCGCGCGGCGACGGCCGCCACCCCCGACCGGCCCGATCCGCTGCTGGCGCCGGCCTATCCGGCGATCGCCGGGCAGGATCTGCGCGGTTTCGGCTGGGACATCGACACCCCGCACTCGGCGCCCCGGGGCGTGGTTTTCCCGATCGGCAGCGTCGGGCACACCGGGTTCACCGGGGTGACGATCTGGATCGACCCCGGCTCGGACACCTACGTGGTGGTGCTCGCCAACGTCATCCACCAGCCCGGCGGACCGCCCATCGCCGGGCTCAGCGGTGAGATCGCCACCCTGGCCGCCCGGGCGCTGCACCTCTACGGCACGTGAGCCCGCCGGCTCAGCCCGCCAAGCTGGCCTGCATCGCCGCCAGCGCCGCGCCGGCCAGCCGGGCCAGCTCCTCGGCCTGCGCGGTGTCGAGAACCGCCGCCGACAGCTGCGCCATCCACCGGTCGGTCTGCTCCTCGGCGTCCGCGTAGGCGTCTTTTTTGTCCGCGCCGTCGGCGAACGGTTCGGCCCAGCCGAACATCGCGGTGTACTGCGCCCCCTTGTTGAGCATGTGCGCCTCGACCGCGCTGATCCCGGCGAACATCAGGGCGTGGAAGTGCACCGCCGCGCGCAGCTCGCGCAGCACGAACATCACCTGCAGCGCGCGGGCCGGCGCGTCGGCGGCCCGCGGCATCGCCCGCCAGCCGGCGAACAACGCCAGCCCGCCGGTCGGGGCGGCGGCGATGAGCTTCTCCCCCAGTGCGGCCAGACGCTCCAGGCCGTCGACGCCGCGCAGGTGACGGCGGGCGAACTCGGCGGTCTGCTCCCAGTACACCTGCGCGGCGCCGGCCGCGCCGCGCACCGCGACGCCCTCGTCCCACATCGCGGCCAGGGTGGTCGGTTCGAAGACGGTGAACACCGCGGCCACCGTCACGCCGGTGGCCTCACCGAGCACCCCGCCGCGGCCGGCCACGTAGCCGGCCAGCGGGTTCTGGTAGCCGGCGGCGACGCTGTCGGCGAAGGTCTGCGGGTGCAGCATGAACAGCGAGACGGCCTCCTCCATCGCCGCACCGGTCGCGGCGGCGGTCTGCATCGGGGCGGTGTCGGTCATCGTCGGGGCTCCTTGTCGGCGGCGGGTCGGGTGTCCTGCGGTTGAGTATGCCCGCGGGGTCATCCACGGCGTGGGCCACACGAATAACACGTGCCACATTGTTAACATCTGCGCATGCAGGCTCCCCCTCCGATGTCCCCGCCGCGCCGCGCGCCCCGGACCTCCCGCCGCGACGCGCTGCGCTACGCCGCGGCGGCGTCGGCGCTGGCCGGGGCGGGAGTGGCGGCGGCGCGCGCCGGGATCCCGCCGGCGTCGGCGGCCAACCCGATGCTCATCGACTACGCGATGCGCCAGATCCCCGCCGAGGCGATCCGGGCGGCCGGCTACGCCGGGGTGATCAACTACGTGTCGACCTCGCGGCCCGGCTCGAACTTCGGGGCCAAGCCGATCACCCGCCCCTACGCGCAGTCGCTGACCGCCGCGGGGCTGGTCATCGTCAGCAACTACCAGTACGGCAAGCCCGGCGGCACCGCCCCGTCGGATTTCACCCGCGGGTATGCCGGCGGGGTCGCCGATGCGCGCACCGCCTGGAAGATCCACACCGCCGCCGGCGGCGGGCAGAGTGCGCCGATCTTCTTCAGCGTCGACGACGACATCGACCGCCACACCTGGGACACGGTGGCGCTGCCGTGGTTTCGCGGCATCAACTCCGTGCTCGGGGTGCAGCGCACCGGGGTCTACGGCGGGGTCGACGTGTGCCAGTGGGCCGGCGCGGCCGGGGTGATCGGCAATTCGCGCACCCCCGGGCACCGGTGGGCCTGGCAGACCCGGTCGTGGTCCAACGGGCGCCGTGACCCGGCCGCGGTGCTGTTTCAGCGCATCGTGAGCACCGCGTCGAGTCCGGGTCCGATCGTCGGCGGCATCGAGGTCGACGTCAACGATGTGCTGGCCGCCGACTGCGGGCAGTGGAACCTGCACCCCTAACTGCGGGCGCGGACCCCGCGCAGCAGCCCGTTGGTGGCCACGACGTGCAGCCGGGTCCCGATCACCAGGGCCCGGTACACCCCGCCGAGGACCCCGGGGAACTCCGCGTAGCTGCGGGCGTGCAGCGTGGTGGCCCCGGCCGGGCCGTCGGTGAGGTCGAACACGAGCCGATAGCGCGAGAAGCGATGGCGGCCGGCCAGACCCAGTCGCCGGTTCTCGATCGCCTCGACGACCTCGAAGCCTTCGCGCGGGTGCGGACCGAGCAGGGCGACCAGCGGATTGCGTTGCGCGCTTGTCAGCATCGACCGCGTGTGCTGCTGCAGCGCGGCCCAGACCCGCTCTCGCGGGGCGTCGATGCGCACCGAGTGCTCATCGATGTAGGAAAGCCCCGGGTCGGCGGTGTCCACGAATCGTAACCTACTCGGCTCGCGGATCGTCGCCCCACCCGTCGGGCAGCAGCGGGACCTGCCCGGCGGTGTCCTGCTCGGCGCTGCCGACGGTGACCATCCCGGCCGCCGTGCGGGGGGAGTCGGTTGCGGTGCCCGCGAACCCGAGCGGGCCGGCGTCACGGGTGGAGGCGCGCACCGGGTCGGGGCCCGGGGGCGGTGTCGGACTCCACTCCGCGGTGACCTTGACGTCCATGTCGGCGTACTCGTCGCCGTGCCCGCGCCGTGCGCGGCGGTGGCGGCGCCGGGTGTGTGCCCGGCGGCGGGCCTCGGCGGCGGCCGCCGCTCCGGGCGCGGCCGCATCCTCGGACGCGGGGTCCCGGCGTCGTGCGCGGGTCGTGGTGTGCGTTCTCCGCGTCGCCGCGACCACCGCCGGCGGTCCCAGCAGGTAGGGCGGGCCGGCTCCCGGCGCGCCCGGCGCGGGCGAGGCCGGCGGCGGCGCCGTGGGGGCGGCGGCCGCCGGTGCCGGCGCCGGGGCCGGCGCGGCGGCCGGGGCCGGCGAGAGCGGTGCGGGGCTCGGCGCGGTGCCGGGTGCGCCCGGGGAGACCGCCAAGCCCGGGGTCGGCTCGCCCACCCCACCCGGGATCGTCGCCGCGGCGGCGGGCGCCGCCCCCGCCAGGCCCGCCAGCCCGGCGAGGCCGCCCACCCAGCCCAGGTTGGCGATCGCCATGGTCATCGCCGGCCCCAGCAGCGCGGGGGCGAACTGGAGTGCGGTGGTGAGCAGTTGGCTGGCGTGGAAGGCCAGATCGGCCATGACCATCGGGAGGAACTCCGCGAACGCCGCGGGGTCGGTCACCAGCAATTCGGCCAGCCGCTGAAAGTTCTCCACCTGTTCCAGGCCGACGTCGGTCCACCACTCCGGGTCGGTCGGCGAGAGCTCCCCGTCGTGAGCGCCGTCCCCGTCCCCGTGGTCATGGTCGTGGTCGTGGTCGTGGTCGGCGTGAACGATCTGGGGGGCCGGTGGGGTCTGCGGGCTGCTGGCCACCGCGGTGTCGCCGACCGCCTGATAGGTGCTCATCGTGGTGGCGGCCTGCACCCACATCCGCGCGTAGTCGGCTTCGTTGACGGCGATCGGGATGGTGTTGATCCCGAAGAAGTTCGTCGCGAGCAGGGTGGCGTGGGTCGCGTGGTTGGCGGCCAGCTCCGCCAGCGTGGGCATGGTGGCCAGCGCGGTGGCGTAGCCGGCCGCGGCGACGTCGTGCTGGGCGGCCCGGGCCGCGCTGTCGGTGCCGGCCTGCGTCAGCCACTGCAGATACGGCAGGTGGGCGGCCACGTACTGCACGGCGGTCGGCCCCTGCCAGGCACCGGCGTGCACCGCGCCCAGGGTGGCGAGGAGTTCCTGCGCGATGCTCGCGTAGTGCGTGCTCAACTGCGCCCACGCCGCGGAGGCGGCGAGCAGCGCGCCCGGTCCCGCGCCGCTGGACAACAACCCCGAGTGCACCTCGGGGGGCATCGCCATCCACACCGGGGCGCTCACCGCGGTCCGCCTTCACCGCGGGGGTCGTCGACACCCGGGCCCGGGGTCGGCACGTCGAGCGGATCGCACGCGAACAACGGAAGCCTCCCTCGGTACCGACGACAGGTGATGACCAGATGACGACAATGACAATCATTGCCAGTAGAGCTGGCGGGAACATTACCGCACCGCCGCCTTAATGACAACGATTATCATTACCGGGTGTGCCGCGGCGGCGCGTCCGCCCGGCGCCGGGGTCGGTGGGCCGCCGGCTCACACCCCCGGGCGGCGCGCCTGCAGCCGACGGTCGAGCCCGGCGATCACCACATCGACACTGAACTCGAAATCGGCGGCGTCGGTGTCGGCGCGGGCCGAGACCACCTGTGCCAGCAGCGGGTAGCGCCCCGTCGGCAGCTCGCCGAGGGCCCGCGCCACCTCCGGGGCCTGGTGGAGTCTGGACTGCTCGTCGCCGAGCAGATCATGGGCCGCCGTGTAGGCGATCCCGGAGGCCAGGGTCAGCGCCTGGCCGGCCTCATCGACGGTGAACCCGGCGCCGACCAGGGCCTCAAGCACCCGTTCGGCCACGGCCAGGCTCCCGGTGGAGCGCAACCGCAACGGCGCGTCGGGCACGCCGACCCGGACGACGCCGTGGTGGATGGCCACGGTGTAGGCGCGCAGCAGGTCGGGCCAGGGCGCGTCGTGGGGCAGGCGCTCCCGGGCGATCTGCGCCTCGAACAGGTGGGTGACCACCAGCTCGAGCAGGCCGCCCCGGTCCCCGACGTAGTAGTGCAGGGCGGTGCGGTCGACGCCCAGCGCATCGGCGACCGCCTGCATGGTCAGCCGGCCGGGCGCCAGCGACAGCGCCGCGGCCACGATCCGGTCCCGGTCGATCCGCGGCGGGCGGCCGCGACGCCCGCCCGGCGAGCCGGCGCCCTGCGTTGGCATCTGCACCGCACGACGATATCGACCGCCCCGCGACCGACGTTCGTCACCGGCGACAAGCCCCGGGTTCATGGGGCATTCCCGCCACGATCCGCCCGGCGGTGGGATATATTTCCACGGTCGTGAAAAATAGCGGAGGGGAGCGCGGATGCGCATCATTCAGTGGACTACGGGCAAGGTCGGCACGCTGAGCCTGCGCGCCGTCCTCGACGACCCGCGCCTCGAGCTCGCCGGGGTCTACGCCTATTCCGACGCCAAGGCCGGCGTGGACGCCGGACGGCTCTGCGGCCGGCCGGACACCGGGGTCACCGCCACCGGCGACATCGACGCCCTGCTGGCGGCGGGGGCCGACACGGTGATCTACACGCCGTTCATGGCCGACCTCGACCACGTGGTGCGGCTGCTCGAGAGCGGCCTGGACGTCATCAGCACCAACCTGTTCCTCAACGTCGGCGGGATCCAGGGCGAGACCGAGCAGCGCCTCGCCGACGCCTGCGAACGCGGACAGAGTTCGCTGCACATCACCGGCATCAACCCCGGCTGGGTCAACGCGATCACCGCCGCGTTGACCGGCGTCTGCCGCGACGTGCAGCGGGTGTCCATCTACGAATCGGCCGATGTGTCGGTCTACGAGTCGGCGGAGACCTGGCAGGCGCTGGGGATCTCGCGCGCCGAGATCACCCCGGACCTCGCCGAGGTCGCCAAACTGTGGATGAGCACCTTCCGCGACTCCGTCGAGCGCATGGCGGTCGCGCTGGGTTTCACCCTGACCGACCTCGACTTCGACATCGAGTACGCGACCGCCTCCGAGACCGTCGACCTGGGGTGGCTGACCATCGACAAGGACACCGCCGCGGCGCTGCGCGGCGCGTGGAGCGGCAAGGTGGACGGCAGAACCGTCATCTATTCGCGGGTCGCGTGGTATCTCACCACCAAGCTCAACGAGGGCTGGGAATTCGACGACGACCACCACAACATCGTCATCGACGGCGAGCCGGCGGTGCACACACGCATCCGCTTCATCGCGCCGCAGAGCTGGGGCAATCACGAATGGGACACCATGACGGCGATGCCGGCGGTCAACACCGTCTTCGACGTCGCCGCGGCCCCGCCCGGCATCCTGAGCCTCAAAGACGTCGGTCTGCCCTGCGCCCCGGCGGGGGTGTGGATGGGCGCGCGAACCTAAGGGCCGCGACCGGCTCGAGGAATCGCTCAGGACGAGGTGACCGCGGCCATCTTCGCGGCGTTCGCCAGCGATTCCAGCGGCGAGGGGTGCCAGACCGGCATCGCGGCGAGTTCGCCGAGATTCGTGCCGGTTTGCATGAAGGCGGCGGCCGCTTCGGCGATCTGCGCGGCCCCGGATCCGACCGCGTGGACACCGAGCAGGTTTCCGTCGGCGCCCGCGATCACCTTGACCGCACCGGGAATCGCGCCGCTGATCAGGTTGCCGGGCACCGAATCGAGGTCGAGGAACCCGACCTTGACCGCGCCGTGGCGTTGCACGGCGGTCTGCTCGTCGATGCCGGCGAAGGCGATGTCGGTGTGCAACCGCAGAACGACCGGCTCCACGATCTCCGGATAACTCGCGGCGCCGCCGGCGGCGTTGGTGCCCGCGATCCGGCCGCTGCGCTGGGCCGACGTCGTCAGCGAACTCCCGCCGATCAAATCTCCCGCGGCATAGATGTGGGGCACGGCCGTGGCGAGGCGTTCATCGACTCGCACGGGCACACGGGAGTCCAGGCCGGCGGCGTCGCTGTTGAGACCCTCGAGCGAGACGTATCGGACGTCGGTCATGACGACGCAGTCCGGCTGCAGCACCTCCTGCGGCGAGTTCGGCGAGACCACCACCCCGGCGGTCGATCCGGTCAGCGGCGCCTCAAGCCGCACCGAACACCCGATGGTTTCCAGCGCGTCGACGACGTAGTGCTGCAGATCGGCGTCCAGGCCGGCCACCACCCGGTCGCCGGCTGTGGCGAACGTCGCCTCCGACCCCAGGGCGGCCAGCAGATAGGCGTACTCGATGGCGAAGTCGACCAATCCGGTGTTGCGCCCGCCGACCACCAGCGCCGTGGCCGGGACCTGCGTCCATTCCTGGACCACGTCCGGGGTGACCACCGCGTCGGCGGGCACGCCGTCGAACGTGGGGTCCCGCCACCGCGCACCGGTGGCCAAGACCACCGAGCCGGCCCGAATCCGGTGGTGGGACTCGACGGCGATGGTGTGCGCGTCGACGAACGAGGCGTGGCCGCTCAGGTGCGCGATGCCGGCGTCGCGAAGCCGTCGCACCAGGCTCTCGCCGATCTCGCGGACCAGGGCGCGTTTGCGCCGGGACAGCGCCCCGACCTGCGGTGCGCCGATGTCGGCGAGCACCTTCTCCGCGGTCAGCACCGAGACCGCGAAGGCACTGTTCGCGGCGTTGAGGAAGATCTCGGTCGGGATGCAGGTGGCGTTCACGCAGGTGCCGCCGAGCTTCTCCTGCTCGATCAGCGCCACCGACGCACCGGCGGCGGCCGCCGCACCCGCCGCGGCGATCCCGGCGGGACCACCGCCGATGACGACGACGTCGTAGCTGTCCATCAACACGCCACCTCCGTGACTCAACGGCGCCGTCCGGGCACCCCGGTCCTGTATTATCTAATTCTATGGAATACGGTACCAGTGTCGACGCGGGGGGCGCGGCGCGCGTCGAGGCGCTCGCGCTTGTCGGGAAGGCCCTCGCCAACGGGCGGCGGCTGCAGTTGCTGGAGATGCTGACGCAGGGTGAGCGCTCGGTGGAGGCCATCGCCCACGCCTCGCAGACGGCGCTGTCGACGACCTCGGCGCATCTGCAGATCCTTCGGCGCGCAGGTCTGGTGCGCACCCGCCGCGACGGCACGACGATCTTCTACCGTGTCGCCGGCCCGCAGATCGCGGCGCTGCTCGTCGCCGTCAACCGGGTCGCCCGCGCACACCCGTCCTCGCCCGAGCCCCAACTCGACGGCGGCGAGTCGGTGCCGGTCATCGACGCGGCCTCGGTCACCGCCGACATGCTGGTGCTCGACGTGCGCCCGCCGCTGGAATACGACGCCGGGCACTTCCCCGGCGCGGTGTCCATCCCCCTACCCGAACTCGCCGATCGGTGGGCCGAACTCGACCCCGACCGCTACGTGGTCGTCTACTGCCGCAGCGAATGGTGCGGTTACGCCAGAGAGGCGGCGCGGTTCTTGCGCCGGCAACGGTTCGACGTCGCCGCGATGAGCGAGGGCGTCGTCGAGTGGCAGGCCGGCCGCCGCGTCGGGCTCACGACCGCCGCGGCGGCCGGCGAGCATTGCTGACACGCCCCCGACCGTGGCCCCCGGGTGTCTCGGCCGGCTCGTAGCGCAGCATGGTGACGTCGCCCTCGGGGTGGTCGATGAACACCGGACGCACCGGCATGCCCACCCGCAGGTCGCCGGGCGCGACGTTGACCATTTCGGTCGAGAAGCGGGGGCCCTCCTCCCATTCGACGATCGCCAGCAGATGCGGAACGGCGTCGGCGAAGTGCGGCCCGACGGGTCGACGCGCGACGGTGAACGCGTAGAGCACACCGCGCCCCGAGATCTCGCGCCACTGGAGGTCGTCGGCCAGGGTGCGCGGGGCCCGCACCCGGGGGTAGAACACGTATTCGCCGGTCGACGGCGAGTACTGGATGACGATGCGGCGTTGGGCCAACCCGTCCCAGAACGGAGCGGTGGTCGGCGTCTTCACCGGTAGGGGGCGCGGCAACTCGGTCATGATCGTCACTGCCCTTCCAGGATGAGTGCGGTCTGCTCGGAGAGGATCCCGCCGTTGCCCGACACGAACGCCCGATGGCAGTCGCCGACCTGCGCCGGGCCCGCCCGGCCCATGATCTGGCGCGCGGCGTCGCACACGTGGTGCATCCCGCCGGCCAGGCCGGCCTGGCCGAAGCCGAGTTGACCACCGGCGGTGTTCAGCGGAAAGTCGCCGCGGAAGGTCAGATCGTGCTCGGCGACGAAGCCCATGCCCTGTCCCTTCGGGCAGAACCCCGCGTCCTCCAGCGACAACAACACCGTGATCGTGTAGCAGTCGTAGATCGACACCATGTCCATGTCGGCGCGGCGCAGCCCCGACATCGCGAAGGCGGTCTCGGCGGCCTCGGCGATCGGCGTGTGCAACAGGTCGGCGGCGTAGGTGGGGGTTTTGAACGGCACGTTCTCCCCGAATCCCCGGACCCACACGGGACGGTTGCGCGCGGTCTTCGCCACCTGCGCGTTGGCGACGACCACGGCCGCGCCCCCCACGCACGGCATGACGATCTCGAGCATGTGCAACGGGTCGGCGATGACCGGACTGGCCAGCACCTCGTCGATCGTCAGCGGCGTGTCATGCCAGATGGCGCCGTCGGTGTGGTTGGCGTTGACGCGTTGATCGACCACGATCTTGGCCATGGCCCGCTCGTCGTAGCCGAACACCGCACCGTAGCGGGTGGCGACCTGACCGTACGGACCGTTCTGGCCGAGATTGCCGTAGGGAATCTCGAATTCGGCCTGCGGGGAACCGTACTGGTTGCTCGACGCCCCGAAGTACACGGCGTCGCTGAGCGCCTTGGGTTTCGCCTGCGAGGTGGGGGTGATGTAGCGGGCGGGCAGCGCGCAGAGGACGACGTCGCAGATCCCGAGCTCGACCGCCGCCGCGCGCCAGACCATCGCGGCGGCACTGGCCCCGCCGAGGTCGACCAGTTCCGCGAAGCGCGCTCGCACACCGAGGTATTCGGCCACGGTGGAGGGAACGAAGATCTGCGACTCCTCGAGGTGCGAGGTGACGATGCCGTCGACGAGATCAGCGGGCAGGCCGGCGTCGTCCATGGCCGCCGCACCCAGTTCGGCCCACTGTTCGAGCGTGAACGGCGCAGGTCGGGCCTTGCTCAGCCGCTCGGGCGCCCATTCGACGTAGCCGACGATGGCCGCCTCACCCTTCAGACCCATGGTTTCCTTCCTCGTGATCGGTGCCGGCTCATGCTATTCGATCACCGGCACCGACTCGGTGGCTTATCTCCGCACGTTGGCCGTGCGTGTCAGCGCCGGATCCCGGCCACCAGGTGCTCCCAGTTGCCCGACGCGATTCGCCGCCGGTCACGATCGTCGAGGTCGGCCTCCTCGAGGAAGCGGCGCGCGCCGCCGCGCGGGGCGAACGCGAACGGGTAGTCGGTGGACAACAGGATGCGCTCGACGCCGACCACCTCGATCGCCCAGCGCAGGTAGCGGTGACTGAAAATGCCGCTGGGCGTGACGAAGACGTTGTTGCGCACATACTCCGAAGGCGGGCGCGCGAGTGCGGCGGTGGGCCGCAACGCATCGATCCTGTCGAGGTAGAACAGCACCATCTCGCCCCAGTGGCCCACGATGACCTGCAGGTCGGGAAAGCGGTCGAAGACCCCGCCGAGGATCAGGCGCAGCAGCTCAACTCCGGTCTCGTAGTGCCAGCCGACGCCGTGGGTGGCGAACGCGTCGTCGAGCGCCGGGTCGAAGCCCTGGTAATAGGCGGCTCGCACCGTCGGCGGCGGTGACTGCGGGTGCAGGTACAGCGGCGCGCCGAGTGCCTGCGCCGCGTCGAAGATCGGCCAGAAGTCGCGGTGATCGAGGTGGCGTTGGCCGGTCCGACCGAACAGCATCGCGCCGTGCAGCCCCAGCGTGGACACGGCCCGTTCCAGTTCGCGCGCCGCTGCGACCGGCGCCGGGGTCGACAGTGTCGCGAAGCCGTGCAGGCGGTCGGGGTGTGCCCGCACCGTCGCGGCGAGCAGGTCGTTGGCCGCGATCTGGAGTGCCACGGCGTCGTCGGGCGCCAGATTCTGCACGCCGGGCGCGGTCAGGGACAGCACCGCGGCGTCGAGTCCGGTCTCGGCCATCGCACTGAACCGCTCGCCGGTCAGGTCGGCGAGGCGCCCACCCTGTTCGTCGGCCGTGTAATAGCCCAGCACCGGATCCCGGTGTTGCGGGTCGAGCGCGCGCCACGCCCGCAACACCTCCGCGGTGACGAAATGCTCCTCGACGCCGATGGTGTTCATGACCCGAGCAACTCCGGTGCGAAGATGTCCTCGCAGACCAAACGGCGACGCGACAGCCCCTGTTCGAAGTGGTAGCGCAAGAAGGTGTCGATCGCCTCGCGGTTGGCGTCGACACCGGAGGGCCACCAGTGCTCACCGAGCAGGCGGCGGTTCTTGTCGACCAGCGCGCTGAACCACGGGGTCATGACGCTCATGTGTTGCTTGGTCATCCCGTCGCGATAATGCGCCATCGCCACGTCTTTCGCGTCGCGGAAGCCGCGGTAGAGCGCGGTGGCCAGGCCGGGGTGTCGCTCGAGCAGCTCACGGCGCACGACGACGGTGTGCATGATCGGGAATATCCCGGTGCGCCGGAAGTAGTCGCGTTCGACCGATTCGGCGTCGGCGAACAGCGGCGCGACCCGCGGTGAATCCCGCAGGATCCCCTCGGGGACGTCGACGGAGACCAGGGCGTCGATCTCGCCGGCTTCCAGCATCGGCCCCAACGCCTCGCCGGCTGCCGCCGACGTGACATCGACGTCGCCGGGATGGGGCCGGTGAACGAAATCGAACGGCGCGAGGGGGCGGTTGGTCCCGCCGACGATCCACCGCGACTGCTCCGGTCTGAGGCCGTAGTCGTCGGCGAAGATGCCCTTGACCCATACGCCGACATCGGTTCCATACATGCCGAACTCGCCGATGGTCTTGCCGGCGAGGTCCGGCGGGGCGGCGATACCGCTGGCGGTGTTGACGAACACGCAGGAGTGGCGGAAGTGACGCGCCGGGAACACCGGGATCGCGATGAACGGCGGGTCGTCGCAATCGAGTGTGCGCAGATAGAACGTCAACCCCAGTTCGGCGACGTCGAACGCCCGCGCGGCCACCATGCGCTCGAAGACCTCCGAGATCACCGGTGCGGTGGCGAAGGTGGCCTCGACGCCGTCGATGGTGACGGTGCCGTCGATAAGCGCCCGGGTGTTCTCGTAGTCCCCGAGACCGATACGCAGGTGCGGGGTGCCGGCCATGACCGCCTCCTTTCCGTGAATGCTCATTTACGATGGTGCGCCGCGGTCGCGTGCCGTGTCAAGATGAATGATCATTCACCGAAGTCGACGGGTCGCCGCCCGCAAGGAGGTCCTGCGATGCCCCGCCTCACCCCGGAGCGACGCGAAGCGCGCCGCGCCGCGATCGTCGCCGCCGCCCGGCGTTGTTTTTCTCGCGACGGCTTTCATCAGACGTCGATGCCCGACATCGCCGCCGAGGCGGGCCTGTCGGCGGGGGCGTCCTACCGCTACTTCTCCAGCAAGGAGGACATCATCATCGAGATCGCCGGCGACGCGTTCGCGACGATGTTCGCACCACTCGACGAGCACCTCGTCGAGCGCGGTCGCGCCCCCACGGTCGCCGACCTGGTCGTCGGCGCGATCGGTCCCGTCGGCGGCGAGACCACCCGCGACGCCGCGGGCCACCCCGTTTCGGTCGACGAGCTGCTGCGCTGCGCGGTCCAGGCGTGGGCGGAGCTGTTGCGCCACGAGGAGCTGCGCCGACGCGCGGTGGCCGGAAGCGATCGCGTCCGCGCTCAGATGGCCGCGGCTCTGCGTCGAGGACAGCAGGCCGGCACCGTGCCCGCGAATCTGGACCCCGAGCGCGCCACCCGGGTCGTCATGGCACTGGTGCACGGATTCATCCTGCAGCGCACAGCGTTCGGCCTCGACGACACCGAGGGCTTCGCCCACGACGTACGCACCGTGCTGACCGGCCTCGGGCGGGGTACCGAGCTCGACGATTGACCCGTGTGCGCCCGCGGCCGGGCCGGTGGCATCGCTCACCGTGTGTGCGCGGCGCGCCATAGCGCGACGATGCGTGTTTCACTACCATGGATTTCCATGGCTTTTGGCGGGTCCCGGCCAAACAACCACCAGCCCCGCTGGGCCTTGCAGGGGCGCCCGATCCGGCGTGCTTCACATCCCGGCTCCCGGCTTGGCCCAACGGGAGGACCGCGGTGTCACCGGGCGCCGGTCCGGTCTTGCGGCGGAAGGTCGAGGCCAAACCCGTGAGGAACATGGGCGGTGGGGCCCGCCGGCAGGGGGCGAGCGTGCCGGCCGCGCCGGTGCGGACCGACGGGTATCTGCCGTTGCGCGGTTATGCGGTGATCGGTGATGGTCGGACCACCGCTTTGGTGGGCCGCGACGGGTCGATTGACTGGTTGGCCTTGCCGGACATGGATTCGCCGACCGTGTTTGCGGCCGTCCTTGACGCCGATCGTGGTGGCCGGTTTGAGCTGGTGCCCGCGGTGCCGTTTCGTGTGACACGACGCTATCTGCCGAACACCAATGTGCTCGAGACGACGTTCGTCACGGATTCCGGGACGCTGACGGTGACCGACGCGCTCACCGTGTCCGATGACGCGGCGCTCACCCCGGTGCGGGAGCTGCAACGACGGGTCGACGGTCTGAGCGGCTGTGTGCGGGTGAACTGGAGCGTGCGGCCTCGGTTCGGCTACGGTGCCCACCGGCCGCGGCTGTCGTGGCGGTCCGGGGTGCCGGTCGCGTCTCACAGGTCGGCCGCGGTGGCGGTGTCCTCCTGGGCGGCGGGAACACCGGCGTGCGAAAGCGGGGCCATCGTCAGCGAATTCAGTGTGCGCAAAGGTGACAGCGCACTGCTGGCGATGACCTTCGCCGACCAGGAGCCGCTGGTGCTGCCCGGACGGGCCGAGTGCTCCGCCCGACTGGCCCGCACGCAGAAGGCCTGGGCTGACTGGGCGCGCCAACGCCGGTATCCGGATCGGTGGCGCGACGCGGTGGTGCGCAGCGCCCTGGCGATGAAACTGCTGCTGTTCGCGCCGTCGGGTGCGATCGCCGCGGCGGCGACGACGTCGCTTCCGGAAACAATTGGCGGGCCGCGTAACTGGGATTACCGTTACTCGTGGGTCCGTGACTCGGCGTTGGTGCTCAATGCGTTTTTGAATATCGGCTGCATCGCCGAAGCACGCAGCTACTACTGGTGGTTGATGCACGCCAGCCAGCTCACCCACCCGCGGCTTCGGGTTTTCTACCGACTGTCCGGCCGACCACCCGGACGAGAAAGGACCCTGCCGCTGGCCGGCTACCGCCATTCCGCGCCGGTGCGGATCGGCAACGCCGCCTCCGGGCAGCTGCAGCTCGATATCTACGGCGAAGGCCTGCAGACCAGCCGCAGATATGTTGAGGCCGGTGGCCGGCTGGATTCGGATGCGGCGCGCAGGCTGGCCGCACTGGCCGATTTGGTGTGCGCCACCTGGCAGCGATCCGACGCCGGGATTTGGGAGGTCCGCGGGCAACCCCTGCACCACACCCAGTCGAAGATGATGTGCTGGATCGCCCTCGACCGCGCGGCCGAACTCGCCGACCACGACCTGATCCCCGACCGCAACCTGGCGCGTTGGCGTTCCGTCCGGGCACAGATCCACGAATTCATCCAAACTCGTTGCGTCTCCACACGGCACGGCGGCTACGCTCGCTGCGCCGACAGCGACGACGTGGATGCCGCCGTGTTGCTCGGGCTGCTGCACGGATACACCGACGGCGCTGATCCCGTCATGCGGGCCACCATCGAGGCCGTCAACGCTGACCTGCGCCACGGCCCCCACGTGCACCGCTACCGGTCCGCCGACGGGCTGGAGGGCACCGAGGGGGCGTTTTTGCCGTGCTCGTTTTGGCTCGCCGAAGCTCTGGCCCACACCGGACGACTCCACGAGGCCGCCGACCTCATGGACGAACTGGTGGGGTTGGCCAACGACGTCGGCCTCTACAGCGAAGAAATCGACCCGGCCACCGGCGCGTTCCTGGGTAACCTGCCCCAGGGCCTGACCCATCTGGCGCTGATCAACGCCGCATGCACCATCAGCGCGCGACTCGGGCAGGCGCACCGGTGAGCATCTGGACGGCTTTGGCCGCAGCGTTCGTCGGCACCCTGGTGCTCACCACCGTGTTGAGCGCCGCGAGCGAGGCCAAGCTGACCCGCATGGACCTGCCGTTCCTGCTGGGCACCGTGTTCACCACCGACCGCGGCAAAGCCAAGGTGATCGGCTACCTGACCCAGTTCACCATCGGACAAGTCATCGGGCTGCTCTACTACGCCGTCTTTGCGGCCGTCCACCACGCCGACGTGTGGCTGGGCGCCCTGCTGGGCTTGGTGCACGGTCTGTTTGCCGGCACCGTTTTGGTGAACATCGTGCTCCCGATGATCCACCCCCGGATGGGCACAACGACCACGAGCGCACCCGACGTGGCGTTGCTCGAACCACCCGGCTTCTTACTGCTCAACTACGGATGGACAACCCCGCTCATCGGCGGCGCCGCCCACGTGGCCTATGGGGCGATCATGGGCGCGTCCCTCGCCACCGCCGGGGCGCCCTGATCGGTGTGGGGCCCTGCCGCCGCGTGGCGGCGCGAAGCCACCTTCGAGCCGGACTCACCCCGGTCACTGCAACAGCCCCGACACCATCCAGCGGCGCGTAAACCCGCGTTTAGCCGACACATCGGCCGGGTAGCTTGCCAGGAACCGACGGGGGTGATCCCACTGGAGTCGACGGCGGCGTTGGAGTTCACGGGCATAGCGTTCGCGGCGCGCGGAATCTCTGTTCGCGGGCCGACAGGGTGTGCGTTCGCCAACGTTTCGCTCGACATCGCCGCCGGCCAATTGGGGGTGATCGTTGCGCCGGCGGGTTCCGGGCGCACAGCGCTGCTCTTGGCGTTGGCTGCACGGATGCGGTTGGTAACCGGAACAATCGCGGTCGGCGGTCATCGCCTGCCCGGGGGTGAGCGGCGGGTACAACGTGCGGTTTCGGTTGCCCAAGCGGCCCCGGCGGTGGATCTCGATGATGACCTGCGGGTGGGGGAACTCATCGCCGAGCGGGCGATGATCAGCCGGTCCCGCCCGACACCGCCGGCGATAGCAGAGGTGTTCGACGTCCTCGGTCTGCGTCTGCCGCGCAGGTCGACCATCGGTCAACTCCCCCGAGGCGAGCGCACCATGCTGGCCACCGGACTGGCGGCCGCCGAGCGACCGTGCGCCGTGGTCGTCGACGACGCAGACAGCGGCTGCGGTCCAGCCGAGCGCCGGCGGGTGTGGAGCGGCTTGCACGCGTTGACCCGACTCGGCTGCACGGTGGTGGCCAGCAGCACCCACATCCCCGACATGCTCGACGAAACGGATATGGCCACCACGGCGCTGCCACACCCGTTCGAACGCGACGCGACTCCCGTCGCGCCGGAGGAGAAACGATGACTGCTCTACGTTTGGCACTTTTGGAGTTTCGCCGTTTCCGGCGGCCGCAGCGCTGGATAGTCCCGGTGGCGCTGGCGCTGATCCCGCTGTTGTACGGGTCGCTGTATCTCTGGTCGAACTGGGACCCGTACGGCAAGACCGCCGAGATCCCCGTCGCCGTGGTCGTTCAAGATGAACCGGCGGTCGCCAACGGCCAGCTGATCGATGCGGGCGGGCAGTTCGCCGAGCAGCTGCGGGCGTCGGGGAAATTTCAATGGCACTTCACCGACGCCGACGACGCGGATGAGGGACTGCGGCACGGGCGTTACTACTTCACGATCACCGTCCCGCCCGACTTCAGCGCGAAGCTCGCCAGCGCAGAGAATCCCACACCGCAACGCGCGAGTCTGGACATCACGCTGAATGACGCGAACAACTACCTGGTCGGCATCATCGCGCAGACCGCGAGATCCGAACTGGAAGAACAAATCAACAGCGCGGCCCATGGCGCCTATGCCCGCGCCGTCTACGGAGAGCTGACTCAGGTCAAACAGCAGCTCAAGATCGCAGCAGAAGGCGCCCATCGGTTGGTCGACGGCACGGTGCTCGCCCAGCAAGGCAGTGCCGCCTTGACCGAAGGGATCGATGCTGTGCAGGCCGGTTCGGCGGCCATCGGCGACGGGGTCGCTCAGGTGTCGACCACCAGCGCTGCCGCCGACGCGGCCATCACACAAGTCATCGATGCCGTGGTGGCACTGATCCCCGAGGATGAGCCACACCTCGACGGGCTCAAACAGGCCTTGCGCGCCGCAGAGAATCTGTTGCAGGCGCTGACCACCGGGGCACAGAGGGTCACCGCCGGGGCGACGCAGATCTCGACCGCGCTGGGGCCGCTGAAGAGCGGCAGCATGACGTTGCAGTCCGGCGCCGACCAGACGAACAGCGGCGCAACGGAGCTGTCGGATGTGATCGATGGTGCACTGCACAAGATTCCGGACACCAGTCCACAGCAGACCGCTGCGGCGTCCGATGTGCTGAGTTCCCCGGTCGAGATCAGCACCGAAAACCTGAATCCGGCCGGTGTGTACGGACGGGGCTTCACACCGTTCTTCTTCGCGATCGCGTTGTGGGTCGTCGGCGTGCTGGCCTATCTGTTCTTCAGGCCGGCGAACTTGCGCGCCTGGGCCGGTCGGGTCAGCGCACTGACGGTCGCCGTCGGCGGATGGCTGCCGGCCGCCGTCGTCACCGCCGTCGGTGGTCTGGTGCTCTACGGGGTCGTCGCCGCGGGGCTCGGCCTGAAGCCGGATCACCCACTGTGGTTGGCGGGGCTGCTGGTTCTCGCGGCGGGATCGTTCATGGCCATCGATCACTTCTTGCGGGTGACTTTCGGTGTCATCGGCGGAGGCCTGTCGCTGGCGTTGCTGATCATTCAGCTGACTTCCTGCGGCGGGCTTTATCCCATCGAGACGATGCCCGCGCCGTTTCGGGTGATTCATCCTCTCATCCCGATGACGTATGTGGTTGACGGGCTGCGGGTGGCGGTGTCTGGCGGGCTCACCGGCAACCTGATCCGGGACATCCTGGTACTCACCGGATTCCTCGTCGTGTTCCTCGGCGCCACCACGCTCATGCTCCGGAGGCAACGGATTTGGACGATCGCCCGACTACATCCCCGGATCGAGACCGGATAGCGCGGCGGTGTCGCAGGGCGGTGTGGCGGCGTGTCTGGCGGCGTGTCTGGCGGCGATTCGGGTCGCCGGTCGCGGTCATGTCGCGGTGCTGATCAACTTGGCGACGCCCCGCATGACGGTGCGGGCCGCGGCGCCGCGCACGCACTCCAGTCGGCTCTGAGGAACCGGGCCGCTGGGCGGGGTGGATGAACACCACCGCCGAACGCGCGTCCAAGGCGGCCCACAGGTCGTCTTGTCCGTCCTGGCCGAGGTAGGTGCCGGAGTTGTTGGCGAGCAGCACAACGCCGTCGACGTTGAGGTCGTCGAGCGCCCGGATGACCTCGGCGACCGACTCCTCCACATGCGGCATCGGTGCGGTGGCGAAGAACCCGAAGCGGTCGGGCTCTGCGGCGACCAGCGCGGCGGTGTGGTGCTCCTTTGTTCGTCCGGGATGCCGGCGTCGGCCAGTGCGGGAACCGGGTACGTTTCTCGGCAAGAAGGCAGTGGCCTCTGCGTGAATCGTCTAATTTCTGGCTATGGGTGAGGCGTGGGTTGGCATTCTGGGCGTAATCATCGGCAGCGTGATTGCGGCGGTGGCACAGGTTTGCGCTACCAACCGTCAGCGCCAGTGGCAACGCGAAGAATCACAGCGCACAGTGCAGCGGGAACGTGAGGCTCGTCTGTTCGATCACAAAAGGAAGGCGTACGCAGACTTCTTCGCCGCGGAGCGCCGCCTTTACACATGGTGTTTCGACCACAACCCGGGCGCTCCTGCGGAAGCCGCTCCAGCCGACGACGAGGCGGATACCTTTTTCCACGTACTGCATCCCCAGGTCAAGTTGATCGGTAGCGCGGAGGTGGTCGCGGCCGCAGATAGCCTTGTGCCGCAACTCGCAAGCTGGCTTATCGCGGCGAGGAGTCCTGGACGGGACTGGGGTGAAGCCATGGATGCGGTCAATCGTGCGGAGACGGCCTACAAGGATGCCGTCCGGAAGGATCTCGGTTTGTCCGTCGGGCCGAGCGTATAGGTTTCCATTCCGCTGGAACGCGCCACCGGAACACGCGACCGCGGACTGGGCGCTGGTGAGGCACTCGATCAGCAGCCAACGTGGATAGTGCCCCGTGAGGCAAGACCGTGGTCGGCGGTCGTCGCAGGGATTCTGACCGCGCTCGCGCTCGCTGGGCCTGCCGACTGCCCGCTCATCGGCATTCCCCACATGGGTGGCTTCGCCGGCGGTCCACAACGATCGACCACATCCAGTCGCGGGGTGCAAGGCGGGATCGGGTGCATCCTTCGATTCGGTTCTCACCTTCGACTTCGGCAGCGCCGGGCGGGTGACGTTGATGCACAACCACGCCCCGGTCAGCAAGCTGTAGCTAAGTTCCGAGCATCGAGAGGATCTGGCCTACAACGATTTCCGGCTCACTGAACGCGATGTAGTGTCCGGAGCTGCGGGCTTCGACGAGTCGGCCCATCGCCAGCGCCGCCGCGGTGGCGGTATGCGCTCTGTTGATGGCCGGGCGGGTTTTGCGCTCGAGGAAGTTGTTCTTGGTTCCGCTGATCACCGCTACCTCGATGTCGTCGAGCCGCGGCGGATTCTCATGTAGCGCGTACAACGCCGGCAGGAAGTCGACAAGCTCGGCGGCCATCTGACGTGCGCCCCGCGTGGCCAGATGGCGGCGCAGATCGGCCTGGACATCGGCGGGTTGGTGGCGGCCGGGCCAGGCAAACAATCGATACAAGCCGAGCCGCGCCAGGGCAGCGGTCAACCGCACCGTCCTCGCGGTGTGATTCTCGCCGGACCGGGAGAAGATCTCCGTTCCGTGCTCGTCGGCTTGGTCCACCAGGACCAATCCACGGATCGCGAATTCTCCGGTGGCCGCCACCGAGCGGATAAGAGGGCCGCCGAGGCTCGCGCCGACCAGGACAAAGGGGCCCTCCAGGTGGCGCAGCAGTTGGGCGAGGTCGTCGACCATGCGTTGCATGCTGCGAGGGCGGTTGTCGTCGTCGCTGTCGCCAGCGCCCGCGCGGTCGTAGACGACGGTGGTGGTATGGGCGGCGACGGCGGGCTGCACCAGGCCCCAGGTGGCGCCGGACATACCGGCACCCGATTCGAAAACGACGGTGGGCGAACCCGTCCCACGAACCCAATAGTGCAGTCGGCGGCCGTCGTCCAGGGCCGCGTACCGTGCCGCACCGTAGGTGTGGCCGGGTTGATCGTCATCGCTCAATATGAAGCCTTGTATATCAGGGTGATTCGTCTGGTGTGTCCCAGCTGCTGGGCAGCACAGGCATGGTGGGCCCGTTGCCGAACGTGTCGTCGTCGAACGTGGCCAACCCGCTCACCTGACCCACGTCCTCCTTGGCTCCGGTACCACTGAAGCCTCCGGTTGCCCCCAACTGCCCGCCGCCCTGCTCGGAGGCCTTGGTGGTGGGTTGGGGCCGGCTGGCGGGCTCCGGGGTCTGTTCCGGCGGCAGGCCGGGCTCGTTGTCCATGGTCATGTACTCGTCGCGGTGGCCGCGGTCCTTGACCGCTGCGCCCCGGCGCCGACGCACCCGGCTCTTCTTTCGGCTGGAGGTCGGCGCGCCGACCGCGGCGGCGGCCGCCGGCGCCTTGGCGCCGGTACCCTCGTTGAGCGTGGGCCCGACGCCTTCTTCGGGATTGCCACCGTGCACGGCGTAGGCGACCACCTCGACGCCCGCCGGCGGCGGAGGTGCGGGTGTGCCCGCAGCGGGTGCCGGTGCGGGCGCCGGTGCGGGCGCGGGGGCCGGTGCCGGTGCCGGCGATGCCGGCGCCAGGCTGGCCAACGGCATGTTGTCGGGACGGTTCGGAGCCGTTGCGGCGGCGGGTTCCTGCCCGGGGTCCGCCTCCACCGGCAGCTCCATCCGCTGCATCAGTTCATTGAGGCCGACCACGCCGAGCGCGACGAAGATCGGGATCAATGCGGGCGAGGAGAGTATCAACGACCACCCGGTCCATCCCACGGGTTGGAAGATCACCTGGTAGCCGACCGCGAACAGCAGCGGCCACCAGGTCACCAACGCCTGCGCTGGGTTGGTCAGGAAGTCGGTGATCAGCTGCTGCAGGTTGCCCAGCGGATCCTGCAGGAAGTCGATGATCGGCCCGAACAACTGATCCAGTAGGTCGCCGTAGCCACCCAGCAGATCCGAGATGATGTTCGAATTCGACGTCGCCGAACCGGAGTCCGCGGCCTGGGCCTGGTTGGCGGTCTGCATCATATTCGCTGTGGCCGTGCCGGCCTCGCCGACGCCGGGCGTCAGGATGAATGGGGCCGGTGTGGTGCGCGGGGTCGAGGCCAGCGCGGTGGTGCTCACCGCCTGGTAGGTCGCCATGGTGGTCGCAGCCTGCACCCACATCCGGGCGTAGTCGGCCTCGGTTACCGCGATCGGAATGGTGTTGATGCCGAAGAAGTTCGTGGCGACCAGCGCCGCGCGCATGGCGTGGTTGGCGGCCAACTCCGCCAGCGTCGGCATGGTCGCCAACGCGGTGGTGTAGGACGCCGCGGCTGCCTGGTGCTGGGCGGCCGCGATGGCGCTGTTGGCGCTGACCTGCATCAGCCAGGTCAGATACGGCCCGTGGGCGGCCACGTATTGCTGGGCGCTGGGCCCCTGCCAGGCTCCGGCCTGCACCTGACCGAGCAACGCGGTCAACTCAGCCGCGGCGGCCGAATACTTGGCGCTGAGCTTGCCCCACGCGCCCGAAGCCGCCAGCATCGGTCCAGGCCCGGGGCCGCTGGACAGCATGGCCGAATGCACCTCCGGCGGGGACGCAATCCAGATCGGCGCAGTCATGGGGACCCCCTTGTCTACAGTCGTGGGGCAGGGCGTCGATCGGTGATCGAGTCCTGCAGGCGAATTAGTTATGCATGTAACAAATACTAGCTTGTGGTCGAAGGAGATGCGCGGTGACCCGACGTCGAGCGGTGGGCAGACCGCCGCGGATCTCGCTGAGCGATATCGAGCGGGTTGGCGTGGAGATCGGGCTCGCTGACCTGACCGTGCAGCGGGTGGCCGGTGCGCTGGGCGTGACGTCAACGGCCCTGTATCGGCATATCGACAGCAAGTTCGGGCTGGAAAACGTGGTCGGCGAGCGCATTCTGGCGGACCTGCACCTGGTGGACTCGTCCGAACACGACACGGCCGAACACTTGTTGAGCTTCGCCGAACAACTACGCGAATTCCTATTGGCCAACCCCGGCCTCTCGGCCTACGTGCAGGTGTTGTTCCCCCGGGGCCGGTCCGGGGCCGCGTTACTGGAGGCTGAGATCGAGGCGTTGGTCCGACGGGGCTATACCCCCCGTGCTGCGAACCTGGTGTGCACCACCGTCGCGCTCCTCGCCATCGCCCTGACGTCGGCGGAAGAGAACCGGCGTAACCGCGCGGCCATGGTGCCGGGATTTGAACACCAACAACAGGCGGCGGAGGCGCTGTTCGAAACGGAGACCCTCGCGGAGGCGCACCGTGAATTTCCGAACATGGAGACCGAGGATTACTTCAGATACGTGATCTCCAGCTGTCTGCATGGGATCCTGCCTTCGACCGGCGCCCCCGCGTAGCGGCGCTACGGTTTAGGGCGTGTCTCCCGAATCGGAATCGGCAGGTCCCACGCGGGAAGGGATGGCGATGCAGGCCAGCAGTACGCCACCCGAGGAAGGTCACGGCGTACTCATCGAGCAGCGGGATCAACTGCGGGTTGTCGCCGGCCTGTCCGGCGGTCAACCGGATCGTGACCAGTAGTGCCCCGTGGCGTGGTGGACTTTGGATCGGCGTGGGCTCACGCGTGGTGATCAACGAGTCGTGGTGGATGTTAGGCGATCTGGCGTTGTTCGGCTAGCGGTGCGGCGGCGGATTGTTTGGCGGCGATGACTTTGCGCAGCTCGGCCATGGAGACCTCGGAGAGGTAGCGGCGGGTGACTTGCCATTCGTCGTGGGTTTCGATGACCACGGCGGTGGCCAAGCGTAGGAACGCGGCTGGATTGGGGAAGATCTCCACGACGTCGGCGCGGCGCTTGATCTCCTTGTTGAGCCGTTCGATCGGGTTGTTCGACCAGATCTTTTGCTAGTGCGTCTTGGGGAATGCGGTGAACGCCAGGACGTCGGTTTTGGCCTCGCCCATCATGGCGGCCACCTTCGGAAACGCCGACTCGGGCGAAGCGGCGACCTGATCCCATTGCTCGCCGACCTCGGTGGGGTCGGTGTGCACCGCTGAGAAAATGACACGATCCGTGAGACCTTACAAACTGGGTGCACCTACCGCGCCATATTGGTGAACCGCGACAGATGCAGTTGGTGGGCCACCGAAATCGTCGATGTCGGGCCGTTGCGGTGCTTGGCCAGAATCAGATCGGCCTCGCCCATGCGCGGATCGTCGCGATCGAAGGCGTCCGGACGGTGCAGCAGAACCACCATATCAGCATCTTGTTCCAGAGAGTTATGGACTGAAATCCCTTGTGCCACAAAATTATTCGTGTCAGGGACGGTTCCGTCGTACACGTCATGCTCACCGATGCTGGTGATCTCAACGACCGAATCCCAGAATACGTCGCTGCTCGCAAGCGCATGAATCTGCGGATCCTCCAGAAGTGCTGCCACTCGGTGCAGCCTCGTACGGCTCGGTCCGTGCTTCCACATCGTTGACCCGCAGTACTCGATATTCATCGCGATGGCGAACTCGCGTTGTGTCACGCCTCGAGCAGTCAGCAGTTCGCGAACCTGTGTCAACACTTCCTTCGGGACGGTGTCCAGGTTGGGGTTGCGGACCATTCCCTCCAGGTTATGCAGCACCTCTTGAGCGGCAACAGCCTTCGCGCCCTGCGCCCCGACTGTGGACAGGAATCGGACCTGATTCTCTGCTCCGTAAACGTATAGATGCCAACAATCCCGATAGCCGGCCTTGTGCACCTGTTTGATCCGTCCGAAGACTCCTACTCGGAGCAGCAGGCCCGCCACATCGTCGACCAGGCGCCGGCTTGTGGACGCGTAGTAGATCCGACTCCGGCCAACCTCGGCATCCCAGCGCACCGACCCATCGGTCGCCCACAAGTGCCGCAGGAACAACGCCACCTGGTCATTCGGCGCGGAGAAAATCTCGGCCGGCACGAACTTCTCGTGGCTCCGCTTCCCGAACAACCCCAGCCCATCCAGCCAGGCGGCGATCGGGTTACGCCGACCATGAGTCAGGTGATACGGCGCGGGCAGGCGCAGCGTGCTCACCCGGGCGGCGGGGTAGTCGTCGCGCACCGCGGTCACCCCGAAGTGGGTGGCGGCGGTGGTCACCGCCGCCAGGTTCGCCTCGTCGATGCTGGCGTAGCGGATCGGCTGCTTCTTCACGCATGAGCCGTCGCCGATCATGTGCGCCAGCAGGATGACTTCGTCATCGGGCAGCCGGTGGGTCTGCACCGGTTCGGGCACCCGCCGCGGCACGGCCAGCCGATCGCCGACCGTCAACGCCCCCAGCGGCGTCCAGCCGTCCAGGGTCAAAAACGGATGGTTGGCGGTGGCCTCCACCTCCCGGCCCGAGGCCAGCCGCAGCTTGAACACCTCGCGGTGCCCGCTGGGGAACACGTTGGTCATCGGCCGGGCCACCATGCGCCGCTGCTCGTCCAGCGACCACACCAGCGGCCGCTCCCCGGTCGCCATCAGCTCCCCCAGCGTCACCTCGGCGCCGGTGTCTGCGCGCAGAATCCGGGTGGATGCGGTCAGGCAACCGGACTCACGCAGGTCGGCCAGCATCGGCTTCTTGTCGGTACGCTGCTCGGGGCCGCGGTTGAGCTGGCTGATCGCGATCACCGGGATCTCCAGCTCCTTGGCCAACAGCTTGAGGTTGCGGGAGAACTCCGAGACCTCCACCTGACGGGATTCGAACTTCTTGCCCGAGGTCATCAGCTGCAGGTAGTCCACGACCACCAGCCGCAGGTCGGACTTCTGGCTCAGCCGGCGCGCCTTGGCGCGGATCTCCATCATGGTCAGGTTCGGCGAGTCGTCGATGTACAGCGGCGCCTCGCTGATCTCGCTCATGCGCCGCGCCAACCGGGTCCAGTCGTCGTCGCTCATCCGCCCGGAGCGCATGTCGGCCAGCTTAATCTTGGCCTCGGCGGACAGCAGCCGCATCACGATCTCGGATTTGCTCATCTCCAGCGAGAAGATGACGCTGGCCATCCGGTTCTTGATCGAACACGACCGCATGAAATCCAGACCGAGCGTGGAGTTGTGGGTGGGCACCATACCGGGGCCGGCCAGGTAGAGCCGGGCGGCGTTGTCGACCTGAACGCAGCGCACCGGAACGGTCTGCATGCGGCGAGCCGCATCGACCTTGACCGCCGATACGCCGGTGTCCCCGGGACGTCGCGGCGGGGTCAGGTGGTCGGCACCGGCCCGCAGCTCGGCGGTGGTCACCACCCCGCGCGCCGTGGGCCACTGGTGCTCGGCGTCGGCGACGATCACCGAGCCGTCGGAGAACTCGACTTCGAAGCAGGGCCGGCCGACCATCACCTCGGTCGCGGCCACTACCCGCGTCGGGCGGCCATCAGCATCGAGCAGGTGCTCCCCGACGGCGACCTCGCCCATCGTGGTCCAGCCGGTCGGGGTGGGCAGCGGGGTATCGAGCGCCAGGGCCTTGCCCATCCCCGGACGCGCGGCGATGATGACCATCTGCCCGGCGTGCAGCCCGTTGGTGACGTCGTCGAAGTCGGTGAAGCCGGTGGGCACCCCGCGGGCCAGCCCGCCGCTGGAGGCGATCGCGTCGATCTCGTCCATGGTGGGCTGCAGCAGCTCCTCCAGCGGGACGAAGTCCTCCGCGGAGCGCTGCTCGGTGACGTCGTAGATCTCGGCCTGCGCCCGGTCGACCACCTCGGCGACGTCGGCCCCGTCGGCGCCGGCGTAGCCGTACTGCACCACCCGGGTGCCGGCCTCCACCAGCCGGCGCAGCAGCGCCTTCTCCGCGACGATCCCGGCGTAGTAGCCGGCGTTGGCCGCGGTGGGCACCGTGGAGATCAACGTGTGCAGATACGGCGCGCCGCCGACCCGGCGCAGCAGGCCGCGGCGGTCCAGTTCGGCGGCGACGGTGACCGCGTCGGCCGGCTCCCCGCGGCCGTAGAGATCCAGGACCGCGTCGTAGATGTTCTGGTGGGCCGGGCGGTAGAAGTCGCCGGGGCGCAGGCGCTCGAGCACGTCGGCGACCGCGTCCTTGGAAAGCAGCATCCCGCCGAGCACCGACTGTTCGGCGGTGAGATCCTGCGGCGGTTGGCGCCCGAAATCCTCGTTGGGCGGCGGGCCCTGCGCCGGGCCCTCCGACGCCCCGAGGTCATCGACAACGGCCATCGACCGCCACACTCCCTTCCCCTCGTTCCGGTGGTCCGCACGCTACGGCAGACCCCCGACACCCCCCGGTCTCCGAGCCGGTGCGTCGTGCGCCGCCTTGAGGGTAGAGGTTGCTGGCGCGGTCCCCAAACGGGGCTGTTGATGGAGCTGTGGACGGTCTGTGGATAGAGCGGCCCCAGGGTGTTAACCGGTTGGGGATAACCTGTGTAAGACCGTGGAGCGCATCGGTATCATCGCAGCTCACAGCGGTTATTGACGGGCTGATCGCTGTGGATGACAATCACGTCGGCGTGTCGCGGAGATGACCGTTTCGGGCGTGTTGCGTGGCCGGCGGGAAAGCGTTGGGTAAACAGCCAATTAGGTTAGCTGAGCTTGCGACCCGGCGGGCACGTTTGCTGATAACCGCCGCCCCGGGGCCGCCGGCGGGCCGGGGCGCGCCGGCAGCGGGCGCCGCGGCGGCAACGCCGCGGCGCCGACGCGCAGGCGTCCCACCGGGGCGTGGCCTGCCGGCGAAGCGGTGCGGGCTAACCGTGCGCGGTCAGGCGGCACCCGGCCTGCCCGGCCGGTCGGGGCTCAGTCCTGGCCCACGACGTCGAGGGTGACGTCGACGTCGACCTCCGGGTGCAGCACCACCCCGACGACGTGCTGACCGACGGATTTGATGTGACCCTTGGGCATCCGCAGAATCCGCTTCTCCAGGTGCGGGCCGCCGGCCTTCTTGATCGCCTGGACGATGTCGGCGGCGGTCACCGAGCCGAACAGCTTGCCGGAGCCGGCGGTGGTCTTGGCCGGCAGCGCGATCGTGCCCAGCCCGGTCAGGGCGGTCTTGAGCTCGTCGGCGTGCTCGCGGTCGCGGACCTGCTTGGCGTCGCGGGCCCGCCGGATCTCGTCGGCCTGCTTCTGCGCACCCCGGGTGGCCGGGATCGCCAGCCCGCGCGGCAGCAGGAAGTTGCGGCCGTACCCGTCCTTGACCTCGACGGTGTCGCCGGCCACCCCGAGGTGGTCCACTTCGGCGGTCAAAATCAGCTTCATGATCTGTACTTTCGGTTCCGGTGGCGCGGGTTCTACCGCGTCGAGGAGGTGAACGGCAGCAGCGCCACCTCGCGGGCGTTCTTCACCGCGATCGCGATGTCGCGCTGGTGCTGGACACAGTTGCCGGTCACCCGGCGGGCGCGGATCTTGCCGCGCTCACTGATGAACGTGCGCAGCAGGGCGGTGTCCTTGTAGTCGATCTCCTGGCCCTTTTTGGCGCAGAAGGCGCACTTGCGGGTCTTGACCGGCTTCTCGGGGGCGGGCCGCCGCTTGTTGGACTTAGCCATGGATCAATCTCTTTCGTTCTCGAGGTATCAGAAGGGGGGTTCGTCGTCGCCGCCGCCGAAGGATCCCGACGCGGGGGCACTGCCCCACGGGTCCTCGGCCGGCGCCGCGGCCGCCGGGGCCGACGCGGCACCACCGCCGCGGGCGCCGCCGCCGCGGCTGATCTTGGTGACCTTGGCGGTGGCGTAGCGCAGCGACGGGCCGATCTCGTCGACGTCGAGTTCGATGACGGTGCGCTTCTCGCCTTCGCGGGTCTCGAACGACCGCTGCTTGAGCCGGCCGGTGACGACCACCCGGGCGCCCCGGGTGAGGGTCTCGGCCACGTTCTCGGCGGCCTCCCGCCAGATGCTGCACCGCATGAACAGCGCCTCGCCGTCCTTCCACTCCCCGGTCTGCCGGTCGTAGATGCGCGGGGTGGAGGCGACGGTGAAGTTCGCCACCGCCGCGCCCGACGGGGTGAACCGCAGGTCGGGGTCGGCGGTCAGGTTGCCGACGATGGTGAGGTTGGTGTCACCGGCTGCCATGAGAATCCTCCTGGAATAGGCGGGTTGTGCGAGCACCGAGCGGGCCCCGGCCCGGGCCCGACCGGATCCGGCGGGACGGCGACCAGGATCTGCCCAGGATAGGCACCGGCACCGACGGGGCCACGCCGTTCCGCCGTTTCTAGTGCTTGTCGGTGCGCATCACCTTGGTGCGCAGCACCGATTCGTTCAACCCCAGCTGACGGTCCAGCTCGGAGACGGTGGTCGGCTGCGCGGTGACGTCGATGACGGCGTAGATGCCCTCGGCGTGCTTGGCGATCTCGTAGGCCAGCCGGCGCCGGCCCCAGATGTCGACCTTCTCCACGGTGCCGCCGTCTTTGCGGATGACGTTGAGGAACGTCTCCAGCGACGGGGCGACGGTGCGCTCGTCAAGGGTGGGGTCCAGGATGACCATGATTTCGTACGGACGCATGGGAACCTCATCACCTCCTCTGGTCGTGTGCGGCCACGGGAGTCCCCGCGGCAGGAGGGTCGCCTGCGTCGGCAACGTCGCTCAGGCTACCGCAGCCCACGGCGACCAGCGAAATCGCCGCCCGGCTAGGTGACCCGCACCTTGTCGGCGATCTGGGTGGCGATCGTCGTGGCGGACTCCCCCGGCTTGGCGCTGCAGGTGTTGACGTCGATGACGATGTTGTTGCGCACCGCCAGCGCCCGCCCGCAGGCCCAGCCCTCGGGGGGTCCGTTCTGCTGGGTGGTGATCAGGCTCATCACCCCGTTGTCGGTGCTGATCGGCCCCGGGGTCCACTCGGTGCCGCTCTGGGTGTGGATGTATTCGCGGCACTGCGGCCACTGCTTGGTCGAGGCCTCGAAGAACGCCTTGGACTGCTTGGCGCCGGTGAACATCACCACCGCCTCCTGGGCGTAGTGCTTGAAGTCGTCGCTCTCGGCGAACGTCAGGTCCCGCATCGCGGCGAACCCGCTGTCGGCGTAGACCTGGGCCTGGGCCGCGCCGTCGACGGCGAGGCATTCGTGCGGCTCCATGGTGTCGGCGTCGTCGGACATCGCGACCCGGTTGCGGGTCACCGCCATGCCCTCGGCGCCCATGATCGCGTTGATCTGCTCGGTGTCGAGCAGCAGGTCGTCCAACGCCCCCTCCGCCAGCGGCCGGGCCGTGCTGGTGGTGGTGCTGGTCGTCGTCGGCTCGCTGCCGTCGGGGTCGGCGCCCCCGCCGCACGCGGCGGTCGCCAGGCAGAGCCCCGCACTGAGCAGTGCGGTGATTCGACGGCGCATATCGCTCATCTCCCGTCCCTCGTAACGCCTTGTCCGCAGCCGAGCCGTGGCAACCGCCCTGGTCGGCGCCTGCGTGCCCACCCTAACGTGACACCGCCGACAATTTAGCCCCGCTGCCCCAATTCGTGTCGTTTGCGGCGTCGGCGGGCCGCCCCGACCCCGGCGGGCGCAGCCAGCGCGGCAGCCAGGCCGGCGGGGCGTCGGCGGCGGTGTCGAACACGCCCCCGGACGGGTCGTCGAGGCGCCCGCCCCAGCGCGCCAGATCCTCCGCCGGGCGGTAGATCTGGCGCAGCACCAGCACACACAGCCCCACCACGGCCAGGTCGCGGACCGCCACGGTGGCGGTGAACCACTGCTCGGGCAGCCCGCGGTTCTCCGCACCGAACAGGTAATACATCCGCGGCACCCAGACCAGCGCGTCGACGGTCATCCAGGCCAGCAGGATCCGCCGATGCGGCAACGCGAGCACCGCCAGCGGCACCAGCCACAGCGAGAACTGCGGGCTCCACACCTTGTTGGTGAGCAGAAACGCCGCCACCAGCAGAAACGCCAGCTGGGCGACGCGGGGGCGGACCGGGGCGGTCAGCGCGACGTAGCCGATCGCCGCGCAGCACAACGCGAACGCGGCGGCGACGACGCCGTTGAGCACCGCCGGCGGCTCCCAGAAGCCCAACCCGGGATCGAACCCCGACCACCCGGTGAACGACCCGATGACGTTGTACAGCGAATCCAGGTCGGCGTCGCGCCGGGAGTTCAGCCGGAAGAACTCCGACCAGCCGCGCGGGAACAGCACCATCACCGGCAGGTTCACCGCCAGCCAGGCGGCCACCGCCGCGGTGATCGTCTGGACCACCTCCCGGCCGCGTCCGGTGCGCAGCGCCAGCACCACCAGCGGACCGCACAGCAGCACCGGATACAGCTTGGCCGCCACCCCCAGCCCCAGCAGCACCCCGGCCAGGGTGGGGCGCCGCCGCGCCCAGGCCAGCAGCCCGCCCATCGCGAACGCGGTCGCCAGCGCGTCGAAGTTGGTGAAGATCTGGAAGATCACCAGCGGCGAGGCGCCGATCAGCAGCGCGTCCCACACCCGGCGGCCCGCCAGCCCGGCCGACGCCCACAGCGTCACCAGCCAGGCCAGCGCCAGCCCGAAGGCCACCACATCGAAGAACACCACCACCTCGGCCACCACCGGCAGCGCGACGACCTTGCTCGCCGCGGTGTAGGTCTTGGCCAGCGTCATCGCCACGTACTGGTAGACGCCGGTCAGCACCGGATACTCCATGTGGCGCACCGCCGCCGCCCCGTCGTAGCGGGTCTGCGGCGCGCCGTGGGCGTCGGTCTCCACCCAGCTGGACTTGTAGGGGAACTTGCCCTGGTTGAGCAGCTCGGCGCCGTAGAGCGGCACGGTGTCGGAGTAGCAGAGCTGGTAGTAGGCGCGCTGGTTGTCCCAGTTGGCGACCCGCTGGTCGCCGGCGCCGGTGCCGGTGCTCTGCAGACACGGCGCCTTGGTCGCCCAGCCCAGCGCCAAGAACACCAGCGCCACCACGAACATCACCCGCACCGGGGTGAAGAACCGGGTGCGGCCGATCAGCGTGTGCCGGCCCACCGGCCCCCCGATGACCTCGGCGACCGCCGATCCGAGGGCGTCGGTGCGGCTGGGGCAGTCGCGGTCGGCCAGGCTGCGCCGGTCGGCCGCCAACGGGCGCGGCGACACCCCGTCCACCCGGTCGCCGGTGGCTGGCGCCCCGGTCACGGTGGCGGCGGCGCGGGTTCCGGCCCGGGCGGCGGCGGCACCGGGGCCGGCGGCGGCGGGGGCGGGGGCTGCTCCCACGGCGGCACCCAGGGCGGCGGCGGGGCCCACGGCGGCGGCGGGGGCGGGGGCGCCTGCGGCGGGAACGGCAGATTCGGCAGGGGCGGTTCGTCGCTGGGCGGCGGGGGCGGCGGGGGCGCGACCGGCACCCCGGCGTAGCCGCCGACCTCCTCCGGTGTCGGGAACGACTCGGTGTCGGTGCCCTGCAGGGCGTCGTCCATCGTCGCCTTCCAGATGTCCGACGGCAGGCTCGAGCCCCAGACCGGCGAGCCCCACTGGTTCACCAGCGGCTCGTCGTCCTTGACGGTGCCGACCCAGACCGCCGTCGACAGCGACGGGGTGTAGCCGACCATCCAGGCGTCCTTGTTGTCCTTGCTGTCGCCGAGCTGCACGGTGCCGGTCTTGGCCGCCGAGGTGCGCCCGCCGGCCAGGTTGTGCCCGCGTGAGTAGCCGGCGATCGGCACCATCGCGGCGGTGACGTTGTCGGCGACGGCCTCCTCGATGCGCTGCTCGCCGGGGTTCTCGGCGGTCATCGCGTCGAAGAGCACCTGCCCGTCGGCGTTGACGACCTTCTCCACGAAGTGCGGGGCGTGATAGGTGCCGGAGTCGGCGAGGGTGGCGTAGGCCGACGCCATGTCGATCACCCGGGTCTGGTACTGCCCCAACACGATCCCGTTGTTCGGCGGCCCGCCCTCGCCGTCTTCGGAGAGCGTGTGGGACACCCCGGGGAAGCTCTCGGCGATGCCGGCGCGGTGGGCGGCGTCGGCGACGTCCTCGGGGCCGTCCTTCAGCTTCAGCATCAGCCGGTAGTAGGAGGTGTTCAGCGACCGCTTCAACGCCTCGGCGATGTTGCAGGTGCCGCACCCCTCGTTCTCGACGTTGGTGATCTCGATGCCGTTGACCGTCAGCGGGGAGCTGTCCACCTGATAGCCGAGTCCCATGCCCTGCTCCAGCGCGGCCACCAGGGCGAAGACCTTGAACGCCGAGCCGGTCTGCAGCCCGGCCTGGGCGAAGTCGTAGCCGGTGGCCTCCGCGCCGCCGTAGTAGGCGCGCACCGCCCCGTTGCGCGGATCGATGGAGACCACCGCGGCGCGCATGTCGGGGTCCTGGCCCTCGAGGTACTTCTCCACCGCGTCCTCGGCGCCCTGCTGCGCCTGCGGGTCGATGGTGGTGGTGACCTGCAGGCCCTCGGTGTTGAGGGTCTGCTCGTCGATGTCGAACAGGTCGAGCAGCTCGGCGATGACCTGCCGTTCGATCAGGCCGTTGGGCCCGGTGGTCTGGTCCTTGGAGCGGGCCAGCCCCGGCGGGATGGTCTCGGGGAATTGCGCGGCGGCGCGCTGCTCGGGGGTGAGCGCCTTGATCTGCACCATCCCGTCGAGCACCCAGCTCCACCGGTCCAGCGCACCCTCCGGGTCGATCGCGGGATCCAGGGTGGAGGGCCGCTGGATCAGCGCGGCCAGCAGCGCGCCCTCGGCGACGGTGAGCTGTTCGACCGGCTTGTTGAAGTACGCCTTGGACGCCGCGGCGATCCCGTAGGAGCCGCGCCCGAAGTAGATGATGTTCAGGTAGGCCTCCAGGACGTCGTCCTTGGACCACTGGCCGGACATCTTGGTGGCGATGACCAGTTCCTTGGCCTTGCGGGTCAGCCCGCCCATCCCGGTGCGCTGCGCCCCGACCAGGGCGTTTTTGACGTACTGCTGGGTGATCGTCGACCCGCCCTGGGTGTAGCCGCCGAACAGGTTGTTCTTGATGGCCCGGCCGAACCCGCTGAGCGAGAACCCCGGGTTGGTGTAGAAGTTGCGGTCCTCGGCGGCGATCACCGCGTTGCGGACGTGCTGGGGCACCTGGTCGATGTCGATGTCGACCCGGTTGCCCTCCGGCGGCACGATCTTGGCCAGTTCGGTGCCGTCGCTGGCCAGGATCGTCGACACCTGGTTGGTGCGGATGTCGCCGGGCTGGGGCACCTGCACGATCAGGTAGGCCATCGCGAACGTCACGATCGGCAGCAGCACCGCCGCGGCCACCGCCAGATAGCAGGCCCGCCGCACCCAGCGCCACCGCACCCGCGAACGCGACGGCGCCGCCCGGCGCCGGTGCGGGCGCTGCGGGGGGCCCGCCCGCTCGGCGCGCCGCCGCCCGGCCGGCGGCTCCCCGGCTGCCCCGGAGCGCCCGGCCCGCCCGACGGACTCGGCGGCCTCGGCGACCTCGGGGCGCTCGGCGGAACGCTCCCCGGCGTCGCCGCGCTCGGCGGGCGCCGGCGTCCCCCGGTCGCCGGGCCGGCCGGCGGCGCGGTGGCGCTCGGCCGACGACGGCGCGTTGAGGGCGGCGGTGACCGCCTCGATCGGGTCGCGCAGCTTCTCGGGGACCTCGTCGCCGACCCGCGGGATCAGCGAGGTCGGCCGCTCCTCGGGGGCCCGGCCGCGGGCGGCGTCGGGGTCGGCGGCACGGTGCGCGCCGCCGCGGGGCTGCTCGCGGGGCTGCTGCGGTGGGGGGTGGTCGTCGTTATTCACTGGCGGTGCGCGCCCCGTTGCGGGCGGTCCGGGGGGTGCGCGAACCCTTCGGTGGCCGTACCGCGCCCAGCACGTACGACTTCACCAGATGATTCCAGCTGCACGTTCGGCATACCTCCACCACATGTACCGAGAACTCCGAGAACCGCGTCGCCAGCAGCACCAGCTCCTCGGCGGTGCGGGCCGACCCCGACACCGCCCCGAGGTGGTCGCCGAACACCCAGGACACCAGTGTCAACTGTTCCTTGCGGCAGATCGGACAACTGACCGAGCTGGTCCTGCCGTGAAACTTCGCGGCCCGCAGCAGGTAGGGGTGAGCGTCGCAGACGTCGGACACCCCGGTCCGGCCGGAGTAGACCTCGGCCAGCACGGCGCGCCGTTGGAGCGCGTAGTCCACCACCTGTCGCTGCAGTCGCACGCTGACTAGAGTACGTCGGTCGCCGCGTCCGGGGATGCGGACCGCGGCGGTCCAGCACCGACGGCGCCGCGACGGCCCCGCCGGCGGGCGCGGACCACACCAGGACTTGGCTCGGGATATATCGGGGCGATACTATGTCGCGAGCTGTCGAGCGCACTGTCGAGCGGGGGCAGCGGCGAATCAGGGAGGTGACTCGATGCTGGAGCTGGCCATTTTGGGCCTGCTGCTGGAGTCGCCGATGCACGGCTACGAGCTGCGCAAGCGGCTCACCGGCCTGCTGGGGGCGTTCCGCGCCTTCTCCTACGGCTCGCTGTATCCGGCGCTGCGCCGGATGCAGGCCGACGGGCTGATCGCCGAGAACGCCGCCCCCACCGGCACCCCGGTCCGCCGGGCGCGGCGGGTGTACCGGCTCACCGACGCCGGTCGGCAGCGGTTCTCCGAGCTGGTGGCCGACACCAGCCCGCAGAACTACACCGACGACGGCTTCGGCGTGCACCTGGCGTTCTTCAACCGCACGCCGGCGGAGGCGCGGATGCGCATCCTGGAAGGCCGCCGCCGGCAGGTGGAGGAACGCCGGGAAGGTCTGCGCGACGCCGTGGCGCGGGCCAGCGGATCATTCGACCGCTACACCCGCCAGCTGCATCAGCTGGGGTTGGAGTCGAGTGAACGCGAGGTGCGATGGCTCAACGAGCTGATCGCGGCCGAACGGGTTGCCCAGGGCCACGGCGATCAGCCCTGATCCGTGCGGGCACCGCCCGACAACCCCGACACAACAGGAGCAACGGTCGAGACCACCGGCCGCACGCAGAGAAGGTAGGAGAAGGAGAACGTCCATGAGTGAGCAAACCGGCGCGGTGGCGTCGACGGAGGTGCGGGTCGCCATTGTGGGCGTCGGTAACTGCGCGTCCTCGCTGGTGCAGGGCGTCCAGTACTACCGTGACGCCGACGAGAACTCCACGGTTCCCGGCCTGATGCACGTGCGGTTCGGCCCCTATCACGTCCGCGACGTGAAGTTCGTCGCCGCGTTCGACGTCGACGCCAAGAAGGTCGGCTTCGACCTCTCCGAAGCGATCTTCGCCTCGGAGAACAACACCATCAAGTTGACCGACGTGCCGCCCACCGACGTGATCGTGCAGCGCGGCCCCACCCTCGACGGCATCGGCAAGTACTACGCCGACACCATCGAGGTCTCCGACTCCGGCCCGGTCGACGTGGTCAAGGCGCTGCGCGACGCGAAGGTCGACGTGTTGGTCTCCTACCTGCCGGTCGGGTCCGACGAGGCCGACAAGTTCTACGCCCAGTGCGCCATCGACGCCGGGGTGGCGTTCGTCAACGCGCTGCCGGTGTTCATCGCCTCCGACCCGGAGTGGGCGGCGAAGTTCACCGCGGCGGGCGTGCCGATCGTCGGCGACGACATCAAAAGCCAGATCGGCGCCACCATCACCCACCGGGTGATGGCCAAGCTGTTCGAGGACCGCGGGGTGCAGCTCGACCGCACCATGCAGCTCAACGTGGGCGGCAACATGGACTTCCTCAACATGCTCGAGCGCGAGCGCCTGGAGAGCAAGAAGATCTCCAAGACCCAGGCGGTCACCTCCAACCTGCAGCGGGAGTTCAAGACCAACGACGTCCACATCGGCCCGTCCGACCACGTCGGCTGGCTCGACGACCGCAAGTGGGCCTACGTGCGCCTGGAGGGCCGCGCCTTCGGCGATGTGCCGCTGAACCTGGAGTACAAGCTGGAGGTGTGGGACTCGCCGAACTCGGCCGGGGTGATCATCGACGCGGTGCGCGCCGCCAAGATCGCCCGCGACCGCGGCATCGGCGGCCCGATCGTGCCGGCGTCGGCCTACCTGATGAAGAGCCCGCCGGAGCAGCTGCCCGACGACGTGGCCCGCGCCCAGCTGGAGACGTTCATCTCCGGGTGAGCCGGCCGGCCGCCGGATCGCCCGAGCGCCGGGTGCCCGTGGGGCGCCCGGCGTTCGGCGTCTGATCGTGTCTGTTCGTGTCGGTTCGTGTCGGCTCGTACCGTGGGAGCATGGTTTCTCCCGTGACCGGCCCCCGGCCGCCCCGGATCGGGGTGCAGCTGCAGCCCGAGCAGGCCCCCGACTACGCCCTGATCCGCGACGCGGTGCGCCGCTGCGAAGACCTCGGCGTGGACATCGCGTTCAACTGGGACCACTTCTTCCCGCTCTACGGCGACCCCGACGGCGCGCACTTCGAATGCTGGACGATGCTGGGCGCCTGGGCCGAGCAGACCTCCCGCATCCAGATCGGTGCGCTGGTCAGCTGCAACTCCTACCGCAACCCCGACCTGCTGGCCGACATGGCTCGCACCGTCGACCACATCAGCGGCGGGCGGCTGATCCTGGGCATCGGCGCCGGCTGGAACCGGCGTGACTACCGCGAGTACGGCTACGAGTTCGGCACCCGGGGCAGCCGGATCGCCGCGCTGGGCGCCGCGCTGCCGCGCATCACCGCCCGGCTGGGCCGGCTCACCCCGCCGCCGGCCGGGCCGCTGCCGGTGCTCATCGGCGGCGACGGGGAACGCAAAACGCTGCGGCTGGTCGCCGAGCACGCCGACATCTGGCACAGCTTCGCCGACGCCGAGCGGCATCGGCGCAAGGCCGCGGTGCTCGCCGAGCACTGCGCCGCGGTCGGGCGCGACCCGGCGACCATCGAGTTCTCCGCGGCGGTCGGCGGCGACGTCGGCTCCACCGACCCGGCGGCGGTGACCGCCGAGGCCGACGCGCTCGCCGACGCCGGGGTGAGCCTGCTGACGATCGCCACCGCCGGGCCCGACTACGACCTGACCGGCCCGGCCGCGTTGTGCCGTTGGCGTGACCGCCGCTAGCCGGGCGCGCGCCCTGGGCTCCGCGCTGCTGGCGCTCGGGGCCGTCGCCGCGCTCGTAGTGCCGGCGCCTCGCGCGCACGCCGCGCCCGATCAGTGCGTGCCGCCGGGGGTGCACAGCGCCAGCGCGGTGCCGGCCAACCTCGCCGCCACCCCCGGCGAACCGCACCGCGACACCCACACCACCGCCACCACGGTGCCGGTGGGCGACGTCGACGTCGCCGCGCTCGGGCTGGCCACCCCCGGCACCCTCACCGTCGGCAGCCTGTCCGACGCCCCGCCGACCAGCTGCATCGACGGCACCGGGCGGTTCACCGGCTTCGACGACGAGCTGCTGCGCGCGGTCGCGGCGAAGCTGGGGCTGCGGGTGGCGTTCGTGGGCACCGACTTCGCCGGGCTGCTCGCGCAGGTCGCCGCCGGGCGCTTCGACGTCGGCTCGGCGTCGATCGCGGCCACCGAGGCCCGCCGGCGCACCGTCGGGTTCACCAACGGCTACGACTTCGGCTACTACGCGCTGGTGGTGCCGCCGGACTCGGCGCTGACCGCGATGGACGAGCTGGGCCCGGGCCAGCGCATCGGGGTGGTGCAGGGCACCATCCAGGACGCCTACGTGGTGGACACCCTGGGGCTGGCGCCGGTGAAGTTCCCCGACTTCAACACCGTCTACGCCGCGCTGAAGACCGGCCAGCTCGACGCCTGGGTGGCCCCCGCCCAGCAGGCCGGCCAGCTGGTCCGCCCCGGCGACCCGGCGGTGATCGCGGCCACCACCGTCAGCGTCGACACGTTCGTGGCGTGGGCGGTGGCCCCGGGCAACCGGCCGCTGATCGACGCGCTCAACGCCGGGCTGGACGCGGTCATCGCCGACGGCACCTGGGCGCGGCTCTACGCCGACTGGGTGCCGCGCGAACTGCCGCCGGGCTGGCGGCCGGGCTCGCGGGCCGCCGCGGCCCCGCAGCTGCCGGATTTCGCCGCGATCGCCGCCGCCCGCCCGCACCGCGAGACCGGCGCCGCGGCGCCGTCGACGCTGCGCCAGCTGCGGGACTCGTTCTTCGACTGGCGGCTCTACCGCGAGGCGATCCCGGTGCTGCTGCGCACCGGGCTGCCCAACACCCTGCTGCTCACCGGGGCGGCGGCGGTGATCGGGCTGGTGCTGGGGCTGGTGCTGGCGCTGGCCGCGATCGCCCGGACCCGCTGGCTGCGCTGGCCGGCGCGGGTCTACACCGACATCTTCCGCGGCCTGCCCGAGGTGGTGATCATCCTGCTGATCGGGTTGGGGCTGGGCCCGGTGGTGGGCGGCGTGACCAACCACAACCCCTACCCGCTGGGCATCCTCGCGCTCGGGCTGATGGCCGCCGCCTACATCGGGGAGATCTTCCGCTCGGGCATCCAGAGCGTGGAGCCCGGCCAGATGGAGGCGGCCCGCGCCCTGGGGTTCGGCTACCCGGGCGCGATGCGGTTCGTGGTGGTGCCCCAGGGCATTCGCCGGGTGCTGCCGGCGCTGGTCAACCAGTTCATCGCACTGCTGAAGGCCTCGGCGCTGGTGTATTTCCTGGGGCTTTTGATCGAGCAGCGCGAACTGTTCCAGGTCGGCCGCGACCTCAACGCCCAGACCGGCAGCCTCTCCCCGCTGGTGGCCGCGGGGCTGTTCTACCTGGCGCTGACGATCCCGCTGACCCACCTGGTCAACGTCATCGACGCCCGGATGCGCCGGGGCCGGCCCCGCGCGCCCGATCCGGTCGCGTTGGCCCCGGCCGGTCAGGAGATGACGTGAGCGCCGCGGCGGTCTCGGTGCAGGGCCGCGACCTGCATCTGCGGCTGGGCGGGGCGACGGTGCTGCGCGGGGTCGACATCGAGGTCGCGGCCGGCACCACCACCGCGGTGATCGGGCCGTCCGGGTCGGGCAAGTCCAGCCTGCTGCGCACCCTGAACCGGCTGCACGAACCCGACCGCGGCGACATCCTGCTCGACGGGCGTTCGGTGCTCGCCGAGAACCCCGACCGGCTGCGCCGCCGCATCGGGATGGTGTTTCAGGGGTTCAACCTGTTTCCGCACCGCAGCGTGCTGCACAACGTCGCGCTCGGCCCGCGGCGGCTGCTCGGGCTCGACGACGCCGCCGCCACCGAGCGCGCGCTGACCCAGCTGGAGCGGGTGGGGCTGGGCGATTACGCGCCGCGGCGTCCCGAGGCGCTCTCCGGCGGCCAGCAGCAGCGGGTGGCGATCGCGCGGGCCCTGGCGATGGACCCGCAGGTGATGCTCTTCGACGAGCCCACCTCGGCGCTCGACCCCGAGCTGGTCAAAGGGGTGCTGGGGCTCATCGCCGACCTCGCCGGCGACGGGATGACGATGATCGTGGTCACCCACGAGATGGGGTTCGCGGCCTCCAGCTCCGATCAGGTGGTGTTCATCGACGACGGCCGGGTGGTGGAGGCCGGGGCGCCCGGGGAGCTGTTCGCCCACGCCCGCACCGACCGGTTGCGCCGGTTCCTGTCCCAAGTGCTTTGAGCACCACGGCCCCACGGCGTCGACCACCGGTTAAACTGGCTCATTATGGCAATGAGCGATGCCGCCCCACCGGAGGTGGCGGAGCTGGCGGAGGGACTGCACCGCACCCTGACCAAACTGTTCGCGATCCTGCGCCGCGGCGACACCAACCGCGACGCCACCGGGGATCTGACCCTGGCGCAACTGTCGATCCTCTACACCCTGCTCGGGCAGGGCCCGATGCGGATGACCGAACTGGCCGCCCACGAACGGGTGCGCACCCCCACCACCACCGTGGCGATCCGCCGCCTGGAGAAGATCGGCCTGGTCAAACGCTCCCGGGACCCGTCGGATCTGCGCGCGGTCCTCGTCGACATCACCCCCGAGGGCCTGGCGGTGCACCACGAATCGCTGGCGAACCGACGTGCCGCGCTCTCGGCGATGCTCAGCCAGCTCAGCCAGGCCGAGGTCGACGCGCTGGTCAACGCGTTGGTGCCGCTGGAGCGGCTGGCCGCCAGCGAGCCGACCCGCGGCGTGGGCGCCGGCTGCGAGGACCCGGTCCGCCCCGACGCCCTCGGCGGGTAGCGCGATGAGCGCCCGCCCCACCGCCCTGATCACCGGTGCCAGCAGCGGCATCGGCACCGCGATCGCCGCGGCGCTGGCCCCCACCCACGCCCTGGTGCTGGCCGGGCGGCCCTCGCCGCGGTTGCGCGCGGTCGCCGACCGGTTCGGCGCCGACACCGTGGCGCTCGACCTCGGCGCGGTGCACACCGCGGTCGATGCGGCGGGCCTGCCCGACGACCTCGACGTGCTGGTCCACAACGCCGGGGTGGCACTGCCGGCGCGGGTCGCCGAATCCGACGTGGCGCAGTGGCGCACCACCTTGGAGGTCAACGTCGTCGGCGCGGTCGGGCTGACCCTGGCGCTGCTGCCGGCGTTGCGCCGCGCCGGCGGGCAGGTGGTGTTCGTCAACTCCGGGTCGGGGCTGCGGTCCTCACCGGGGCTGGCGTCCTACTCGGCGAGCAAGGCGGCGTTGCGGGCGTTCGCCGACTCGCTGCGCGAGGACGAACCCGCCCTGCGGGTGACCAGTGTGCACCCGGGCCGCACCGACACCGCCATGCAGCGCACGCTGGTCGACTACGAGGGCGGCGACTACGACCCGGCGCGGTTCCTGCGGCCGGAGACCGTCGCCGCCGTGGTGGCCGACGCGGTGGCCACCCCGCCCGACGGGCACGTGCACCAGGTGGTGCTGCGGCCGCGCTGAGGTTTCACGGGAAACACCCCCGCACCGGGCGTCAGAGCACCAGGTTGACCAGCCGCCCGGGCACCACGATCACCTTCTTCGGGTCGGCGCCGCCGAGGAATCCGCGCACCTTCTCGTCGGCGAGGGCGGCGGCCTCCACCGCGGCGGCGTCGGCGTCGGCGGCCACCGTGATCAGCCCCCGCTTCTTGCCGTTGACCTGTACCGGGTAGTCGACGGTGTCGGCCACCAGATACGCCGGGTCGGCCTGCGGGAACGGTCCGTGGGCCAGCGAGGTGTCGTGGCCGAGCCGCGCCCACAGCTCCTCGGCCAGGTGCGGGGCCAGCGGCGCGAGCAGCAGCACCAGCGGTTCGACCGCCGCCCGCGCGCTCACCGCCTGCTTGGTCAGGTGGTTGGTGTACTCGATGAGCTTGGCGGCGGCGGTGTTGTTGCGCAGCGCCCGGTAGTCCTCGGTCACCCCGGCGATGGTGCGGTGCAGCAGCCGCAGCGTCGCCTCGTCGAGGGCCTCGTGGGCGGCGACGCGCACCGCGCCGGTCTGCTCGTCGACGACCAGGCGCCACACCCGCTGCAGGAACCGGAACGCCCCGACCACGTCCTTGGTCGCCCACGGCCGCGACGCCTCCAGCGGGCCCATCGACATCTCGTAGACCCGCAGGGTGTCGGCCCCGTAGTCGTCGCAGATCTGGTCCGGCGAGACCGAGTTCTTCAGGCTCTTGCCCATCTTGCCGAACTCCCGGCGCACCGCCACCTCGCCGTCGGGCCCGCGGTAGCAGTACCCGCCGTCGCGGGCCACGACGTCGGCGGCCGGCACGTACGCCCCGCGCGCGTCGGTGTAGGCGTCGGCCTGGATGTAGCCCTGGTTGACCAGACGCCGGTAGGGCTCCCGGGAGCTGACGTGGCCCAGGTCGTGCAGCACCTTGTGCCAGAACCGGGCGTAGAGCAGGTGCAGCACCGCGTGCTCGACCCCGCCGACGTAGAGATCGACCCCGCCGGGATCGTTGGGGCCGTGCTCGGCGGGCCGCGGCCCCATCCAGTACGCCTCGTTCTCCGGGGCGCAGAACTGCTCGGTGTTGAACGGGTCGACGTAGCGCAGCTCATACCAGGAGCTGCCGGCCCACTGCGGCATCACGTTGGTGTCGCGGGTGTAGGTCTGCAGACCGTCGCCGAGGTCGAGCTCGACGTGCACCCAGTCGCCAGCGGTGGCCAGCGGCGGGGCGGGTTCGCTGTCGGGGTCGTCGGGGTCGAACGCCACCGGCGCGTAGTCGGGCACGTCGGGCAGCTCCACCGGCAGCGCCGCGTCGTCGAGCGGGTGCGCGCGGCCGGCCGCGTCGTAGACGATCGGAAACGGCTCGCCCCAGTAGCGCTGCCGGGCGAACAGCCAGTCGCGCAGCTTGTACTGCACCCGGGCCCGGCCGTGCCCGGAGTGCTCCAGGCGCTCGGTGACCGCCGCCTGTGCGGCGGTCACCGTCATCCCGTCGAGGTAGTCGGAGTTGACCAGGGTGCCGTCACCGGGGTGCGCGGCGGTGCTGACGTCCCCGCCGGTGATCACCTCGACGATCGGCAGCCCGAACGCGGTGGCGAACTCCCAGTCGCGCTGATCGTGGCCGGGCACCGCCATGATCGCCCCGGTGCCGTAGCCGATCAGCACGTAGTCGGCGACGAAGATCGGGATCGCCGCCCCGTTGACCGGGTTGGTCGCCGTCGCACCGAGGAACACGCCGGTCTTGGTCTTGTTCTCCTGGCGTTCCAGGTCGGATTTCGCCGCGACCGCGCGACGGTAGGCGGCCACCGCCTCGACCGGGGTGGGCGCCGAATAGGTCCACGCCGGATCGACGCCGTCGGGCCAGGCCTCGGCGGTGAGCGCGTCGACCAGCGGATGTTCGGGCGCCAGAACCAGATACGTCGAGCCGAACAGTGTGTCGGGGCGGGTGGTGAACACCTCGACGGCGCCGGCCGCGGTGTCGAAGAGCACCTCCGCGCCCGACGAACGGCCGATCCAGTTGCGCTGCATGGTCTTGACCTTCTCCGGCCAGTCCAGGACGTCGAGGTCCTCCAGCAACCGCTCCGAGTAGGCGGTGATGCGCATCATCCACTGGCGCAACCGTTTCCGGAACACCGGGAAATTGCCGCGCTCGCTGCGGCCGTCGGCGGTGACCTCCTCGTTGGCCAGCACCGTGCCGAGTCCCGGGCACCAGTTCACCAGCGAGTCCGCCCGGTACACCAGGCGGTAGCCGTCGATCGCGTCGGCACGCTCCTCGGCCGACAGCGCCGAGAAGTCCCGTCCGTCGTCGAGAACCCGTGCCCCGGAATCCAGTTCATCGATGAGCTGTTGGATCGGCCGAGCCCTGTCGGTGTCGGGATCGAACCAGGAGTTGTAGATCTGCAGAAAGATCCACTGGGTCCACCGGTAGAAGTCCACGTCGGTCGTCGCCACGCCCCGGCGGGTGTCGTGCCCGAATCCCAGCCGGCCCACCTGGCGGCGGAAATTGACGATGTTGGACTCGGTGCGGACGCGCGGATGGGTGCCGGTCTGCGCCGCGTACTGCTCGGCGGGCAGCCCGAACGCGTCGAACCCCAACGTGTGCAACACGTTCCGTCCGGTCATCCGGTGGTAACGGGCGTAGACGTCGGTGGCGATGTAGCCCAGCGGATGCCCGACGTGCAGGCCGTCGCCGGACGGGTAGGGGAACATGTCCTGGACGAACATCTTGTCCGCCGGCAACGGCGCGCCGTCGGCCGGGGCCAGCTCCCCCACCGGGTTGGCGACGTGAAACGTGCCGCGCCGATCCCACTGCTGCTGCCAGGCCCGTTCGAGGCGCCCGGCCAGCGCCGCGGTGTACCGATACGGCGGTGCGGCGGGGTCGCTGGGCGCGCCGGGCGCGGACCCCGGGCCGGTCGTCGACGATTCGGTCACGTCCCACAGGGTATAAGGGCGCGCGCGAGGCCCCCGCGGGCCACGGGGGTCTCGATCGGGTTGCGGTCCGATCAGGGCCCGATTCCGGGTCGATACCGGCTCGGTTCCGATCGCATCGCGGCGCTGCCGGGGCGGCCACCGGCCGGTTAGTGTCGGCGCAGAACCCGGGGTGTCGGCCCCGAGCCGTTCGGAAGGACCGATGTCGAGATGTTGCACACCGCCCGTCGTTGGCCGGCGTTGACCGGGGTGCTGACCGCCGCGCTCGCCGCGGCGGTGACGTTCGGGCCGGTCGCGGCCGCCGACCCGGCGCCCGCCCCGCCGTCGCCGCAGCCGGCCCCGCTGACCCCCGACGCCCTGGCCCGGCACAACCCGGCCGCCGGGCCGGTGACCGCGCCGCGCCCGCAGATCGCCACCCCGGCGGCTCCGGCCGGGCCCACGACGCAGCCGCTGGTGCCGGCCACCTCCGACACGTTGCGCGAGTACCTGCAGGACCAGGGGGTGGAGCTGGAGCCGCAGCAGGCCGCCGGTTTCGACGCCCTGGACATCACCTTGCCGGTGCCGACCGGCTGGACCCGGGTGCCCGACCCGAACGTGCCGGACGCGTTCGTGGTGATCGCCAACCGCAACAGCAACTCGCTGTACACCTCCAACGCGGCACTGGTGGTCTACCGCCTGGTCGGCGACTTCGATGCCCGCGAAGCCATCACCCACGCCAACATCGAGACCCAGCAGCAGTCCGCGTGGCGCACCACCGACCAGGCGATCGCCGACTACAACGGCCAGCCCACGGCCCGCATCGAGGGCACGTTCCGCCAGAACGACATGACGCTGAACACCTCCCGGCACACCATCATCGCCGACTCCGGCGTCGAGGGCGCCGACGGCGCCGACCGCTACCTGGTGTCGCTGGCGGTGACCAACGCGGCCAACCTGGCGGTCAGCGACGCGACCGCCACCGAGGCGATCCTCACCGGGTTCTCGGTGCGCCCGCCGGCCGCCGCGACGCCGGGGCGCGCGCCGAACGCGCCCGCCGCACCGGCGGCACCCGCCGCACCGGCGGCACCCGCCGCACCGGCGGCGCCGGCGCCCACCGCGGCGGCCCCGGCGGCACCCGGCCCGGCGGCGCCGGTGCCCACCCCGCGCCGCTAGCCGGGCGGCCTTCTATCCTGGGATCCATGCTGATCGCCACGGTGCTGTGCTGCGGCGCGGCGCTGCTGGTGGCCGCGCGCGGGGTGTGGACGCTGACCCGCCCCGACACCGGCGACCCGGTGCAGCGGGTACTGCGCGCGGTGGCCCCGACCCAGCTGGCCGCCGCCAGCATGCTCGCCGTGGCCGGGGTGGCCGCCGCGGTGGCGCCGCGCGGCCCGGCGGTGGCGGTGCTGATCGTCGGGATCCTCGGCGCCGCCGGCACCGTCGCCGCCGGGATCTGGCACTCCGCGCGCTACGCCGCGGCCGCCGAGACCCGCCGGCGCTCCGCCGGCTGCGCGGGGGCCTGCAGCGCCTGCACCCAGCCCTGCCCCTAGGGGGTTCGGCGCCGTCGGCGTGGGTTTGTGCGGCCACGGCGGCGACACGCCGACCGGCCGACGCCACCAACGCACAACCCCCAGGGGTACTCGCTTAGTTGCGGCTGATGTCGATCGGGTGGCTGGCCAGCAGCGCCAGCGGCAGCGGCTGGCGGCGCAGCACCCGCGCCCACAGGTCGGCTCCCGGCCCGACCAGCACGTCCGACGGCATCGCCGACAGCACGATCCAGTCGTCGCGGTCGATCTCGTCCTCGAGCTGCCCGATCGTCCACCCGGCGTAGCCGGCGTAGATGCGGACCCCTTCGACCAGCGGGGCGAGGGTCGCCGGGTCGCTGTCGAGGTCGACCATCACCATCCGGCCGGCCACCGGTCGCAGCCCGGCCACCCCGGTGGCGTCGACCCCGACGCGCAGCGTGGCCAGGCACAGCGCGGCGTCCCGTTTGACCGGGCCGCCGATGAACATCGTCTTCGGTTTGGCGGCCAGACTCACCCACTGCGGCAACACGTTGTAGACCGCGGTCTCCGACGGCCGGTTGAGCACCACCCCCAGGGTGCCGCCGTCGTTGTGTTCGACGATGTAGATCACGCTGCGCCGAAACGTCGGCTCCAACAGGTCGGTGTTGGCCAGCAGCAGCGTGCCCGCCCGGATGCGCTGCGCCGGCGGCGCGACATAGTCCTCGGGGTCTTCGGGCTGGGCCACTCCCCCATCATGACACTGCCCGGCCCGCGCGGTGGACAACCGGCCGCCGCAGACGGCGATAATTTGTACGGTGATCCCGGCCGGCGTCCGCCGGGGCCCGTTCGCATCGGAAGGCAGGATCGGTTGACCCAGCCCCGCAGCCCCGCCGCGCTCTGGCGCACGGTGCGCGGGTTCGGGGATTTCTGGCGGCTGCTCAAGCTGCGCGCGGCCAGCCAGTTCGGCGACGGGCTGTTTCAGGCGGGCCTGGCCGGGGCGCTGCTGTTCAACCCCGAACGGGTCGCCGACCCGTGGGAGGTGGCCGCGGCGTTCGCGGTGCTGTTCTTGCCGTACTCGCTGCTCGGCCCGTTCGCCGGGGCGCTGCTGGACCGGTGGGATCGGCGCCTGGTGCTCATCGCCGCCAACGCCGCGCGGCTGGTCCTTGTCGTCGGGATCGCGGTGCTGCTGGCGGTCGGGGCCGGCGAGGTGGCGGTGCTGTGCACCGCGCTGCTGGCCAACGGGTTCACCCGGTTCGTCAGCTCCGGGCTCTCCGCGGCGTTGCCGCACGTGGTGCCGCGGCGGCTGGTGGTGACGATGAACTCGGTGGCGGTGGCCACCGGGGCGGTCGCGGCGTTTTGCGGCGCCTACTTCATGCTGGTGCCCCGCCAGCTGGTCGGCGCCGGCGACACCGGCGCGGCGACCGTGATCGTGTTGGTCACCCTGCCGGTGGCCTACGCACTGCTGCTGGCGGCGCGCTTCCCGCCGCGGGTGCTCGGGCCGCTGCCGCTGGCGGCCGCCGCCACCCGGTCGGTGGCCTACGCGGTGGCCACCGGGTGGGTGGCCGGGCTGCGCACCCTGCGGATCTATCCGACCGTGGCGGCCACCCTCTCCGGGCTGGTGGCCCACCGGATGGCGTTCGGGATCAACACCCTGCTGGTGTTGGTGCTGGTGCGCCACACCGGCCCGCAGGCCACCGCGGGGCTGGCCGGGCTGGGCACCGCGGCGCTGTTCGGGGTGGCCACCGGCGCGGGCTCGTTCGCCGCCACCCTGCTCACCCCGGCGCTCGTCGGCCGCGTCGGGCGCTACGCCACCGGCAACGGCGCGCTCGCACTGGCCGCGGCGGTGCAGCTCGGCGCCGTCGGCCTGCAGCTGCCGGTGCTGCTGGCCTGCGGCTGCGCGCTGGGCATGGCGGGGCAGACGGTGAAACTCTGCGCCGACTCCGCGATGCAGATCGACGTCGACGACGCACGGCGCGGCCACGTGTTCACCGTGCAGGACGCGCTGTTCTGGGTGGCGTTCGTCACCGCGATCGCCGCGGCCGCCTCGGTGATCCCCGCCGACGGCCACGCCCCGGGGCTGGTGGTCACCGCCACCGGCATGTATCTGGTCGGGTTGGCCACACACGCGGTGTTCGCCCGTTGAGCAGCGGTTAGTCTGAGCCGATGGCCGGCCCCACCGACTCCCCCGCCGCCGCGGTCGTCGCCGATCTGCACGCCGAGAGCGAGGACCTCGACACGCTGGTCGCGCCGCTGAGCGCCGACGCCTGGCGCACCCCGACCCCGGCGCCGGGCTGGACGATCGCCCACCAGATCGCCCATTTGCTGTGGACCGACCGGGTCGCGGTGCTCGCGATCACCGACGAGGACGGTTTCGCCGCGCAGCTGTCGGCGGCGCTGACCAACCCCACCGGGTTCGTCGACGACGGCGCCGCCGAGGGCGCGGCGCTGGCCCCCGACCGGCTGCTCACCGACTGGCGGCGCACCCGCGCCCGGCTGCACGACACGCTGCTGGACGTGCCCGAGGGCCGCAGACTGCCGTGGTTCGGCCCGCCGATGAGCGCGGCGTCGATGGCCACCGCCCGGCTGATGGAGACCTGGGCGCACGGGCTGGATGTGGCCGACGCGCTGGCGGTGGTGCGCCCGCCGACCGCCCGGCTGCGCTCGATCGCGCGCCTGGGGGTGCGCACCCGCGACTTCGCCTACAGCGTGCACGGGCTGACCCCGCCGGCCGAACCGTTTCACGTCGCGCTGCGCGGCCCCGACGGCGCGCTGTGGACCTGGGGCCCCCCGGAGGCGCGTCAGCGGGTCACCGGCTCGGCCGAGGACTTCTGTGCGCTGGTCACCCAGCGCCGGGCCCGCGCCGCGCTCGATGTGCACGCCGACGGCGCCGACGCCGCGACCTGGCTGACCCTCGCCCAGGCCTTCGCCGGGCCGCCCGGCGCCGGACGCTGAAACCGGCGCTACGGCCCGTCGGCCGGGTCGCGCCGCGCCCACCACGCCCGCAGCTCGGCGATCGCCTCCTCGCGGGCCAGCGGGCCGCGCTGCAGCCGCAGCTCCTTGAGATAGCGCCACGCCTGGCCCACCCGCGGGCCGGCCGGGATGTCGAGGATCGTCATGATCTCGTTGCCGTCGAGGTCGGGGCGGACCCGCTGCAGATCCTCGGCGGCCGCCAGCGCGGCGATCCGCCGCTCGAGCTCGTCGTAGTTGGCCTGCAGCCGCGCCGCGCGGCGCTTGTTGCGGGTGGTGCAGTCGGCGCGCACCAGCTTGTGCAGCCGGCCCAGCAGCGGCCCGGCGTCGGTGACGTAGCGCCGCACCGCCGAATCGGTCCAGTTGCCGTCGCCGTAGCCGTGGAACCGCAGATGCAGATACACCAGCTGGGAGATGTCGTGGACCATCTGCTTGGAGTACTTCAGCGCCCGCAGCCGTTTGCGGGCCATCTTCGCGCCCACCACCTCGTGGTGGTGGAAGCTCACCGCGCCGTCGGGCTCGTGACGGCGGGTGGCCGGTTTGCCGATGTCGTGCAGCAGCGCGGCCCAACGCAGCACCAGGTCCGGGCCGTCGTCCTCCAGGTCGATCGCCTGGCGCAGCACGGTCAGCGAATGCTGATAGACGTCCTTGTGCTGGTGGTGCTCGTCGATCGCCATGCGCATGCCGCCGATCTCGGGCAGCACCACCTCACCCATCCCGGTGCTCACCAGCAGGTCGATGCCGGCGACCGGGTCGGCGCCCGCCAGCAGCTTGTCCAGTTCGGCCGCGACGCGTTCGGCGGTGATCCGGGCCAGCTGCGGCGCCATCGCGGTGATCGCCGCGCGCACCCGCGGCGCCACGGTCAGCCCCAGCTGGGCGACGAACCGGGCGGCGCGCAGCATCCGCAGCGGATCGTCGCCGAAGGACTCCTCCGGTGCGGCGGGGGTGTCGAGCACCCCGGCGCGCAGCGCGGTCAGCCCGCCGAGCGGGTCGTGGAACTCCCCGGGCCCGTCGGCGGTGACGCGCACCGCCATCGCGTTGACGGTGAAGTCGCGGCGCACCAGGTCCTCGGCGAGGCGGGTGCCGAACCGCACCTGCGGGTTGCGCGAGACCCGGTCGTAGCGGTCGGCGCGGAACGTGGTGATCTCCAGCCGCGCCGCGCCCTTGCCGACCCCGACCGTGCCGAACTCGATGCCGGTGTCCCACAGCGCGTCGGCCCAGCCGCGCACCGCGGCCTGGATCTGCTCCGGGCGGGCGTCGGTGGTGAAATCCAGGTCCGGGCTGAGCCGGCCCAGCAGCGCGTCGCGCACCGACCCCCCGACCAGGTAGAGCTCCTGGCCGGCGGCGGCGAACCGCGCCCCCAGTTCCCGCAGCAGCGCGGCGTGGCGGTTGAGCGCCACCGCCGCGGCCAGCAGGTCGTCGTCGTGGGTGGGGTCGGACACGGCCTGAAAGCCTAGCGGTGCCCGCGGGCCGGCGGCGAGCGTCCCGGGTGGCGCCGTCGCCAACAGCTAATATCGCTGGGGTGTCGGAGGGCGAACAGGCCAAACCACGACGGCGCCGCAACCGGCGTCGCCGTCGGCGCCCCGTCGCTCCGGCCACCCCGCCGCCGGAGACCGCCGTCGACCCCGGCGCCTCGACCCCGCCGCGCCGGGCCCGCCCGGCGCGCCGCCGCGCCGAGCGGCTGCGCACCGTGCACGAGACCTCGGCCGGCGGGCTGGTGGTCGACGGGATCGACCGGCCCCGCGGCGAACAGGTCGCCGCGCTCATCGGCCGGCTCGACCGGCGCGGGCGGATGCTGTGGTCGCTGCCCAAGGGCCACATCGAGGTCGGCGAGACCGCCGAGCAGACCGCGATCCGCGAGGTCGCCGAGGAGACCGGGCTGCAGGGCCGGGTGCTGGCGGCGCTGGGCAGCATCGACTACTGGTTCGTCACCGAGGGCCGGCGGGTGCACAAAACCGTCCACCACTATCTGATGCGGTTTCACGGCGGGCAGCTCTGCGACGACGACGTCGAGGTCGCCGAGGTGGCGTGGGTGCCGGTCGCCGAGTTGCGCGCCCGGCTGGCCTACGCCGACGAACGCCGGCTGGCCGACGTCGCCGACCGGCTGCTCGACACCCTGCACAGCGACGGGCCCGCCGCCCTGCCGCCGCTGCCGCCGTCGGCGCCGCGGCGGCGGCCCCAGACCCATTCGCACGCCCGCAGTCATCGTCCCGACAACCGCAGCCCGCGCCGGAAGAACGGTCGCGGTCGAAGCCCGTGAGGCGCCCCGCCTGGCTGCGTCTCGCCGTGATCGCCGGCATCGCGATCGCCGTGGCGGGCATCGCCGTCACCCCCGCGGCCGCCGACGACGCCCCCGACGCGACCTCGTTCGTGCGGGTGCAGATCGACACCGTCACCCCCGCGGTGGTCAGCGCCGACAGCGGCCGGGTGCTCACCGTCGCGGGCCACGTCACCAACACCGGGGACCGGCCGGTGCGCGACGTGATGGTCCGCCTCGAGCAGGCCGCCGCGGTGCGCACCGCCGCCGGTCTGCGCACCCCGCTGCGCGGCGCCCACGACCAGTTCCAGCCGGTCGCGGGGTTCCACACCGTCGCCGACGAGCTGCAACGCGGCCAGCGGGCCCACTTCACGCTGACCCGCCCGCTGACCGCCACCGCCGAGGCGGGCCTCGACGTCGCCGAGCCCGGCGTCTACCCGGTGCTGGTCAACGTCAACGCCACCCCCGACTTCGGCGCGCCCGCCCGCCTCGACGACGCCCGGTTCCTGCTGCCGGTGCTCGCGGTGCCCACCGACACCGACGACCCCGACGGCGCGGCCGGTCCCGCCGACACGACCGGCGCCGCCGACGCCGACGGACCCGACACCGACGATCCGGTGGCGCTGACCCTGCTCTGGCCGCTGGCCGACCGGCCCCGCCTGGCCCCCGGGGTGCCCGGCGGCACCGTGCCGGTGCGGCTCACCGACGACGAGCTGGCCACCTCGCTGGCCCCCGGCGGGCGCCTGGACATCCTGCTGTCGACGGTGGAGTTCGCCACCGGCGCCGGCGCCGACCCCGACGGGGCCCTGGCGCGCAGCCTGTGCCTGGCGATCGACCCGGACCTGCTGGTCACCGTCAACGCCATGACCGGCGGCTACGTGGTGCCCGACCCCGACGACCCCGCCGGGGCCACCCGCCCGGGCGCCGGGCAGGCGGCGGCCACCGCCTGGCTGACGCGGCTGCGGGCCCTGGCCGACCGGCTCTGCGTCACCCCGCTGCCCTACGCGCAGGCCGACCTCACCGCCGTGCAGCGCGCCGGCGACACCGGCCTGGCCACCATCGCCACCGCCGGCACCGCCGCGCTGGTCGACCAGCTGCTCGACATCACCACGGTGCGCGGGGCCGTGCCGTTCAGCCAGGCGCCGTTGACCCGCGACGCCGCCGACCTGCTGGCCGGCCAAGCCGACACGGTGGCGCTGGCCGCCGCGCCCGCCGACACCGCCGACGGGTCGGGCGAACCCGCGGAGCTGGCCGCGCGCCGGCTCTCCCCGCGGGTGAGCCTGGCCCCGTTCGACCCGGCGGTCGGGGCCGCGCTGGCCGCGCTGGGCACCACCCCGACCGCACCCACCTACCTCGACACCGAGGCCAACCGGGGGTTCAAGCAGAACCTGCGCCACGACTCGACCGTCGCCCGGCGCCAGGACACGCTCGGCGCGCTGCTGTGGCGGATGCTGACCCCCGCGGTGACGCCGCGGGAGGAACTGCTGGTGCCGCCGGCGAACTGGACGCTGCACCCCGACGACGCCCACGCGCTGCTGTCCACGCTGGCGATGGCGCTGCGCAACGACCTGGCGGTGCCGCGCCCGCTGCCGGAGCTGCTCGCCGCCGCCCAGACGGCGGCGGCCACCCCGGGGGCGGGCGCGGCGCTGCCGGTGACCGTCGAGCGCGGCAACGTCGACGCCGCGGCCACCGCCGCCATCGGCGACCAGTCCCGCCGGCTGTGGGGGCTCACCGGGGCGCTGACCACCGACCCGCGCACCGGGCTGACCGGGGTGGCCTACACCGCCCCGCTGCGCGAGGACATGCTGCGGGCGGTGAGCCAGGCCACCCCGCCGGCGGCGCGCAACGACTTCGCCCACCGCCAGCTCGGCACGGTCACCGAGACGGTGACCAACCTCATCGGGGGGGTGACCGTGGTCAACCCGGGCGGCTCCTACACCCTGGCCACCGAACACAGCCCGCTGCCGCTGGCGCTGCGCAACGACCTGGCGGTGCCGGTGCGGGTGCGGCTGCACCTGGACACCCCGCCGGGGATGACGGTCACCGATCTCGGCGAGATCGACCTGCCGCCGGGCTATCTGCCGCTGCGGGTGCCCATCGAGGTGCGGTTGAACCAGCGGGTCGCCGTCGACGCCGCGCTGAGCACCCCCGACGGGATGCCGCTGGGCCAGACGGTGCGGCTGTCGGTGCACGCCAACGCCTACGGCAAGGTGCTGTTCGCGATCACCCTGTCGGCCACCGCGGTGCTGGTGGTGCTCGCCGGGCGCCGGCTGTGGCACCGGTTCCGCGGCCAACCCGACCGCGCCGACCTGCCCGAGCCGCGTCCCGGAAACGGCTCCCGGCCGTGACCGCCCACACCGGCGCCGGGCAGCCGCGGTCGCCCGTGCGCCCCGAGCTCACCGACGCGGCGGTGGTGTCGCGCTCCTGGGGCATGGCGCTGGCCACCCTGGTCAGCCGGATCACCGGGTTCGTCCGGATCGTGCTGCTGGCCGCGATCCTGGGCGCGGCGCTGTCCAGCGCGTTCTCGGTGGCCAACCAGCTGCCCAACCTCATCGCCGCGCTGGTGCTCGAGGCCACCTTCACCGCGATCTTCGTGCCGGTGCTGGCCCGCGCCGAACGCGACGACCCCGACGGCGGCGCCGCGTTCGTGCGCCGGCTGGTCACCTTGGCCACCACGCTGCTGCTGGTCACCACGGTGGGCTCGGTGGCCGCCGCCCCGCTGCTGGTCCGGCTGATGCTCGGCGGCGACCCGCAGGTCAACGCCGCGCTGACCACCGCGTTCGCCTATCTGCTGCTGCCGCAGGTGATCTTCTACGGGCTGTCGTCGGTGTTCATGGCGATCCTGAACAACCGCAACATCTTCGGCCCGCCGGCGTGGGCGCCGGTGGTCAACAACGCGGTGGCGATCGCCACCCTGGTGGCCTATCTGCTGGTGCCCGGCGAGCTGTCGGTCGACCCGGTCCGGATGGGCAACCCCAAGCTGCTGGTGCTCGGGATCGGCACCACGTTGGGCGTGGTGGCCCAGGCGGTGGTGCTGCTGGCGGCGATCGGGCGTGAACGCATCAGCCTGCGCCCGCTGTGGGGCATCGATGAGCGCCTCAAACGGTTCGGCGCGATGGCCGCCGCGATGGTGGCCTACGTGCTGATCAGCCAGATCGGGCTGGTGGTCGGCAACCAGATCGCCAGCACCGCCGCCGCCTCGGGCCCGGCGATCTACAACTACACCTGGCTGGTGTTGATGCTGCCGTTCGGGATGATCGGGGTCACGGTGTTGACCGTGGTGATGCCGCGGTTGAGCCGCAACGCCGCCGCCGAGGACATCCCGGCGGTGCTCGACGACTTCTCCCTGGCCACCCGGCTGACGATGATCACGCTGATCCCGACGGTGGCGGTGATGACCGTCGGCGGCTCGGCGATCGGCAGCGCGCTGTTCGCCTACGGCAATTTCGGGTCCGTCGACGCCGGCTACCTGGGGGCGGCGATCGCGTTGTCGGCGTTCACGCTGGTCCCCTACGCGCTGGTGCTGCTGCAGCTGCGGGTGTTCTACGCGCGCGAGCAGCCCTGGACGCCGATCGTGATCATCGTGGTGATCACCACCGTGAAGATCCTCGGCTCGCTGGCCGCCCCGCACCTGACCACCAACCCCGACATGGTGGCCGGTTTTCTGGGCCTGGCCAACGGGGTGGGGTTCCTCGCCGGGGCGATCGTGGGCCATCTGCTGCTGCGGCGGCGGCTGCGCCCGCCCGACGGGCGGCTGCTCACCCCGACCGTGGTGCGCACCGTGTTGGTGACCATCGCCGCCTCGCTGCTGGCCGGCACCGTCGCCTACGCGGTCGACCGGTTGTTGGGGTTGGCGAGCCTGACCGCCCACGGCGGGCTCGGCTCGCTGCTGCGGCTGGTGGTCGTGACCGTGATCATCGTGCCGCTGGTCGCGTTGGTGCTGGTGCAGGCCCGGGTGCCCGACGCCGAGACCGCGCTGCTCGCCGTGCAGCGCCGGCTGCACCGGCGGCGCGGATCTTTTCCCGCCGAGCGGCGACCGCCGCCGGCACCGGTCACGTACCCTGAGCACAGCAGCAGGCCATCGCCGGACCGTCGGCGCGGAGCCGCCGACCCGCCGGTCGGCGTCGGAAGACCGAAAGGACCGGAGGTGATCGAGAGTTCCTCCACCCCGTCGGGCAGCGCGCCGAGAACCGGGGGCCGGCGAAACGCCGACGCATTCCAACCCGACTCGTTCCAGCCCGACGTGGCGCCGCCGTCGCCCGCCGACGACTCGGCGCTGGTGCCCGGAACCAGCATCGCCGGCGGCCGCTACCGGCTGCTGGTCTTCCACGGCGGGCCGCCGGGGCTGCAGTTCTGGCAGGCCCTCGACACCGCGCTGGACCGGCAGGTCGCGCTGACGTTCGTCAACCCCGACCGCACGCTGTCCGATGAGGACGTCGACACCGTCTTGTCGCGCACCCTGCGGTTGACCCGCATCGAGCACCCCGGCATCGCCCGGGTGCTCGACGTCGCCCACACCGGGGCCGGCGGCATGGTGGTCGCCGAGTGGATCCGCGGCGGGTCGCTGCGCGAGGTGGCCGAGACCGCCCCCTCCCCGATCGGGGCGACCCGCGCGGTGCAGTCGCTGGCCGCCGCCGCCGAGACCGCCCACCGCGGCGGGGTGGCGCTGGCGATCGACCATCCCAGCCGGGTGCGGGTCAGCATCGACGGCGAAGTGGCGCTGGCGTTTCCGGGCACGCTGCCGGAGGCCACCCCGGCCGACGACATCGCCGGGATCGGCGCGGTGCTCTACGCCCTGCTGGTCGACCGGTGGCCGCTGACCCAGACCGGCAGCCCCGGCGGGCTGGCCCCGGCCGCCCGCGACGGCTCGGGCCAGCCGGTGGAGCCCTCGACGGTCAACTCCGACATCCCGTTCCAGATCTCCACCGCCGCCTACCATTCGGTGCGCCAGGACGGCCGGATCCGCAGTGCGGCCACGCTGCTGAACCTGCTGCAGCAGGCGGCGGTCGTCGCCGACGAAACCGACCTGCTCAAACCGCTCGACGCCGACCTCGCCGCGACGCCCGAGCCGGGCTCCGGGCGCTCGCGCGCCGGCCGCGACGAGCACGACACCGAGGCCGCGGCGCGCCGGCGCCGGATGGTGCTCATCGGCGCCGGTCTCGGGGTCGCGATCATCGCGGTGTTCCTGCTGGTGTTGGCCTCGGTGCTGGGGCGGATCTTCGGCGACGTCGGCGGCGGACTGGACAAGGACCGCCTCGGGCTCAACACCCCGTCGTCGTCGTCGGCGCGCGCCGAGAGCCCCAACGCCGCGCCCGGGCAGGTCGTCACCCCGGTGCGCGCGACCGTGTTCTCCCCCGACGGCGGCGCGGACAACCCCGGCGACGCCGGGCTGGCGATCGACGGCAAATCCTCCACCTCCTGGAAGACCGACATCTACACCGACCCGGTGCCGTTCCCGAACTTCAAAAGCGGCGTCGGGCTGCTGGTGGAGCTGCCCGAACCGACCGTGGTCGGCGCGGTGACGATCACCGTGTCCAGCACCGGCACCGAGGTGCAGCTGCGCGCCGCGTCCGACCCGCGCCCGGCCAAGCTCTCCGACACCACCGCGCTGAGCCCGGTCACCGCGGTGCACCGCGGGCAGAACACCGTCGAGGTCGACACCGAGGAGTCCACCTCGACGCTTCTGGTGTGGATCGCCAAACTGGGCACCACCGACGGCGAGAACCGCACCAACGTCTCCGAGATCACGGTGCGCGCCGCCGGCTGAGCCGGGAACAGCGCCGATTAGTCTGGCGTTGCTAGCCCTGGATAGCGCCGGATGCCCCGGGTCGCCCCGGGGTCCGCGAGTTCGAGCTGAAAGGCACACATGACTTCCTCCTCCGCCGAGGCTCCCGCCGTGCACGACGTGATCGTCATCGGCTCCGGGCCCGCCGGCTACACCGCGGCGATCTACGCCGCCCGCGCCCAACTCACCCCGCTGGTGTTCGAGGGCAGCTCCTACGGCGGTGCGCTGATGACCACCACCGACGTGGAGAACTACCCGGGCTTCCGCGACGCCATCCTGGGCCCGGAGTTGATGGACCAGATGCGCGAGCAGGCCCTGCGCTTCGGTGCCGACCTGCGCATGGAGGACGTCGAGTCGGTGCAGCTCGACGCGCCGGTCAAGGCGGTGGTCACCGGAGACGGGCAGACCCATCGGGCCCGCGCGGTGATCCTGGCGATGGGTGCGGCCGCCCGGTACCTGCACGTCCCCGGGGAGCAGGAGTTGCTCGGCCGCGGGGTCAGCTCGTGTGCGACCTGCGACGGCTTCTTCTTCCGCGACCAGGACATCGCCGTCATCGGCGGCGGCGACTCGGCGATGGAGGAGGCGACGTTTCTGACCCGGTTCGCCCGCAGCGTGACGATCGTGCACCGCCGCGAGGAGTTCCGGGCGTCGCGGATCATGCTCGAGCGCGCTCGCGCCAACCCCAAGATCCGGTTCCACACCAACGCCGTGGTGACCGCGGTCACCGGCGAGGACACCGTCACCGGGCTGCAAGTGCGCGACACCGTGACCGGCGAGGCCAGCACCCTGGCGGTGACCGGGGTGTTCGTCGCGATCGGCCACGACCCGCGCTCGCAGCTGGTGCGCGACGCCCTCGACGTCGACCCGGAGGGCTACGTGCGGGTGGCCACCCCCACCACCGCGACCTCGCTGCCGGGGGTCTTCGCCGCCGGCGACCTGGTCGACCGCACCTACCGGCAGGCGGTGACCGCCGCCGGAACCGGGTGCGCCGCCGCCATCGACGCCGAACGGTGGCTGGCCGAATCCGTGCACCCCGACGCCGACCTGATTGGAGCGCCCCATGAGTGACGCGACCCCGACCGCGGTCACCGACGCGACCTTCGCCGAGGTGGTGCTCGGCGCCCCCACCCCGGTGCTGGTGGATTTCTGGGCCACCTGGTGCGGGCCGTGCAAGATGGTCGCCCCGGTGCTCGAGGAGATCGCCGCGGAGAAGGCCGGCGAGCTCACCGTGGCCAAACTCGACGTCGACGCCAACCCGGAGACCGCACGCACCTACCAGGTGGTGTCGATCCCGACGCTGATCCTGTTCGCCGACGGCGAGCCGGTCAAACGCATCGTCGGCGCCAAGGGCAAGGCCGCGCTGCTGCGTGAACTCGCCGCGGTGAGCCCCTGACCGTCGCCGGCGCGCTGGTCGCGACACCGCCGACCGAGATTTTTTCCCAAACCGCCCCCATCTGCGACAATGGCAGCCAGCCTGCCAGCATCCGTCGGCGCCACCGGGCTGCTGACGCTACCTGACCGGAGGGTTCTGCCATGTCGAGTGCTCGCGGCGGCGACGCGCTGCGACTCGGGGATCGTGGCGCCGCGGTCACCGAGATCCGGGCGACGCTGATGGCCCTCGGGTTCGTCGAGAGCCCCGACGCGGATCTGTCCACCGGTCAGCGGGTGGCGCTGGACATGTTCGACGCCGAACTCGACCAGGCGGTGCGCGCCTTCCAGCAGCGCCGTGGGCTGCTCGTCGACGGGGTGGTCGGGGAGGCCACCTACCGGGCGCTCAAGGAGGCGTCCTACCGTCTCGGGGAACGGACCCTGCACCACCAGTTCGGGGCCCCGATGTACGGCGACGACGTGGTGACCCTGCAGGCCCGGCTGCAGGATCTGGGTTTCTACACCGAACTCGTCGACGGTCATTTCGGGTTGCACACCCACACCGCGCTGATGTCGTACCAACGCGAGTACGGGTTGCGAGCCGACGGCATCTGCGGCCCGGAGACGTTGCGGTCGTTGTACTTTCTCGGTTCGCGGGTGACCGGGGGGTCACCGCACGCGATCCGCGAGGAGGAACTCGTCCGCAGCTCCGGGCCCAAACTGTCCGGGCGGCGCATCGTCATCGACCCCGGCTGCGGGGGCCCCGAGCACGGGCTGATCGTGCAGACCGCCGGCGGGCCGGTCAGCGAAGCGGAGTTGTTGTGGGACTTGGCTCGTCGACTCGAAGGCCGGATGACCGCGATCGGCATGGAGACGTTCTTGTCCCGTCCGGTCGATCGCGGTCCGTCGAACACCGAGCGGGCGGCGACCGCCAACCACATCGGGGCGGACCTGATGATCAGTCTGCGCTGTGCCACCCACTCCAGTTCCGCGGCGACCGGGATCGCCTCGTTCTACTTCGGCAACGCTCACGGGTCGGTCTCCCCGCTGGGACGTAACCTGTCCGATCTGATCCAACGAGAGCTGGTGGCGCGCACCGGGTTACCGGATTGTCGCAGCCACAGCCGGACGTGGGATCTGTTGCGGTTGACCCGGATGCCGACCGTGCAGATCGACATCGGCTATCTGACCAACCCGCGTGATCTGGCCCTGGTGACCGCCCCGCACACCCGTGACGCCATCGCCGAGGGCATCCTCGCCGCGGTCAAACGCCTCTATCTGCTGGGCAAGAACGACCGGCCCACCGGCACGTTCACCTTCGCCGAACTGCTCGCCCACGAGATGTCGGTGGAGCAGGCCGGGCGCATCACCGGCTCCTAGCGGCAGGCGCCCGGCGCCCCGGCGCCGACCGGCTGGGTCATCTCGGCGCTGTCCAACAACCGCTCCAACGCCGCCTCGACGTCGGCCTTCCAGCCCAGGCCCTTGTCCAGTTCCAGCCGCAGCCGCGGGAAATACCGGTGCGGGGCCACCACCACGAAACCCGCGTCCTGCAGCACCTGCGCGTCGATGATGCAGTGCTGCAGCCGACAGTCCCCGGTGCTCGCGACCACCGCCCGGGTCTGCGGGTCGCCGATCTCGGTGTCGGTGAGTGCGGTGGCCGCGGCGGTGCGGCCGAACGCCTCCAGGGCCCGCACCCCGCGGCGCACCAGGTCCTCGACGACCCGGGCCACCAGCCGCTGGGCCAGCCCGTCCTCCACGCCGGCGGGCTCGACCTCCATCGACGTCAGCAGCACCGCGTCCGCCGAGACCGGGCCGGTGGGGAACCGCCGGGCCCGCGGCACCACCCGCGGCGGGGCGTAGAACACATACCCCAGGCAGCGCTGCTCGACGGCGTCGGCGGTCGCCGGCAGCGCCAGCTGACCGCAGGAGCCCCATTCGAGCATGACCATCGACAGCCAGGCTTCCTTCTCGAACTCCGGGTCGCTGAGCCGCTCACCGGCGTCGAGGGTGCCCGGGTCGACCTCCCAGAACACGCAGCGGCGCGCGGTCTTGGGCAGCCGATCGAACGCCTCGAGTCGCAGCGGACTGATTCGAGCAGACACTAGACTTCCGGGCCTCCGTGCATCGCGGCCGGCGAATTGCGGCACCTCCAGAATAAAAGAGACGCCTGCCGTGCGGCCACCGCATCGCAGCGAGCGCGGCCGGCCCACCGTGGTGACCACACCGAGATTCTCAGCGAAAGACACTGGCGTACACCATCTTTCGGCATCACGCAGCGGTCCGGCGCGCGAGCCGGCAGCCGAAATCCCCGCGATGTGTCACAGTGACGTAATTCGCCGGTGTGGCCGGTCAGGGCTTCGCCGTGATCATCAACGCCGCGATGCGCTGCAGGTCGTCGACCGAGGCGAACTCGACGACGATCTTGCCTTTGCGCTTGCCGAGGCTCACCGTCACCCGGGTGTCGAAGGCGTCGGAGAGCTGCTCGGCGACGTCCTGCAGCCCGGGCATCTGGATCGGCTTGCGTTTCGGTGCCGGCGGGGCGTCGGGTCCGGCCCGGTTCGCCAGGGTCACCGCCTCCTCGGTGGCCCGCACCGACAGCCCCTCGGCGACGATCCGCGCGGCGAGCTCCTCCTGGGCCTCCGCGCCGGCCTCCAGCGAGAGCAGCGCGCGGGCGTGCCCGGCGGAGAGCACCCCGGCGGCCACTCGGCGCTGCACCGCGATCGGCAGCCGCAGCAACCGGATCATGTTGGAGATCAGCGGCCGGGAGCGCCCGATGCGCGCGGCGAGTTCATCGTGGGTGACACCGAACTCGTCGAGCAGCTGTTGGTAGGCCGCGGCCTCCTCCAGCGGGTTGAGCTGCACCCGGTGGATGTTCTCCAGCAGGGCGTCGCGCAGCAGCGTGTCGTCGCCGGTGTCGCGGATGATCGACGGGATCGCGGCGAGCCCGGCCTCTTGGGCGGCACGCCAGCGCCGCTCCCCCATGATCAGCTGGTAGCGCGGCCCGTCGGCCGGGGCGTCGCGGACCTCGCGCACCACGATCGGCTGCATGAGGCCGAACTCCCGGATCGAGTGCACCAGCTCGCCCAGCGCCTCCTCGTCGAAGACCTGGCGGGGCTGGCGCGGGTTGGGCTCGATCTGCTCCAACGCGATCTCGCGGTACACCGCGCCCACGTCCGGGCCCGCGGCCACCGGCTCGGCGGCCGGCTCGGCGCCGGCGGGGCGCGCGCCGCCGAGCACGATGTCGGCGGCCGAATCGCCCATCCGCGGGCCCAGCTGCTCCGGATCGGTCTCCCCGGGTGCCGGACCGGTGGGGATCAACGAGGCCAGGCCGCGTCCGAGCCCGCCCCGCTTGCGCGCCTGTTGACTCATCGTGGTCCCTTCCCCTGGGCGTCGGCGGGCCGACCGCGCTGTGCGAGTTCCCGGCTGGCATCGAGGTAGCTCATCGCGCCCCGTGATCCCGGATCGTAATCGATGATCGTCATGCTGTACCCGGGCGCCTCGGAGACCTTGACGCTGCGCGGGACCACCGTGCGCAGGACCCGGTCGCCGAAGTAGCGCCGCACCTCGTCGGCCACCTGGTCGGCCAGCTTGGTCCGGCCGTCGTACATGGTGAGCACCACGGTGGAGACCGCGAGGTCCTTGTTCAGATGCGCCTTGACCATCTCGATGTTGCGCATCAGCTGCGACACCCCTTCCAGCGCGTAGTACTCGCACTGGATCGGGATGAGCACCTCCTCGGCGGCGACCAGCGCGTTGATCGTCAGCAGCCCCAGCGACGGCGGGCAATCGATGAAGATGTAGTCGAAGTCCAGCCCGTCGAGGTCGCCCAGCGCTCTCGCGAGCCGGTTCTCCCGGGCCACCATCGACACCAGCTCGATCTCTGCCCCGGCGAGGTCGATCGTCGCGGGGATGCAGAACAGCCGGGGGCTGTGCGGGCTGGGGCGGACCGCGGCGCGGGCCGGGATCTCCCCGAGGAGCATCTCGTAGGACGAGGGGCTGCCGGACTGGCGGTCGCCGATCCCCAGCGCGGTGCTCGCGTTGCCCTGCGGGTCCAGATCGATGACGAGGGTCTGCAACCCCTGCACCGCGAGCGCGGCGGCGAGGTTCACCGCGGTCGTGGTCTTGCCCACCCCGCCCTTCTGGTTGGCCACGGTGAGCACCCGCCGCCGGGCCGGCCGGGGCAGCCGGCCGTGGGTGGTGTGCAGCACCCGCATCGCCCGCTCGGCGGCCGCCCCGATCGGGGTGTCGACGGTCTCGGGTGTTTCACGTGAAACGGTGCGAGGTGAGGTTTCACGTGAAACCGGCCCTCCCCCGACCTTGCCGGCCGACGGCCCGGGCCGCCGCGGCCCCTTCGGCACGTTCATCTCGATCTCCTGCCCGCTCGTTTCGCCGGCCGTGGCCGGACCCTGCTGCTGCCTCCGCGCACCGCGCTCACCACGGTCGCGGGCACCGCCAAAAAGGCCTCGCCACATTTCACCACCCTGACATCCTCGGCGCCTAGTGCCGCCATCCCACGCCGGTGCTCGGCGACCTCCCGGGCCGCCCGCTCGCCCTTGATCGCGAGCATCCGTCCGCCCGTCCGCAGCAGCGGCAGGCTCCACGTCGTCAACCGATCCAGCGGGGCGACCGCGCGTGAGGTCACCACATCGGCGCCCCCCACCGCCGCGCGCACCGCCGGCTCCTCCGCCCGACCGCGCACCACCGCCACGGCGAGGTCGAGGTCCTCGACCGCCTCGCGCAGGAACGTGGCGCGGCGCAGCAGCGGCTCGACCAGACTCACCCGCAGATCCGGGCGCGCGATCGCCAACGCCAACCCGGGCAGACCCGCGCCGCTGCCGATGTCGACCACGCGCTCACCGGGATCGACCAACTCCCCGAGCACCGCGCAGTTGAGCAGATGCCGCTCCCACAGCCGGTCCACCTCCCGGGGGCCCAACAGCCCGCGCTCCACCCCGGGGCCCGCCAACAGCGTGGCGTAGCGCCGCGCCGTCTCAAGCCCCGCGCCGAAGACGTCAGCGGCGCCGTCGGGGACGTCGGCCGACCCGGCCCGTTTCACGTGAAACATCCCCTCTTGAGAACTACACCGATGTAACTCCAGCGGGTCAGTCCGGCAGCACCACCACGCGCCGCGCCGGCTCCACGCCCTCGCTCTCGCTGTGCACCCCGTCGACCGCGGCGACCGCGTCGTGGACGATCTTGCGTTCGAACGGCGTCATCGGCGCCAGCTCCTCACGCTCCCCGGTCTCGGCCACCCGCCGGGCCACCGTGTCGCCGAGCCCGGCGAGCTCGGTGCGCCGGTCCCGGCGCCACCCGGCGATGTCGAGCATCAGCCGGCTGCGCTCCCCGGTCTTCTGGTGCACCGCCAGCCGGGTCAGCTCCTGCAGCGCGTCGAGCACCTCGCCGGTGCGCCCGACCAGCTTGGTCAGGTCCTCGCCGCCGTCGATGCTCACCACCGCCCGGTTGCCCTCCACGTCCAGATCGATGTCGCCGTCGAAGTCGAGCAGATCGAGCAACTCCTCGAGGTAGTCCCCGGCGATCTCTCCCTCGACGACGAGCCGGTCCTCGCCCTCGCCGCTCTCCTCGACCCCGTCGGTCGGCGCCGTGGTGGCCTCGTCGGTGGCCCCGTCGGCCGCGGTCGCATCGGTCATGGTGGTGTTCTCCTTCTCCCCCGGGGCGGCGCCCACCGCGCCGCACCCGTTCACTGCTTGCGTTTCTTCGGCTTGGCGCCGGGCGCGGGTTTGCTCGACGGTGCACTCGCCGACCCGGCGTCGCGCTCGCCGCCCGCCGGCTCGCTCTCGCCGGCGGCCGGCCCGCCCTTGGCCTTGGCGGCGCGTTTCGGTTTGGCACCCGGCGCCGGCGCGTTGGCCGAACGGCGTTCGAGCACCTCCTGCTTTTTGGCCTCTTCTTCCTCTTCGATCTTGCCGAAGACGTAGTGCTGCTGGCCGAAGGTCCAGATGTTGTTGGAGAACCAGTAGAAGATGATCGCCAGCGGCAGGAACGGTCCCCCGACGACCACGCCGAGCGGGAAGACGTAGAGGGCGAGTTTGTTCATGATCGCGGTCTGCGGGTTGGCCGCCGCCTCCGGGGACTGGCGGGCTACCGAGGCGCGGCTGTTGAAGTAGGTGGCGATGCCGGCGAGGATCATCACCGGCACGCCCACCCCGATCAGCGCAGCCCGGCTGAAGTCGTCGCCGAACGCCTCCAGGGTCGGTCCGCGCTGGGTCATCGTCGCCCCCAGCGGCGCCCCGAACAGCTTCGCGTTCAAAAAGTTGCCGACGTCGGCCGCACTGAACACGTAGTTGCCCAGCGAGGCGTTCTCCTGCACCGACAGCCCGAGCTGGCCGACACCGGTGCCGGTGCGGTTGAACGAGCGCAGCACGTGGAACAGCCCCAAGAACACCGGGACCTGCGCGAGCATCGGCAGGCAGCCCAACAGCGGGTTGAACTCGTGTTCGCGCTGCAGCTTCTGCATCTCCAGCGCCATGCGCTGACGGTCCTTGCTGTACTTCTTCTGCAGCGCCTTGATCTGCGGCTGCAGCTCCTGCATCTTGCGGGTGGTGCGGATCTGGCGCACGAACGGCTTGTAGAGGATCGCGCGCAGCGTGAACACCAGGAACATCACCGCCAGCACCCAGGTGTAGAAGCTCGCCGGGCCCAACACCAAGCCGAACAGCTTGTACCAGACCCACATGATCGCGGAGACCGGATAGTAGACGTAGTCGAGACTCAACGGGTCAAAGGACAACGGGTTCACCCTCCGCTCGGTGCACTGGGCCGGTCGAAACGTCGTGATCGGACTCGGCGGTGCCGGCGACCGGGTCGAAACCGCCCGGATGCCAGGGCCCGCAGCGCAGCAGCCGCCACCCCGCCAGCGCCCCGCCGCGCACCAGCCCGTGGGCGGTCAACGCCTCGACCGCGTACTGGCTGCAGGTGGGGGTGAACCGACACGTCGGCAGCCGCATCGGCGAGATCAGCTGCCGGTAGCACTCGATCAGCGCGATCACCGCCCGCACCGGGGCGCGGCGCCACCGCCGCGCGCTCACCGCCGGCTCCGACAGCCCGCGGTGAGCCGGGTCAGCCCGGCGCGCAGCTGGGTCTCCAGCGCCGCCGAGGACGACACCGCGCAGCCCGGGCGCGCCCGGATCACCACCCGGTCGGCCGGGTCGAGCTCGTCGACGACGGTGCGGGCCACGTGGCGCAGCCGGCGGGAGACCCGGTGGCGCGTCACCGCGGTGCCGACCGCCTTGCTGACCACCAGGCCGATCCGCGGCCCGGGCGGCGAATCCGGCGCGCCCGCCCGGTGGGCGTGGATGACCAGGTCGGGGTGAGCGCTACGGCGACCGTGTTTGATCGTCGCGGCGAACTCCACGGAGCGCCGCATCCGATTCCGCGCGGCAAGCACGGATCACGCGGTCAGCGACCGACGGCCCTTACGGCGCCGACCGGTCACGATGGCGCGCCCCGCCCGGGTGCGCATCCGCAACCGGAACCCGTGCACGCGGGCCCGGCGACGATTGTTCGGCTGGAAGGTCCGCTTGCCTTTGGCCACGGCTCTGTCTCCTCGCTCCGTGCGGCTCACCCGGGGTCCAGTGCATCGCGGTTGGACTCGATGGCCGTCAGTTAGGTCTAAATGTCCTGCTGGTAACCGGCGCGGTCCCCGCCTGGGTCGCAGCCGTATCGCCGACGTTCGGGCGACTGTTTGAGGGTACTGACCGCGATTGCCGCGGTCAAACCTCGTCGCGCCCCGGCCCCCGGGCGCCGGGCGCCCCCGGCCGGCGACCTCGTCCGTCCCACCGATCACAGCCGGCCTGGGATTCCGGCCGAATCCGCCGATTCGGTTGGTTGTCGGCGCCGAAAGCTGTTAACTTCTGGCCGTGTCGTTTCAGGACGGAACGGCGCCTGACAACGAAGCGCAGACGGCTCGTCGGATGCCTGTCCACCACGCCCGGCCGGGCCGTCATGCGCGCCGAACAGGGATGTCGCAGCCTGGACCCTGCGACATCGAACGCCCGTTCCCTCCACAGTTGTGGATAACCTCTGTGGACAGGCGGGCGCCGTTCGAGGACGCCCGGGACTTCACCTCATAAGGTAGGGGGCAGCTTCG